>NZ_JBITXX010000011.1:0-120760 GCF_044544925.1 Streptomyces sp. NPDC053431 | reverse complement strand
CCGACACCCCCGCCGCCGGAATGCCGGCCGTACCCGTCACCTGGAGAGTGACCGTCTGCCCCGGACCGACCTTCGCCTTCGGCGCACCCAGACCGGACATCGTGTTCATCACCCGCACCGGCCCCAGGGGCCGGTACGTCGCTCCGGAGCCGTCCGTCACGTAGTAGCCGGACACGTCCGCGAGCAGGTCCACCGAGCCGCTGTGGTTGTAGAAGCTCACCTTCCCGTCCGCCGACACCGGCACCACGACCAGGTTCGGGATCGTCCGCCCCGCGGTGAAGTTGAGATTCGACGTCGCCGGACGGGCCGTCCCCGCCGGGAAGACCGACACGAATCCGGCCGCCGTCGGCGCCACCGCCGTCACGTTCATCACGACCGCCGACACCCCCGCCGCCGGAATGCCGGCCGTACCCGTCACCTGGAGAGTGACCGTCTGCCCCGGACCGACCTTCGCCTTCGGCGCACCCAGACCGGCCATCGTGTTCATCAGCCGGGCCGGGGCCATCGGCCGCAGGGTGCCGAGGCCGGAGGCCGCCGGCGTGACGGTGAACGTACCGGCCGGGTACTCCTGACCCAGCGCGTAGTAGCGCACCTTCCAGTCACCGAGGGTGGTGGCGGCGCCCAGCGCCACCGTCACCGTTAGGGTCCGGGCGTCGGGCGAGACCGCGACCCGCGTGGTCGACAGCGTCGCCCCGTCCTTGGTGAGCTTGACCGTGTCCTTCATGCTCAGCGAGGTGCCGTGCACGGTGAGCGTCGCGACCGAGCCGCGCGGGGCGGACGACGGGGAGACGGACGAGACGGACACCGGCACCCCGCCGCAGAGGGTCCTGGTCTCCGTGTTGCAGTCGACCTCGGCCCGGTAGGAGGCCTGGGACGCCTGCTCGGGCAGCCCGAGCACCAGGACGGTCGGGGCCGGCACCGGCGTCGCGGACCGCTCTCCGAGGACGCAGCGGTAGCCGCCTCGCGGATCGGTGCGGCACGTGTTGCGCAGACCGGCGTCCCACAGCGAGGGAACAGCGGTGGTCGCCGTCCCCGCCGGGTCCCGGACCCAGACCCACAGGTCGTCGTCGGACGCGGTGGCCAGCGCGGCGCAGACGGCCGTGTGCTCCTCGTCCAGGGTCCCGGTGACCGGCCCGTAGCCGTCACGGAGGCTCAGCACCTTCGCGCACTCGGGAGCCGGGCCCGCCGCGGTGGCGACACGCATCGCGTCGAGCCGGTAGGGGGCCTGCGGTTGCGGTCGGTAGACCGGGGCGGTGACGACGACCGCGTAGCGCGTGGAACCGGTGACGTTGCAGCCCGCCGCGCACGCGGTCGCACGGCCGGCCTCGTCGATCGCGGCGGCCGACGCCGTGCTGTCGCCCCGGAGGTTGAGGAACAGCACGTCGCCGGCGTCCCCGGTGGTCACCAGGTGGCAGCTGACCGTGCCCGAGATGCCCAGGGGCCCGCCCTTCGCGGGACCCCCCACCGCGGTCGCGGGCTGCGCCGTGCAGCCCGGGGCCGTACCGGTCAGGTCGCGGCGCACGACCGAGAACCCGTCCCGCGGCTCGGTGCGGACGAGCACGGTGTAGGCCTGGCCCGGTGCGAGCGCGCAGGACGAGCCGCAGACCCGCACACCCCCCGCGTCCAGGACCGAGTGCTCGGCCCAGGAGTACCGGCTGGGGTAGCCCTGGTTCGGGCCCGACTGGACCCACTCGCCGTCGAGCGCCTCGGTCTGCACGAACTCGAGCCGCGGGCGGTCGTCGGCGGGAATCGTGAAGCAGTACGCGAAGACGTCCGCCCCGGCCGGGACCGAAGCCCTGGGGCTCGACGTCGTGAAGTCACCGGCCGGGACCACCGGGCAGTCGTTGGGCACGTCCGTGCGGTAGAGGGCCAGCCGGTACGCGCCGACCGGGGCGTAGGTGGAGCCGGTGGAGACCAGCGCCCGATGCGGGGCGGGACCGGTCAGCTCGCAGGTACGGGCGGCCAGAGCGCCCGCCACGCAGATCCTCGTGCCCGTTCCGTCGACGACCTCCACCGAGGCCGTGGACCCACGTGGCGTGAGGGCCTCCATGTGCGCCCCCTCGGGGAGCGAGAGCGTCAGGCAGTCGACGGCGCCGGCCGCCTCGATCGCGCCCGTGAGGGCGCCGGGTGCCGCCGGGACACAGCCCTGCTGCGAGGACCGGTCGAGGATCAGGGTCGGGTCGGCGGTGATCACGCGGTAGACGCTGTCGGCCGTCAGCCGGCATTCGCCCTCGCCGTCGCACACGGCCGCGCCCGTCGCGTCGTACACGGCGAGGCGGGTCCGCGAGCTCGACTCCTGCGCGACGCCGAACACGTCGTACGGGCCCGTGGTGGGCGCGGTGAACGCCTTGCAGTTCCCCGCGGACGTCGCGTCCGTCGGCGCGGAGCCGTAGTCGTTCACGGGCACGGTGACGCAGTCCGTGAAGTCCGGGGCGTCCGCCGCCCGCGCCACGCCCGCCGGCCCGAACGGCAGGATCGGGAGCAGCAGGGACAGCACGAGCGTGAGTGTGGCGAGCAGAGCGGTGTACGGCGCGGTTCTCGGTGCCGTAACCGGAGGTTGGTGCATTTCCCGGTCCCCCCAGGAGCGGTGTCGTCGCGATCGTCGTCGTCGCGGATTCCGCCGCATGATCGCACAGGCGACCGACACCGCTCGCGGCGGATCAGCCTTCCGCCACGCCCAGCGCCTCCCCCACGTCCAGCGCCCCCGCCACCCGTGCCGCCACCGTCTCCGCGTACACCGCGTCCTCGCGTTCGAAGGCCGGGCGGGACGGGGTGCGGAGGAAGGTGGCGATGCCGAGGGTGCGGGCGCGGGCGCGGAGGGGGAGGCAGAGGGCGTGGGCCGTGTCGGGGGGCCAGAGGCGGTCGGTGGACCAGCGGGGGCTGCCTGGCGTGGCACTGGCGCGGGTGGGGCCCTGGCGGCCGAGGGCCTGGAGGGCGGGGTGGGTCGTGGGGTAGCGCAGCGGGATGCCGCCGCTGGCGACGGGGGCGACCGGGCCGGGGGCGCCGGCCGGGCTCGCGAGGGTGCGGACCAGGCGGCCCTCGGGGGTGGCGCGGTCGACGAGGACGTGGTCGGCGAAGCCGGCCAGGGCGAAGTCCAGGAGGACGGCGGCGGCCCGCACCGGGTCCTCGCACTCGGCCGCGGCGGCGCTCGCCCGGTGCAGCTGGCTCCAGCGGAACCGCAGCCGGTCGGCGTCCTGTTCGGCCAGCCGGGCCTCGGTGACGTCCTGGAACAGCCAGCCGACGCCCAGCGGCACGGGCTCGGGCGCCTCGGCGAGCGGGGACGCGAGCCGGACGAAGCCGCAGCGCCAGCAGCGGCGGCGTTCGCCGCGGGCGCCGCGCAGGGTCACCCAGACGTCGGCCGGTTCGGGCGGTGAGCCGGCGGCGAGGACGTGCTGGAGGGCGCTCTCCAGTTCCTCGACGCCCTGGGTGATGAGTTCGCCGAGCGGGCGGCCCAGGAGCGAGCCGCGGGCGGTGCCGAGGGCGCGGGCCGCGTGGCCGTTGACGACGGCGGGGCGCAGGTCGACGTCGACGAGGACGACGCCCCAGGCGGCGTCCGTGAACAGGGCCTCGCTCAGGGCGAGGGAGCGTTCCAGGTCGATCTGGGTGTGGACCTCGCTGAACGCGCAGTAGACGCCGGCCGGCCGCCCGTCGGCGCCGCGCACGCCGGCCGTCTGGGTGCGCACCAGGACCCGGCCGCCGTCCTTGCGGAGCAGCGCGAACTCGTGCACCTGGCGGCCCGGCGCGCTCATCGCGCGCAGCAGCCGGGCCAGCGTCTCCTCGGCGTCGGCGCTGCGCGCCGCCCAGCCGTCGAAGCCGCGCCGGCCGACGGCCTCGCGGGCGGTCCAGCCGAGGATCCGTTCGGCCTCGCGGTTCCAGTGGGTGACGGTGCCGGACGCGTCGAGCGCGCACAGCGCCGCGTCCATCCCGTCCAGCAGGGCGGCGAGGAGGTCGGCCCCCGGCACACCGGGAACCCTCGCCGTGTCGGCCGTGTCACTCGCAGAGCCACTCATGCGGGCACCCCCCGGGCCTCGTTCAACCAGCCTCATTCAACTGGAACGTGACCCAGGACACAGCCCTTTCTGGGAAACCGAGGGGAAACGAGGAGCGACTCCCCGGCGCACGGGGCTCATTCGCCGTGGACGCGGACGATGCCCTTTTCGGCGAAGGGCGCGTAGTACTCGGTGAAGAGCTTGCCCACGAGCTCGCCCCGGCTGGAGACGCCGACCTTCTCGAAGACGCCCTTGATGTAGTCGCGGACGGTGTGCGGGGAGAGGTGGAGCTGCTCGGCGATCTTCCCGGTGGGCAGCCCGCGCGCGATGCACTGGGTCACCTCGGTCTCCCGCTCGGTCAGTTCGAAGGCGTCCACGATGAGCGGCACGATCTCGGAGGTCTTGGCCGGCTCGATCACCACGGCCGAGGGGCCCAGCCGCCCGTCCGCCTCGCGCAGGCAGGAGGCGTGGCACACCAGCCAGTGGCCGGCGCGGGTGCGCACCCGGACCCGGGCGTGGCCGCGGTCGCGGTCCTGGGAGATGGCACGGGCCTTGAGCGCGGTGGCCTGGACCCAGGCGGGCACGCGGAGTCCAGCGGCGGCGACGGACGGTCCCTCGGGGAGGTCCGCGAGGTGGGCGCGGGCGTCGTCGTTGGCCGAGAGGAGTGCGCCGGAGGCGTCGAAGAGGAGCAGGCCCGGGCCGTGCGGGGAGTCCGGCAGCGGCTGCGGGGCCGTGCCGGCGAAGGAGCGCAGCCGCCGGGCGAGCGGGGTGACCAGGCTCTCGACGAGCCGGGTCTCCGCGGGGCCGAACGCGGGCCGCCCGTGGGCCCGGAAGAGGCTGATGTGGCCGTGCGGGCGCCCTCCGACGCGCAGCACGGCCCGTAACTCGTCCTGCAGGCCCCGGGGTTTCATGAAGGAGTGGTAGAGGCTGCTGCGGGCCGGCAGGTCGCCGGTGGCCTCGCGCAGGCCCGCCACCGGCACCTTGGCCTGGGCGAGGTCGCGGAACAGGTTCACGTTCTCGGTGAAGAGCTCGGTCTCCCAGTAGACGGCGCAGCCGTGTTCGTCGAGGTTCTCGGCGCGGATGGGCGCGGCCATCATGCCGGTCTCCGGGTCCGTGACGCGCCAGACGGCGGCGTCGTACGGGACGAGGCGGCGGACGTGGTGGGACGCCTCGGCGAACATGCCGAGGGCGTCGTCGCTCTTCGCGGCCCGCGCGAGCAGCTCGGCGCGACCGATGTCGATTCGGGAAGCACGCGATACGCGGCCGGCACTGGTCATCCCTTGATCCTGACAGGACCGGGGCGGAGCGCCAACCCCTCACTTGAGGGGGGTGGAAAACCTCGTGGCGCCGACGTGGGATTACCGGAAGCCGGACCGCCCATTTGAAGGATGAACGGCTCCCCGCGCAACCCCCTCGAAAGGGGGGATGAAACGGAGGAGACCTTGCGACAAAATTCCCCGGCACGCATTCCGACAGGGCTCCGGGGGACTCCGAAGCTCTTTCGGACAGCGACTTCCGGGCAGGCGGTGGGTACGCGTATGAAAGTGGGCATCATCGGCGCCGGCGCCATGGGCAGGGCCATGGCCCGCCGGGCCGCGCAGGCCGGGGCGGACGTGCGGCTCGCCGACCGCAGCGTCGGCCGGGCGCGCCGGGTGGCCCGCGAGGCGACGGCCGGAAGCACGGGGGTGGTCGAGGCCGCCACCGTCGCGGCCGCCCTGCGGCCCGGTCTGGTGATCCTGGCCGTGGACCGGGCCGAGTCCCTGGAGTTCCTGCGCTGCCACCGCCGGCTGCTCGCGGGCAAAGTGCTCGTGGAGGTGACGGCTCCCCGGACGGACGCGTACGGGGAGGACGCCCGGGGGACCGGCACGTACGGCCCCGAGCCGTACGGCACCGAGATGTGCGACCTGATGGCGGCGGTGCCCGGCGCCTCCTGGGTGCGGGCCTGCGCCGCCGGTGACGCGGAGTCGATCTACCGCGGTCTGATCGACGGACATCCCGTCGACATATTCGTGGCCGCCGACGACGAACCGGCCAAGATCCGGGTGATCGAGCTCGCCAATCGTTCCGGCCTGCGCGCCCTCGACGCCGGACGGCTCGACCGCGCTCGGGTTCTCGACGAATTGACATCTCTGGGTAGAGAAATCAGCCACAGACTGGCTGCGCCGGAAGGCTGGGGAATAAAGTTGCTGCCCAGCTGGTGAGCGGCCGTCCGACCAACGACCAATTCCACTGGCAATCCGATCTTGGGGGAAGATCCATGACCAGAGAACCGGCGACTTTTCTCGCCCTGGGAGCCCTTGTCGTGCACGGTACGCACGGCGAGGTGAAGCTCAGCGGAAACCGTCAGCGCATATTGCTGACGATGTTGTTACTGGAGGGCAACCGGGTGGTCGGCGTCGACCGCCTCATCCGCGCCATCTGGGGCGACGCACCGCCCGCGACCGCCCGGAGCCAGATCCGCATCTGCGTCTCCTCGCTGCGCCGGCAGTTCGCCTCCGGCGACGTCGCCGCGACCATCGAGACCCACAAGACCGGCTACCGGCTGCGGACTCCGGAGTCCGGCATCGACCTGCACCGCTTCGGGCAGCTGATATCCCGGGCCAGAGGCGAGGCGGCCGACCGCCCCGACCTCGAACTGGCGTTGCTCTACCGAGAGGCCCTCGCCCTGTGGCGGGGGCCTCTCGGCGAAGGGCTCGGCAGCCCGCTCCTGGACACGGTGGCCCTCAAGTACCACGAGGACTACCACTCCGCCCTGGAGGACTGCTACGAGCTGGAGCTCCGGCTCGGCTACCACCGCCGGGTCCTCGGCGAACTCACCCACCACGTCTCCGAACACCCGTTCCGCGAGACCCTCATCGCCCAGCTGATGATCGCCCTCTACCGCTCCGGGCGGACCGCGGACGCCCTCGCCCTGTTCCGCGACACCCACCGCCGCTTCCGCGACGAGCTCGGCATCGTCCCCGGCGAACGGCTCCAGGCGATCGAGAGCCTGATCCTCGGCGCCACCGACAAGACGACCGGCGACCGGGGCGGGCTGCTCGACGGCCCGGCCCAGCATCCCTGCCCCGACGAGGCCCTCCTCTTCGGGCAGCCGGCCGCCGCCGGCCGCATCCGCCGCTGACCGGCTTCCCCCCTCAGCTGAGGGGGGCGGCCGGAGCGAAGTCCCTCCTCCGCAGGGGATGGGGCGCCCCGCGCGTCACGGAAAGACTCGGGGGCGCATCCAGGCACGGCACTCAAGGGCCGTACGCAGAGAGAGGGGCCGTCCATGGCTCGCCAGCCTCAGTACTCCGTCATCCCGGACAGCGCCGTGGACCGGCTCGTCTCCGAGGTGAAGGGCGAGGTCTTCCTCCCGGACGACCCGGGGTACGAGGCCGAGCTCGACGGCTTCAACCGGATCGGCCGGCACCGGCCGGCCGTCGTGGTGGGCGCGGTCGCCGCCGAGGACGTCGTGGCCGCGGTCCGCCTCGCCACCGAACTCGGGCTGCCCGTCGGCGTGCAGGCCACCGGCCACGGCATCGCCGCCCCGGCCGAGGACGCGCTTCTGGTCACCACCCACCGGATGAACGCCGTCGCCGTCGACCCGGTCGCCCGGATCGCCCGCGTCGAGGCCGGGGCGCAGTGGCACCAGGTCATCGCGACCGCCGCGTACCACGGCCTCGCACCGCTCAACGGCTCCTCGCACCTGGTCGGCGTCGTCGGCTACACCCTGGGCGGCGGCCTCGGCCCGCTCGGCCGGCTGTACGGCTACGCGGCCGACCACGTCACCCGGGTGCACCTCGTCACCGCCGACGGCCGGCACCGCACGGTCACCCCCGACGCCGACGGCGACCTGTTCTGGGCGCTGCGCGGCGGCAAGGGCAACTTCGGCATCGTCACCGCCCTGGAGTTCCGCCTCGTCCCCGTCGCCCGGCTGTACGGCGGCGGCCTCTACTTCCCCGGCACCCAGGCCGCGGCCGTGCTCGACGCCTGGCGCACCTGGACGGGGACCGTGCCCGAGACCCTGACCTCCTCCGTGGCCCTGCTCCGGCTGCCCGGCCTGCACCAGGTGCCCGACCACCCGGCCGGCGAACTCGCCGTCCACGTCCGGATCGCGTTCACCGGCACCCAGGAGGACGGCGAGGAACTGCTCCGCCCGCTGCGCGCGGCCGGCACCCTGCTCGCGGACACCGTCACCGAGATGCCGTACCGGGACGTCGCAGAGATCCACCAGGACCCGACCGAGCCGCTGCCGTACCACGAACGCAACATCGTGCTGCGGGAGTTCGACGAGGACGCGCTGGCCGCCCTGCTCGCCGCGGCCGGCCCGGACAGCGGCTGCACCGACCCGATGGTGGAGCTCCGGCACCTGGGCGGGGCGCTGTCCCGCCCGCCGGCCGTGGCCAACGCGGTCGGCCGCGACGGGGCGTACACCCTGTCCACGCTCTCCCTGCCGGGCTCGCCCGACGTGGTGCTGCGGCCGCTCGCCGGCTGGTCCACCGGGCGGCGCTACCTCAACTTCCTCGCCGGAGCCGACACCGCCGGCTCCGCCCCGGACTGCTTCGACCGGGCGACCTTCGCCCGGCTGCTCCAGGTCAAGAAGCACTACGACCCGCACAACACCTTCCGGCTCGGGCACGCGCTGCTCCCCGACGCCTCCTGAGCCGCTCCGCGGGCCGGGCCGGGCCCGTACCCCCGAACGGGCCCGACCCGGCCACCTCCCCCGTCCCGTGTCCACCGACCCACGACCCCGCTCGTCTCCGTAGGAGGAGACCCATGACCACCGACCAGGCCGTGCCCACCACTTCCGGGCAGCCCGCGGCCGTCCTCAGCGCCCGGTCCGCCGGGCTCCGCTACGGCGCCCTGTTCGGGCCCGCCGTCTTCGGCGTCACCGCCGCCGGAGTCGCCCTGCCCGACGTCGCCAAGGCCCTGCACGCCACCCCGGCCACCGCCGCCTGGGTGCTCACCGCGCACGCGCTCGCGCTCGGCGTCGGCACCGCCCTCTTCGGCCGGCTCGCCGACTCGAAGGGCGTGCGCACCTCGCTGCTCGTCGGCTCCGTCGTGCTCGCCGTCGGCACCGTGATCTGCCTGCTGGCCCCGAGCATCGGCGTCCTCGTCGGCGGCCGCTTCGTGCTCGCCGCCGGCTCCGGCGCCATGACCTCCGGCGCGCTCGCGCTGTCGGCGGGCGCGCCCCCGGCCGACCGGCCCAAGGTGCTGGGCGGATTCGGCGCCACGATGGCCGTCTTCTCCGCCAGCGCCACCCTCGCCGGCGGTGTGTTCACCCAGTGGGTGACCTGGCGGATCGCCCTCGTCCTGCCCGCCCTGTCGCTGCTCGCGGTGCCGCTGTGCCTGCGCGCCGCCTCCGCCCGGGCCGGCAGCGGACGCCGGCTCGACCTGCCCGGCGCGGTGCTCCTGACCGTCGCCGCCATGTCCTTCCTGCTGCTCATCCAGTCGTACTCGCTCGGCCTGTCCACCTCGATCGTGATCGCCCTCGCCGCCGCGCTCCTGGTGTCCCTGGCCGGCCTGGTGCAGCGGGTGCGGACCACCGAGGGCTCGTTCGTGCCGCGCCGGCTGGTCGCGGACGGCGTGTTCCTGCGCGCCTCGATCACCGGTGTCGGCGCCTACGCGGGCCTGTTCGCCGCCATGTACCTGGTGCCGCAGATCCTGGTCGGCGGGCACGGCTGGAGCGTCCTCGCGGTCGGCACGTGGCTGCTGCCCGGCGCGGCGGTCGGCGCGGTCCTGTCCCGCTTCGCCGGCAAGTTCGCCGGCGGCCGGGCCGGGGCCGTGATGCTCAGCCTGATCGCCCTCGCGATGGCCGTGGTGCTCGTCCTGACGGCCGCCACGACCAACCCGACGCCGCTGCTCGTCGGCGCCTCGCTCGGCTTCGCGGGATTCGCCGTCACCCAGGTCATCACCACCGCCCTCATGTCGGCGCACGTCGAACCCGCCCTGCGCGGCGGCGCGATGGGCCTGCTCAACCTGACCTTCTTCGTGGGCGGCGGCGTCGGCAGCGCCACCGCCGGCGCGCTCGTCAAGTCGCTGGACCTGACCACCGTGCTCGCCGTCGTCGCGGTCTTCCCGCTGATCGCCGCGGCCGCCGCGCTCACCCTGCGCGCCGGGGGCGGCGCGGCCAAGGCCTGACCCGGAGGCCCGCTCCCCCGGCCCACCCGGCGCCGGGTCCCCGGCGGGCCCGGCACCGAAACAACACCAATACAGCCGCGATAGGCGCCGACCGAAGGATGGGCTCGTCGGCGCCTCTTCGCGTTGAAGGAGACCAGTACTCGTCATGACCGACTCCCCGACCACGGAATTCGACCTGCACATACGGAAGTCGATGGCCTGGCACTTCGGTGCGGACACCGGCTCCCCGTTCTGGCTCGCCAAGCGCGACAGCCTCGGCTTCGACCCGCTCACCGACATCGGCGGGCTCGCGGACCTCACCCGCTTCCCCGACGTCAGCGCCGAACTGCGCACCGTGCCCGTCGGCGACCTCATCCCGCGCGGCGTCTCCGACCGCGTCTTCCGCGTGTACGACTCCGGCGGCACCACGGGCTCCCCGAAGCGGATCGTCGACAGCGCCGCCCGCGCCGAACTCCTCGTCTGGGCCCGGCAGCGGCTCGTCGAGAGCGGGGTGCCCGCCGAGGGCGACTGGCTGCACCTGGGCCCGAGCGGACCGCACGTCATCGGCTACGACGTCTCCCGCTACGCCGCCCTGTCCGGTGCCCTCTTCCACACCGTCGACCTCGACCCGCGCTGGGTGAAGCGGCTGCTCGCCGACGGCCGCGAGGACGAGGCCGAGCGCTACGTCCAGCACCTGCTCGACCAGGCCGAGACGATCCTGGCCAGCCAGCGGGTGGCCGTCCTCAGCTCCACCCCGCCGCTCCTGGAGGCGATCTGCGCCCGCCCCGCGCTCTACGAGCTGGTGCGGAAGAACGTGCGGGCGGTCATCTGGGCCGGCACCTCCATCAGCGCCGAGAGCCTGCGGATGCTCGACCAGGAGTTCTTCCCCGACGCGGCCGTCGTCGGCGTCTACGGCAACAGCCTCATGGGCGTCGCCCCGCAGCGCCCCGCCGTCCCCGGCGACAGCCACCCGTGCGTCTTCGAGCCGTACCCCGCCACCACCCGCCTCGAACTCGTCGACGACGAGGGCAAGCCCGTGGCGTACGGGGAACGCGGCCGGGTCCGGCTGCACCTGGTCGCCGAGGAGATGTTCCTGCCCAACGTCCTGGAGCGGGACAGCGCGATCCGGATCGCCCCGCGCCCCGGCTCCCCCGTGGACGGCCTCGCCGACGTGCAGACCTACCGCGCCGTCGACGACGTGCGCGTCATCGAGGGGGTCTACTGATGGCGGACGACCGGCCGATCGGTGTCGACCCGCTCGTCTGCGGCCGACCCGTCACCAGCTCCGACCGCGGCCGGCTGCCCGACGTGCGCGGCGGCGACCTCGCCGACGTCGGCTCCGCCCCGCGGCTCATGGCGCTCGCCGCGCTGCGCGAGCTGCGCGCCCACGCCGACGGCGTCCCGGTCCCCCAGGAGGTCTTCGACCGGGCGGCCGAGCTGTTCGAGGAGGCCACCCTGGAGGGCGAGTCGCCGGAGGACTACGCCGACCGCGTCTCGTACGCGACCGGGCTCACGGCCGCCGCCGTCGCCCAGTCCGTCCGCGACCTCGTCGACGAGCTGCGCGAGCTGTCCGAGACGACCGCCGCCGAACTGCCCGGCACGGGCTTCGGCGCCGGTTTCGTGACCCGCTGGGTGCCGCGCGGACGGGTCTTCGCCGCCGTCATGGCCAGCAACCACCCGACGCCCAACGTCACCTGGGCGCAGGCCCTCTTCCACGGCTACAGCGTGGCCGTGAAGCCGGGCAGCCGGGACCCGTTCACCCCGCTGCGGCTCACCCGGGCGCTGCTCGCCGCCGGACTGCCCGCGCAGAAGCTGGCGTTCCTGCCGGCCTCGCACGAGACCGGCGAGTTCCTCCTCAAGGAGGCCGACCGCGGCATCGTGTACGGCGGCGACAGCGCCGTACGCCGCTGGCAGGGCGACGAGACGGTCGCCGTCCGCGGCCCCGGCCGTACGAAGGCGCTCCTGGACGCCGAGGCCGACGAGCCGACCGTCGCGCACCTGGCGCTCTCGGCCTCCTTCGACGGGGGCACCCGCTGCACCAACCTCTCGGCGGTCCTGACCACCCGCCCGGTGCACGAGGTCGCCGACGCGCTGGCCCGGCGGCTGGCCGCGCTGCCGAGCGTGCCCGTCACCACCGCCGGCGCCACGCTGCTGGTCGCCGACCGGGAGCGGGCGGCACGCATCCGGCGCCAGGTGGACGAGCTGCGGGCGGCCCCCGGGGTGACCGACCACAGCGCGGGCCACGACCCGGCGGGCGCCGCCACGGTCGTCGAACTCGCCGACGGGTCGCACCTGTTGCGGCCGCTGGTGCTGTCGGTCGACCGGGTGGACCACCCGGCGGTCGGCACCGAGCTGCCGTTCCCCTTCGTGGTCGTGGCGCCGTGGACGCCCGCCGACGGGGTCGCGCCGCTGCGCGCGTCCCTCGCCCTCAACCTGCTCACCGAGGACGAGGAGCTGGTCGACGCGGCCGTGCGCGAGCCGAGCGTCCGGAAGGTCACCCGCGGCGCGGTGCTGCCGTGGACGGCGGTGCCGGGCATTCCGCACGACGACAACTACACGCAGTTCCTGCTGGAGCCCAAGGGCGTCGTGGCCGCGGCCTGACGTGGTCACTCACTCACAACGAAGGGAACCACCGTGTCCATCAAGCGACGCGACATGGTCAAACTGACCGCCGGCGCGGCCCTCGCCGCCTCCGCCGCAGCGGTCCCGTTCGCCACCGGCGCCGCCGGAGCCGACGAGGCCCCCGCCCAGGCCGCGGGCTCCGCGAACGGCGAGTACACCGAGACGTACCAGGGCCGCACCATCCGGGTCGCGGCCGACGGCGGCGTGCACATCGACGGGCGCCCGCTGCACCTCATGAAGTTCGCCGACGACGCCTACCTCAGCTCGCTGTGCCACTACGCGATGGCGCCGACCCCGCTGGTCGCCGCCCGGCGCGCCGTCGAGGAGCTCCGCGGCGCCCAGCTGCTCCCGACCGTCCACGGCGCCCACGTCATGGACGCCACGACGCCCGCCTGACCCGACCGTCCCCGAAACGGAGCTCCGCCATGGTGCACGTACGCAAGAACCACCTCGACATGACGGCCGAGGAGAAGCGCCGATTCATCCACGCGGTCAAGGAGATCAAGCGGAGAGGGATCTACGACCGCTTCGTCGACCTGCACATACGCGTCAACTCCCAGGACTACCTGGACAAGATCACGGGCAAGCGGCTGGGCCACATCAACCCCGGCTTCCTGCCCTGGCACCGCCAGTACCTGCTGCGCTTCGAACGCGAGCTGCAGAAGGTCGACCCGCGGGTCACCCTGCCGTACTGGGACTGGACGACCGACCACGGCGTGGACTCCCCGCTGTGGGACGAGACGTTCATGGGCGGCAACGGGCGCCCCGGCGACCGCCGGGTCATGACCGGTCCCTTCGCCCGGGACAACGGCTGGGTCCTCAACGTCAGCGTGATCCCGGTCGGCGACGAGAACCCGGCCCTCAACGGCAACTACACCCATGACGACCGCGACTTCCTGGTCCGCGACATGGGCACCCTGACCGACAAGCTGCCCACCCCGAAGCAGCTGGACGACACCCTGAACCTGAAGGTGTACGACTCGGCGCCGTTCAACCACACCGCGGGCAGCGAGCCGCCGTACGCGAGCTTCCGCAACCACCTGGAGGGCTACACCAAGTTCGCCTGGGAGGAGAGCGCCGGCAAGCTGCACGCGGCCGGTCACGTGTGGGTCGGCGGCCACATGATGTACATCGGCTCGCCCAACGACCCGGTGTTCTTCCTCAACCACTGCATGATCGACCGCTGTTGGGCGCTGTGGCAGGCCCGGAACCCCGAGGTCCCGCCCTACCTGCCGCTGGAGCCCACCCAGGACGTCCCCGACATCAACACCCTGCTGGGACCCTGGCACACCATGCGGCCCAAGGACCTGATCGACCACACCAAGTGGTACCGCTACGACAAGTGACACCCGGCGGGCGCCGGACCGCGGTCTCCTCGGAGGCCGGGGTCCGGCGCCTTCGTGTCTCCCCACCCCGTGGAGGTAATCGTGCTCCGAAGACACTCCCCCGTGGCCGTCCTCGCCCTGTGCTGGGCGGCGGTCTTCTTCGACGGCTTCGACGTCATGGTGTACGGCGCGGGCCTGCCGTACATGCTCGACGACGCCGCGTTCGGTCTCGACGCGGCGACCGCCGGCACCATCGGCAGCTGGACCACCTTCGGCATGCTGATCGGCGCCCTCGGCTGCGGCAGCCTCACCGACGGCGTGGGCCGCCGCCCGGTGCTCGTCGGCTGCGTCCTGGCCTTCTCCGCCGGCTCCGGCGTCTGCGCGGCGGCCGGCTCGATCGGCGTGTTCGGCGCCGGACGCTTCCTCACCGGCCTCGGCCTGGGCGGGCTCATCCCCGTCTGCCTCGCCGTCGTCGCCGAGTTCACGCCCGAGCGCCGGGTGCCGCTGGCCACCGGCGTCCTCATGTCGGCGTACCACGCGGGCGGCATGGCCGCGACGGGCGTCGGCCTCTCCCTCGCGCCCTCGTACGGCTGGCGCTGGGCCTTCGCCGCGGGCGTCGTGCCCGCGCTCGTCGCCGTACCGCTGCTGCTCCGCTTCCTGCCCGAGTCCCCGACCGTCCTCGCCAACCGGACCCGGTCCGGCCGGAGCGCGTCCGGCGAGGGCGTGGCCGCCCGGGGCCTGGCCGCCCGGGGTCGCTCCGGGGAGCGGGTGCGGGCCGTGGCCGCGCTCGTCGGCCGCGAGCACCGGGCGGCCACGCTGCTCCTGTGGCTGGCCTCCGGGTGCGGGCTGCTGCTCGTGTACGGCCTGAGCACCTGGCTGCCGCAGCTGATGCGGGTCTCGGGCTACGGGCTCGGCTCCTCGGTCGGCTTCCTGATGGCGGTCAACGCGGGCGGCATCGCCGGCATGCTGCTGGCCGGCTGGGTCGCCTCCCGGTTCGGCGCTGTACCGGTGGCCGGGACCTGGTTCGTGCTCACGGCCGGCTCCCTGCTGCTGCTCTCGGTGCGGATGCCGGTGCCGGTGACGTACGTCGTCGTCACGGTGACCGGGATCTGGCTCTACAGCGCCTCGACGATGGTGTACGCGGTGGCCGGCGGCCTCTATCCGGCGGAGCTGCGAGCCCCGGGGCTCGGCTGGGTGGCCGGGGTCGGGCGGCTCGGCGCCGTCCTCAGCCCCTGGCTGGGCGGCTATCTCTTCTCCCACGGCCACGGCCGGTGGGGCTTCTTCGTCTTCGCCGCGGCCGGCCTGACCGGCGCGGTCGCGGTGTTCCTCAGCCGGGCGGTGCGGCGCGGGCCGGCCGAGCCCCCGGCGGACGTCCGGGCCGGCGCGGCCACCGTGTGAGACGGCCCCGGCCGTGCCACCCGTGAGGGGTGGCACGGCCGGGGCGTCGCACCGCGGGGACCTACTTCTCCAGGCAGAACTCGTCGATCGGGTAGCCGACGTGCCGGTCCTCGCTCGGCAGGTAGCCGAGCACGACGTCGCCCGGCTTCAGCTCCGTGCTGTTGAGCACGACGCCGTTGGGGCCGAGGACCCGGACGTGCCAGTCGTCCTGGAGGATCAGGTTGACCCGCTGCCCGTTGGGGGCCTCGGCGTCGATGGAGATCAGCGGACGGGACTCGATCTTCACCCGGCCGACCGTGACCAGCCGCGTGTTGCCCTTCACGTCGACCGCGGTGACCTTGCTGCCGGCCTTGAGCTCGCTGAGGTAGTTGGTGCGCTCGTCCTTGCCCAGCGTGTACGAGTGGATCGCGCCCGCGTTCACCCGGAACGGGCGGGTCGGCATGTACGGCAGCGGGTGGGTCTCGCTGACGCACAGGATCATGCCCTTGGAGTGCGAGCCCACCAGGATGCCCTCGTCCTCGCGGAAGTGGGTGCAGGTGTCCACGCAGGCGCGCTCGCCCATGCCGATGTGGGTGGTCTCCACGATGCGCAGCTCGGTGAGGTTGACGTTCGGCACGTCGGCCTCGGCGGCCCGCTTCAGGGCGGCGGTGTCGCCGACCTTCGCCGGGGCCATCATGACGCCGTCCGAGCCGTGCTCCAGGACGCCGAAGATGATCTCGGCCTCCTCGACGTCCTGCGCGACGGTGACGAGCGAGCCGGTGGCGCGGGCGGCCGCCGCGATCACGATCTCCAGCGGGATCTTCGTGGGGTCGCGGAACAGCAGCACGCTCCACTTCTCGGTGCGCGCCGACTCGCAGGCGTCCTCCAGGGTGGGGGCGTCGATGATCTCGACGAACCGGCCGACCTCCACCTCGGGGTGCTTCAGGGCGAGTTCGGCCGGGGTCACGCCGTGCCTGGCCGGGTCGACGATGACGACGGTCGCGTCGCCGAAGTCCTCCGGCAGCGGCTTGTTCTGCGGGAAAAGGACCTTGGTGATGGTCGGCGGCAGGTCCTTGAGGTGCTCGGTGTCGTCGGCGACGACGGCCTCCACACGGTGGTGCAGCGCCTCCTGGAGGATCGCCTCACGGGCCTCGCCGAGCGAACGGATGTCGAGCCAGCTGATCTTCACGGAACTCTCCTGATCTGTCGGTCTGCTTGCGCTTCAGCGAGTGGTCTGAACGACCCGGTGCGGGTGGTGCGGCGGGGCGGAGGCGGTGGTGCGCCGTCCGTGCACGAGGTCGGAAAGCTTGTCGGTGAGGGCGCCCGGGTTCGGGGCCTGGAAGACGTTGCGGCCCATGGCGATGCCGGCGGCGCCGCCGCTGAGGGCCTCCTCGACGTAGGCGAGGGTGGCCGCCTCGTCGTCGTTGCGGGGGCCGCCGGTCACGATGACCGGGACCGCGGCGGTGGCGGTGACGTCCCGCATCGCCTCGACGGAGCCGACGTACGGGCTCTTCACGATGTCGGCGCCGAGGTCGGCGGCGAGCTGGATCGCGTGGGCGACCAGCGCGGGGTCCCGCGGGTCGGCGATCTTGGGGCCGCGCGGGTACATCATCGCGAGCAGCGGGACGTTCCAGCGGTCGCAGGCGTCGCCCACCGCCGCCAGGTCCGCGACCTGCTCGCGCTCCTCGTCGGCCCCCAGGTTCACGTGCACGCTGACCGCGTCGGCGCCCAGCCGCAGCGCCTCCTCGACGCCGGCCACCAGGTACTTGGCGTTCGGGTCGGGGGCGTGCACGGTACTGGCGCTGAGGTGCACGATCAGCGAGGTGTGCGCGAACCACTCGGGGTCGATCCGCCGCAGCGCGCCCTTGTGCAGCACGACGGCGTCCACGTGGTGGCGGGCCAGGTCGCCGACGAGCGCGCCGACCCGGCTGCCGCCGGTCACGGGGCCGTCGGTGACGGAGTGGTCGAGCGGCACGACGAGGAGCCGGTCGGGTGCGTGGCGGTACAGCCTCCGCAGCCGTAGACGGCGGGCGAAGGACAACTGCTCGGTCATCGGTTCTTCTCCCAGAGGGGGGCGGTGTGCGGGTGGCTCGGATACGGGTGGCGCCCGGGGACGCGGCTCACGTACGGGTGGCGCACGGGTGCGGGGCCGATGTGCGGCCGGCGCGCGTGCGGGTGGCTCACGTGCGGGTGGCTCACGTGCGGGTGGCGAGGGTCAGCGGGCTGTCGTCCGGCGAGCCGTCGAGTTCGAACTCGGTGTGCAGCAGCCGGACGGCGCGGGCCGTCTCGGCGCGCGGCACGGTCACCGAGATGCGCAGCTGGGAGGCGGAGAAGGCGCCGGCGCTGATGCCGCGGTCGGTGAGCGCGGACAGCATCCGGGCCGCGTACTGGGGGCGGCTGAGCAGGCCCTTGCCGACGATCGACACCTTCGCGACCGTGTCGTCCACGGTGAGCGCGTCGGCTCCGTCGGCGGCGTGCGCGGCCAGGAACTCCCGTACCGCCGCGACCCGGGTGTGCGGCACGGTCAGCCCGATGGTGTGGCCGCCGCCGCGCTCCTCGTGCACGGAGGTCATGTCCGCCGGCACGGCCTGCTGGCCGAGCGCGCGGAAGACGGTCAGCGCCGGGTTCTCCGCCGTCCCGGGGGTGCGGACCGTGACGCGGGCCGCGTCCTGGTCGTGGACGACCGCCATGACGGCGGCCTGGGTCTCGAGCATGGTGTCTCCGTCCGTCACGTGGATACGGGTGCCGACCTCGGGGGCCGCGGAGTGGCCGACGTGGATGTCGAGGCCGCAGAGCGCGGCGAGTTCGACCGCGCGGGAGTGCATGACCTTCGCGCCGGCGAAGGCCATCTCCGCCATGACGTCCATGTCGAGCCGGGGCATCAGCCGGGCCGCGGGGACCAGGCGGGGGTCGGCGGTGAGCACGCCGGGGACGTCGGTGTAGATCTCGCAGTGGCTGGCGCCGAGTTCGGCCGCGGCGGCGACGGCGGTGGTGTCGGAGCCGCCGCGGCCCAGCGTGATGATGTCGCCGGCCGCGTCGACGCCCTGGAAACCGGCGATGACGACGACCTGGCCGGCGTCGAGGAGCCGTTCGGCCCGCTCGGTGTCGATGGCGACGATGACGCCCGCGCCCGGCGGCCCGGCGGCGAGGATCCCGGTCTGGGCGCCCGCGAGGGCGGTCGCCGGGGTGCCGAGCCGCTGCAGGGCCATGGCCGTGAGGGCCGCGGAGGCCGCCTCGCCGGTCGCGAGGAGCTGGTCGAGCTCGCGGCCGTCGGCGTCGGGGTTGATCTCGCCGGCGGTGCTGATGAGGTGGTCGGTGGTCTTGCCCTGGGCCGAGACGACGACGGCGACGCGTCGGCCGGACGCGGCGACACGGGCGATCCGGCGGGCCACCCGGCGCAGATGTCCGGTGGTGGCGAGCGAGCTGCCGCCAAACTTCTGCACCACAGTGCTGCCCATGACTCCCCCGCTCGTCGGTGACCTCGTGCCACCGAGCCAACCCGAGCGCCGTATCGGGCCCCGTATTGCGCGGGCTATCCGGAGCGCATCGGGGTCGCATCGGAGCGTGACAGCGAAAAAAAGGGGTTGAACGAGGAGCGGAGCGGTTCTTAGGGTGTGGGCACACGCGAAAGGAGGTGATCCGAAAAAATGGTTTCTTTTCGGACTCGTGAGGTGACTGCGGGCTAAGGCCTGCCGTCGCACTCTGTGCACCTCGGCAGGCCTTCTGCCGAACACCAACGCAGTCACCCGACCCGTGGGCCGCCGGTCAGTCCGGCCGGCTCCTGTCCGAACCTAGGCGGACGGGACCAAGGCCCACGGGTCGCCTGCGTTCCGGGGCCGTCACGGAGACAGGCGCTCGACCTGCCAGATCTCCCCGTCCCGTACGTACCGCAGCCGGTCGTGCAGGCGGTTCTCGTGCCCCTGCCAGAACTCCACCGTCTCGGGCACGACCCGGAAGCCGCCCCACTCCGGCGGCACCGGCACCTGCTCGCGCTCCGGGTAGCGGGCGGCCAGCTCCTCGTAGCGGGCCAGCAGCTCGGCGCGCGACTCGATCACCGAGGACTGGTGGCTGGCCCACGCGCCCAGCTGCGAACCGTGCGGGCGGGTGCGGAAGTAGGCGACCGTCTCGTCGCGGCCGGTGCGGGCCGCCCGGCCGGTGACGATGACCTGGCGGGCCAGCGGGTGCCAGGGGAAGAGCAGGGCCACGTACGGGTTGGCCGCCAGCTCCTGGCCCTTGCGGGAGCCGTAGTTCGTGTAGAACACGAAGCCGGCCTCGTCGTAGTGCTTGAGCAGCACCGTGCGGGAGGACGGGCGGCCGTCGGGAGCGGCGGTGGAGACGACCATCGCGTTGGGCTCGTGGATCGCCGGGTTGGCGGCGGTCTCCTTGAACCAGCGCGCGAACTGTTCGATCGGTTCGGGTGCGAGGTCGGCCACGGTGAGCTCCATGGTCCGGTACTGCTCGCGCATGTCGGCGGGATCGAGAGCGTCGGTCACAGGGCCATCCTGCCGTAGCGCGGGAGTCTGCCCGGCACCGCGTGCGGCTAACCCTTCCTCGCCGGTTCGGCGGAGTGTGCCGGATGTCACCTTTCCCGGCATCATCGGAACCGTACAGACTCATCCCCTGGATCGCTGTTGCCCTCCACCAAGCCAACGGCCGAATGATTGATCATCGATCAGTCGTTCCTCGTGAATCAGGAGCCGCCTCATGTCCGACTTCGTACCCGGGCTCGAAGGAGTCGTCGCGTTCGAGACGGAGATCGCCGAACCCGACAAGGAGGGCGGCGCCCTCCGTTACCGCGGGGTCGACATCGAGGACCTGGTGGGTCACGTCTCCTTCGGCAACGTCTGGGGCCTGCTGGTCGACGGCGCCTTCAACCCGGGTCTGCCGGCCGCCGAGCCCTTCCCGATCCCGGTGCACTCCGGGGACATCCGCGTCGACGTGCAGTCCGCGCTCGCCATGCTCGCCCCGGTCTGGGGCCTGAAACCGCTCCTGGACATCTCCGCCGAGCAGGCCCGCGACGACCTCGCCCGCGCCGCCGTCATGGCCCTCTCGTACGTCGCCCAGTCGGCGCGCGGCCAGGGCCGGCCCATGGTGCCGCAGAGCGAGATCGACAAGGCGCAGTCCATCGTCGAGCGCTTCATGGTCCGCTGGCGCGGCGAGCCGGACCCGAAGCACGTCAAGGCCGTCGACGCCTACTGGACCTCGGCCGCCGAACACGGCATGAACGCCTCCACCTTCACCGCCCGCGTCATCGCCTCCACCGGCGCCGACGTGGCCGCCGCCCTGTCCGGCGCCGTCGGCGCCATGTCCGGCCCGCTGCACGGCGGCGCGCCGTCCCGTGTCCTCGGCATGATCGAGGAGATCGAGCGCACCGGCGACGCCACCGCGTACGTCAAGCAGGCCCTCGACAAGGGCGAGCGCCTCATGGGCTTCGGCCACCGCGTCTACCGCGCCGAGGACCCGCGCGCCCGCGTGCTGCGCCGCACCGCCAAGGAGCTCGCCGCGCCGCGCTTCGAGGTCGCGGAGGCCCTGGAGAAGGCGGCCCTGGAGGAGCTGCACAACCGGCGCCCCGACCGCGTCCTGGCGACCAACGTCGAGTTCTGGGCCGCGATCGTCCTCGACTTCGCCGAGGTCCCGGCGCACATGTTCACCTCGATGTTCACCTGTGCCCGCACGGCCGGCTGGTCGGCGCACATCCTGGAGCAGAAGCGCACCGGCCGCCTGGTCCGTCCCTCGGCCCGCTACACGGGCCCCGGGCAGCGGGACCCGCGCGAGATCGAGGGCTACTCGGACATCACGGACATCGCCGGCTGACCGTCCTTGACCAGCAGGTCCGCGTGGTGCCGGGCCGCCGCCAGGGGGTGGGCGCGCAGCTTGCCCTTCAGCTCGTTGAAGCCGTACTCGGCGAACAGGGGGTTCGCCGGGTCGGCCGTGACGCCGGGGGCGGCGGCCGCGTAGGGGAACTCCAGCGGGGCGATCCGGGCGTCGAGCCGCGGGTTGTAGAAGAACGGGACGGAGAATCGTTCCGTCGCCCCGGGCGGTGACACCACGCGGTGGTTGGTGGCGACCAGATAGCCGTTGGTCGCCACCTCCAGCAGCTCCCCGAGGTTCACCACGAACGCCCCCGGCAGCGGCGGCACGTCGTGGAAGATCCCGTCCTCCCGCTCCACCTGCAGCCCGCCCACGTCGTCCTGGAGCAGCAGCGTCAGGAAGCCGTAGTCCTTGTGCGCCCCGACGCCCTGGTCGTCGCCCTCGCCGCTGCTGCCCGGGTAGCGGACCAGCTTCAGGTGCGGGTGGGCGTGCGCGCCGAAGTCGGCGTCGTAGAAGTCCGGCCGGGCGCCGATCGAGGCGAGCAGCTCGTGCAGCAGCCGCTCGGCGACGCCGGACAGCCGCTCGACCCAGTTCAGCGCGGCGAGCCGGAGCTCGGGCAGCGTCGCGGGCCACTGGTTCGGGCCCTGCAGCCACCAGTACGCGGGCTCCCCCGCCCCCGGCACGTGCGCGGGCCGCTCGGCCCCGATGTCCAGCTGGTCCCGCCAGTCCCGGGCCCCGCCGGTCCGCTCGTCGCCGACCCGGGTGTACCCGCGGAAGTGCGGCGAGTACGTGGTGTCGATGGCCAGCCGCTCCGCCTCCGGCAGCGCGAAGAACGCCCGCATCGCCGAGGTCAGCGCCAGCTTCTCCCCCGCGGTCACACCGTGCCCGACGAGCTGGAAGAAGCCCACGTCATGGGCGGCGGAATGAAGCTGGGCGTGCAGCAGCCGCCGGGCCTGGGGGCCTCGGTCGGCGGCGGAGAGGTCGACGATGGGGAGCTGCGAGGGATAACTCATGGTGTGCGTCCGCGGGGGGTGTACGAGAGGGGTGGGGCGAGGGGTCAGCGAGAACCCGGACAACCCATGCTCGCGACGCGGAGAAGATCCACGTGGCGGCGACGTACGAGCGAAAGCATGCGACAAGCGTACTGCGGGCCGGGGTGTGCTCACCCGGCCCGCCCGGTGGGACGACCGCCCCCGGCGGTCAGCCCAGGGCCTCGTCCAGGAGCGCCGCCCACTGGGCCACGACGCGTTCCCGGCGGGCGCGGTCGTCCGTGAGGAGGGTCGCCAGGCCGAGGCCGCGGGCCATGTCGAGCAGGCCCTGGACGGACTCGCGGACGCCCGGGCGGGACTCGTCCGCGCCGAGGAGTTCGACGGCGATGCGGTGGGACTCGCGGCCCACCCGGGCCTCCAGCTCGGTGACGCGGGCCCGGAGCTGGTCCTCGTTGGAGGCGGCGACCCACAGGTGGAGGGCGGCCCGGAAGAGAGGGCCGGTGTAGAGGTCCACGAGCGCGGCGACGACCGCGCGGCGGTCCTGCGTCGGGAGGGTGCGCAGGGCCTGGGAGCGTTCCTCGGCGACGTACTCGACGGCGGCCGTGAAGAGGTCCTCGCGGGTCGGGAAGTGGTGCTGGGCGGCGCCCCGGGACACCCCGGCCCGTTCGGCGACCGCCGAGACGGTGGAGCCCGCCCAGCCGTGTTCGGCCAGGCAGGCCACCGCCGCCTCCAGGAGCCGCTGCCGGGTGGCGCGGCTCCTGTCCTGCTTCGGGCCGGTCAGAGCCGCCACGTCGGGTCCCGTCGTTCGAGGAAGGCCGTCATCCCTTCGCGCGCCTCGGCCGAGGCGAACAGCGAGGCGGACAGCTGGACCAGCTCCTCCGCATCGCGTTCGAAGGTCTCCAGGACTCTAGCCGTGACCAGCCGCTTCGCCGCGCGCAGCCCCTGCGGGGAGGCCCCGCGCAGCCCTTCCAGGACCGCGTCCAGATCCCCCTTGCCGGCCGTCACGAGGCCCATGGCGCGGGCCTCCGCCGTGCCGAACCGCTCGCCGGTCAGGTAGTAGCGGGCCGCCGCCCGGGGCTCCAGCTTCGGCAGCAGCGTCAGCGAGATGACCGCGGGCGCGACCCCGATCCGTACCTCCGTGAGCGCGAAGTCCGAGGCCTCCGAGGCCAGGACGACGTCGCAGGCGCCGAGGAGTCCCAGGCCGCCGGCCCGGGCGTGCCCGTCGACGACGGCGACCACCGGCTTCGGCAGCTCGACGATCTGCCGGAGCAGGTCCACGAACGCGTACGGGCCGGGCGGCGCCTTGAGATCGGCGCCCGCGCTGAAGGTGGCGCCGGTGTGGGCGAGGACCACCGCCCGGACCCCCGGGTCCTTGCCGCACGCGCTGAGCGCGTCCGCGAGCTCGGTCACCAGCGGAGCCGAGAGCGCGTTGCGGTTGGCCGGGGAGTCCAGGGTGAGCGTGGTGACTCCCCGGTCGTGTGCGGTGCCGACAAGACTCATGTGCGGTCCCTCAGTTCCCGGCGCAGGATCTTGCCCGACGCCGCTCGGGGCACGGTGTCGATGAACTCCACCTGCCGGATCTTCTTGTACGGGGCGACGCGTTCGGCCACGTACGCCATGACGTCCTCGCCGCTCAGCCCGGGCGCGGCCGGCCGGCGGACCACGAAGGCCTTGGGTATCTCCGTGCCGTCCGGGTCCGTCACGCCGATGACGGCCGCGTCGGCGACGCCCTCGTGGGTGAGGAGCAGCGCCTCCAGTTCGGCCGGGGCGACCTGGAAGCCCTTGTACTTGATGAGCTCCTTCACCCGGTCGACGACGAACAGCCAGCCTTCCTCGTCGACCCGCCCGACGTCCCCGGTGTGCAGCCAGCCGTCGGCGTCGACCATGGCGGCGGTCGCCTCCGGCCGGCCCAGGTACCCCTTCATGACCTGCGGACCGCGGATGAGGATCTCGCCCGCCTCGCCGGGCGCGGCGTCCTTCGCCGGGTCGCCGAGCGAGACGAGCCGCATCTCGGTGGCGGGCAGCAGCTTGCCGACCGTGCCGGGCGGAGGGTTCTCGGCGGCGAGCGGCACGATGTGGGTGGTCGGGGACAGCTCCGTCATCCCGTACGCCTGGAGGATCCGCGGCAGCCCGAGCCGCGCCGAACAGGCCTCGGCGAGCGCCGCGTCGAGCGGTGCGGCGGAGCTGACGACGTACCGCAGCGACGACAGGTCGTACCGCGCGACGGCCGGATGCTTGGCGAGCGCGAGGACGATCGGCGGCGCCACGAACACGGTGTTGACGCGGTGCCGCTCGACGGCGGCGAGGAAGCCGTCGAGCTCGAAGCGGGGCAGCACGACGACGGTGGCGCCGCACCGCAGCGGCGCGTTCATCAGGGCGGTCAGGCCGTACGCGTGGAAGAAGGGCAGGACCGCGAGGATCCGGTCACCGGGGCCCAGCGGCATGAGGGCCTCGAGCTGGGCGAGGTTGGTGGCGACGGAGGCGTGGGTGAGCATCACGCCCTTGGGGATTCCGGTGGTGCCGGAGGAGTACGGCAGGGCGGCGACGTCCTTCGCGGGATCGACGGCGAGCTCGGGCTCGGGCGCGGTGGAGCCGAGGAAGGCCTGGAGCGAGCGGGTCCCGTCGCCGTCCGGCGCCGTGTCGCAGACGAAGATCTCCTCGACGCCGCCCGCGAGTTCGGCGGCGGCGCGGGCGGTGGCGAGCAACGGCGACACGGTGACGATCCAGCGCGCGGCCGAGTCGCGCAGCTGCCTGGCGAACTCCTCCGGCGTGGCCAGCGGATGCACGGTGGTGACGGCCGCCCCGGCGCGCGTGGCGGCGTAGAACGCGACCGGGAACAGCACGGTGTTGGGGCTGTGCAGGGCGAGCACGTCACCCCGCCGGACGCCCGCCTCGGCGAGCCCCGCGGCGACCCGCCGGTGAAAGGCGTCGATCTGCCCGTACGTGAGCGTGAGCGCCCCGTCCCCGCCGGCGCCGTCGATCAGCGCGGGCAGCTCGCCGAACTCGGCGGCACGGCCGAGGACGGCGTCGTGAACGGGGAGGGAGACGACCGGGACATCCGCGAACTCGCTGTGAAACACCATGCGTGGCCCTTCGAGGTCGGACGGTGACGACCGTGGCGACAGGATGGCTCGAACCGTACGGCTTGGGGAGACCTTGGCAGCACCGAAGGAAACAATCAAGCGTGCATGCATGGTTTGGCGGGGGCGGGGGGGGTGCGGTCGGGGCGCCCTTCGTGTCGCCCCTGGCGCCGGCCGGGCGCGCGTACCCGGGAGCCGGCCGTGCGTCGTACCCGGGTATCACCCGGGCACGACCGGCCGGGGCCTCAGTACGACTTGGGCAGGCCCAGGGTCTGGTGCGACACGTAGTTCAGGATCATCTCCCGGCTGACCGGGGCGATCCGGGCCACGCGGGCCGCCGTGATCAGACGGGCGAGGCCGAACTCGCGGGTGAGGCCGTTGCCGCCCAGGGTGTGGACGGCCTGGTCGACGGCCCGTACGCAGGCCTCGGCGGCGGCGTACTTGGCCATGTTGGCGGCCTCGCCGGCGGCCAGGTCGTCGCCCGCGTCGTAGAGGGCGGCGGCCTTCCGCATCATCAGGCGGGCCAGTTCGAGCTCGATGTGGGCCTGGGCCAGGGGGTGGGCGATGGCCTGGTGGGCGCCGATGGGGGCCTTCCAGACCTGGCGTTCCTTCGCGTACCTCACGGCCTGGTCCAGCGCGTAGCGGCCCATGCCGATCGCGAAGGCGGCGGTCATGATGCGCTCGGGGTTGAGGCCGGCGAAGAGCTGGAGGAGGCCGGCGTCCTCGTCGCCGACGAGCGCGTCGGCGGGCAGGTGCACGTCGTCGAGGGTCAGCTCGAACTGCTTCTCGTCGGCGTCGAGTTCCATCTCGATCTGACGGCGCCCGAAGCCCGGCGTGTCGCGCGGCACGATGAACAGGCACGCCTTGAGGTTGCCCGTGCGGGCGTCGGAGGCGCGGCCCACGATCAGGGTCGCGTCGGCGATGTCGACGCCCGAGACGAAGACCTTGCGCCCGTTGAGGACCCAGCCGTCCTCGGTGCGGGTGGCGGTGGTGGTGATGCGGTGCGAGTTGGAGCCGGCGTCGGGCTCGGTGATGCCGAAGGCCATGGTGCGGCTGCCGTCGGCCAGGCCCGGCAGCCAGGCCCGCCGCTGCTCCTCGGTGCCGAAGCGGGCGATGACCGTGCCGCAGATCGCGGGCGACACCACCATCATCAGGAGCGGCGCGCCGGCCGCGCCCGCCTCCTCCAGGACGATCGACAGCTCGGCCATGCCGCAGCCCCCGCCGCCGTACTCCTCGGGCAGGTTCACGCCCAGGTAGCCGAGCTTGCCGGCCTCGGCCCACAGGGCGGCCCGGTCGAAGCCGGGGCCGTGCCGGTGGCCCAGGGCGGAGACGGCGGCACGCAGGGCGGTGTGTTCCGGTGACTCGACGAGGCTGCTCATGCGGGGTCTTCCTCCTGGGCTTCGGTCGGTACGGCGGGCTGTTCGACAGCGGGTTGTACGACGGCGAGCAGGGCGCCGACCTCGACCTGGCGGCCGGGGACGGCGTGGAGCGCGGTGAGCGTGCCGGAGGCGGGCGCGACGACCCGGTGTTCCATCTTCATGGCCTCCAGCCACAGGAGGGGCTGCCCGGCCTCGACCGGGGTGCCGGCCCCGAGACCGTCCGCGACGCGGACCACGGTGCCGGGCATGGGGGCGAGCAGGGATCCGGGGACGGTCTGTTCCCGGGGGTCGGGGAAGCGGGGCGCCACGGCGAGGCGGTGCCGGCCCGCGTGGACCGTGTCGCCGTACCGGGCCACCTCGAAGTCCCTTACGACCCCGTCGACTTCGAGGCGCACGCGATCCGGCGTGACCGCCACCGCGCGGATGCCGGGCGGGCTCGTGACCTCGTAGCCGCCCTGGCGGGTGGGGCGGTACCGGACCTCGTGGGCGCCGTAGACCTTCACCTCGTCCTGCGAGCGCACGTTGCGCCAGCCGCCCCCGAAGCGGCTCGTCCCCCGGGCCGCCTCCGCGAGCGCCGCCGCCACGGCCGCCTGCGCCTCGCCCTCGGGCGGCTCGGTCAGTACGGCCAGGTGCCGCTCGTAGAAGCCGGTGCCGAGCCGGCCGGGGTCGGCGAAGTCGGGGTGCCGGAGGGAGGCGACGAGGAGGTCGCGGTTGGTGCCGGGGCCGTGGAGGCGGGCCCGCTCCAGCGCGCGGGCGAGCGCACGGGCGGCCTCGGCGCGGGTGGGCGCGTGGGCGACGACCTTGGCGAGCATGGCGTCGTAGTGGACGCCCACGGTGTCCCCGGAGACGTAGCCGGTGTCGACGCGCAGCCCCGGCCCGGTCGGGAGGTCGAGCGTGTGCAGCAGGCCCGTCTGCGGGGTCCAGCCGCCCGCAGGGTCCTCCGCGTACAGCCGGGCCTCGATCGCGTGGCCGCGCGGCGCCGGCGGCTCGGCGGGCAGCGGGCCGCCCTCGGCGACGGCGATCTGGAGGGCGACCAGGTCGACGCCGTGGACCTCCTCGGTGACCGGGTGCTCGACCTGGAGGCGGGTGTTCATCTCCAGGAAGTGCGCCCGGCCGCCGGCGACCAGGAACTCGACCGTGCCGGCGCCGACGTAGCCGACGGCCTTCGCGGCCGCGGCCGAGCGCTCGTACAGCTCGTCGACGAGGCCGGCGGGCAGGCCGGGCGCCGGGGCCTCCTCGATCACCTTCTGGTGGCGGCGCTGGAGGGAGCAGTCGCGGGTGCCGAGCGTCCAGACGGTGCCGTGCGTGTCGGCGAGGATCTGCACCTCGACGTGGCGGCCGTTCTCGACGTACGGCTCGACGAACACCTCGCCGTCACCGAAGGCGCTCAGCGCCTCGGCGGACGCGGCGGCCAACTCGCCTTCCAGCGCCACGAGTTCCCGCACGACGCGCATGCCGCGGCCGCCGCCGCCCGCCGCCGCCTTCACCAGGACGGGCAGGTCGTCCTCGGCGACGTCGGCGGCGGCGAGGGGTGCCACGCCGAGGAGTTCCTTGGCGCGGGTCTTCGACGCCATCGCCGCGATCGCGGCCGGCGGCGGTCCGATCCACACCAGGCCGGCCGCCTGCACCGCCCGCGCGAACTCCTCGTTCTCGGACAGGAAGCCGTAGCCGGGGTGCACGGCGTCCGCGCCGGCCGCGAGCGCCGCCCGCACCACCAGGTCGCCGCGCAGATACGTCTCCGCGGGCGTCGCCCCCGGCAGCCGCACCGCCGCGTCCGCCTCCCGTACGTGCAGGGCGTCGGCGTCCGCGTCGGAGTACACGGCGACCGTCGCGATGCCCAGGTCACGGCAGGTACGGAAGATCCGGCAGGCGATCTCGCCCCGGTTCGCCACCAGGACGGACCCGATCAGTTCGGTCATGGCAGAGGGCCTCACATTCGGAAGACGCCGAAGCCGCCGCGCGCGCCCTCGACCGGTGCCGTGTGGATCGCGGACAGGCAGAGCCCGAGGACCGTACGCGTGTCGCGCGGGTCGATGACCCCGTCGTCGTACAGCCGCCCGGAGAGGAACATCGGCAGGGACTCGCTCTCGATCTGCGCCTCGACCAGCGCCCGCAGCCCCGCGTCCTGCTCCTCGTCGTACGGCTGTCCCTTTGCCGCCGCCGAGGCCCGCGCCACGATGGACAGCACGCCGGCGAGCTGCTGGGGGCCCATGACGGCCGACTTGGCGCTCGGCCAGGCGAAGAGGAAGCGCGGGTCGTAGGCCCGGCCGCACATGCCGTAGTGCCCGGCGCCGTACGAGGCGCCCATGAGGACGGACAGGTGCGGGACCTTCGAGTTGGACACCGCGTTGATCATCATCGCGCCGTGCTTGATGATGCCGCCCTGCTCGTACTCCTTGCCGACCATGTAGCCGGTGGTGTTGTGCAGGAAGAGCAGCGGGATGTCGCGCTGGTTGGCGAGCTGGATGAACTGGGCGGCCTTCTGCGACTCGGCGGAGAAGAGCACGCCCTGGGCGTTGGCGAGGATGCCGACGGGATAGCCGTGCAGCGCGGCCCAGCCGGTCACCAGGCTCGGCCCGTACAGCGGCTTGAACTCGTCGAAGTCCGAGCCGTCGACGATCCGGGCGATCACCTCGCGCGGGTCGAACGGCGTCTTCAGATCCCCGGGCACGATCCCGAGGAGCTCCTCCTCGGCGTACTTCGGCGGCTCGACGGCGACGGGATCGGGGTCCGCGTGGTGCTTGCGGTGGTGGAGGCGGGCGACGATCCGGCGGGCCTGGCGCAGGGCGTCGGTCTCGTCGACGGCGTAGTGGTCGGCGAGACCGCTGGTGCGCGCGTGCATCTCGGCGCCGCCGAGCGACTCGTCGTCGCTCTCCTCGCCCGTCGCCATCTTCACCAGCGGCGGCCCGCCCAGGAAGACCTTCGACCGCTCCTTGATCATCACGGTGTGGTCGGACATGCCCGGGACGTACGCGCCACCGGCCGTCGAGTTGCCGAAGACGACGGCGACGGTCGGGATGCCGGCGGCGGACAGGCGCGTGAGGTCACGGAAGAGCGCCCCGCCCGGGATGAAGATCTCCTTCTGGGAGGGGAGGTCGGCGCCGCCGGACTCCACGAGCGAGATGACGGGGAGGCGGTTGGCGAACGCGATCTCGTTGGCCCGCAGCGCCTTCCGCAGCGTCCACGGGTTGGAGGCGCCGCCGCGGACGGTGGGGTCGTTGGCGGTGATCAGGCACTCGACGCCCTCGACCACGCCGATGCCGGTGACCAGCGAGGCGCCGACGGGATAGTCGCTGCCCCAGGCGGCGAGCGGCGACAGCTCCAGGAACGGGGTGTCGGGGTCGACGAGCAGCTCGATCCGCTCACGGGCGAGGAGCTTGCCGCGGGCGCGGTGGCGGGCCGTGTACTTCTCGCCGCCGCCGGCCAGCGCCTTGGCGTGCTCGGCGTCGAGCGCGGCGAGCTTCTCCAGCATGGCGGCGCGGTGGGCCGCGTAGTCGGGTCCGCCGGTGTCGAGGGCGGAGGCCAGGACGGTCACTTCGGTTCCTCCAGTCGGTCGACGAGAACCTCGTCCGGTCGGTCCACGAGGACCTCGTCCGGCCGGTCCCCCAGGGGCTTCTCCGGTCGGTCCACGAGAACCCCGTCCGGCCGGTCCGTGACGGTCTCCTCCGGCCGGTCCCCCGGGAGCTCCTCCGGCCGGCCCCCCAGGAACTCCTCCGGTACGTCCACGTGGCGCGAGCGCAGCCACTCCCCCAGGGCCTTGGCCTGCGGGTCGAAGCGGGCCTGGGAGGCGACGCCGTCGCCGAGGATCCCGACGACGGTGAAGTTGAGGGCCCTGAGGGCGGGCAGCACGTGCCGCTCGATCCGGAGCTCCCGCGTCTCCGGCAGCAGGTCCCGGAAGCGGTCGACGGTGAGGGTGTGGACCAGCCAGCGCCACTCCCGCTCCGTGCGGACCCAGACGCCGACGTTGGCGTCGCCGCCCTTGTCGCCGCTGCGGGCCCCGGCGACGAGCCCCAGCGGTGCCCGGCGCGTGGGCCCCGCGGGCGGGGGCGCCGGGAGTTCCGGCTCCGGTACGGGTTCCAGGACCCGGGTCTCCTCCGGTACGGGGACGGGGACGCGGGTCCCGTCGGGGAGCACGGCCGTGTGCGGGACCTCGCCGACGGGGACGTACGCGCTCTCGAAGACCCCGTAGGGGGCGCCCTTCCCGGGCGGGGCGGTGACATGGAAGCCGGGGTAGCTCGCGAGGGCCGACTCGATCGCGGCCCCTGTCAGGGTGCGGCCGACCCTCTCGGGGTCGGGGTCGCGGACGACGAGCCGGAGCAGGGCGCTCGCGGTCTCCTCGGTGGCGGCGTCCGCTCGGTCGGTGCGGGCCAGCTCCCAGCGCACCTCGGCGGGCGCCGCCGTGGCCAGCGCGTCGGTGATCTGCTCGCGGACCAGGTCCGCCTTGGCCTCGATGTCGAGGCCGGTGAGCACGAACACGACCTCGTTGCGGAAGCCGCCGAGCCGGCAGAGCCCCGCCTTGAGCGTCGGCGGCGGCGCCTCGCCCCGCACCCCGGCGATCCTCACCCGGTCCGGTCCCTCCCGCGTGAGCCGCACGGTGTCGAGGCGGGCCGTCACGTCGGGCCCGGCGTAGCGGGCGCCGGAGGTCTCGTAGAGGAGCTGCGCGGTGACGGTGCCGGTGTCGACCACGCCGCCCGTGCCGGGGTGCTTGGTGATCACCGCGCTGCCGTCCGCGTGGAGTTCGGCGAGCGGGAAGCCGGGACGGCGGAGCAGGGCCGGCGCGTGGGCGGTGAAGAAGGCGTAGTTGCCGCCGGTGGCCTGGGTGCCGCACTCCAGGACGTGGCCGGCGACGACGGCGCCGGCCAGCTTGTCGTGCCAGTCGGCGTCCTCGGGCCGCCAGCCGAAGAACCACTGCGCGGGGCCGGTGACGAGGGCCGCGTCGGTGACCCGGCCGGTGACGACGACGTCGGCGCCGGCGTCGAGGCAGGCGGCGATGCCCGCCCCGCCGAGGTAGGCGTTGGCGGCGAGCACCCCGGGGCCGGCCGGCAGGCGGTCGCCCTCGACGTGGGCGATCCGGGCGGGGACGCCGAGCCGCTCGGCGAGGGCGCGCAGGGCGTCGGCGAGCCCGGCCGGGTTGAGTCCTCCCGCGTTGGCGACGATCCGCACCCCGCGCTCGTGGGCGAGGCCGAGGCCGTCCTCCATCTGGCGCAGGAAGGTCTTCGCGTAGCCGGTGGCGGGGTCCTTGAGGAGGTCGCGGCCGAGGATGAGCATGGTCAGCTCGGCGAGGTAGTCCCCGGTGAGGACGTCGAGTTCACCACCGGTGAGCATCTCGCGGACCGCGTCGAAGCGGTCGCCGTAGAAGCCGGAGGCGTTGCCGATCCGCAGGGCCCTCACGGGGCCTCCTTCGGCTCGCGGCCCTGCCCCGCCGGGCCCGCGAAGGCCTGGGCGATGCCCAGCCACTCCTCGGCGTCGGCGCCGTGCGCGACGAGGGCGGTGTCGGCGCGGTGCACCCGCTGGGTGACGAGGAGACAGAAGTCGAGCGCGGGCCCGCCGATCACCTGCGGCGCGCCCTCGGGACCGAAGGTCCACACCGCCCCGGCGTCCGACACGCCTTCGGGAGCGGTGAGTTCGAGCCGGAACGGCTCGGCGGGCGGGGTGAGGCCGCGCACGAGGTACGCGTAGTCCCGGGCCCGCAGCCCGATCCACGCCACGTGCCGCAGTCGCGCCGTGGGCGGTCGTACGACCCCGAGGGCGTCGGCGACGTCCTGGCCGTGCGCCCAGGTCTCCATGAGCCGGGCGGTCGCGAGCGAGACGGCGCTCATGGCGGGCCCGTACCAGGGGAACCGGGTACCGGGCGGGGCCTCGCGCAGCACCCGGTGGAGCCGCTCGCGGCCCTCGCGCCAGCGGGCGAGGAGCTCGGCGGGCGGCAGGGCCGCGCCCTCCTCGGCGCCGTCGTCGACGAAGCGGTCGGGCGCGGCGAGGGCCTTCTCCGTCTCGGCGGCGAAGGCCTCGGGGTCGGTGGCGGCGAGCAGCGCGGCCGCGTCGGTCCACGCGAGGTGGGCGATCTGGTGGGCGATCGTCCAGCGGGGCGCCGGGGTCGGCGCCGCCCACTGGTCGGCTCTCAAGTCCCTGACCAGAGCGTCGACCTCCTCGCTCTCGGCACGCAGGTCGTCGAGCACGGCGGCGGGGTCGGACACGGAGCGCTCCCCTCGGGGACGGGCGGGTCACGGACGTGCGTGAGGAGCATGGCAGCCGCGAAAGAAACAATCAAGCGTGCTTGCTTTAGATTTTCCCGAGGGCCCACGCGCCGCCTGCCGTACACCTCCTCGCCCGGTCGGGCCGTGCAACCCTTCGCCGGGTCGGGCCGTGCACCCTTCGCCCGGTCGGGCCGTACAACCCTTCGTCCGGTCGGGCCGTCCAACTCTCCGCCGGCTATCCGACACGGACGGGCGAGGTGGGCACTCCATGGGCTTCAGGACGACGGCGGCCGGATCCACAGCCGCCCTGCTGCTGGCCCTTCCGGTCGCGGCGGCCCAGGCCGCGCCGGAGGCACCGACCGCCCCGGCGGCCGACACAGCACCCACCGCCCCGGCGGCCCCCACCGCTCCGGCCGCTCCGGCCGCTCCGGCGGCCCCCGGCAGCGAGCTGGTCGACGTGGCGGCCTCGCTCCTCACGGCCCCGACGTCGGTGGCCCCGGGCGGCTCCTTCGACGTGCACGTCGGCGCGGACGTCAGGGCGGGTTCAGCTCCGGTGAAGCGGGTGGACGTGGTCGTCCCGTTGCCCACCGGGATCACGTACGCGGAGGGTGACCGTGCGATCCCCTGTGAACCGGGCGCGGGCGGGCGGTCGTTCACCTGCCGTCTGTCGACCGACCACGGCTCCTCGAGCGTGCCGGTGACCCTCCGGCTCGACAAGGACGTGGCCGCCGGCAGCAGGCTGACCCTCACCGCCACGGCAACCCCGGTCGACGCCACCGACAGCAGGCCCGCCGACAACACCGCGTCGGCCACCGTCAAGGTCGCCGCCCCCGCGGACCTCGCGGTCCACTGGCGGCCGTCGGCGCGGTCCGTACGCCCCGGCGAGGACGTCACGGCCGAGCTCGTGGTGACGAACAACGGGCCCGCGACGGCCGGGGAGGTCGTCGTCGCCGTCTACAACGGCTACGACCGCTTCCCGAAGCGCTACGACGCGCGCTGCTGGTGGGACCCGGGCACGGCGATCTGCGAGGAGTACACCGACCTCGCCCGGGGCGAGAGCGTCACCTTTCCCTTCACCTGGAACTTCGCCGAGGCCCTGGCGGGCACGACCCACAGGGTGCAGACGAGCCTGTACTCCGGCTCGGCGCTCGACCCGGTGAAGGAGAACGACACGGACGCGATCGTCATCACGATCCTCAAGGACGGCCGGCCGAAGCCCACGACCACGCCGACTCCCCGCCCGACGCCCTCGCCGTCCACGACGACCGCCACCCCGCGGCCCTCGCACTCCGCACACGGCGGCATCGGCGGCACCGGCGGCAACCTCGCGGACACCGGCTCCGGTCCGTTGTCGGCCGTGGCCGGCACGGCGGCGGCCCTGACGGCGGCGGGCGCTCTCCTCGTCGGGACCCGGCGGCGGACCCGGACCCACCGGGAGCACTGAGCCCGGAGGAAACGGCGAGCCCGGAGGAAACGGGGAGCCCGGAGGGCCGGGGCCTCAGGCGGCGCGGCGAGGCCTGGCGACCAGTTCTCCGCCGCAGTTGGGGCAGACGTCGTTCATCGCGTCGGCGCACGGCACGCAGTAGGTGCACTCGTACGTACAGATCCGGGCGGGGGCGTCGACGGGCAGGGCGGTCGTCTCGCAGCGTTCGCAGCGTTCGCGCATCTCAAGGGCCATGGCCCCATCCTGCGCGAGCGCCCGCGGCCGGGAAACCGGCCGCGGGCCAAAGATCGACGGGATCGGGTCAGGCCAGGCCGGGGCGCCAGGCCGGCCAGGTCAGGTGGGCCGGCGAGGCCAGGGGCCAGGCCAACGGGCCAGCGGGCCAACGGGCCAACGGGCCAACGGGCCAAAGGGGCCAGCGGGCCAAAGGGGCCAGCGGGCCAGGTCAGACCGCGCCGGTTCAGGCGAGCTCCGGGACCTTCCTGGGCATCTGGGTCCGCACCGCGCCCATGCTCGCCGCGATGACGAGTCCGATGGCGAGGGCGTCCGTCAGGCCGAGGGCCTGGTGGAGGACGAGGAAGCCGGCGGTGGCGGCGATGGCCGGTTCCAGGCTCATGAGGATGGCGAAGGTGGGCGCGGGAAGGCGGCGCAGGGCGAGCAGTTCGAGGGTGTAGGGCAGGACGGAGGACATCAGCGCCACCGCGAGACCGAGCCCGACGGTCGAGGGGACGAGCAGTCGGCCGCCCGCCTCCGCGATGCCGAACGGCAGGCTGAGGACGGCACCGAAGGCCATCGCGAGGGCCAGGCCGTCGGCCTGCGGGAAGCGCCGGCCGGTCCGGGCGCTGAAGACGATGTACGTGGCCCACATGGCGCCCGCGGCGAGCGCGAAGCCCGCGCCGGCCGGGTCGAGCCGGTCGAAGCCGCCGCCGCTGAGGAGGACGACGCCGCCGAGGGCGAGGCCCGCCCAGAGGAGGTTCATCAGGCGGCGGGAGGCGATGACGGAGAGGGCGAGCGGGCCGAGCACTTCGAGGGTGACGGCGGCGCCGAGCGGGATCCGGTCGACCGACAGGTAGAAGAGGATGTTCATGCCGGACATGGCGGCGCCGAAGGCGAGCACGGTGCCCCAGTCGGCGCGGCCGTAGCCGCGGACCTTGGGCCGGCAGGCGATCAGCAGGACGGCGGCGGCGAGGACGAGCCGCAGGGTGACGACGCCGAGGGCGCCGGCCCGGGGCATGAGGAGCACGGCGACGGCGGACCCGAACTGGACGGAGAGGCCGCCGGCGACGACGAGGGCGACGGGCCCGAGCCGGTTGGGCCGGACCGGGCGCGGGGTGGCGGGGACGGTGGCGGGGGCCACGGCGGGTGCGTCCTGAACCGGGCTGTCCACCGGCGTGCTCCTAACGAACGTGCGGAACCGTGCGGGCCGCTGCGGGCCCCGCGAACGATCAAGGTCCACTACTATGAACCATACAGTCCAGAGTAATGCACCACCCCCCAGGACTCCACCCTTCACGCTAGGCACCCCCGCGCGCCGCGTGAAATGCCGATTGGGCTGCGGTTATGCTCCGCACGCATGAGCCGCACGAGCATCGAGCTGCGCCACCTCCGCTGCTTCCTCGCCATCGCCGACGAGGGCAACCTGACCCGGGCGGCCGCCCGGCTCCACCTCACCCAGCCGGCGGTCTCCCGCACGCTCGCCGCTTTGGAGAAGCACGTCGGCGCCCGGCTCGTCGACCGCTCCACCCACCACCTGGCCCTCACGCCCGAGGGCCGCGCCTTCCACGACCGGGCCGTGGCGGCGGTCGCCGCCTTCGACGCGGCCGTCGACCCGGGACGGCTCCGCCACCGCCCACTCCGCCTCGGCCACGCGTGGGCGGCCTTCGGCCCGTACACGACCCCGCTGCTGCGCCGCTGGCAGCGGGAGCACCCGGAGACCCGGCTCGAACTGCTCAGGATCGACGACCGCACGGCCGGTCTGCTGCGCGGCGAGGTGGACGCGGCGCTGCTGCGGGGACCGGTGGAGAGCCTGGACATCCCGGGCCTGGCGACGGAGGAACTCCTCACGGAGCCGCGGGTGGCCGCCGTCCCCTCCGACAGCCCGCTCACCGGCCGCCCCGCGCTCACCCTGGCGGACCTCACCGCGGAGACGGCGATCCTCAACCCCGTCTCCGGCACCACGACCCTCGACCTGTGGCCCGCCGACGCGCGCCCCCGCTCGACCCTGACGGTGGCGAACACCGACGACTGGCTCACCGCGATCGCCGCGGGCCGGGGCATCGGCGTCTCGGCCGCCTCGACGGCCACCCTCCACCCCCACCCGGGCGTCACCTACCGCTCCCTCCCCGACGCCCCGCCGGTCCCGGTCCTCCTGGCCTGGCGCGACGGCGACCGCCATCCGGCGACGGAGGCCCTGGTGACGATGGCGAGGGAGATCGCCCGGGAGGCCGCGGATCACCCACACGAGTAGTCATATGCCAAAGGCAAGCGCACGCCCGCCGAACGCCCCTACCTTCGCCGCATGGTCACCTCCACCCACGAGACCTCGCACCGGATCTTCCAGGACCGCCCGGATTTACTTCCCCCGGTCTTCCAGATCCTCGGCGTACCCCTGCCGGTCAAGGCGACGGTCGAGGTCCTCACCCCCGACACCACCGAGATCCGCCCCTTGGAGCGCCGTGTGGACACGGTCCTGCGGGTCGAGCCCCCCGAAGGCGACGGCTTCCTTCTCGCTGTCGAGGCACAGGGCCGCCGGGACCGGGACAAGGCGTCCAGCTGGACCTACTACCTCGGCTACCTCAGGGCCAAGTACGGCCTCCCGGCGCTGCTCCTGGTGGTCTGCCAGGACCGCTCCACGGCACGGTGGGCGAGCGGCCCCTTCCGCAGCGGCTACGGCCCGTGGACGGCGCTCAGCCTTCACCCGCTCGTCCTCGGCCCGGACAACGTCCCCGTCATCACGGACCCTGCCGAGGCGGCGCGGAACCTCGCGATGACCGCCTTCAGTGCCATGACTCATGGCACACATCAGGAAGCCCCGGCCATACTGGAGGCCCTGGCGAAGGCGCTGGGCACGGCTGACCCCGCCTCCTTCAAGTACTACTCGGAAATGCTGGAGATCGGCCTGGGCGAGACCCCGGCCAGGGACACCTGGAGGAAACTCATGGCGGTGGGCACCTACTTCCCCGGGCGAGGCACCCTCGTCGAGGAGACGTACCTCGAAGGCAAGGCGGACGGCAAGGCCGAGGGCCTGGCGGAAGGCAAGGCCGAAGGCCTGGCGGAAGGCAAGGCCGAAGGCCTGGCCGAGGGCACGGCCATGTCGATCCTGCGGGTGCTGGCGGCCCGGGGCATCGAGGTGTCGGAGGACGACGGCCGCCGCATCTCGGAGTGCCTCGACACCGAGATGCTCGGCAGGTGGCTGGAACGCGCGATCACCGTGGCGCGCGTCGAGGAACTCTTCTGATGCCACGATCTCCAGGCACCTACTTCCCGGGCCGGGGAACCCTCGTCGAGGAGACGTACCTCGAAGGCAAGGCGCACGGCTTCAGCGACGCGGTCCTGCGTGTGTTCGAGGTGCGGGGCATCGCGCTGCCCGAGGCCGTCGCCCGGCACATCGAGGAGTGCACCGACCCCGCGACGCTCCGCTGGTGGCTCGACCACGGCGCCACCGTCGTCCGTGCGGGCGACCAGGTCAGGAGGGAGGCGGAGGCGGAGGACGAAGGGCCTCCCACTCCTCCCGGAGGATCCCGTACGTGACCGAGTCGCGCCACGCGCCGCGGACGTGGACGTGGCCGCGGATCCGGCCCTCCTCCGTCAGGCCGGCGGCGAGCAGGGTGCGGGCGGAGGCGGTGTTGAGCGGGGCGCGGGCCGCCCACACCCGGTGGAGGGCGAGGTCGTCGAAGGCGACGTCGAGGAGCAGGCCGACGGCCTCCCGGCCGTAGCCGACGCCCCAGGACTCGGGGCGCAGGGCGATGCCCATGGTGGCCGCCTGCTGCTGGTGCGGGTCGAGCGCGAGTCTGCCGACCCCGACGAGGTCGCCGGTCGCGCGCTCGACGACCGCGAGCGCGTACTCCTGGCGGGGGACGGCGCGGGCGGACGCCATCGACCGTTCGACGATCGCGCGCACCTCGTCCCGGGTGCGGGGCGGGAAGCTGAGGTGCTCGGTGGCCCGGGCGGAGCCGTAGACGGCGTGCACGGCCGTGACGTCGTCGGCGCCCAACTCCCTCAGGGACAGCCGCTGTCGCACGAGGGCAGGATTCATACCCGGATCCTTCCCCGTCGTCCCCGCTACCCGTCCAGCGCCTCGGCCAGCACCTCCGCCACGTGCCGCGGGTGCCGTTCCGGTGTCAGGTGGGCGATCTGGGTGCGGCACGAGAAGCCGTCGGCCAGTACGACCGCGTCCGCGGGCGCGGTGCGGAGGGCCGGGAGGAGCCGGTCCTCGGCGCAGGCCACCGACACCTCGTAGTGGCCCGGCTCGAAGCCGAAGTTGCCCGCGAGGCCGCAGCAGCCGCCCGCCAGGTCTCCCGCCAGGCCCGCGCGCCGGCGCAGACGCCGGTCCGCGGTGTCGCCCAGGACGGCGTGCTGGTGGCAGTGGGTCTGGCCGGTGGCCGGGCGGGCGAGGCGGGGCGGCTCCCAGTCGGGGGCCAGCTCCTCCAGGGCCTCGGCGAAGGTGCGTACGGAGGCGGCGAGACGGGCCGCGCGGGGGTCGTCGGGGAGGAGTTCGGGCAGGTCGGTGCGGAGGGCGGCGGCGCAGGAGGGTTCGAGGACCACGACGGGCCCGGTGGTCCGGTCCATGACGTCGAGGGCCCGCCGCATCACCTTCCGCGCCGTGCCGAGCCGGCCGGTCGAGACGTAGGTGAGGCCGCAGCAGACCCGGCCGGGCGGCAGCGTCACGCCGAGCCCGGCGGCCTCCAGGACGCGCACGGCCGCCCGGCCCACCTGGGGGGCGAGGTGGTCGGTGAAGGTGTCGGGCCAGAGGGTGAGGGCGGGCGGGCGGTCCGAGGCCCGTTCGCCGAACCAGGACGTGAAGGACCGCTCCGCCACCCTCGGCAGCGCCCGCTGCGGCGTGACGCCCGCCAGCCGGGCCGCGAAGGGCAGCCGCACGGCCACGTCGAGGCCGCGCCCGAACAGGTCGAGCCAGTGCGGCAGTCCGCCCATCGTCCAGTGGGAGCGGGGGCGCGCGAAGGGGCGCCTGGCGTAGTGGCCGGCGAGGAACTCCGCCTTGTACGCGGCCATGTCGACGCCCACCGGACAGTCGCTGCGGCAGCCCTTGCAGGAGAGGCACAGGTCGAGCGCCTCGCGGACCTCCTCCGACCGCAGCCCGTCGGTGATCACCTCGCCGAGCGCCATCTCGTGGAGCAGCCGGGCCCGGCCGCGCGTGGAGTGCTTCTCCTCCCCCGTCGCCCGGTACGAGGGGCACATCACGCCCGGCCCCGAACCCGGGCCGTCCACCCGGCACTTCGCGACCCCGACGCACCGGGCGACCGCACGGCCGAGCCCCACCACCGGCAGGCCGGCGAAGCGCAGCCCCGCGTCCAGCGGCTCGGGCCGGACCAGCATGCCCGGGTTCAGGCCGCCCGCCGGGTCCCACCGGTCCTTGACCGCGCCGAACAGGGCGACGAGCTCGCCCCCGTACATCCTCGGCAGCAGTTCGGCCCGGGCCTGCCCGTCGCCGTGTTCGCCGGACAGCGAGCCGCCGTGGGAGACCACGAGGCCGGCGACCGCCTCGGAGAACTCCCGGAAGCGCCCCACGCCCTCCCGCGTCCACAGGTCGAAGTCGATGCGGACGTGGACGCAGCCGTCGCCGAAGTGCCCGTACGGGGTCCCTCGCAGCCCGTACTCCGCCAACAGGGCGCGGAAGTCGCGGAGATAGGCCCCGAGCCGGGCCGGCGGCACCGCGCAGTCCTCCCAGCCCGGCCAGGCCTCCCCGCCGCCGGGCGTCCGGGTCGCCGTCCCGGCCGCGTCCTCCCGGATCCGCCACAGCGCGCGCTGTCCGGCCGGCTCGGCGACCAGGAGGGACGCGAGCGCGTCCGCCGCCCGCACCAGCTCCGCGGCCGCGGCGGCGCCGTCCACCTCCACGAACAGCCACGCCCCGCCCCGGGGCAGCCCTTCCGCGCCCGGTACGAGATCGGCGGCCATGCCCTCGACCGTCAGCGGCCGGTGGCGGAGGAGACCGGCGGCGGCGTCCGCGGCGGCGCTCTCGTCGGCGTACCCGAGCACCACCAGGACCGGTTCGGCGGGAAGCGGGACCAGGTCCACGACCGCCTCCGTCACCACCCCCAGGGTCCCCTCGGTCCCGCACAGGAAGCGCGCCACGTCCGCACCCCGCTCCGGCAGCAGCGCGTCGAGCGCGTACCCGGAGATCCGCCGCGGCAGCCCCTCCGGGTATCCCGTACGGATCAGCGCCAGGTGCCCCTCGACGAGCTCCCGCAGCCCGGCCGGCGCCCCCGCCCACCCCTGGCCGGCGCGCAGCCGCTCGCCGCCGTAGGTGAGCACGTCCAGGGCCCGTACGTTGTCGGCGGTCGTCCCCCAGGCCACCGAGTGGGAGCCGCAGGCGTTGTTGCCGATCATGCCGCCGAGGGTGCAGCGGCTGTGCGTGGACGGGTCGGGGCCGAAGGTCAGCCCGTACGGGCGGGCCGCCTCCCGCAGCCGGTCGAGGACGAGCCCCGGCCGGACGACCGCCGTGCGCGCCTCCGGGTCGAGCGCCACCAGCTCCCGCATGTGGCGTGTGAAGTCGAGCACGACGCCGGTGCCCGTGGCCTGCCCCGCGATGGACGTGCCGCCGCCGCGGGCCACGACCGGCACCCCGTGCGTACGGCAGACCGCCAGCGCGGCGGCCACGTCGTCGGCGTCGCGCGGGGCGACCACGCCGAGCGGCACCCGCCGGTAGTTGGAGGCGTCCATCGAGGTCAGGGCGCGGGCGGTGGTGGAGAAGTCGACATCCCCCGCCACGGCGGCCCGCAGGGCGTGCGCCAGTTCGCCGGTCGCGTTCTCGTGTGATCCCACGACTACAGAATGTCTCAGTCCTCGTCTCATCGGGCGGACATCACTCTTCGCCGCCTTCTCCGACCCGATACGCTCCGCCTCGTGGCCGATATCCAGATTCCCGCTGACATCAAGCCCGCCGATGGCCGTTTCGGCGCGGGCCCCTCCAAGGTGCGTACGGAGGCGCTGGACGCCCTGGCCGCCACCGGCACCTCCCTCCTCGGTACCTCCCACCGTCAGGCCAAGGTCAAGAACCTGGTCGGCGAGGTGCGTGCCGGCATCAGTGACCTCTTCTCGCTGCCCGAGGGCTACGAGGTGATCCTGGGCAACGGCGGGTCGACCGCCTTCTGGGACATCGCGACCCACGGTCTGATCGAGAACAAGTCGCAGCACCTCACCTTCGGCGAGTTCTCCTCCAAGTTCGCGAAGGCCGCGAAGCTGGCCCCCTGGCTGGCCGAGCCGACCGTGATCTCCTCCGACCCGGGCACCCACCCGGAGCCGGTGGCCGAGGCGGGCGTCGACGTCTACGCCTACACCCACAACGAGACCTCCACCGGTGTCGCCGCCCCGCTGAAGCGGGTCGCGGGCGCCGACGAGGGCGCGCTGGTCCTGGTGGACGCGACCTCGGGCGCCGGCGGCCTGCCGGTCGACATCACCGAGACGGACGTCTACTACTTCGCCCCGCAGAAGTCCTTCGCCGCCGACGGCGGCCTGTGGCTGGCGGCGTTCTCGCCGGCCGCGCTGGAGCGCGCGAAGAAGATCCACGAGTCGGGCCGGCACATCCCGGAGTTCTTCTCCCTGCCGACCGCGATCGACAACTCGCTGAAGAACCAGACGTACAACACCCCGGCCCTCGCGACCCTCTTCCTGCTCAACGAGCAGCTGAAGTGGATCAACGGCCAGGGCGGCCTGGACTGGGCCGTGGCCCGGACGAAGGAGTCCTCGCAGGCGCTGTACGGCTGGGCGGAGGAGTCGAAGTACGCGACCCCGTTCGTCACCGACCCGGCGAAGCGCTCGCAGGTCATCGGCACGATCGACTTCTCGGACGACATCGACGCCGCGGCCGTCGCCAAGGCGCTGCGCGCCAACGGCATCGTGGACACCGAGCCGTACCGCAAGCTGGGCCGCAACCAGCTGCGCATCGCGATGTTCCCGGCGATCGACCCGGCCGACGTGCGGGCCCTGACGGCCTGCATCGACTACGTGATCGAGAAGCTCTGACCTCTGGTCGACGGAAGGGCCCGGCACCGGACGTCGTCCGGCGCCGGGCCCTCCGGCTCTTCCCGGCCGGCCCGCTACCCGCGCCTGAACAGGCGCTTGAGGCCGACCACGGCCATCGTGGCCAGACCGAGGACGACGACGCCGAGGGCGAAACCGCCCTGGCCCGCGTCCGCGTCGGCGGCGGAGTGCGCCCCAGGTGTCCGCGGCGCCCCCGGGCCGGTGCTCTGCCCGGGCGGCGGGGTGGCGCCCTCGCGCTCCACCCGGACGACCCGGCTGTTCCGGCCCTCCGAGCCGAACATGAAGGCCGAGCCGTCGGGGGTGTAGGTCACGGACTCCGCCTGCCCCTGGAAGGGCGCGCCCACGGAGCTGCCCTCGTCGCCGAGGCGGCCGTCCTTCCACGCGTACTCCCTGGCCATGAGGTAGCCGCGCAGCACGAGCCGGTCGCCGTCGGGCGAGAAGGCGCCGTCGGTCACCCAGGGCACGTCGCCGACGCGCCGGAAGACGTTCGTCCGGGAGGCGTCGAGGCGCTCCGGCCCCGCGTACAGTCCGCCGCCGTCCTCGTTCTTGCTGGCGATGTACACCCGGCCGGTCTTCGGATGGACCATCAGCGCCTCGGCGTTGCGGGCCCCGTCGGCGTACTTCACGACGTACTGGGTGGCCCGGACGGCCTGGTCCCCGAGCCGCTCGGGCTCGGGGAAGCGGTAGATCCAGACGTGGTCCCAGGAGCCGTTCAGGTTGTCCCCGATGTCGCCCACGTAGATGTCGCCGTCCGGCCCGACGGCGATGGCCTCCATGTCGCGGGGCGTGCCGACCCCCTTCATGGTGAGGGTCGCGACGGTCCGGCCCGTACGGGAGTCGACGCCGTAGATCAGGGGCGCGTCCTGGTCGTTGTGCGTCCAGTAGATCCCCGGGTGCGCCCGGCTGGCGGCGAGGCCGCTGGACTCGGTGATCCGGGGATCCTCGATGGTGAAGTCCCGGTCGGCGTCGGCCGCGCCGGCGGGGGCGGCCGTGACGAGGACGAGGGCTGTCGTTCCCAGGGCGCACCACAGAGCTGATCGCATGGTCCCCAGCCTGCCACGGGCGGCGGTCGGGCGGCCGTCGGAGCCCACGGCGGGATCGAGGCGCCCGCGGAGCGCGCGGAGCCTGGTGTCAGGGATCACGTCGCCGCCCCGCCGCGGCGTCGGTGATGATGTCGACCATGCGTTTTCTGTTCGTCGGCGACAGCATGACCATCGGACGCGCCGGCGACTTCACCTGGCGCTACCGCATGTGGCGGCACCTGGAGACGGTGCTGCCCGGCGGCTACGAGATCGTGGGCCCGCGCACCGCGCTGTACGAGACGGCCGACGACGCCGCCACCTCCCACGCGTACGCCGCACCCGACTTCCCGGCCGACGCCCGCCGCCATCTGGCCGGCTGGGGCGAGGGCTGGCTGCACATGGCGCCGCTCGTCGGGGAGACGGTGGCGGCGACCCGCGCGGACGTGTTGCTGATCTCGCTCGGGCTGATCGACCTGGGCTTCTACACCAACAGCGACCAGACGGCGGAGAACGTGCGCGCCTTCGTCGCCGCGGCGCGCGCCGCGAACCCGCGCGTCCGGGCGGTGCTGCTGCCCGTCATCCCGAACGTCCGGGCCGAGTACGACGCCCCGTTCGCCGCCGAGTGCGCCCGCTTCAACGAGCTGCTCGCGAAGACGGTCGCGGACCTGGACTCGGCGGCCTCGCCGCTGCTGCTGGCGACGATCCCGGAGGCGTACGACATCCACGCCGACACCTACGACGGCACCCACCCGGGCCCGACGGGCGAGCACAGACTCGCCGCGGCCTTCGCGGACGCGATGCACCAGGCGTGGGGACTCGGCGGGCCGTACCGGGGCCTGGCCGAGCCGGCCGGTCGGCCGGTCAGCCCGCCGGACGGGCGCCCGGCTCGTCCGTGACGGCGTCGACCTCGATCTCGACCAGCCAGTCGGGGTCGATGAAGCGCGAGACCTCGACGAAGGTGGTCACCGGGCGTACGGCGGCGAAGCGTTCGCCGTGGGCCTTGGCCGCCTCCTTCCAGCGGGTGACGTCCGTGAGCATCACCCGGGTGCGGACGACGTCGTCGAGCGAGGCACCGGCCGCCGTGAGGGCGGCCTCGGCGATGTCGAGGCAGCGCACGGTCTGGGCGTAGACGTCGCCGACACCGACGGTGCCGCCGCCGTCCGCGAGGGGCGCGGTGCCGGCGACGGCGACGTGGGAGCCCTTGCGGACGGCGCGGGAGAAGCCGATCTCCGGCTCCAGCGGCGATCCCGAACCGACGTTGTTCCTGGTGCTGTTCATGCTTCCATGATCACCCGTCAGGCGGCCCGGGTCATCCGGTTGGCGAAGGTGGAGAGGGTGTACGTGCCGATGCCGAGGACGACTTCGAGGGCGTTCTGGCGGGTGTAGCCGTGGGAGAGGAAGGCGTCCAGTTCGGCGTCGCTCACGGCGCCCGAGGCGGCGAGCACCTGGAGGGTGAAGCGGCGTACGGCGTCGAGGCGTTCGCCGGACGGGGCCGGGCCGAGGGCGGCGAGCTTCGCCTCGTGCATGTCGACGCAGAGGTGGCACTGGTTGCGGGCGGCGACGGTGAGGATGACGGTCTCGCGGGAGTGCGGGTCGAGGGTGGTGGACTCGAAGATCTGGCTGAGCTTCAGGAAGCCGTCGAGGGTGTGCGGCGACTCCTTGAGGAGGGCCACGGCGCCGGCGGTTCGGGCGGAGAGGTCGAGCTGCACTACGGATCCCCCTGCGGATAGAATGGACAACATGGTTGACCATGTCGCTGGAGAAAACGTAAACCAGGTTGTCGATTCGGGCAAGGGGATTGCCTCGGGCGACGCCGGCGACCCCACCGATCCCCCCGGCTTCGAGCTGCCCCTGCTGCTGTTCGCCGGCTTCCGCACGCTCATCGACCGCCTCCACGCCGAACTCGCCCGCCAGGGCCACCCCGACATGCGCCCGGCCCACGGTTTCGCCCTCCAGGCCATCGGCCCGTCCGGCTCCACCGCCAGCGACATCGGGCGTCGCCTCGGCGTCTCCAAGCAGGCCGCGGGCAAGACCGTCGACCGCCTCCTCGCCCTCGGCTACGCCGAACGCGCCGACGACCCCGCCGACGCCCGCCGCAAACTCGTCCGCCTCACCCCGCACGGCGTCGACGCCCTCACCCGCTCGGCCGCCGTCTTCGACACCCTCCGCGCCGAGTGGACGACCCGCCTCGGCCCCGACCGCGTCCGCGACCTCGAGGCCGCCCTCCGCGCCGTCGTCCCCGCCGAGACCACCTTCCGGCTGGACGCGACGAGCTGGCTGGGCGGGGCGTGACACCCCTGCCCGGTGGCGAGTTGTCGCCACCCGCGCGTCGGTGCGGCCATGCGTATCGTTGTCCGCGGCGGCTGCCCGCACGGACGCGGCAGCGGGGAGGAGCGCCACGATGACCGTCGTAGAGCACGACAGGATCGAGCTGGCCATGAGCGACCGCGAAGTGCCCTTGGACGAGCTGTTCGAATGGCTTGAGACCGCCCCTGAGGGACACAAGAGCGAAGTCGTCGGGGGAGTCCTCTACACGGTTCCGCAGAGGGACACGCACTGGGACATCATCCAGAGCATCGTCCTGGCACTGGTGGACCGGTTCGGACGGGGCGTGAAGGTGAAGTCGGACGTACGGATCGATTTCCCCGGCCATCGCAACGCGTTCTGCCCGGACGTCGCCAAGATCAGGGACGACGCCGTGAAGAACGACAAGGGCCGCTGGAACTACGAAGACGTCGAGTTCATCGCCGAAGTGATCTCCCAGGGCACCGGCATGAACGACTACGGGCCCAAGAAGACCGCGTACGCCACCGCCGGCGTGCCCGTCTACCTCATCGTCGACCCCTACACCGGCCGCTGCATCGCCCATACCAAGCCGGAGGACGGCGAATACACCGAGGAGGTACGGGTCCCCTTCGGCACCGACCTCGACCTGACCAAGACCCCCCTGGACCTCGTCCTCAAGACCGACGAGTTCCCCCGCGACTGACGCGGCGGGACCCGCCGGTCCCGTCAGGGCCTGCTCACCACGCGAACGCCTCCGGTGCCGGTCCCGGCCCCGGGAAGATCTCGTCGAGGGCGGTGAGCACCTCCTCGCCCAGCCTCAGCTCCAACGCGCGCAGGGCGCTCGTCAGCTGCTCCGGGGTGCGCGGGCCGATGATCGGGCCGGTGACGCCCGGGCGGGTGAGCAGCCAGGCGAGGGCCGTCTCACCGGGGTCCAGACCGTGCCGGTCGAGCAGGTCCTCGTACGCCGCCACGCGGGCCCGCACCGTCGGGTCGGCGAGCCGGCCGGGTGTCCGGCCGCCGGCCCGCCGCCCGCCCTCGGCCGTCCTGCGGACGACGCCGCCGAGCAGGCCGCCGGCCAGCGGGGACCAGGGGATGACACCGAGGCCGTACTCCCGGGCCGCCGGGATCACCTCCATCTCGGCGCGCCGCTCGAAGAGGTTGTAGTGGCACTGCTCGCTGACGAGGCCGACCATGCCGCGCCGGGCGGCGGCCTCGTTGGCCTGGGCGATCTTGTAGCCGGGGAAGTTCGAGGAGCCGGCGTAGAGGATCTTGCCCTGCTGGATCAGGACGTCGACGGCCTGCCAGATCTCCTCGAAGGGCGTCAGGCGGTCGACGTGGTGGAACTGGTAGACGTCGATCCGGTCGGTGCCGAGCCGCCTGAGGCTGCCCTCCACGGCGCGGCGGATGTTCACGGCGGACAGCTTGTCGTGGTTGGGCCAGGCCGGCCCGCCCTCGGTCATGTTCCCGTACATCTTGGTGGCGAGGACCACCCTGTCGCGGTGGGACGGGTCCTGGGCGAACCAGGAGCCGATGATCTCCTCCGTCCGCCCCTTGCCCGCGCTCTGGCCGTAGACGTTCGCCGTGTCGAAGAAGTTGAGGCCCGCGTCGAGCGCGGTGTCCATGATCGCGTGACTGGTGGCCTCGTCCGTCTGCGGTCCGAAGTTCATCGTGCCGAGGACGAGCCGGCCGACCTTGAGTCCCGTGCGTCCGAGCTGCGTGTACTCCATGAGGCTCCACCCAATGCCTTCGGGTGGGCGCGAGCAAGGGCCGCCACGGCTTCGGCGGGGCCTCGGCGCCGGGGCCCAGGCCGGGGCCCGTGCCGGGGATCAGCTCACCACGGACGCCACCGCGATGATCGCGAACATCAGGACGAGCACACCGGCCATGATCCGGTTACGGGTTTTCGGGTCCACCCTTCGAGGTTAACCTGGCCCGCCCAGTGGCCAGGCGCCGACCGTCTCGTAGCGCGGCTGGGCCCCGCTTGTGCCGCCGCCGGGCAGGTTGCTGCGGACGAGGGCGAGCTCGGAGACCTGCCAGCGGGTGCCCTCGAAGGGGGCGAGCGCCTCGACGAAGGGGCGCAGGTCGACGTCGTTGGCGCGGGAGCGGGCCACGGTGAGGTGGGCCTGGTAGCGGCGGTGCTCGTCCATCGGGACCCCGGCGCGGCGGGCGGCGGCGTCGGCGCGCTCGGCGAGCAGCCGCATCTCGTCCAGGTCGCCGGCCGCGCCCGTCCACAGCACCGCCCGGCCGAAGTGCCCGCCGCCGTGCAGCCGCAGCGGGAAGGGGCGGGTGCGGTACGCGGCCCGGCCGAGCCGGGCCCGGAGGTCGGGCAGCAGGTCCTCGTCGACCTCGCCCATGAACGCGAGGGTGAAGTGCCAGCCGGGCCGCGCGGCCCAGCGCAGCCGGTCCGCCCCGGACAGGTGCGTGAGGCGGTCGACCTCGCGGCCCAGCTCGTCGAGCTGCGCGGGCGGGGGCATGACGGCAGCGAAAAGCCTCATGGGTCGAGTGTGGCAGGGACTAACCTCGGCCGGATGGACACCGGGATCAAGATCAGGCAGGGCGGGCCCGCGGACGTTCCCGCGATGCTGGCGATATACGACAGCGCGGTCGTCTGGCTCAACGAGCGGGGCATCACCGCCCAGTGGGGGACCGAGCCGTTCAGCGCCCGGCCGAAGACCGTGGAGGCGGTGGAGCGGGTCGTGGCCGAGGGCAGCCCGTGGATCGCGGAGATCGACGGCGTCCCCGTGGGCACGCTCACCCTCACCCCGCACCCGGGCTCGTACGTGGCGCCCGCGGACGAGCCGGAGCAGTACGTCCGCTACCTCGCGACCGACGGCCGCCGGCACGGCCACGGCGTCGGCGCGGCCCTCCTCGCCCACGCCGCCGAGGAGACCCGCCGCCTGGGCGTCTCCCTGCTGCGCGTCGACTGCTACGCGGGCGGCGAGGGCCGCCTGGTCACCTACTACGAACGCCAGGGCTTCACCCGCACGGAGACCTTCACGGTCGGCGACTGGCCGGGCCAGGTCCTGGAACGCCGGGTCTGACCCACGGGGCCGGCCGGTGGAAGGCGCGGGTGCGCGCACGAGCCGGCCCGCCGGTGGGTACGCGCCAGGGCGGCACCGACCGCTCTGGTCGGGGCCGCCCGGGCGGGGGTGGGTGGGCTACGCCGCGGTGGCCAGGGGTTCGCGGTGGGGCTGGGGGACGAAGCGGAGGCTCGGGTGGCCGTGGTGCCAGCCCACGGCGAGCCTGAGGCCGCCGACCCTGGCCAGGATCAGGCCGATGACGGCCGCCGCCGCGAGGGAGACCAGGCCGCCGGTGGCGAAGCCGACGCGGGGGCCGTAGGTGTCCGTGACCCAGCCGAGGAGCGGGGCGCCGATCGGGGTGCCGCCGGCGAAGACCATCATGTAGAGGCTCATCACGCGGCCCCGCATGACCGGGTCCGTCGCCATCTGGACGGCCGAATTGGCGCTGATGTTGACGGTCAGGCCGATCATGCCGATGGGTACGAGCAGCAGCGCGAACAGCCAGAACGACGGCGAGAGGGCCGCCGCGACCTCCAGGACGCCGAACACGCCCGCCGCGATCACCAGCATCCGCAGCCGGGTCGAGCCACGGCGCGCCGCGAGCAGGGCGCCCACCAGGGAGCCCGCCGCCATCAGGGTGTTCAGGAAGCCGTACGTGCCGGCGCCGACGTGGAAGACCCCCTCCGAGAAGGCGGTCAGCCAGATCGGGAAGTTGAACCCGAAGGTGCCGATGAAGCCGACCAGGACGATCGGCCAGATCAGGTCCGGCCGCCCGGCCACGTACCGCAGGCCCTCCCGCAGCTGGCCCTTGCCGCGCGGGGCGCGCTCCACCTTGTGGAGCTCGCTCGTCCGCATCAGCAGCAGGCCGGCGATCGGGGCGAGGAAGGACAGGCCGTTCAGCAGGAACGCCCAGCCGCTGCCGATCGACGCGATCATCAGGCCCGCGACGGCGGGGCCGACCAGGCGGGCGGACTGGAAGTTCGCCGAGTTCAGCGAGACCGCGTTGCGCAGCTGGCCGGGGCCGACCATCTCGGAGACGAAGGACTGCCGGGTCGGGTTGTCGACGACGGTGACCATGCCGAGGAGGAAGGCGATCAGGTAGACGTGCCAGACCTGCACCTGCCCGGTGAGGGTCAGTGCGGCCAGGGTCAGCCCGCACAGGCCGAGCGCGGCCTGGCTGGCGAGGAGGATGTGCCGCTTCGGGTAGCGGTCGGCGATGACGCCGCCGTAGAGGCCGAACAGCAGCATCGGCAGGAACTGCAGCGCCGTCGTGACGCCGACGGCGGCGGCGGAGCCGGTGAGGCTCAGGACCAGCCAGTCCTGGGTGATCCGGGCCATCCACGTACCGGTGTTGGAGACGATCGCTCCGGTGAAGAACAGCCGGTAGTTCCGGATCCCGAGCGAGGAGAAGGTCCCCTTGCTCCGGGGTTCGCGCGTCCGCGCGGGGGTGTAGGTATCGGATTTATGGACGGGTGCGGAGTCTGCTCCGGGTCCCGTACTCAAAGTGCGTCGCCTCCTCGGCCATCGGTGCTAGAGGTGTGCGAGCTTCTCCAGGACCGGGGCGGCCGCGCGCAGCTTGGCCCACTCGTCCTCGTCCAGACCTTCGGCGAGGGTGGCGAGCCAGGCGTTCCGCTTGCGGCGGGACTCTTCGAGCATGGATTCGGCCTGCTCGGTCTGCCTGACCACCTTCTGCCGACGGTCGTCGGGATGTGGCTCGAGCCGGACCAGCCCCTTGGCTTCGAGCAGCGCGACGATGCGGGTCATCGACGGCGGCTGGACGTGCTCCTTGCGGGCCAGCTCACCGGGGGTGGCCGAGCCGCACAGCGACAGGGTGCCGAGCACCGACATCTCGGTCGGGCTCAGCGACTCGTCGACGCGCTGGTGCTTCAGGCGTCGGCTCAGCCGCATCACGGCGCTGCGGAGCGCGTTCACGGCCGCGGCGTCGTCGGCGGTGCCGTGGGACAGGTCAGGCATGTTCATTAGCGTAACTCATTACTCTCCCTAAAGACCAATCGGGGCGCGGGAGCGGAGGTGAGGCGCGGGAGGACGCGTGGGGTGGTCGCCGAGCGGTCGCGCGGTGGTCACGGGACGGTCGCGGGACGAAAACGCCATGTCGCAATCTGTCACCCAAATGAGTGAGACCGATCCGGAAAGTGACGCGCGGAGGACTTCCATGGCGCGAACCTGACGGGCATGGATTCGACCGTGCTCAGCCTGCGCATCGACGGAGAGCTGCTCGAACGGCTCCGCGGACACGCCGCCAGACGCGGAATGAGCGTCCAGGACTATGTCGCCCGGACGCTCATTCGCGAGGATTTCGACGAACGGTTCAAGACCGCCGTCGAGGAGACGGAGAAGTTCTACGGGGCGCCGGACGCCCCCGGCGATCAGGTGAGGCCCAGCGCCGGCATCGCGTAGTAGAAGACGAAGACCGCCGACACGACGTACATGGCGACCGGGACCTCGCGGCCCCGGCCGGCGGCGAGCCGCAGCACGCTGAAGGCGATGAAGCCGATGCCGATGCCGTTGGTGATCGAGTACGTGAACGGCATCATCACCATCGCCAGGAAGGCCGGCACGGCGATCGTGTGGTCGCTCCAGTCGATCTCCTTGATCGACCCGGCCAGGATCAGGAAGCCCACCGCCAGCAGGGCGGGGGTCGCCGCCTGCGAGGGCACCATCGTGGCGAGCGGCGTGAGGAACAGCGCGACCGAGAACAGGGCGCCGGTCACCACCGAGGCCAGACCCGTACGGGCACCCTCGCCGACGCCGGCCGTGGACTCCACGAAGCAGGTGGTGGCGGAGGAGGACGTGGCGCCGCCGGAGGCGACGGCGAGGCCGTCGACCAGCAGGACCTTGTTGATGCCCGGCAGGTTGCCGTCCCTGTCCATGAGCCCGGCCTCGTCGCCGACGCCGAGGATCGTGCCCATCGCGTCGAAGAAGCAGGACAGCAGCACGGTGAAGACGAAGAGGACGCCGGTCAGCAGGCCGACCTTGTCGAAGCCGCCGAACAGGCTGACCTCGCCGACCAGCCCGAAGTCGGGCGAGGCGACCGGGTTGCCCGGCCACTCCGGGGTGGTCAGACCCCAGGACGGCACCGTGGCGACCGCGTTGATCACCATCGCGACGACCGTCATGGCGACGATCGAGATGAGGATGGCGCCCGGCACCTTGCGGATGATCAGCGCCAGGGTCAGCAGGGTGCCCAGGACGAAGACGAGCACCGGCCAGCCGGTGAGGTGCCCGTCGCCGCCCAGCTGCAGCGGAACGGTGGTGTGGGCGGCGTCGGGGATGCGGGAGACGAAGCCGGAGTCGACGAGGCCGATGAGCATGATGAAGAGGCCGATGCCGATCGCGATGCCCTTGCGCAGGCCGACCGGCACGGCGTTCATCACGCGCTCGCGCAGACCGGTCGCGACGAGCAGCATGACCACCAGACCGGCCAGCACCACCATGCCCATGGCGTCCGGCCAGGACATCTTCGGCGCGAGCTGCAGGGCGACGACCGTGTTGACGCCGAGGCCGGCGGCGAGCGCGATCGGCACGTTGCCGATGACGCCCATGAGGAGCGTCGTGAAGGCCGCCGTCAGGACGGTCGCGGTGACGAGCTGGCCGCTGTCGAGCTGGTGCCCGTACATGTCCTTGGCGCTGCCGAGGATGATCGGGTTCAGCACGATGATGTAGGCCATCGCGAAGAAGGTGGCGAAACCGCCACGGACCTCGCGGGCGACGGTGGAGCCGCGCTCGGAGATCTTGAAGAAGCGGTCGAGGCCGGAGACAGGGCCCTGCGGGGCTTCCGGTTCCGGGGAGGTGGCCTTGGCGGCGGCCGTGGTGCTCATGGGTGGGTTCCTCTTCGGAAGAAGTCCTTTTTGGCGGTTCATACGAGGGGAGCCCGCCAGAGGCAAACCGTTTCAGTATGAACACATGAGCGAGCGAGCGTCCATCTCCGCGCGTAGATGCGCATTCCGGCCCCCTAGACTGAGCGCCATGACCGGTCTTTCGTCGGGATCACCGAAGCACGAGGCACCCGAGCCCCTGGAGGGGCCCGTCGTCGCCACCATCACCGGCGGCACGATCCTCTGGTTCGTCCTGTTCCTCGTCCAGGTCCCCTTCTACGGCTGGTTCGACGACCGGGACCTGACCTGGTGGGTGTGGACCTGCCTGGCCGGCGCGGGCCTCGGGCTCATCGGCATCTGGTACGTCCGCAAGCGCGACGCGGCGATCAAGCGCCACGCGGCGGAGCGGCAGGCGCAGCCCCCGGCCGCGTAGGCCCGAGACGCAGCACCCGGCCGCGCAGGGCACGAGGAGCGCCCCCGGCCGCGCAGGCCCGAGACGCAGCACCCGGGCCACGCAGGGCCCGAGACGCAGCACCCGGGCCACGCAGGGCCCGAGGCGCGGCCCCCGGCCGCGCAGGGCCCGCCGCCCGGCACGGACCTCTCGGCAGGTGATCGGTCGATTCCGGTCGTACCGTCGAAAACATGACGCAGCGGGCGAAGATCGACACGGACGGAAGCGGAACCCCCGCCGAGGCCGAACGCCCCGTCGTGCACCGCGTCGCCGGCCTGACCGCGGCCGAGGTCGCCGAACGGGTGGCCCGCGGCGAGGTCAACGACGTCCCCGTACGCAGCTCCCGCTCCACCGCCGACATCGTCCGCGGCAACGTCTTCACCCGCTTCAACGCGATCATCGGCGTGCTCTGGGTGATCATGCTCTTCGTCGCGCCGATCCAGGACAGCCTCTTCGGCTTCGTGATCATCGCGAACACCGGCATCGGCATCGTCCAGGAGCTCCGCGCCAAGAAGACCCTCGACGGACTGGCCGTCATCGGCGAGGCCAGACCGAGCGTCCGGCGCGACGGCGTCTCCGCCGAGATCTCCACCTCCGAGATCGTCCTCGGCGACCTCATCGAGCTCGGCCCCGGCGACAAGGTCGTCGTCGACGGCGAGGTCGCCGAGGCGGACAGCCTGGAGATCGACGAGTCGCTGCTCACCGGCGAGGCCGACCCCGTCGTGAAGCGGCCCGGCGACCGGATGATGTCCGGGTCCTTCGTGGTCGCCGGCGGCGGCGCCTTCACCGCCACCAAGGTCGGCCGCGAGGCCTACGCCGCCCAGCTCGCCGAGGAGGCCTCCCGCTTCACGCTCGTCCACTCCGAGCTGCGCAGCGGCATCTCCACGATCCTCAAGTACGTGACGTGGATGATGATCCCCACCGCCCTGGGGCTCGTCGTCAGCCAGCTCGTCGTCAAGGACCACGACTTCAAGGAGTCCGTCGCCCGCACCGTCGGCGGCATCGTCCCGATGATCCCCGAGGGCCTCGTCCTCCTCACCTCCGTCGCCTTCGCGATCGGCGTGATCCGGCTCGGCCGCAAGCAGTGCCTCGTGCAGGAGCTCCCCGCGATCGAGGGCCTCGCACGCGTCGACGTCGTCTGCCTCGACAAGACGGGCACGCTCACCGAGGGCGGCATGGACGTCACCGACCTGCGGCTCCTCGACGGCGCCGACGAGAGCTACGTACGCAAGGTCCTGGGCGCCCTCGGCGAGTCCGACCCGCGCCCGAACGCCTCCCTCCAGGCCGTCATCGACGCCTACCCCGACGCCGAGGACTGGCGCTGCACCGAGTCACTGCCGTTCTCCTCCGCGCGCAAGTACAGCGGGGCCGCCTTCAGCGAGGGCGACGGCGAGAGCTCCACCTGGCTGCTCGGCGCGCCCGACGTCCTCCTGCCCGCCGAGGACCCGGCCCTCGCCGAGATCGACCGCCTCAACCAACAGGGCCTGCGGGTGCTGCTCCTCGCGCGGGCCGCGGGCGAGCTCGACGCCCCCGACGTGTCGGCGGGCGCGAAGGCCACGGCCCTCGTCGTCCTGGAACAGCGGCTACGGCCCGACGCCGCCGACACCCTGTCCTACTTCGGCGACCAGAACGTCGCCGCCAAGGTCATCTCCGGCGACAACGCGGTCTCCGTCGGCGCGGTCGCCGGCAAGCTCGGCCTGCCGGGCGCCGAGCACACCGTCGACGCGCGCAAGCTCCCCGACGAGCTGGAGCGGATGGCGGAGGTCCTGGACGAGAACGCGGTCTTCGGGCGAGTCACCCCGCGGCAGAAGCGCGAGATGGTCGCCGCGCTCCAGTCCCGGGGCCACACGGTCGCCATGACCGGCGACGGCGTCAACGACGTCCTCGCCCTGAAGGACGCCGACATCGGCGTGTCCATGGGCTCGGGCTCGGAGGCCACCCGGGCGGTCGCCCAGATCGTCCTCCTCGACAACTCCTTCGCCACGCTCCCGTCGGTGGTCGCCGAGGGCCGCCGGGTCATCGGCAACATCACCCGCGTGGCCACCCTCTTCCTCACCAAGACGGTCTACTCGGTGCTCCTCGCGATCCTGGTGGTGGTCTGCCAGGTCGAGTACCCCTTCCTCCCCCGCCACCTGACGCTCCTGTCGACCCTGACCATCGGCGTCCCGGCCTTCTTCCTGGCCCTGGCCCCCAACAAGGAGCGCGCCAGGCCCCACTTCGTACGGCGGGTGATGCGGTACGCGATCCCGGCGGGCGTCATCGCCGGCACGGCGACCTTCGCCACCTACCTGCTCGCCCGCCACCACTACACGGGCCCGGGCGCCCTCGACGCCGAGACCAGCGCGGCGACCCTCACCCTCTTCCTGGTCTCCATGTGGGTCCTCGCGATCATCGCCCGGCCCTACACCTGGTGGCGCGTCACCCTGGTCGCCGCCATGGGCGGGGCCTTCCTGCTCGTCCTCGTCGTGCCGTGGCTCCAGCACTTCTTCGCCCTGAAGCTGGTCGGCGTCACGATGCCGTGGACGGCGGTCGCCATCGCGGCGGCGGGCGCGGCGGTGCTGGAGCTCGCGTGGCGCTGGGTGGGCCGGCGCTTCCCGGCGTAGCGGGGTCCTTCACGCCGGTAGCGGGGTCCTTCGCGCCGGGCGCGAGCCCGGCGCAGCGGGAGTCCTTCGGACCGGGCGCGAGCCCGGCGTGTTCGGAAGGTCCGGCCCCTGGGGGCGTCCCGCCGCTCACGCCGGGCCGCGCGCTCAGTCGAACCAGCGGTCCCGCGCCAGTTCCGCCGTCCTCGACGGGTCCTCCAGAAGCGCCGCCACCTCGAAGCGGCGGGGCCACTGGCCCGCCGCCCAGGCCAGGCCGGCGGCGACGCCCTCCAGGGTGGCGGCGTGGATCACCCCGTCGGGCGTGCGGCGCCAGTCCAGCTCGACGCCGGCGGCCCGCAGCTCCTCGTGCTCGATGTAGGTGGCCGGGGTGCCCGGGCCGAGGAGGGCGTGCACGGCGGACGGGACCTCGTGCTCCTCGCCGACCGTCGTCACCTCGGCCTCCACCGCCTCGCTCAGCCGCCGCACCTGGAACAGCTCCGCCAGGTCCGCCGCCCGGGCCGGGGCGACCGGCAGCAGGGGCAGCCCGGCCGCGAGCGGCAGCAGGTCGGGGGCGTCCGCGACGAGGGCGTCGGCCGCGTCCACGACCACCAGGGCGCCGTCGACCACCGCGCGCAGCTCGTCGGGGAGGGTGACCTGCTCCGGGTCCAGGTCGGCCAGGGCCGTGTAGAGGGCGTGCAGCTGGGCGCCGGACACCTCGCGGGACGGGTCGGCGAGCCGGCCCAGGAGCTCGGCGGCGCCGCCCGGCTCGTCCAGGAGCGCAGGCACCGAGGTGCGGACGCCCAGCGCCCGCAGCACCTGCTCGTCCTCGAAACCGGTCGCGTCGGCGGAGTCGTAGAGGCCGATCAGCAGCGGGTCGGTGCCCGCGGCGCGCAGTCCGGCGGGCCGGCGCCCGTCGAGCACCGGGTGGTCGCGCAGCCACCAGGCGGTGTACGAGCGGACGGTCTCGGTCGTGCCGTCCGGCAGCAGCACCCGCACGGGCTGCGTGAGCGCGTCCCGCAGCGGCGGCCGGGCGAGCAGGGCGAGCGCCTGCGGCCAGGCGTCGTCGTCGACCAGGTCCAGGTCCCGTACGGCGACGATCTCGGTCGCCACCGGCGGCACCGGCGTGTCCGGCAGCCGGTCCAGGACGTCCTCGCACCACACGTCGACGGCGTCGAGCAGCCCCGCGTCGTCCGGCTCGGCGAAGTCGCCCTCGCGCGGCTCCAGTTCGTCCGGGTCGAGGACCAGGTCGGCGGCGCGGACCAGCTGGAAGCCGGCCAGGACGCCGCAGGCGGCGAGCGGCTGCTCGCCCCAGCGCTCGGCGAGTTCGGGGTCCACGAGGGCGAGTTCGCCCTCGCGCATGACGGCCGCGAAGTCGGAGCCGGGCACGACCAGTTCGCCCGCCGGGGCCAGCTCGCCGTCCTCGTCGGGCAGGGCGAGCGCGCCCAGCCACGGCTCGTCGCCGGGAGCCAGGTCCGCTTCCCGGACGAGCGCGAGGACCGCCTCGGCGAGCTCGTCCGCGTCCAGGGTGTCGGCGTCCTCGTCCCAGATCTCGCCCGCGTCGAGGGAGGCGGCGACGGCCGCGCGGACCTGGGGCGTGGTGAGCACCGCGCGCGGGGTCGCCGGCACGGCGCCGAGCTTCTCCAGGATCGGGTGGGCGGCGTCCGGGTGCGCGACCTTGAGGCCGAGGCGGGCCAGGTCGACGGGGGTGTGCTCCTGCGGGAGGAGGACCTGGCGGGGGCCGATCGTGGTGCGCACACGGGCCGCCGGGGGCACCCCGCCGGCCTCGTCCTCGGCGGCCGCCAGGGGCTCGGCGAGCGGCCCGGCGAGCGGCCCGGCGAGGGGCCCGGCCGCGGAGGTGTCCGCGCCCATCAGCGGCACCGGCAGGCCGGTGAGCCGGTCCGGGTCGACGCCGGCGAGCGAGTCGTAGAGCCGCCACCACCAGGCCGGGGTCCGGTCCACGCCCGCGAGCCGGTCGATCGCCTCCGTCAGCGGCAGCCGGCCCACGCCGAGCGTGCGCAGCTCCGGACGGCGCTCCAGGCCGGCCGGCAGCAGGGTCGGGAAGACCTCGGCGAGGACCGTGACCGTCTCGGCTCCCGCGCCCTCCACGACCTCCGCCTCGATCGGCCGCAGCGCGGGCAGGTCCTCGGAGACGGCGGCGGGCGCGAGGAACGCGACCCGCGGCAGCCGCTCCAGCACGGCGGCGCGCAGCGCGCCGTCGAGGACGCCCTTGCCGAGCGGGCCGGGCACCAGGTCGAGGGTGCCGGTGGTCACCGGCAGCCAGTCGGCGAGCAGTTCCGCGTAGGCCTCGCCGGCCCGGTCGACCAGGAAGTCCGTGAGCGGGCCGGGCGCCGGGTGGCGGCGGGCGGTGTCCAGCGGGAAGGACGCGATGAGCAGGGCGGGGATGCCGAGGGGCTCGTCGGTGGGGGTGGGGGCGTGCACGACGGGGGTGGTGTGCGGGTACTGCGGCGCGCCCTCGGCGTCCACGGGGACGGCCCAGGTGACCGACCAGTGCGGGCGGAGGCGCTCCTCGACGGGCCGGTCCTTGAGCAGGGCCGGGTCCAGGGGGCCGCCGTGGCTGACGGTCCGCCAGCGGCGGGTGGTGGAGAGGGAGTCGGCGCGGTCGGCGATGTGGACGTATCCGCCCTCGTCGGTACGGGTGAGGGTGCGGACGCCCTGCTCCGTCTCGACGACGACCTCGGTGAGGCCGGGCAGCGTGAGCAGCAGGGCGTCGTCCACGGAGGCGAGCAGCCGCTCGGCCAGGTCGACGGCGGCGGAGTCGCGCAGCGGAAGGACGACGACGGTGTCGTAGCCCTCGGGCGCGGTGCCCTCGGCGGGCAGCGGGAGGCGCAGCAGCGGCACGTGGCCGTCGCGGCGGCGCAGTTCGTCGCCGAGGCCGGGGCTGTGCCGGGCGACGTCGGCGGTCAGCTCGCGGGCCTCCGCGAGGGACCAGCGGACGCCGCCGTGGCGGCCGAGGACGGCCGGCTCGTCGGTCACGGCGAGCACGGCGGCGAAACCGACGCCGAAGCGGCCGACGGCGCCGGTGTCGTGCGCGGTATCGCGGTCGGTGCGCTTGGCGGAGGCGCGGAGGGTCGAGAGCGACTCGACGCCGGTGGCGTCCAGGGGGGCGCCGGTGTTGGCGGCGGCGAGGGCGGCGGGGCCGTCGGCGTCGGCCGGGTGCAGGGTGAGCCGGAGCCGGCCGGGGACGCCGGCGCGGCGGGCGGCGTCGGCGGCGTTCTGCGCCAGCTCGACGACCAGGCGGTCCCGGTAGCCGCCGAGGACGAGGTCCTCCTCGGCGTTGGCGTCCTCGCGGAAGCGGGCGGGGCCCGCGGCCCACGCGTCGAGCACGCCTCTGCGGAGCCGTGCGGTACCGAAGGGGTCGGTTCCGTCGGTCGACGTCCTGACGCTGACGCTCACGTCTGACTCCACTCTGCGGGACGGGGAAGTGTGGCCGGTGCCGCCCGAAGGTATCGCGCCCCGGGGTACGACCACCGCCGGGGCGCGTTCCCCGCCGGGGGGCGCGCGGAGGCACCCCCACGCCGAGGCGCCCACGCCCCGGCCCCACGCCCCGGCCCCTCACCCCACACAGGACACCCGCGCACCCCGCAGGGGGCGCTCGCCCACCCCCGCCACGGGGGCACTCGCCCGCCGCCCCCGTGCAGGGCATCCGCCCACCGCCGGGCGGGCACTCCCCACCTCGGCGCGAGGCGCCCGCCCACGCCCCGGTGCCGGGGCGCTCGCGACCTCCGTGTGGCATCCGCCCACCGCCGGGTTGGCACTCACCCGCGACACGGGGCATCCACCCACCGCCGGGTGGGCACTCTGACTCACCCGCGACACGGAGCACTCGTCCACGCCCCGTACGGGGCGCTCGCCCACCCCCGCCGGGGCCCTCGCCCGCCGCCCCCGCGTGACATCCGCCCACCGCCGGGTGGGCACTCCGACTCACCCCTCGACGCGGGGCGCCCGCCCACGCCACGTGCGGGGTGCTCGCCTACGCCCCGTGCGGCGCGCTCGCCCACCTCCGTGTGGGCAATCGTCCCTCCCCCAGACTTCGTCCGGGGGGACCCCCAGGGCGGGACGGGTGGGCACACGGGACCGCGCCTGGCGGCGCGCCCCGCTCCCTGTACCTACGCCCACCCCTCACGACGCCGCGCCCTCCAGGCGGGCGTCAAAGCGCGGAAGCCTAGGCGCGGCAAGGCGCAATGTTCCGTTGTGCCCACCCGTTCCGCCCCAGCGGAACGACTGCCCACAACGAAGACGGCCGGGCGCAGCCCACAACGCAGCGGGCGGGCGCGGCCCACAGCGGGGACGACGGGCGCGGCCCACAGCGGGGCGGGCGGGGCGCGGCCCACAACGCGGCGGGCAGGCGCGGCCCACAACGGGGACGGCGGGCGCGGCCCACAACGAGGCGGGCGGACGCAGCCCACAACGAGGACGGCGGGCGCGGCCCACAGCGGGGCGGGCGGACGCAGCCCACAGCTGGGGCGAGGACGCAGCCCACAACCGGGCGGGCGGGCGCAGCCCACGGCGGGCGAGGGCGCGGCCCACAACGCGGGCGCAGGGCGGCGCGGGGCCGCGAGGGTGGGCGCACGGCGCTGCGGGGACCGCGAGGGGTTGGCGCAGGGCGCCGGGGACGGCGCGGTGGGTGGCGGGGTTGGGCCCGCCCCGCGGCCCGGCCGGGGGGCCGGGACGGGGGGTGGGGTCAGGAGTGGCCCAGGTCTTCCGAGGTGGTGTCCGGTTCCGTCGTGGAGCCGGAGTCCTTCGCCGGACGCAGAGGGAACACGTCCGCCGCCATCGAGTCCAGCACCGGCGGCGCCGGCCGCGGCGGCTTCGGCATGACCGCGGCCTCCGAGTGGCCGCCGCAACCGTAGGAGAGCGAGACCACGCGGCCGTCCGCCGGGGAGAACTCGTTCGCGCACACACCGAAGGCCTGCTTCAGGGAGCCGGCCACCGGCACCAGGAAGGCGCACGACTGGCAGGTCGCGGGCGCGGCCTGCGCCATCGGGGTCTTCGCCCCGAAGGCCTCTTCCCAGCGGTCCGCCGCCACGTGCAGGCCGTACCGGGACAGCACCCGGGCCCTGCGCATGCCGAGCTCCTCGGCGACCGCGGCGATCGCGCCCCGCGACGGGGCGCGCGAGGTGAGCTCGGCGTCCTCCTCGTCGAGGTGGTCCGCCATCTCCTCGGAGACGGCGGAGTTCGGCGGCGGCGCGTCCTCGCCCGAATAGCCGGGCTCCAGGCGCAGGTCGTCCTGCTCCGTCGGCAGCAGGTCGCCCGGCCCCATGTCACCGGGCCGCAGCCGCTCGCTCCACGGCACCCACTCGGGGGCGAGGAGGGCGTCCGGGCCGGGCAGCAGGACGGTTTCGTCAAGCGTCACGTTCTTCGCGCGGGAGGCCCGGGTGACAGTCACGGCCCAGCGCCAGCCGCGGTAGCCCGGCTCCTTGGACTCGAAGAAGTGCGTGACGACCCGGTCGCCCTCGGCGACGACCTCCACGTGCTCCCCGACCACGCCGGGGGCGGCCGCCTCCTCGGCGGCCTCCCTCGCGAGGTCTACCGCCTCGGCGCACAGACGGTCCGGGGTACGCGTGGCTCGCGGGGTACGCGGGGTACGGCTTCGCGTCGTCGCAGCACTCACAGGTCTCGCTTCTCTCCTACGCCGTCTCACGGGTGCGCCGGCCGAGAGGAGCGGGAGCGAAAGCGAAGTCCGGGGCAGTGGGCGGAGCGGACCAGAGGGCCGCATCGACGTCCACGCCCGACATGTCTCTCGTCTTCTCGCGTGTCTCGGGCACACCTATCGTCATCCATTCTGCGGGATGCCGAAGAGGCGCGCGGCCGAGAACATCCGCCGGTGGCGCGCTACGCACGCTACCCCGTTCGCAGCGCTCAGCCCACCTGCCCGCCCCAAGTGGCCCGCATCGCGGACGACGGATGGGGTCCGCCGGGCCCCGCCATCGGTTCGTACGACCTGTGTGTGGGGCACTATGACGGAGTGGCAGCCGCACGGTCTTCCGCACGATCCCACGATCATGCCGGGCCGCTCAGCCGAGCGGGCCGGTCGGTCGGACGTGCCCTGCACCTGCCGTTCACCGGCACGGCGCGGGGGATCAGGAAGGCCACGCACGCGCACGGAGCGGGCGAGTCGGGGCTCGGGAAACTGATCGAGCTGCACGCCGTCAACGGCGCCGGCGACGTCATGATCACCGTCGCGCTCGCCTCCACCGTGTTCTTCTCCGTGCCGACCGACGAGGCACGCGGCCGGGTCGCGCTCTACCTGGCCATCACGATGCTCCCGTTCACCCTCCTCGCGCCCGTCATCGGCCCGCTCCTGGACCGCCTCCCGCACGGCCGCCGCGCCGCCATGGCGGGCGCGATGCTGACCCGTGCCGTGCTCGCCGTGCTGATGTCCGGCGCGGTCGCCACGGGGGGCATCCAGCTGTATCCGGCGGCGCTCGGCGTCCTCGTGGCGTCGAAGGCGTACGGGGTGGTGCGCAGCGCCGTCGTACCGCGCCTGCTGCCACCGAACTTCTCGCTGGTGAAGGCCAACTCCCGGGTGACGCTCGCCGGCCTGCTCGCCACCGGCATCGCCGCGCCGATCGGGGCCGGGCTGCAGCAGGTCGGGCCGGGCTGGCCGCTGTACGGGGCGTGCGCTCTGTTTTTGCTGGGCACGTACTGGGCGCTGCGGATGCCGCACAAGGTGGACTCGGCGAAGGGTGAGCGGCGGGCGCACCTGCTGACGCACGGCGAGAAGAAGCCGAGCCTGCGGACGGTCGGCCCGGCGGTCCTGCACGGCCTCCAGGCGAACGCCTCCCAGCGGATGCTGTCCGGTTTCCTGATCTTCTTCCTGGCGTTCCTGCTGCGCGTGCACCCGCTGCCCGGGCAGAGCGCGGCGGTGTCGCTCGGCATGGTGGCGGTGGCGGCGGGCGTCGGCAACGCGTGCGGGACGGCGGTGGGCTCGCTGCTGCGGGACCGGGGCCACGGGCCGGAGGTGATCATCGCCACGATGCTGTCGGTCGTGCTCGCCACGGCGGTGCTCGCGGCGATCTTCTTCGGCGGCCTGATGGTGGCGGTGCTCGGCGCCGTGGCGGGCCTGACGCAGGCCCTGTCCAAGCTGTCCCTGGACGCGCTGATCCAGCGCGACGTGCCGGAGGTGGTGCGGACCTCGGCGTTCGCCCGTTCGGAGACGGCGCTGCAGATGTCCTGGGTGGTGGGCGGCGCGATCGGCATCGCGCTCCCGCTGAACGGCACCGTGGGGATGACGGTGGCGGCCGCCATCCTGGGGATCGGCTGGCTCCTCGCCGTACGCGGACTGCTCACGGCCGCCCGCAGGCCGGGCGGCCGCAGCAGCGCCGACAAGACGCGGGTGGCCTAGGCCGCGTCCGGAAAGTCGCGTCGCCCGCCAGGAGGGCAGGGGCTCGCGTCGTCCGCCCGGAGGGCAGGGGCTCCGTCGCCCGCCAGGAGGGCAGGGGCTCGCGTCGTCCGCCCGGCGGGCAAGGCTCGCGTCGTCCGCCCGGAAGGCCGGGCTTGCGTCCCCGCCCGGAGGGCAGGGGCTCCGTCGCCCGCCCGGGCAAGGCTCGCGTCGTCCGCCCGGCGAGCAAGGCTCGCGTCCCCTGCCTGGAAGGCCGGGCTCGCGTCCCCCGCCCGGAGGGCAGGGGCTCCGTCGCCCGCCCGAGGGGCAAAGCTCGCGTCCCCCCGCCCGGAGGGCAGGCGCTCCGTCGCCCGCCCGGGGGGGCAGGGCTCGCGTCTCCCGCCCGGCGAGCAGGGCTCGCGTCCCCCGCCCGCAGAGCAAGGCCCGCGTCCCCCGCCCGGAGGGCAGCGCGTCGCGAGCCGGGCGGGGCAGCGCGTCACGAGCGGGCGGGGTAGCGCGTCACGAGCGGGCGGGACTTCACGGGCACGCCTGGCGCCCGCTCCGTAGGCCGGGCCGGGCGGCGCGGCACCCCGTGCGGGGTCTCTCGGGCGGCACGCCGTACCCCCGCGTGTCGCGGGCGCGACGGCCCGATAGCCTTCGGCCCATGACCGTTGCGTTCCTCACCCGTAAGCGCCGCCGGGCCGCCGTGGCCCTCGGGGCCGTCTCCGCGGGGCTCCTCGTCCTCTCCGCCTGCGACAAGCCGACCCCGATCGCGACCGTGACGGTCGGGTCGAAGTCGGTGAGCGCCGAAGCGGCCTGCTACAACGACGGCGACCCCATCAAGGAGTCGCAGATCCCGGCCTGCCTCAACAAGAAGGCCGAGAAGAGCATCACCGTCGACACGGACGAGAAGATCCGCTTCGGCGTCGACCCCGAGATCGCCGACAACGGCTGGACGATCTTCCTGGGCGGCCAGGCGGCCGAGCCGGAGCCGTACAAGAAGACGTACCGCTCCATCCCGGGCAGCGCCTTCTTCTCCAGCCAGACGGGCGAGACGACCAACCAGACCCAGGTGACGATCGTCGAGAACACCGGCAAGACGGTGACCGGCATCTGGCAGATCGAGCTCAAGAAGAAGTCCTGACCCCGATCCCTCGCGTCCTGGTCGTGACGGCCGTGGCGGCGGAGGCCGACTCCGTCGCCGCCGGCCTCGGCCCGGGCGGTGACGCCCGCGTCCCGCTGCCCGGCGGCTTCACGCTGCGCCGGCACGCGGGCCCGTCCGCCGTCGTCGACGTCCTCGCGGCCGGCGTGGGCCCGGCGGCCGCCGCCACGGCCACCGCGACCGCCCTGGCCGCCGCGGCCCTGCGCGCCCCCGCGCAGCCGTACGACCTCGTCGTCTCGGCCGGGATCGCCGGCGGGTTCGCGCCCCACGGCCCCCTCGGGCACGTGGTCGTCGCCGACCGCCTCGTCGGGGCCGACCTGGGCGCGGAGACGGCCGACGGCTACCTCGCCGTCGAGGAGCTCGGCTTCGGCCGCTCCGCGCATCCCGTGCCCAAGGCCCTCACCGACCGCGTCGCCGACGCGCTCGCCCGCGGCGGGCAGCCGCACGTGGTCGGCGCCGTGCTCACCCTCTCGACCGTGACCGGCACCGCCGGGCGGGCCGCCGAGCTGGCGGAGCGTCACCCGGACGCCGTCGCCGAGGCGATGGAGGGATTCGGCGTGGCGGAGGCCGCCGCCGCGTACGGCGTGCCCGTCGTCGAGATCCGCGCCGTGTCCAACGCCGTCGGCCCCCGCGACCGCGCCGCCTGGCGGATCGGCCCGGCCCTGGACGCCCTGCGGAACGCCTTCCGGCTGCTCGCCGGCACCGTCTTCCCGACCGTCCTCGTGGACCCGGAGGAGTCTCCGTCGTGACCAAGCTGAAGATCGCCTACTCGCCCTGCCCGAACGACACCTTCGTCTTCGACGCGTGGGCGCACGGCCGCGTCCCGGGCGCCCCGCGCCTCGACGTGACCTTCGCCGACATCGATCTCACCAACGGGTGGGCGGAGGCCGGCGACGCCCCGTACGACGTCCTGAAGGTCTCGTACGCCGTGCTGCCGTGGATCCTCGACGAGTACGCCCTGCTGCCCTGCGGCGGCGCCCTGGGCCGCGGCTGCGGCCCGCTGGTGCTGACCCGCGACCCGGACCTCGACCTCACCGGCAGGACGGTCGCCGTGCCGAGCGAGCGTTCGACCGCCTATCTGCTGTTCCGGCTGTGGGCCGCGGACACCGTCCCCGGCGGGGTCGGCGAGGTGGTCGTCCTGCCGTTCCACGAGATCATGCCGGCCGTGCGCGACGGCAAGGTGGACGCCGGGCTCGTCATCCACGAGGCCCGCTTCACCTACAAGAACTACGGCCTGCACGCGCTCGCCGACATGGGCGAGCACTGGGAGCACACCACCGGACTGCCGATCCCGCTCGGTGCGATCGTCGCGAAGCGCTCGCTGGGCGAGGACACCCTGCGTCTGCTCGCCGAGTCGGCGCGCACCTCGGTCCGCATGGCCTGGGACGACCCGGTCGTCTCGCGCCCGTACGTACTCGAGCACGCGCAGGAGATGGACCCGAAGGTGGCCGATCAGCACATCGGGCTCTACGTCAACGAGTTCACCGCCGACCTCGGCGAGACCGGCTACGCGGCGGTGCGCGGGCTGCTCACGCGCGCCGCGGCCGAGGGACTCGTACCGCCCCTCGGCCCGGACGCGCTCACGTTCCCCTAGCGGGGCCCGTCCTCCTCCCCGGCGGGGAGGGCTCAGACGTCCAGCTGGTCGGCGACCGCCCGCAGCAGGCCCGCGATCTTCTTACCGTGGACCTTGTCGGGGTAGCGGCCGCGCTCCAGCATCGGCGTGATGTTCTCCAGGAGCGTGGTGAGGTCCTGCACGATGGACGCCAGTTCGTCGGGCTTACGGCGCTGCGCCGCGGCGACGGACGGGGTCGGGTCGAGAACCGTCACGGAGAGCGCCTGGTCGCCGCGCTGGCCGGCGACCACGCCGAACTCCACGCGCTGCCCCGGCTTCAGGGCGTCGACTCCGGCGGGGAGTACCGACGAGTGCACGAAGACGTCGCCGCCGTCGTCGCGGGAGAGAAAGCCGAAGCCCTTCTCGCTGTTGAACCATTTGACCTTGCCGGTAGGCACGTCCGTCCTCGTCCTCGTACTCGATGGGGCGCCGGGATCCCGGCTCTGTGTCTGCGAAAGAGATACAGCGGGTCACTGACCGACCCGCCGGCACCAAGGCTAATGGGCTGAGGCCCGGTGACAAGACGTCGCCGGTCCGTCGTCCCGGCCTGGGAACTACCCTGGCCGGATGCGTAGTGAAACCCCTTCGGCCCCGTCGGACGACAGCGCTCCGGGTGACGGCCTCGTCCGCGCCGGTGCGATCGTCTTCATCGTCGGCGCGGTCGCGACGCTGGTCACCGTGGCTCCGCTGTTCCTCGGGAGCGATCCGTTCCCGACGGTCGCGTACCTCGTGTCGATGCTGATGGGCGTCGGCTTCCTGATCGCCGGCGCCGGTGTGCTCCGCTCGATCGCCGTCCAGCGGCGCCGGGCCCGCGCCGTGCAGGCCGCGGCGGCTCAGCCCCGGTAGCCCTCCCACCAGGCCCGGAAGTCCGTCAGGTCGGCGAGGACCACGTCCGCGCCGGCCGCGCGCAGCTCCTCGGTGGGGCACGGGCCGGTCGCCACCGCGACCGAGAACGCGCCGGCGGTACGGGCGCCGCGCACGTCGCCGACGTGGTCGCCGACGTACACCCGCGCGCCGTGCGCGCGCAGCGCCGCCGCCTTGCCCTCCGCCCACAGGTCGCCGACGACGGCGTCCGGCTCCATGCCGAGGTGGGTGAGGTGGACCCGGGCGTGCGGCTCGTTCTTGGCGGTCACGACGAGGGTCCGGCCGCCCGCCTCGCGCACGGCCCGCATCGCGTCGCGCGCGCCGGGCATGGGGACCGTCGGCTCGATGGCGTACCGCCCGTAGAGCTCCCGGTAGCGCTTCACCATCTCCGGGACCCGGTCCTCGGGGAACCAGTGGGCGAGTTCGTGGCTCAGCGGCGGCCCGAGGCGGGAGACGACGAGGTCCGCGTCGATCGGGACGCCGACGTCGATGGAGAACGCCTCGAAGGTGGCCTTGATGCCGGGACGGGTGTCGAGGAGGGTCAGGTCGAGGTCGAAGCCGACCGTGAGCGCGCCGCTGAGGGTTTCCATGCGGGTCATTGTGCCCGTGTGTTCGAACATCGCTGCTGTCTACACTTAGCGAAGCCTTACCGAACTTCCGATGGGTGTCCATGACCGCCACACGCTCCCGGCGCGCCTCCCGGCGCGTCGTCGCGACCACGGCGGCCTTCGTCGCCCTGCTCCTCGCGATCCTGCTCAGCCTCGCGGTGGGCGCCCGGGCCGTCCCGCCCGCCACCGTGTTCGACGCGCTGGCGCACGGCGCCACCGGACCCGACGCCGAGGTCGTCCGGCAGCTGCGGGTGCCCCGCACCCTGATCGGCCTCATGGTCGGGGCCGCGCTCGCAATCGCCGGGACCGCCCTGCAGGGCATCACCCGCAACCCGATCGCCGACCCCGGCATCCTCGGCATCAGCCAGGGCGCCTCGGTCGGTGTCGTGCTCGCCATCGCCTTCGCCGGGGTGCACACCCTCACCGGCTACGTGTGGTTCGCCTTCGCGGGCGCCGCGCTCGCCTCCGTCGCCGGGTACGCGATCGCGTCGAGCGGCCGGGGCGGCGCGACACCGGTGAAGCTGGCGCTGGGCGGAGCCGCGATCAACGCCCTGCTGCTGTCCGTGACGACCGGCGTCCTGACCACCCGGGCCTCGGCGCTGGACGAGTTCCGGTTCTGGCAGATCGGCTCGCTCGACGGCCGCGACGCCCACGTCGTCGCCCAGATCTGGCCCTTCCTGCTGCTCGGCACGGTCCTGGTCGTGTCGGTCGCCCGCGGCCTCGACGCCCTCGCGCTCGGCGAGGACGTCGCCAAGGGGCTCGGACAGCGGGTCGCGACCGTACGGATCGTGGGCGGCGTCGGGGCGACCGTGCTGACCGGTGCCGGGGTCGCGGCGGCCGGTCCGATCGCCTTCGTCGGCCTCGCCGTCCCGCACATCGTCCGCGCGCTCGTCGGCGGCGACCACCGCTGGGTGCTGCCGACGGCGGCGCTCGTCGGACCGGTGATGCTGCTGGTGTCGGACGTCCTCGGCCGGATCCTCTTCCCGCCGGGCGAGGTCCCGGCGGGCGTGATGACCGCGCTCATCGGCGTGCCCTTCCTGGTGACGCTGGTCCGGCGGAAGGCGGTGCCGGCATGACCGCCGCCCCGCTCCGCCCGTACGGCCACGGCCTGGTCCGGGCCGGCCGCGCCTCCTTCCTGGTGCACCGCCGCTCCGCGCTCGTCGCCGCGGTCCTCGTCCTGCTCCTGGCCGCGGTCTCGGTCGCGTCCCTGTGCGTCGGCGAGCGTTTCGTCCCGCCGTCGGAGGTCCTGGACGTCCTCCTGGGCTCCGGCAGGTCCTTCGTGGTCGAGGACCTGCGACTGCCGCGGCTCGCCACCGGGCTCCTGGTCGGCGCCGCCTTCGGGATCGCCGGCGCCCTCGTCCAGACCGTCGCCCGCAACCCGCTGGCCAGCCCCGACGTCATCGGCATCAGCCAGGGCGCGGGCGCGGTGACCGTCGCGGCGATGACCTTCGGGCTCGTCTCCTACGACCTCGTCCCGTACGTGTCGATCGCCGGCGGCGTCCTCGCCGCCGCGCTCGTGTACGTCTTCGCCTGGCGCGGCGGGCTGCACGCCACCCGCTTCGTGCTCGTCGGCATCGGCTTCGCGATCGCGCTGCGCTCGCTGACCCACCTGTTCATGACCAAGGGCGACTACCTGGTCGCCCAGCAGGCCCAGATCTGGATGACCGGCTCGCTGAACGGCCGCGGCTGGGACGAGTCGGCGCCGCTGCGCTGGACGCTGCTGCTCATGCTGCCCGCGGTGCTGTGGGCGGCGCGGGCCCAGCGGACGGTGTCGCTGGACGACGACACGGCGACGGCCCTCGGCGTACGGCTCGGCCGGGTGCGCCTCGGTCTGGTGGCGGTCGGCGTCGTCCTGGCGTCGGTCGCCACCGGCGTGGCCGGCCCGGTGGACTTCGTGGCCCTGCTGGCCCCGCAGATCGCCCGCCGGACCACCCGGACGGCACAGATCCCGCTGCTGTGCTCGGCGCTCATGGGAGCGCTGATCGTGGTTCTCGCCGACCTTCTCGGCCGGCGTCTCCTCGCGCCCACCGAACTGCCGGTGGGCGTCCTGACGGCGGCGGTCGGCGCCCCGTACCTGATCTGGCTGATCGTGCGCACCGGAGGTAGGCGTTGAGCAGGCTGAGGACCCGTGGGCTGACCCTCGCGTACGAGGAGCGGACCGTCGTCCACGAGCTGGACCTGGCGATCCCCGACGGCAGGGTGACAGTGATCGTCGGCCCCAACGCGTGCGGCAAGTCGACGACGCTGCGCGCGCTCGGCCGGCTGCTCAGGCCGAAGGGCGGGGCCGTCCTCCTCGACGGCGAGGAGCTCGCGAAGCTTCCCACCAAGCGGATCGCCCGGGCCATCGGGCTGCTGCCGCAGACCCCGGTCGCCCCGGAGGCCATCACGGTCGCCGACCTGGTGGCGCGCGGGCGGCAGCCGCACCAGGCGTGGTGGAAGCAGTGGTCGGAGGAGGACGAGCGGGCGGTCGTCGACGCCATGGAGCGCACGGACGTGAGCGCCCTGTCCGACCGCTCGGTGGACGAGCTCTCCGGCGGCCAGCGGCAGCGGGTCTGGATCGCGATGGCCCTCGCCCAGGAGACCGATCTGCTGCTGCTCGACGAGCCCACGACCTATCTGGACATCGCCCACCAGGTCGAGGTCCTGGACCTGGTGCGCCGGCTCAACCGCGTCCGCGGGCGCACGGTCGTCCTCGTCCTCCACGACCTCAACCAGGCGGCCCGCTACGCCGATCACCTGATCGCCATGAAGGCGGGCCGGGTGGTCGCGGAGGGCGCGCCGGGGGACGTCGTCACGGCGGAGCTCGTACGCGAGGTCTTCGGCCTGGAGTCGGTGGTCGTCCCGGACCCGGTGACGGGATCGCCGCTGGTGGTGCCGGGGGCGCCGTGGGCGGCGGAACCGGTGGGGGCGGTCACGGGGTAGGCCGGGGGGCGGGGAGGGGGGAGCACTCCAACGGGGCAGCTCCAGCTGCGGGCTCCGCACCCGGCCGGGAGGGTGGGGGCCATGGAACGCCGGACCAAGGTCACGGTGCGTCCGCCGGACAGCCGGGGACTGCGCGAAGTGCGCGTCGGCGCCGAGACGGTGGACCGCGCCTGGTCTCTGCGAGAGCTACGAGGAATTCTCCGCCGCCACGGCTACCCGAAGGACCTGGACCTGGAGGACAGGTCCTTCGTGAGCTGGTGCGGCGGCGGCAGCGACGTCTGGCCCGATCACACCTGGCGCAGACGGGCGACGATCGGGTTCATGGCGTTCGGGCTGGTGGCGTGCGCGACGCTGCTGATCGTCATCGGCGTTCCGGACGCCTTCGACGCGATGACGTTCGCGGCACGGATCACGGGCTTCCTCTTCGTCTTCGGCGGTCTGGTCGAAGGCGCCGCGGCGGTCGCCGCCTTCGACTACTGGGGCAAACGAAGCCTGAACCTCTCGGGGGCCATCGTCTTCGTCGGCGTCCTCATCGCGCTCGCGGTCACCACCCTCCTGGTCATTCTGTGGTTCCAGGAAATGGAGGCCACGTGGTCCACGCTGGCATTCTTCCCGCACTTCCTCTGGTCCTTCTGGGCGCTGTGGGTGGTCGTCCGGCAGAAGATCTGGCGGGGCACTCCGCACCCGACGAAGATCGCGGCGGGCGTGGTGGTCACGGCGGCGCTGGCCGGGATGAACTTCGCCTACTCCTCCCTGTACCAGCCGACGGCCGCACCGGCGAACCTGGCGTTGCAGGTGCGGTACGGAACGCCGCGGATGGACCTCGAACGGTCCGTCGTCCACGTCCCCGTGACGCTTCACCTGAAGAACAGCGGGTCCGTCCCGCTCTACATCCTCGCCGACGGCTGGACGGTGTACGGGCGCACGGAGAAGTACGTCGAGAAGAGCACCGAGCTGCGGGACCGCAAAGCGGCGCTGGAGACGGAAGGGGACGTCGCGCGCCACGTCGAGTCCGTCGAGTGGACGGCCCTCGGCACCGGCCCGTTCACCGGCCCCGGCAACTGGTTCGACCCGGGTGAGGAGTACAGCGTGCAGAAGATGGTCGAGGTACCCAGGACGGCGAAGTACGACGCCCTGGAAGCCGACCTCGAGGCCATGGTCATGAGGAAGGACCGCGGAAGGATCGACCTGGACACCTTCGGCATCGCACAGGCCTCGTGGGACAAGGAGTCGAGGTTCTACTGCCCTCCGAAGGAGTGCGGTGAATTCCGCGTCTACCACGCTGAAGTCAGCTACAGCACCAACCTGATCACCGTGACACGAAAGCCCCGTTACGTGACGTCCTGGTGGGCTCTCGACCCGCAGAACTCCGGCTGGGCCGCCTCCATTTCGACGTTCAGAGGGAAGGGGGCCATCAGGGACGACGAAACCCAGCGCGAGTATCGCAATTACGACCTCTTCACCGTGGACGCCCACGCCGCGATCCCCTTCGCCGACGTCGTGAAGCCGCTCAGCCGACCTTGAGCAGCAGCTTGCCCGTGCTGGTGCGGGAGCCCATGAGGCGGTGCGCCTCCGCGGCCCGCTCCAGCGGGAACTCGGCGGTGACCGGCAGGGTGACGGTGCCGTCGGCGACCTTCGCGAAGGCCCGCTCGGCGAGGGCGCGCAGGGCGTCGGGGGCGGTCCTGGCGAGGTGGAGGATGGAGAAGCCGGAGACGGAGAGGCCCGTGGGGTAGAGCTCCGGCTGGCCCACCCGCCACGGCTCCGCGGCGCTCGCGTTGCCGTAGGAGACGAGCCGGCCGAAGACGGCCAGCGAGGCGAGCGAGGCCTTGAGGGTCTCGCCGCCGACCGGGTCGAGGACCAGGTCGACGCCCCGGTCGCCGGTCGCCGCGCGGACCGCCTTCTCCAGGGCCCGCGGGTCCTGCTCGAAGTCGCCGGTGAACACCTCGTCGTAGCCGTGGTCGCGGGCGTACGCGGCCTTCGCCGCCGAGGAGACCGTGCCGTACACCGTGGCCGCCCCGGCCGCCTTGGCGAGCGCGCCGAGGGCGGTGCCGACGCCGCCCGCGGCGCCGTGGACGAGGACGGTCTCGCCCGGCGCGAGCCGTCCGACCGCGTGCACGAGCGCCTGCGCGGTCGGCAGGACGGTGGGGAGGGCCGCGGCCGTGCGCAGGTCGACGCCCGGCGGCAGCGGGAAGACGGTGGTCGCGTCGGCCACGGCCACCTCGGCGTAGCCGCCGCTGCCGGTCAGGGCGGCGACCTCCTGGCCCACGGCGAGTCCGGTGACACCCTCGCCGAGCGCCCGGACACGCCCGGAGACCTCCAGGCCGGGGCGGTAGGGCAGCGCCTCCACCCGGTAGCCCTCGCCGCGGGCCTTCAGCTCGGCGTAGTTCACGCCCGCGTACGCCACGTCGATGCTCACCTGCCCGGGACCGGGCAGGGGGACGTCCACCTCCACCGGCTTCAGGACCTCGGGACCGCCGAACTCTCCCAGCTCGATCGCGCGCATGCCGCACCTCCGACTCGACTGTTCAATGAAAAGCGAACACTGCCGACTGTATGATCTGGATCGAACACTCGGCAAGCGGCTGTCGGACATCGAGTCGGACGACGGGCCAGAGGGAGGCCACCGTGACCACCACCAGCCATCGGGCCGCGCCCGAGCACACCCACCCCGCCGACGTCCCCCTCCTCACCGCGCTCGCCGCCCTCGCCGACCCCGTACGGCTCCGCCTTGTCCGCGAGCTCGCCGGATCCGAGGAGTGGTCACGGGCCTGCGGCAGCTTCGACGTTCCGGTCGGCAAGGCGGCCCTCAGCCACCACTTCGCCGTCCTGCGCGCGGCGGGCCTCGTCGAGCAGCGCGACCAGGGCCCCAAGCGGGTCAACCGCCTCCGCCGCCCCGAGTTCGACGCCCGCTTCCCCGGCCTCCTCGACCTGGTCCTGCGGGCGGAGCGGGCTTAGGTCCTGTCGTCGAACTCCCGCCTGCCGCCGGGCAACGACGGGAGTTCGACGGCAGGACCTCGGGGGCGCGTCCGTGAAGTCCCGCGTGGCTCGCGACGCCTGGCACGCACGATCGCCGCGCTGTCGCCGGCCGTCAGGCCCTGCGGCGGGATCGCCACAGCAGGAACAGCGCCGAGGCGACGGCCGCACCGCGCAGGGCCCACGGCCAGGTGTCGGCGACCGCCGCGCCCATGCCGGTGTCCCCGCCCGCGACCGGATCGCCCCAGCGGCCCTCGACCCGGCCCCAGAGCCAGACGACGCCCGCCGTGGCGGCGAGGCCGGGGATCACGAGGACGGCCGCGCGGCGCTCGCGGGAGGCGTAGGCGAGGAGCCAGCCGGCGGCGAGCGGCACGAGGGAGCCGACGGCGGCGCCGACCAGGAGGAGCACGGCGGCGACCAGCAGGAGCGGGCTGCCCGGAAGCAGGCCGCGCAGGCGGGCCGTACGGCCGGCCGGGGCCTCGCCGCCGGAGTCGCTCCCGGGCTCGGGCTCCCCGCCGCCGTCGCCCCGGCCGGCGGCTGCCGCCCCGTCGTCGCCCTCGGCCCGGCCCGCCTCCTCTTCCTCTTCCTCCGGGCGCGGAGGCTCCAGGAGCTCGGGGATCTCCACGCCGCCGACGAAGCCGGGGACCGCCCCGGCTCCCAGCGCGCCGCCGCCGACGGAGCCGGGGAAGGCCGCGGCCGCGGGGTCCGCGGCACCGTGCTGCCACCACTCCCCCGCCCGCGGCCCGGGAACGCCGTCGGCGGAGTTCTTCGCGGTGCCCGCGCGGCCGGGCGGGCCCTGACGCGGGACCGGCGGGTGCGCCGAGCTCTCCGGTGCGCCGCGGCCGGTCGAGGCCTGCGGGGCGCCGCGGCCGGTCGAGGCCCGCGAGGCGCCGCGGCCGGTCGTCGTCCCGGGGGTGCCCCGGCCGGTCGTCGTCTCCGGGGCGATCCGGCCGACGACCTCGTCCGGCGTGCCCAGGGCGCCGAGGATGCCCGGCACCCCCTCGCCCTTCACCGCGCGCCGGCGGTCGATCTCGTCGCGCAGGCCGGTGACGAGCTCACGGCGCTCGGCCGCCGGCATCTGCCGCTGCTGGGCCAGGTCGCCGATCCGGCTCAGATAGTCGAAGACCAACCGGTCGTTCTCGTTCCCCTCGTTCCCCACGGCACGACGTTAGCGCCTGCGCAGGGGCTAACGTGGTGCGGATGGGGATCGGTGAGCTCGACCGGGAGGCGCACGTGCCCGAGGCAACAGGCAACGGCGCGGCGCCGCGCACCCTCGCGGAGGCGCTGCGCTCCGGCGGCGACGAGGGGCTCGGCGCGCTGCTGCGGGCCCGCCCGGACCTGCTGTCGCCGGTCCCGAACGACCTGACGCAGCTGGCCACCCGGGCCGGGACCCGCGCGTCGGTGGTGCGGGCCCTGGAGCGGCTCGACCGGTTCGTCCTCCAGACGGCCGAAGCGCTGGCCGTGGCACCGGACCCCGCCCCGTATCCCGTACTGCTCGCCCTGCTCACCGGGGACACCGGTGACGCCGAGATCGAGGCGGCGCTGCCGCGCGCCGTCGCGGTGCTGCGCGAGCAGGCGCTCGTGTGGGGCGACGACGAGCGGCTGCGCCTCGTGCGCACCGCGCGCGAACTCCTCGCGCCCTCCCCGCAGCACCCCTCCCCCACCGGCCTCGGCCCGACCGTCGCGGAGGCCACGGCGGGCATGTCGCCCGGCCGGCTCCAGGAGATCATCGCGGCCGCCGGACTGCCCGCGACGCACGACCCGGTGTCCGCGGTGGCGGCCCTGACCGAGCTGTTCACGGACCGTACGAGGATGGCGGCGCTGCTCGACACGGCGCCGGCGGAGGCGCTCAAGGTGCTCGACCGGCTCGTGTGGGGCCCGCCGTACGGCGAGGTGACGGCCGATCCCGCGCCGCCGGTGCGGTGGCTGCGCGACCGCGGGCTGCTGCTGCCCGCCTCGCCGCGCACCCTCGTCCTGCCCCGCGAGGCGGCGCTGCACCTGCGCGGCGGCCGGGCGCACCGGGCGCCGGAGCCGACGGCTCCCACGGTGGAGCCGGCCCGTGACTACCGTCCACAGGTGGTGGACAACGCGGCGGCGGGGCAGGCCTACACCGCCCTCGCGACCGTCGAGGAACTGCTCAAGACCTGGGACCAGGGCGGTCCTCAGGTGCTCCGGGCGGGCGGTCTGTCCGTACGGGACCTCCGGCGCACCGCGACCGCCCTCGACGTGCCGGAGCAGACGGCGGCGTTCTGGCTCGAACTGGCCTACGGCGCCGGGCTGCTGGCCTCCGACGGCGAGGCGGACGAGCGGTACGCGCCGACGCCCGCCTACGACGACTGGCTCGACCTGCCGCCCGCCGAACGCTGGGCCCGGCTCGCCGCCGTCTGGCTGTCCGCGACCCGCACCCCGGGCCTGGTCGGCACCCAGGACGCCAAGGGCCGCACCCTCTCCGCCCTCGGCCCCGGCCTCGACCGCGCCGCCGCCCCCGAGGTCCGCCACCGCGTCCTCACCCTCCAGGCGACCCTGCCGCCCGGCGCCGCCGCCGACCGCGAGTCCGTCCTCGCCCGCCTGCGCTGGGACCGCCCCCTGCGGGGCGGGGGCGCCGCCCCGGTCACCGCCGCCCAGGCGGCGGCCGGCGGGCGGGGCAGCGGTTTCGCGGGCGCGCCCGGCGACGGCGGCGGACCCGGCGGTACGGCCGGCGGCACCGCGCCGGGAACCGGAGGCAGCGGCCGGACCGGCGCCGCGAGCGCCGGGTCCGCCGCCGGCGCCGTGACCGGCCGGCTGCCCGGAACGGGCGGCGCGTCCGCCGCCCCGGCGGCCGGCGGCCCCTCCGCCGACCTGCGGGAACAGATCGCCCGCTGGACCCTCGACGAGGCCGAGCTGCTCGGGATCACCGGGCGTGGCGCGCTCGCCTCGCCCGCCCGCGCGCTGCTGAACCTGCCGCTGGCCGAGGCCGCGCCCGAGGACGCGCTCCACGGGCACGACTGCGAGCCGGCCGTCGCCGTCTCCCGCGCGGCGACCCTGCTCGCGCCCCTGCTGCCCGAGGCCGTCGACCACGTCCTGCTGCAGGCCGACCTGACCGCCGTCGCCCCCGGGCCGCTGCGCCGGCCGCTCGCCGACGCGCTGTCCGTGCTGGCGGACGTGGAGTCGAAGGGCGGCGCGACCGTCTACCGCTTCACGCCCGCCTCCGTACGCCGCGCCCTCGACGCCGGGCGCACCGCTTCCGACCTGCACGACTTCCTGGCCGCGCACGCGCGCACGCCGGTGCCGCAGCCGCTCGCGTACCTCATCGACGACGTGGCGCGGAAGCACGGCCACCTGCGGGTCGGGGCCGCGTCCTCGTACGTGCGCTGCGACGACGAGACCGTGCTCGGCGAGATCATCGCCGACCGGCGCTCGGCCGCCCTGCGGCTGCGCCGCCTCGCGCCGACGGTCCTGGCCGCGCAGGCGGACCCGGCCTCGCTGCTCGACGGGCTGCGGGCGATGGGCTACGCGCCGGCCGCGGAGTCCGCCGAGGGCGACGTCCTGATCACCCGCTCCGACGCGTACCGCACCCCGCCCCGCACCGCCCCGGCGCCCGTCCCCGACGGCCCGCCCGCCCCCGACGCGACCCTGCTCGCGGCCGCGGTCAGGGCGATCCGGGCGGGCGATCGGGCGGCGACGGTGGTGCGCAAGGAGCCGGCCGCCACCCCCGTCACCGCCGGTTCCCTGCCCCGTACCTCCGCCGCCGAGACCCTCGCCACCGTGCAGGCCGCCGCGCTCACCGGCTCGGCCGTCTGGATCGGCTACGTGAACGCGGAGGGCGCCGCCAGCCAGCGGGTCATCGCCCCGGTCCGGGTCGAGGGCGGCTTCGTCACGGGCTACGACCACACGGCCGACGAGGTCCGCACGTATCCGCTGCACCGGATCACGGGCGTCGCGGAACTCGCGGACGAGGACCCCGCCTAGCCGGCGCAGCGCCTCAGGCCCTCGGGCTCACCAGTGCCGCGGGGTCGAGCGTGAGCGGGAACGGCGCCTCGATCTTCGTCTCCCGGCCCGCCTCGGCCACGGTCCGCTCCACGTAGCGACCGTCGCGCAGCTCCGACACCACCAGGGCCGGGGCGGGCTCCAGCTCCAGCCGCCACAGGTGCTGGATGCCCGCCTCCGCGTAGTACGGCGGCTTGAGAAGCCGGTCGGTCCGGCGCCCGGACGAGGAGGGGGAGACGATCTCAACGACGAGGAGGACGGCCTCGGAGTCGAACGTGATCGGGTCCTCCGCGGCGGCCTCCGCTTCAACGACCACGATGTCGGGGATGAACAGTCCGTCGGGCAGGACGACGTTCACGGCTTCGAGCACTTCGGCCGGTACGCCCGCCGCCTGGACGGCGGCATCCAGCAGAGAGGTGAGCCGAAACGAGGCACGCTGGTGCCTCGCACCCGGAGCCGGAGACATCATGAGCGCTTCCCCCATCAGTTCACGACGCTGACCGCGGTCCTCCTCCAGAGCCAGTACCTGCTCTATCGTCCAAGGCCCGTAGTGCGGATCGTGCGCGACGCTCATCTCGCCACCTCCCTCTCGGCAGTCCGTCCCGTTCAGTGTGGCAGCCCCCGCCGACATCGGCCGGGCATCAGGCAGACTGGATGTTTGGCCACATGCGGCCCGCGTGGAAGGGGATGCGCAACACGTGAACGGTCCACTCATCGTCCAGAGCGACAAGACGCTCCTGCTGGAGGTCGACCACGAGCAGGCCGAGGCCTGCCGGCGGGCCATCGCGCCGTTCGCCGAGCTGGAGCGGGCGCCCGAGCACATCCACACCTACCGGGTGACCCCGCTCGGGCTGTGGAACGCGCGGGCCGCCGGGCACGACGCCGAACAGGTCGTGGACGCGCTGGTGGAGTTCTCGCGCTACCCCGTCCCGCACGCCCTGCTCGTGGACGTCGCCGAGACCATGGCCCGCTACGGGCGCCTGTCGCTGTCCAAGCACCCCACGCACGGGCTCGTGCTCACCACCACCGACCGGCCGGTGCTCGAGGAGGTGCTGCGCTCGAAGAAGGTGCAGCCGCTCGTCGGGCAGCGGATCGACGCGGACACCGTCGCCGTGCACCCCTCGGAGCGCGGCCAGATCAAGCAGACCCTGCTCAAGCTGGGCTGGCCCGCCGAGGACCTCGCCGGCTACGTGGACGGCGAGGCGCACCGGATCGACCTCGCCGAGGACGGCTGGTCCCTGCGCCCGTACCAGCAGCAGGCCGTGGAGGGCTTCTGGCACGGCGGCTCGGGCGTCGTCGTGCTGCCCTGCGGCGCCGGCAAGACGCTGGTCGGCGCCGGGGCGATGGCCAAGGCCAAGGCGACCACGCTGATCCTGGTGACCAACACCGTCTCGGCCCGCCAGTGGAAGCACGAGCTGGTCAAGCGGACCTCGCTCACCGAGGACGAGATCGGCGAGTACAGCGGGACGCGGAAGGAGATCCGGCCCGTCACGATCGCCACGTACCAGGTGCTGACCACGCGGCGGAAGGGCATCTACCCCCACCTGGAGCTCTTCGACTCCCGCGACTGGGGCCTGATCGTCTACGACGAGGTGCACCTGCTGCCGGCCCCCGTCTTCAAGTTCACCGCCGACCTGCAGGCCCGGCGGCGGCTCGGGCTCACCGCGACGCTGGTGCGCGAGGACGGGCGCGAGTCCGACGTGTTCTCGCTGATCGGCCCCAAACGCTTCGACGCGCCGTGGAAGGAGATCGAGGCGCAGGGTTACATCGCGCCCGCCGACTGCGTCGAGGTACGGGTCGACCTGACCGACTCGGAGCGGCTCGCGTACGCGACGGCCGAGCCCGAGGAGAAGTACCGCTTCTGCGCCACCACGGCGACCAAGCGGCGGATCACCGAGGCGCTGGTGAAGAAGTTCGCCGGGCAGCAGATCCTCGTCATCGGCCAGTACATCGACCAGCTCGACGAGCTCGGTGAGCACCTCGACGCCCCGGTGATCAAGGGCGAGACGTCGAACGCGCAGCGCGAGAAGCTCTTCGACGCCTTCCGCAACGGCGAGATCAGCGTCCTCGTCGTCTCCAAGGTCGCGAACTTCTCGATCGACCTGCCCGAGGCGACGGTCGCGATCCAGGTCTCCGGCACCTTCGGCTCCCGCCAGGAGGAGGCCCAGCGCCTCGGCCGCGTGCTGCGCCCGAAGGCCGACGGTCACCAGGCCCACTTCTACTCGGTCGTCGCCCGCGACACCATCGACCAGGACTTCGCCGCCCACCGGCAGCGCTTCCTGGCCGAGCAGGGGTACGCGTACCGGATCATGGACGCGAGCGAGCTGCTGGAGTCGTGAGTCTGGCGGGGGCGCGGGGGTGCGGGGCGCCGTGAGGCCGTGGCCCTTGCGTCGACCGGACGTGGGGTTTTGGGGCCGCGGGGCCGTGCGGCGGTAGGTGCCTGCGGCCGTGGGGCCGTGCGGCGGTAGGTGCCTGCGGCCGCGGGGCCGTGCGTCGCTGAGGCCGTGCGGCCTGGCGTCCGGGTCCACGGCACCGGTCGAGCGCGTCCGGGTCCCCGTCCCGGTCCGCGGTCCCGTGCCTAGTCCAGTGCCGCCAGGGCCGGGGCCAGGACCGCCAGCGTGTAGGCGGCGGCCACGGTGAACCCGCGGGCGCGGTCCGACATCCCGTCGCGCGGCACGGCCGCACCCGTCAGGGCGCAGAGTCCGGAGCCGGCGAGGGCCCACCGGGCCGCGTCGGCCAAGCCGCCGGCGGCCCCGTCGCCGCCGATCGCGTCCTGCAGGACCGCGACGACGGTGAGCAGCGCGCACAGGAGCAGGACGGGCAGCGCGCACAGGGCCATGACGCGCAGGGCGCGGGTGGTGCCGGTGGCGTCGGGCGCCTCGGTGGCCTCGGGGCCGGTCGTCGTCGTGGTCATGGGGCCATGACAGCAGCGCGCGCCGGGCGGGCGGACGCGCCGGCGTACTCATTCCGGGCCGGCGGCGTACTCAGAACCGTGGGCCGGGGCGGCGGAGCGGCCGGGGGGGCAGCGGGGCGGCCGGGGGCCGTAAGGCGACCGGGCGGCCGGGGCTATGGGGCCCGGCCGAGCGGCGTTCAGGCGCCGGTCAGGTGGGCGGGGCGGGGGTCGCGGACGCCGGCTCGGGGGTCGTGCTCCTCGTACGAGCCGAGCAGGACGACGTCGACGGCGGCGGCGCCGAAGGCCCGTATCGCGCGGAGTCCGAAGGCGAGCCGGTGCGGGAGCGTGGTCGGGGCGGTGGACGCGGGGCTGAGGGTGGTGGCGGTCATGCATCCATCATCCGAAACGGACATTCCGAACACATCGGCCTGCGGATGGAGCCCGGGTCCGCCTTGAGGCAGAGGCCGACCCCTACGGGTCCTCCCCCACGGTCGGAGCCCACGGTCGGAGCCCCGGAATCCGTTCGCGCCCGGGACGGCGCTGGAGCTACACTCGCCTGCTTCCCCGCCTCCCGCTCGTGGAGCGCCGCCGTCCGGTCGGAAACCGGCGGCCACCTTGACGTGTCCGCGTACCCGACCCGGAGGCTTCACCGTGTCCGTAACGTCCCCAGCAGACGATCCGCTCGCGCGGGAGCGTGCGCACCTCACCGAGTCCCGCGCCGCCCTGCGCGCGATGCGGGAGGACGTCGAGTCGCTCGACATCAAGGACGTCACCGCCAACTGGGTCAACTCGATCGTCCTCACCCGCCAGATCGAGGACCGCATCAAGGCGCTCGCCGACCTCGCCGACACGCCCCTGTTCTTCGGCCGGCTCGACTACCTGCACACCACGCAGGAGGGCCAGCGCTTCTACATCGGCCGGCGGCACGTGCACGACGCCGACGGCGACCCGATGGTGATCGACTGGCGTGCGCCGGTCTCGCAGCCGTTCTACCGGGCGTCCAAGAAGGACCCGCAGGACGTCGGGCTGCGGCGCCGCTTCGGCTACACGGGCGGCGACCTCACCGCCTACGAGGACGAGCACCTGTCGGACCCGCGGGAGCTGGAGCGCACCAGCCGGCTGCTCCAGGCGGAGATCGAGCGGCCCCGTGTCGGCCCGATGCGGGACATCGTCGCGACCATCCAGCCGGAGCAGGACGAGATCGTCCGCTCCGACCTGTCGGGGACGATCTGCGTCCAGGGAGGCCCGGGCACCGGAAAGACGGCCGTGGGCCTGCACCGTGTCGCCTACCTGCTCTACGCCCACCGGGAGCGCCTCGCCCGCACCGGCACGCTCGTCATCGGACCGAACCGCTCCTTCCTCCACTACATCGAGCAGGTCCTCCCGGCCCTCGGCGAGCTGGAGGTGCAGCAGGCGACGGTGGACGACCTCGTCGCGCACGTCGAGGTGCGCGGTACGGACGAGGCGGCGACCGCCGTCGTCAAGGGCGACGCCCGGATGGCGGAGGTGCTGCGCCGGGCGGTCTGGGCGCACGTGAGCCTGCCGAAGGAACCGCTGATGGTGGTGCGCGGCTCGCGCCGCTGGCGGGTGCCGGCGCACGAACTGGAGGAGATCGTCCGTGAGTTGACGGACCGCGACATCCGGTACGGGGCGGCCCGCGAGGCCCTGCCGCAGCGCATCGCGCACGCCGTGCTGGTCCGCATGGAGCAGGCGGGCGAGGCGCCCGACGACCGGGTGCAGAACGCGGTCGCGCGCAACGCGGCGGTCAAGGCGGTCGTCAAGGAGTGCTGGCCGGCCGTGGACCCGGCGAAGCTGGTGCTGCGGCTGCTGAGCGACGCCGACTTCCTGGCGGAGCACGCGGCGGGCGTCCTCGACGAGGACGAGCAGAAGCTCCTGCTGTGGGCGAAGCCGTACCGGAGCGTGAAGACGGCGAAGTGGTCGGCGGCCGACGCCGTCCTCGTCGACGAGACGCGGGACCTGGTGGAGCGCACCCACTCCCTCGGCCACGTCGTGCTCGACGAGGCGCAGGACCTGTCCCCCATGCAGTACCGGGCGGTCGGGCGGCGCTGCACGACGGGCTCGGCGACCGTCCTCGGCGACCTGGCGCAGGGCACCACGCCGTGGGCCACCGCGAGCTGGGCCCAGGCGCTCGCGCACCTGGGCAAGCCGGAGGCGGTCGTGGAGGAGCTGACGGCCGGTTTCCGCGTACCGCGCGAGGTCATCGCGTACGCCTCACGGCTGCTCCCGCACATGTCGCCGGGGCTGGCTCCGGTGGAGTCGGTACGGGAGAACCCGGGCTCGCTGGAGATCCGGTGGACGGAGGCGGAGGCGCTGGACGCGCACGTGGTCGCGGCCTGCGTCGAGGCCCTGGCGCACGAGGGCTCGATCGGTCTGATCGCCGCCGACGCGCGCGTCGCCCCGCTGGCGGAGGCCCTGACGGCCGCCGGCCTGGCCTACCTCTCCCCCGGCGAGGAGACCACGGCCGAGTCCCGTCTGACCCTGGTCCCGGCCTCGCTGGCCAAGGGTCTGGAGTACGACTACGTGGTCCTCGACGAGCCCGCGGCGGTCGTGGACGGCGAACCGGACGAGCGCACGGGCCTGCGCCGGCTGTACGTGGCGCTGACCCGTGCGGTGTCCGGTCTGACGGTGGTGCACGCGGCGGAGCTGCCGGAACAGCTCGGCTGAGGAGTACGCGGGAGGGCGGACCGGCCCCCCATACAGGCCCCCACGGTGCAGGCCCCCGCGGACCGGCAGGGCCCTCAGAGGGCGGCGTACTCCGCCAGCGCCTCGCGCCAGGTGCGGTGGGCGACGGCGGCCAGCACCGGGTTCCTGCCGCGGTAGTAGTGCTCGGTCACGATGCCCCAGCACAGCGCCCAGCCCCGCCCGCGCGCCCAGGTCGCGTCGTCGACCCGGGCCGCCTCGCGGAAGAGGGGCCGGGTCTCCGGGGTGAACAGGGTCCAGGCGGGCATGGCGTCGACGGCGGGGTCGCCGACGCCGAGGCCGCCGAAGTCGATGACGGCGCTCAGGCGCCCGTCGCGGGTGAGCAGATTGCCGGGCAGCAGGTCGGCGTGGACCCACACCGGCTCGCCCTCCCACTGCGGCAGCCAAAGCACCGACTCCCAGGCGGCGGTGGCCAGTTCACCGTCGAGGGTGCCGTCGTCGCCGAGGTCCCGCAGGGCCACGGACATGGCCCCGTCCTCCCAGGAGGTCACGGGCCCGCCCCGGAAGGAGCGCGGCCCCCCGGTCGCGTCGACGGCCCGCAGCTCGGCCCCGAACCGTCCCAGGGCGACGGCGGCGTGGGCGAGGTCGGCGACGGGCGCGGCGTAGGCGTCGCGCCCGTCCAGCCACTCGTACACGGACCAGGCGTGCCCGTACCCCTGCCCGGGCACCCCGGCCGCGACCGGCACGGGCACGGCCAGCGGCAGCCCCGGCGCGATGCGCGGCAGCCAGCGCTGCTCCTTCTCGGCCTGCCCCGCCGCCCAGTCCGCCTTCGGCAGCCGTACGACGAGCGCGTCGCCGAGCCGGAACATCGCGTTGTCAGTCCCGGCCGAGACGACCTCACGCACGGGCAGACCGGCCCACCGGGGGAACTGGGCGTCGACGAGACGCCGCACGAGGGCGGCGTCGACAGGAGTGGTCGGCATGCGCGGGAGGCTAACGGTGCCGCGCGACGAGAGGCCAGACGTTTTCGCGGGGCCGCACATGCGCGTTCGACGCCCTCCGCAGAGCGTTCATTTCACATCTATTGCAACGCTCGACACTTTGACGTTGCGTTAGTTTTCAAAACGGTGCAACGATTTCAATAGCCTGACCTGCACTGACGCATCTCTCGCGCAACGAGTCCATTGCCCAGTCCTCGAACGCAACGTAGTGTTTCCAATGTCAGAAACAACGAGCGCACAGCTCGGAAACAAGGAGCGCATCATGCAGAAGTTCGAGACCCCCGCCCCGATCGCCACCGTCCTCGACCTCCCCGCCGGCCTCATCGAGTTCGTCGCCGCCGACCGGGCCGACACCACCGTCGAGGTCCTTCCGGCGGACGCCTCCAAGGGCCGTGACGTGAAGGCGGCGGAGCGGGTCGAGGTCCGGTACGCCGACGGCGAGCTGCGGATCGAGGTCCCCGGCTGGGAGCGTCAGGTGCTCGGCAACTCCGGCTCCGTGCGGGTGACCGTGGGACTGCCCGCCGGCTCCCGGATCGAGGCCAAGGCGGCGAGCGCCGAACTCCGCGGCGAAGGCCGGCTCGGTGACGTCGAGTTCGAGGCCGCGCACGCCACCGTCGTGCTCGACGAGACCGGCGCCGCCCGCCTCACCGTGCAGGCCGGCGACATCACGGTCGGGCGCCTCGGCGGGCCCGCCGAGATCGGCACCCAGGCCGGCGACCTCCGCGTCACCGAGGCCGTCGGCGGCGACGTCACCCTGCGCACCGCGAAGGGCGACATCGAGGTGGGCGCCGCCCGCGGGGTCTCCGCGACCCTCGACGCCGGCACCTCCTACGGCCGGATCCGGAACGACCTGCGCAACAGCGAGGGCGCCGGCGCCGGTCTGCGCATCTCCGCGACCACCGCGTACGGCGACATCACCGCCCGCAGCCTCTGACCGACCCCTCCAACCCTGCTGAGGAGCACCCCAGATGAGCACATCGGCCATCGCGGCGACCGGCCTGCGGAAGTCCTACGGCGACAAGGTCGTCCTCGACGGTGTCGACCTGGTCGTCCCGGAAGGCACCGTGTTCTCCCTGCTCGGGCCGAACGGCGCCGGCAAGACCACCGCCGTCAAGATCCTCTCCACCCTCGTCTCCCCCGGCGCCGGCAGCGGGCCGATCAGCGTCGGCGGCCACGACCTCCTGACCGCACCGCAGTCCGTGCGCTCCGCGATCGGGGTCACCGGGCAGTTCTCCGCGGTCGACGGTCTCATCACCGGCGAGGAGAACATGCTCCTCATGGCGGACCTGCACCACCTGTCGAGGCGTGAGGGGCGGCGGGTCGCCGCCGAACTCCTGGAGCGCTTCGACCTCGTGGAGGCCGCGAAGAAGCCCGCCTCCACCTACTCCGGCGGCATGAAGCGCCGTCTCGACATCGCCATGACGCTGGTCGGCGGCCCGCGGATCATCTTCCTCGACGAGCCGACCACCGGCCTCGACCCGCGCTCCCGTCACACCATGTGGCAGATCATCCGCCGGCTCGTCTCCGACGGCGTCACCGTCTTCCTCACCACGCAGTACCTGGAGGAGGCGGACGAACTCGCCGACCGGATCGCCGTGCTGCACGGCGGAAGGATCGCCGCCGAGGGCACCGCCGAGGAGCTCAAGCGGATCGTCCCCGGAGGACACGTACGGCTCCGCTTCACCGACCCGGCCGCGTACCGGCGGGCCACCGCCGCGCTGGGCGGGGCCGCCCGGGACGACGAGTCCCTGACCCTGCGGGTCCCGAGCGACGGCAGCCAGCGCGAACTGCGCGCCGTGCTCGACCGGTTGGACGGCGCCGGCATCGAGGCCGACGAGCTGACCGTGCACACCCCCGACCTCGACGACGTCTTCTTCGCCCTCACCGGCGGCGTCGGCGTTCCCCGGCCCACCCAGAGCAACGACACCAAGGAGTCCGTCCGATGAGTTCCCTCTCCCTCGCCGTGCGCGACTCCGCCACGATGCTGCGCCGCAACCTGCTGCACGCCCGGCGCTACCCCTCGCTCACCCTGAACCTGCTGCTCACGCCGATCATGCTGCTGCTGCTCTTCGTCTACATCTTCGGCGACACCATGAGCGCGGGCATCGGCGGCGGCGACCGCTCCGACTACATCGCCTACCTGGTGCCCGGCCTGCTCCTGATGACCATCGGCAGCACCACCATCGGCACCGCGGTCTCCGTCGCCAACGACATGAGCGAGGGCATCATCGCCCGCTTCCGGACCATGGCCATCCACCGCGGCTCCGTCCTCGTCGGGCACGTCGTCGGCAGCGTGCTGCAGTCGGTCGCCAGCGTGGTCCTCGTCGGCGCCGTCGGCGTGGCGATCGGCTTCCGCTCCACGGACGCCACCGCCCTGGAATGGCTCGCCGCCTTCGGGCTCCTCGTCCTCTTCGCCCTGGCGCTCACCTGGATCGCCGTCGGCATGGGCCTCATCAGCCCGAACGCGGAGGCCGCCAGCAACAACGCGATGCCGCTGATCTTCCTGCCGCTGATCTCCAGCGCCTTCGTCCCGGTCGACGCGATGCCGGGCTGGTTCCAGCCGATCGCCGAGTACCAGCCCTTCACCCCCGCCATCGAGACCCTGCGCGGACTGCTCCTCGGCACCGAGATCGGCGACAACGGCTGGATCGCCGTCGCCTGGTGCCTCGGCCTCGCCGTCCTCGGCTACTTCTGGGCGACGGCCAGGTTCAACAGCGACGCGAAGTAGGCGCCGTGGCCGCGCCTGCAGGCGGCGTACCATCCGACCTCGGGTCGGGGTACGCCGCCTTCGGCGTTTCCGGGGCCTTCGCCGGGCCGGTGGGCACGGCGTCACGCGCCTGCCCCGCGGCGCCTACGCGTCGACCGCCTCGCGCCACGTCCGTACCGCCGCCGAGGAGACCGGGTGCGTCCAGCCGTCGGGGCGCGCGGCGCCGCCGATGTGGAAGGCGTCGAGGCCGGCGGCGCGGAGGGCGGGAAGGTGGTCGAGGCGGAGGCCGCCGCCGACGAGGATCTGCGGCTCGTAGCCCGGTTCGCCCGCGCGGGCCGCCTCCGCCTTCAGAGTCGCCAGGCCGTCGTCGACGCCGGTCGCCGCCCCCGCCGTGAGGTAGGTGTCGAGGCCCGGGAGGTCCGCGAGCTGCTTGCGCAGCGCGTCGCGGTCGGCGGCGCGGTCGATCGCGCGGTGGAAGGTCCAGGGGCTGCCGTCCAGGACCGCGATCAGGCGCTCCACCGCCACCAGGTCGGCGTCGCCGTCGGGGGTCAGGAAGCCGAGGACGAACTCCTCCGCGCCCGCCGCGCGCAGCTCGCCCGCGCGGTCGACGAGCGCGGCGACGTGTTCGGCGTCCCCGGCCGCGAAGCCGTCCGTGAGCCTGAGCATCACGCGCAGCGGGATGTCCACCGCGGCGCGGATCGCGGCGAAGCCGGTCGTGGACGGGGTGAGTCCGTCCGCCGCCATGTCGGTGACCAGCTCCAGGCGGTCCGCCCCACCGGCCTGGGCAGCGACCGCGTCCGCCTCGTCGAGGGCGATCACCTCCAGCACTGCACGGTTGCTCATCGAGCCCATTCCTCCCGGATCACGCGGCTACAGGTCTAGTCCAATGTCCAGACTAGCCGTGCGCGTGGCCTGCCGCATCGTGCGGCGCCTCTTCCGTCCCTCCGTCGGTCGCACCCGTACCCGCGCCGGTCCCACCCGTACCCGCACCGGCCGCGTCCGGAACCGCCGCGGCCGCACCCGCGCGGACCGTGAAGGCGGCCGTGCGGACCTTCCCCTCGTGCTGGAAGTCCAGGAACAGGCGGTACGTGCCGGAGCTCGGCGCGGTCGCCGTGAAGGAGACGTCCGGACCGGGGCCGCCCTCGTTGGGGTGCACGTGCAGATAGGCGAGGTCACCGTCGCGCAGGGCGACCAGGTGGCCGTACGCGCCGAGGTACGGCTCCAGGTTGGTGACGGGCCTTCCGGCCTTCGTGACCGTGAGCCGCAGCTCGCCCGCCCTGCCCGGGTTCAGCGTGCCGCCGAGGCGCACCTGGTAGCCGTCGACCTCGGCCGTCGGCGCCACGGCCGGCATCGGCCGCGGGGCGTACGCGCCCGGGACGGAGAGGTCGACGCCGAGCGTCACGCCCTTCGCCCCCTTCACCGCCGGCTTGAAGTCGGCGAAGGCCTTGTAGGCGCCCGCGGCCGGCAGGTCCGCGGCCACCGTCCAGGTGCCGTCCGCGCCCTTCACCGGGTGCAGGTGGCGAAAGACCGTCAGATCCCGCGACGCGACGATGAAGTGCAGCTCCTTGCCGTGCTCGGTGCTGAAGGCGGTGACCTTCCGGCCGGCCGCGTCCTTGATCGAGAACCTGAGCGTGCTCCGGCCGAGCGCGGGGGCCGGGGTGTCGAGGGCGAGGGTGTAGCCGTCCTCGGAGACCTGCAGGCCGCCGGCCGCGGGCGCGCTCGCCGCCTCCGCGTGGCCGCCGTGGCCGCCACCCTCCCCGGCGGGCGTGGCCTCCGCGTGGCCCGCGTGCTCCGCCCGCTCCGGCTCCCCGACGGGGCCGACGCCCTTGCCGACCCCGTACGCGGTCCCGAAGGTCGCGGCGAGCGCGGCGGCAAAGGCAGTGATCTTCACTCCGGTGTTCATGGCTGCTCTCCTGCTCTCCCGTGCACGGCGGCGTACAGGGGTGGGTGATCGGAACCCTTCACTGCACTTCACCATACCCCTGGGGGGTATCAAGTCAAGTCGGGTCGACACTTGCGCCGGGTACCACCGGGGGGTATACATTGGACGCACACCGATACCCCCCGAGGGTATCCGATCGAGGAGGAAGACCCATGGGTTCCTGCTGCACCCCCGACAACAGCTGCTCGACCAACACCGTCGAGATCTCGACGGCCACCGCGGTCGCCGACAGCACCAGCACCGTCTACGCCGTCGCCGGCATGACCTGCGGCCACTGCAAGACCGCCGTCACCAACTCGGTGAGCGCGCTCGACGGCGTCATCTCCGTGGACGTCGACGTGGCCGGCGGCCGGGTGACCGTCACCACCGGCGGCGAGCCGGACGACGCCGCGATCGCCGCGGCGATCGACGACGCGGGCTACGAGCTGACCGGCCGCGCCTGACCGGCGCACCGGCGCCAACCGGCCGCCGGGGCTCGCCCACCACGCCCGGGCCCCGGCCCCCGACCCGTACGAACGAGGAGCAGACCTCATGACCACAACGACCCCCGGCACCGCCCAGGTCGAGCTCGCCATCGGCGGCATGACCTGCGCCTCGTGCGCGGCCCGTATCGAGAAGAAGCTCAACCGGATGGACGGGGTCGAGGCCACCGTCAACTACGCGACCGAGAAGGCGAAGGTCACCTTCTCCGCCGACATCGACGTCGCCGACCTCATCGCCACCGTCGAGGCCACCGGCTACACCGCCCAGGAGCCCACGCCCCCGAAGAGCGAGACCCCGGGTGCCGAGGGTCCCTCCGAGGAGGAGCGGGCCGACGAGGAGCTGCGGCCGCTCCGGCAGCGCCTGGTCACCGCCGTCGCGCTGGCCCTGCCCGTCATCGCCATGGCGATGGTCCCGGCCCTCCAGATCGAGTACTGGCAGTGGCTGAGCCTCACGCTCGCCGCGCCGGTCGTCACGTACGCCGCCTGGCCGTTCCACCGGGCCGCCTGGACGAACGCCAGGCACGGCGCCGCCACCATGGACACGCTGATCTCGGTCGGCACGATCGCCGCGTTCCTGTGGTCCCTGTGGGCGCTGTTCTTCGGCACCGCCGGCACCCCCGGCATGACGCACCCCTTCGAGTTCACCATCGCCCGCACCGACGGCGCCGGGAACATCTACCTGGAGGCCGCGGCCGGCGTCACCGCCTTCATCCTGGCCGGCCGCTACTTCGAGGCCCGCTCGAAGCGCAAGGCGGGCGCCGCGCTCAAGGCGCTGATGCAGCTGGGCGCGAAGGAAGTCACCGTGCTGCGGAACGGCCGCGAGGTCACCGTACCGACCGCCGAACTCCAGGTCGGGGACCGCTTCCTGGTCCGCCCGGGCGAGAAGATCGCCACGGACGGCACCGTCGTCGAGGGCTCCTCCGCCGTCGACGCCTCCATGCTCACCGGCGAGTCCGTGCCGGTCGAGGTCTCCGTCGGCGACTCCGTCACCGGCGCCACCCTGAACGCCGGCGGCCGCCTGGTCGTCGAGGCCACCCGGGTCGGCGCCGACACCCAGCTGGCCCGCATGGCCAAGCTCGTCGAGGACGCCCAGAACGGCAAGGCCGCCGCCCAGCGCCTCGCCGACAAGATCTCCGCCGTCTTCGTGCCGATCGTCATCGCCCTCTCGCTCGGCACCCTCGGCTTCTGGCTCGGTACGGGACAGGGCCTGACCTCCGCCTTCACCGCCGCGGTCGCCGTCCTGATCATCGCCTGCCCGTGCGCCCTGGGCCTCGCCACCCCGACCGCCCTCATGGTCGGCACCGGCCGCGGCGCCCAGCTCGGCATCCTCATCAAGGGCCCCGAGGTCCTGGAGACCACCCGCAAGGTCGACACCATCGTCCTGGACAAGACCGGCACCGTCACCACCGGCCGGATGACCCTGATCAAGGTCCACACCGCCGCCGGTACGGACGAGACCGACGTCCTGCGCCTCGCCGGCGCCCTGGAGCACTCCTCCGAGCACCCGATCGCCCAGGCCGTCGCCTCCGGCGCCGCCGCCAGGGTCGGCGCCCTCCCCGCCCCCGAGGACTTCGCCAACATCCCCGGCCTCGGCGTCCAGGGCGTCGTCGACGGCCACGCCGTCCTCGTCGGCCGCGAGAAGCTGCTCCAGGAGTGGGCCATGGAGCTCACCCCGTCCCTCAAGGCCGCCAAGGACGCGGCCGAGAAGGCCGGCAGGACGGCCATCGCGGTCGCCTGGGACGGGGAGGCCCGCGCGGTCCTGGAGGTCGCCGACGCCGTCAAGGAGACCAGCGCCGAGGCCATCAGGCGGCTGCGCGCCCTCGGTCTCACCCCGATCCTGCTCACCGGTGACAACAAGGCGGTCGCCGAGGCCGTCGCCGCCGAGGTGGGCATCGACGAGGTGATCGCCGAGGTCATGCCGCAGGACAAGGTCGACGTCGTCAAGCGCCTGCAGGGCGAGGGGCGTTCGGTCGCCATGGTCGGCGACGGCGTCAACGACGCGGCCGCGCTGGCCCAGGCCGACCTGGGGCTCGCGATGGGCACCGGCACGGACGCCGCCATCGAGGCCGGCGACCTCACCCTGGTCCGGGGCGACCTGCGGGCCGCGGCGGACGCCATCCGGCTCTCCCGCAAGACCCTCGGCACCATCCGCTCGAACCTGTTCTGGGCCTTCGCCTACAACGTGGCCGCCCTGCCGCTCGCCGCGGCCGGACTGCTCAACCCGATGATCGCCGGCGCCGCGATGGCCTTCTCGTCGGTCTTCGTGGTCGGCAACAGCCTGCGACTTCGGGGCTTTCAGGCCGCCGACAAGTGACCGATCGCCACCGCCTGCTGTAACTGTCCGACAAGGAGGCCGCCGTGGCCGGTTACGTACAGCACAAGGAAGACATCATCAGACGCCTCAGGCGTATCGAGGGGCAGGTCCGGGGGGTGCAGCGGATGGTCGACGAGGACGTGTACTGCATCGACGTCCTGACCCAGGTCTCCGCCATCAACGCGGCGCTCCAGTCCTGCGCCGTGGCCCTCCTGGACGAGCACCTCAGCTGCTGCGTCACGGAGGCCATCGAGGCCGGCGGAGACCAGGCCAAGGTCAAGGTCGGTGAGGCGTCGAAGGCGATCGCCCGCCTGATCCGGACCTGACGTACTGCCGGAACCACCTCACCGGTGAGTCAGCCGCCCTTGCGCGAAGGGCAGTCCGCGGTCAGCTCGACCCGCAGCCGGAGGCACAGGCCGAGCACCTGGCGCAGGAGCAGCAGCTCCAGCGAACCGGGCACACCGGGGACGCAGACCTTCGCACAGGGGCGGCTCTTCGTCAGGCTCGTCAGAAGGGTCGTCATGCCGTCCATCTTACCCCTGGGGGGTATACCTGGGCCGGTGGCGCGGCCCGTACGATGAACCGCCCGTGAGCGGGGAGGGGATGCACGTGCGCCGGCTGGGAGAGCTGGAGGCCGAGATCATGGACCGACTGTGGGCGTGGCAGCGACCCGCGACCGTCCGCGAGATCGTCGACGACATCAATCTGGGACGCCGCGTCGCCTACACGACGGTGATGACGGTCGCCGACATACTCCACCGCAAGGGCTGGCTGCGCCGCGAGAAGACGGGCCGGGCCTGGCTGTACGAACCCGTCCGCAGCCGCGAGGAGTACACCGCGGGACTCATGCAGGACGCGCTCGGCGACAGCCAGGACCGGCCCGCGGCGCTGCTGCGCTTCGTCGAGACCATCTCCGACGAGGACATGGCCGCGCTCGACGCGGCCCTGCGCGCCGCCCGGCGCGCCCAGGGCGGCGAGAGTCGGTGAACCACCACGTCCTGCCGCCGCTCGGACTCGTCCTGTGCACCGGGTTCCTGGTGCCCTGGCTGCTCGTGCGGGCGCGCTGGGCCCAGCAGGTGCCGCGGCTCGCGCTCACCGTGTGGGCGGCGGGCGGCGCGCTGTTCACCGGCTCGGCCGCGCTGCTTCCGGCCCAGCTGATCCTGCCGAGTCACACCGGGCACCGGCTGAGCGACGCGCTCTTCACGCTCCGACCGCCGCCGCTGGAACGCCTGTCGCACCTGACGGGCCGCGAGTACGTGGCCGCGGCCGTCGCCCTCGCCGTGCTCGCGGCACCGCTCGGCGGCTTCGGCCGCGCCCTGCTGCGGGCCCGCCGGCAACGGCGGCGGCACGCCGAAACGCTGCGGCTGGTGGGCCGTTACGACCCGGAGATCGGCGCCACCGTCCTGGAACACACGCGGCCCGCCGTCTACTGCCTGCCCGGCCGCTCGCGCCGGGTGGTGGTCTCCTCGGGCGCCCTGCACACCCTCACGCCCCCGCAGCTCGCGGCCGCCCTGGCGCACGAGCGGGCCCACATCTCCGGGCGGCACCATCTGCTCGTCGCCGCGGCCGAGTCCTTCGCCGGCGTCTTCCCGCACCTGCCGCTCGCCCGGCACGGCGGTACGGCGGTGCCGCTGCTGCTCGAAATGGCCGCGGACGACCGGGCCTTGCGCCGCTGTTCGCGTGACGCGCTGGCCACGGCGCTGTACGCCCTCGCCTCGGGCCTGGCGCCCCGGGAGGCCTTCGGGGCGGGCGGCCCCTCCGCCGCCCTGCGCATGCGCCGGATCCTCACCCCGCAGGCCGCCGGACACCCGGTGCTGCGGGGGCTGCTCACGATCGCGGCGGCCGGCCTCGCGGCGGCGCCCCTGATCGTCGCCTGCTGCTCCTTCCCGAATTGATACTAAGGGAATTCGTAGATTTCATATCGGTCACGTCCCCCCGAATTCCCGGCTATTGTGGGTACGTTGGGGTCCAGCTCGGCACGTCGAAGGGTACGAACCAATGCAGCTGGCCGACGTGCGGGCGGCCGAGGCCGCCGACGCGACGACGATATCCAGGCTGCTTGCGGAGTCCATTCGGGGCAGCTACACCGAAATACTCGGCGAAATCCCGACCCGCAGACTGATCTCCGCACAATGCGCACTTCCACGTATCCGCGCGGAAATTGAAATTCCCGGCGGTGCACCCGGCTGGCTCGGCTGGCTGGTGGCGACCGGACCGGACGGCACCCTGGTCGGCGCGGCCGCCGGCGGCGTGCCCGTACCCGGCGAGGGCGAGCTGTACGCGCTCGCCGTGACGCCCGGCGCGCGCCGCCGCGGGATCGGTACCGCGCTGCTGACCGCGGCCGGCGAGCGGATGCGCGCGTTCGGCGCGACCGAGCAGCGGGTCACACTGCCCGCGGAGCAGGACCCCTCGCTGCCCTTCTACGCACACCAGGGCTTCGTCCCCATCGGCGTCACGCGGCTCCACCGGGCGCTCTGACCGCTCCGTTCGCCCGTACGTCCGCTCCTCGGCCACCAGGGCGTGGCAGACACACGCCATCGCGTGTTCACGCCTGCGGATCCGCTGGAACCGGCGCTCCGCCCCAGGTCAGGATGGAGCGCAGCGGCGCGGTCCCGGCGGCACGGGTGCCTCGCCCGGACGGCACGGACCGAGCGAGCCCTGGAGGAGCGATGCACACACCGAGCGGCACTTCCCTGCCCGTCGTGCCCGCGGCGCTCGCCCCGGTCCTGCCGTCCCGATACGAGGTGCCGGGACACCGGCACCACCGGGCCGGCCCGCACGGCCCCCTCGAACCGCCCGCCCCCGGCGCCGGGATCCGGCTCACCTCCGAGGCCCTGCCGGGCCTGGAGACGATGGCCCCCGTCGACGAGGACTCGGTCTGGCTGCACGACGCGCTCCTCGGCCCGCACAGCGCCGACATCGTCCGGTACCTCGGTCTCGCCCGGTCCACCGGCGGCCCCGTGCTCGATCTCGGCTCCGGCGCCGGACGGCTCGCCGTCCCCTTCGCCCGGCACGGCTTCGCCGTGGAGGCCGTGGACCGGGACGGCCCCGCCCTGGAGCGCCTCGGGAACTGGGCCCGGCGCATCGGACCGCAGGTCGCCGGGCTGATCGTGACCACCCGGGCCGACCTCACCGAGCTGCGGCTCGGCAGCGACTACCGGCTGGCCCTGCTGGCCGGCGCCATGGTCTCCGCCGTACCGCCGCAGGCGCGCCCCCGGCTGCTGCGCGAGATCGCCTCGCACCTGGGGGCGGGCGGAGCGCTCGCGCTCGACTACACCGCGCACCTGCTGCCCGGACTGGTCGCCGAACCGCAGCGGACCTGGGCCTTCCAGGTGCCGCGGTTCGACGGGATCGACGAGTGGGTGGTGGCCCGGCAGGACTTCGACCTGCGCACGATGAGCGAGCGGATCACGTACTACACGGCCCGGACCGGGAAGCTCTCCACCGAGCGGGTCGTGCTCACCACGGACAAGTGGATCGTGGACGGCGAGCACCTCGCCGCCGAGCTGCACTCGGCGGGCCTGCACATCGAGGGCCGCCGACGGCACCGCATCGACGAGCGCACGGAGAGCGTGCTCCTCGTCTGCCGGACCGACGACTGACGACAAGGACCGCCAAGAGGTACGATGCTCACAAAAGTTTGGGCCGACCAGGTGGCGGGCGGAGAAGATGGCAGTCGTGGAAGACCTGACGGGCCGCGAGGCGGTGATCCAGCGGCTGCGCGACGTCGGCCTGCGCGTCACCGGTCCGCGCCTGGAGGTGCTCACGGTGCTCGCCGCGGGCGGCCATCTCGACGTCGAGGCCATCACCGCGACCGCCCGTGAGCGGCTCGGCACGCTCACCAGCCAGGCCGTCTACGAGATGCTGCGGCATTTCCAGGAGACGGGCCTGGTCGGCAAGTTCGACCGGCCCGGCCTGCCGGCCGTCTTCGAGATCTCCGGTCCCCCGCACCAGCACGCCCTCTGCGTGAACTGCGGCCGCGTGGAGAACGTGGCGGCGACCGCGCCCGAACCGCCGCGCGGCAGCCTGCCGGAATGGGCGGTCAGCGACGCCGAAGTGGTCTTCAAGGGCCTTTGCCCCGAGTGCCGGGAAGCGGCCCCTTCGCGCTGAAAGCACGCGAACACCGTGCGCCCCGTTCGAATATGTGGCAGGGTCTAGCGGGGCGTTTCAACGGGATCCGCGCGATCCGAGGGGAGTCTGCTGCGCCGTGTCCAAAAACGCCGCCGGAGGGCGCACCGGAAGCGAGCAGGCCCTCGCCCTCTACCAGGAGCTTCGCAGCACGCCGGGCGAGCCCTTCGACGCGGCCGCACGGCGCCTCGACCTGACCGAGACCGAACGGGACCGCTGCCGCGCCGAGTTGGTCGACCTGGGTCTGATCGAGCCAGTTCTCGGCCCCGGTGCGACCCGGCCCGCCGACACCGTCGTCGCCCCGGACGTCGCCCTGTTACGGCTGCTCCGGCACGAGCGGGACCGGCTGGAGTGCCGGCTCGCCGAGACCAGCCGGGCGCACACCACCCTGGAGACCCTCGCCGGACCGTTCCTCCGGGCGGGCATGGAGCCCGGCTCCGACGTCGAGGTCGAGATCGTGGACGACCCCGCCCGGATCCGCCGCGAACTCGCCGACCTGGCCCACACCGTCCGGCACTCCCTCCACGCCATGCTCACCGGGTCCGTGCGGCGCGAGGAGATGTCCCAGGAGCTCGGCCGGGACCGCGACCGGATCGCCCGCGGGGTACGGATCCAGGCCATGTACAGCCACCGGGTGGGTCAGGTGCCGGAGATGGTCCAGCACCTCGCCGAGCGGACCGCGCTCGGCGTCGAGGTGCGCCTGTCCCCCGTCGTCCCCATGAACATGGTCCTCGCCGACGAGAACTTCGCCCTGCTCCCCACCGACTCGCGCGACCCGGACTCGGCCGCCCTGCTGGCCCGCGGTCCCGGCCTGGTGCGCTCCTACCGCGCGCTGTACGAGTACTGCTGGCAGGCGGCCACCCCGTACGGCCACGAGGAGAAGCCCGAGCACGGCGGCGACGGCCTGTCGGAGCAGCAGCGGGCCGCGCTGCGGATGCTCGCGTCCGGCATCAAGGACGAGCAGGTGGCCCGGAACCTGGGCGTCTCGCTGCGCACGGTCAGCCGGCTGATCTCCGAGGTGATGCAGGAGCTCGGCGCGGCCAGCCGCTTCGAGGCCGGGGTGAAGGCCGCCCGGCTCGGCCTGCTCGACGGCGAGTCCCTCGAGCACACGGCGTAGCCTGACGGTCGGGGACGCGCGGGGGGACGAACCGAGGTGACGGACCCACCGGGCGTGGGAAGCGGAACGCCGGCAGATCGCCGCACGCATGCGCGAGGTGGCCCGGACCCGACGCACGACCTGGTGACCTGCGACGACCTTGACCACGAAGAGAAGGGGAACCTCGCGTGATCACGACGGGTGGCGTCATGGGGGACGGCAGGGCGGACGACCGGACGAAGGGGCCGGCGGACAGCCGGCTCGTGCCGCTCTACCAGGAGCTGCGCCGGCGGGGAGTGTCCAACTACTCGGAGGTGGCGGCCTCGTTAGGGCTCGCGCCCGAGGAGTACGAGCGATGTCGGGCCGAACTGATCGCGCTGGGTCTGATCGTGCCCACCACCAGCACCCACGCGCCGCCGCGTGACCTGCGGGGCACCGAGTGGCGGCCGGACGCGGACGCGGTGGCCTCGGTCGACCCCGAGATCGCGCTGCTGCGCGTCCTGGACCGGGAGCGGGAGCGGCTGCGCGAACACCTGGCGGAGGCGGACCAGGCGTACAGCACCCTGGAGACGCTGGCGTCCACCGTCCTGCGCCCCGGGGCACTGGCCCGGGCCGAGATCACGGTCGAGGCGATCACCGACTACCGGCGCATCCAGCAGGCCCTGGAGGACATCGTCGACGTCACCCAGCGGACCTCCTGCTCCATGTATCCCACCGGGCCCGCCCGGCAGGCCCCCGAGCGGATCTTCGAGCGCGACCGCCGCAAGCTCGACCAGGGCGTGCGGGTGCGTGCCATCTACCGCAGCTGGGACGCCGCCCGGCCGGAGGCGGCGGAGGTGCTGCACCGCCGGGCCGAACTGGGGGTGGAGGTCCGGGTCGCGCCCGAACTCCCGATGACGATGGTCATCGTCGACGAGCAGTACGCGCTGGTGCCGCTGCGGCCGGAGGCGCCGGGCGAGGGCGCGATCCTGGCCGGCGGGCCGCTGCTGGTGCGCTCGTTCCTGAGCCTGTACGAGCACTGCTGGCACACGGCCACGCCGTTCGGCGACGACCTGGCGCCCGAGCGGGGCGGGGACGGCCTGTCGGAGCAGCAGCGGAACGCCCTGCGGATGCTCGCCGCCGGCATGAAGGACGAGAAGATCGCCCGGAACATCGGGGTCTCGCTGCGCACCGTGAGCCGGATCATCTCGGAACTCATGCAGGAATTGGGGGCGTCCAGCCGATTCGAGGCCGGAGTGCGTGCGGTGCGCCTGGGGTGGCTCGACTGAGGAAAGCAGGAATTCCCCGCGATCGTGGCAGGCCGGTCGCGGGGAATTCCTGTGCCGTGGTACGCCGTTGTGGTCGGCGTCAGTTGACGGGCGGCGCGGTGGTGGGGGCCGGGTAGGGCCAGTCGTCGGTGGCGCCGGCCCGCTGCTGCTGCTCCCCGGCGGGGGCGGTGTCGGGGGCGGCGGCCACGGCGGCCCCGCCCGCGACGGCCAGACAGGCCGCGAGGGCGACGGCGAACCGGCCGACGGTCCTGCGAATTCCGGAGTTCTGCTCAGCGGACATGATTCCTCCAGGAGTTGGAATATCAATTCCGTCTTCCGGGGCCCGTGCCGCCGGGCGTTCCCTGAAGACATCTCCATTCTGTCGGCGCCTCCGAGGCGATTCCAGGGATTGTCGATGCGTGGACTCGCCATGGCGTGAGTGCGTCAATGCGCCGCCGATTCAACGGAATTACCGAATCCGGAGCGCGCCTAACCTTTGGTCGGACCAAAAGAGATGCTAGACTCGTGCTACGGCCTTCTCGTTCCTCCAGGAGAGAGAGGCCGCCGGGGCAGGGGCGTGCCGCCGCCCTTGCCCCACCCGCGGCACCGTCCGCTCCAGGGACGCCAGCGCGTCCTCGTAGACGTCGACCGTCCGCGCGGCGGAGACCCGCCAGCTCATCCCCCGGGCGTGCCGGACCGCCGCCTCCCCCATGGACACCCGCGCCTCCGGATGCCGGGCCAGCCACAGCAGCCGGCGCGCGTACTCCACCGGGTCATGGCCCGGTACGAGCAGCCCCGACACCCCGTCCCACACCGCCGTCGGCAGCCCGCCCACCGCCGCCGCGAGCACCGGCGTCCCGCAGGCCTGCGCCTCCAGGGCCACCAGCCCGAAGGACTCCGAGCGCGAGGGCACCACCAGCACGTCCGCCGCCCGGTACCAGTCCGCCAGCCGCTCCTGCGGCACCGGCGGGCAGGCCCGCAGCACGTCGTCGACCCCCAGCTCCGCCGCGAGCCGCCCGACGACCCCCTCCCGGCTCGCCCCCGAATGCCCGCCCACCACCGGCACGAGCAGCCGGCCGCGCAGGTCCGGCGCCATCCGCAGCAGCTCGGCCACCGCCCGCACCAGGACGTCCGGCCCCTTCAACGGCTGGATGCGCCCCGCGTACAGCGGCACGAACGCGTCGGCCGGCAGCCCGAGCCGGGCCCGGGCCGCCGCCCGCCCGTCCCCCGTGCCGAAGGTCCGCAGATCCACCCCGGGCCGCACCACCTCGGTGCGCGCCGCGTCCGCCCCGTACAGCGAACGCAGCGCCTCCGCCTCGTCGGCGGTGTTGGCGATCAGCCGGTCGGCGTCCCCGGCCACCTGGTGCTCGCCGCGGATCCGCAGCTCCGGCTCGGGGGTGTCGCCCTCGGCGAGGTGGGCGTTCTTCACCAGGGCCAGGGTGTGCGCGGTGTGCACCAGCGGTATCCCCCAGCCGAAGGAGGCGATCCGGCCGGCCTGGCCGGACAGCCAGTAGTGCGAGTGCACCAGGCCGTAGCGCCGGTCCTCCTTGAGCAGGGCCAGCGAGAACGGCACCACCAGGTCCGGCATGGCCTCCTTGGGCAGCGCCCGGCGCGGGCCCGCGGCCAGGTGCCGGACCCGGACGCCGGGCTCCAGGTCGACGAGACCGGGCAGGCCCTCGCCGCGACAGCGGGTGAACAGGTCGACCTCGACGCCCTGTTCGGCCAGGGCGCGGGACAGCTCGACCATGTAGACGTTCATCCCGCCGGCGTCCCCGGTTCCGGGCTGGTGGAGCGGGGAGGTGTGGACGCTGAGCATGGCGACGCGCAGGGACACGGGGGGCTCCTGTGGGGCGGGCCACGTGTCCCCGCGCGTCGCGCGCACGGTCACGCGGCAGGGGATGAGGTGAGGAAGTACGCGACTTCTTAGCGGCTTAGAAGAGAGCGGCTCGGGAGGGAACGGCTCAGAATCCGAACACCGGGCCGGAGGGCGGCGCGAGCCGCGTCCCCGGCAGCGGGGCGATCAGGGCGGACCAGTCCACCGGCCGGCCGGGCTGCACCTGAAGCGCCGCCGCGAGCCGGTCGGCGCCCTCCGGCATGGCCGGCCGCGACCAGGCCGACAGCGCGGACGCCACCGCCAACTGGGCCGCCAACGCGGGCAGATGACGGCAGGACGTGGTGGGCCTGCAGCGCTCGTGGGCGTTGACGTAGCCGAAGTCGGCGACCGACCGGACCATCTCGTCCAGCACGGCGACCGCCCGGCGGGGGTCGAAGGCGTCGGGGCCGTACGCCTCGCGCAGGTCGTCCACGCCCCGGTGCAGCCGGCGCTCCAGGATCTCCCAGCCGGTGCCGCCCGGCAGCGCCTGGGGGGCGACCCCGTCGCACTCCTCGCGGACGGCCGCGAAGAGCCGGCCGAGCCAGCTGTTCCAGTTCTCGTCGAGCTCCAGCCGGGCGGCGGCCAGCCGGTCCCGCTGGAAGACCGTCCGGCGGCCGGTCGGCCGGGCCTGCAGGACATGGCGGCGCAGGGTGTCGGAGCCGTACTCGGTGAGCAGGTCGAGCGCCCACACGTTGCCCTCGCGGACGCCCTCCTCCACCACGTACGACTCGTTGACGTTGAACTCCTGCGGCAGCTTGATGTCCTGCGCGAGGAGCAGCACCGGCAGCAGCACCGCGTGGCAGAAGGCGTGCCCGAAACCGCAGAAGTGGATCGTGCGCCGGGGCAGCGGGCCGTTGGTGTCGTAGCCGAACAGGTGCATCGCGGCGGCCTCGAAGCAGCCGTCGATCCGGTGCTCCGGGAAGCCCTCGACCGGCACCGGCAGGCCCCAGTCGGCGGGATGCCCGACGGCGATGTCCGGCAGCCCGTCCTCCACCAGCGACTCGCACAGCGCCGCGAGCCGCGGCGGCAGACCGGCGGCCGCCCAGTAGTCGGCCAGCGTGTCGCGGAACGGCTCCAGCGGCACGTACAGCCGGCGGCAGCGCCGGGCGAGCGCGGGCGTGTCGCACAGCGAGCACCGCGGCTGGACGAGATCGCCGCCGTCGTTGGGCCGCGCGCACTCGTGGCACATGCCGCCGTCGCTCGACGCACCGCAGTGCGGGCAGGTTCCGGTGACGTGCGCCCCGTACAGCCAGCGCTCGCACGGCTCGCAGTACGGCAGGAGGCGGGTGCGCGGGGCGATCACACCCTGCGCGTAGAGGCGGCTGAAGAGGTCCTGCACCCAGCGCCCGTACCCGCGGTCTCTGCGCGGCTTGACGATGTGGTCGAACTCGACTCCCGAGCGCAGCCAGTCCGCGGTGATCGCCGCGCGGTAGCCCTCGGCGACCTCCTCCGGCTTGCGGCCCAGACGCCGCGCCCGTACCTCGACGGAGCTGGCGTGGTCGGCGGTGCCGGTGGTGAACCGGACGGGTTCGCCCTCGGCGCGCAGGTAGCGGGTCAGCACGTCGGCGGCCACGTACGGTCCCGCGAGGTGACCGATGTGCAGTTCGCCGTGGGTGGCCGGAGGAGTCGCGGTGATCCAGACGGGGGTGCTCATGAGACCTCCTGAGCGTCAGCGAGGTTCGAAGTGGAAGGAGCGGATGAAGCAGTCACGGGGCTGTTCGACGGCGTAGACGATGCATTCGAAGAGCGCCTGGGTGGTGAGCTTCTCGTCGGGGGCTATTCCGTCGGGGTTCGAGCCGTCCCATTCCGCGAACCGCGGGTCGGAGGTCGAGAAGTCCGGCGGGAACAGGGAGAACACCCGCACGCCGGAGGGCCGCAGCCGGCGGGACAGGATGTCGGCGAATCCGGCCTGGGCGCTCTTCGCCGCCCAGAAGGCCTCGTGCGCGGCGGAGGCGGTCGCCGCGGAGGCGCCCTCCGCGTCGCGCACCGCGACCATGTTGACGATGTCGGGGCGCAGCGAGCCGCGGAGCAGCGGCAGGAAGTGCTTCACCATGAGGACGGTGCCGCCGGCCGTCGACTCGATCGTCTCGACGATCTGGGCGTCGCTCGCCGCCTCCAGGTCCATGCCGTCCAGCCAGCGGGCGCCGTTGTTGACCAGCAGGTCGACCCGGTCGGTGCGTTCGCCGACCCGGGCGGCGAACTCCCGGATCTCGGCCGGCCGGCTCAGGTCGCAGCCGAAGGCGTGGATCCGGTCCCGGGCCGAGCCCATGACCTCGGCGCGGGTCCGCTCGGCGGCCTCGACGGTCCGGGCCGACACGTAGACCTCGGCCCCGAGGTGCGCGAATCCGACGGCGAGCGCGCGGCCGAAGTAGCGGGACGCCCCGGTCACGACGACACGCAGATTCTCGAATTTCATCTGTGTCTGCTCTCCCCACGGATACGCACGGATACGGCCCTGATTCGGGTGCCGGGAAGCCGGGTTGGCGGTCGTGGTTCAGCGTGGCAGAGGAAAGCGGCGGACAGCCCGGCCCGCGGGCTGCGCGTTCACGCCGTTGCGTGGACACGCCACGGCAGCCGCAGCCGGTCCACCAGGTGGGCGCGCTTGTCGTGAACCCGCACCCGGTCCGGCCCGGTGGACACCACGACGGTCCCGCCGGGCGTGCGGATCCTGCCGACCGGCCCGGGCACGACGGTCCCCCCGACCGCCCCGGCGGCGGCGAACGCGGCGGCGCCGGTGAGCGCGAGCCGCGGGTGCCAGCCGCCGACGGTGAGGGCGCGCACGAACAGCCCGTCGGCGGCGGGCGCGAAGGCGGCGATCTTGGGGAGCGGCGAGTGCGGCGGATACCCGAGAAGCACGGCGGCGCGGGCCCGGAGCCGCAGGAGCCGCGCTTCGAGACCTTCGAGCCCGGCGCCGGCCGGGGCATCGGGGAGGCGGGGGACGCCGGTGGTGCCTGGGAGGCCGGGGAAGCCGGTGGTGCCCGGGAGGCCGGGGAGGCCGGCGAAGCCAGGGGCATCGGGGAGGCCGGGGAGGCCGGGGAAGCCAGGGGCATCGGGGAGGCCGGGGAGGCTGGGGAAGCCAGGGGCATCGGGGAGGCCGGGGAGGCTGGGGAAGCCAGGGGCATCGGCGTGGCCGGGGAGGGGAAGGTGGCGGACGTCGACGAGGACGTACGGGTTCCCGTACCGCACCAGCGAGACGGGCACGCCGTCGAGGACGTCGACGGGCCGGCCGGTGGGGAGGGTGCCGGGGCCGGTGGGGGCGCGCAGGAAGTCCAGGTCGTACGCGCCGGAGTCCCGGGGCCGGCACAGGACGGTGTCGCCGGTCGTCAGGGCGCGAACGGCGACGGGCCCGGCCCGCCCCTCGGCGACGACGCAGGCGAGGAGGGAGTGCCCGCAGCCGGTACGGAAGTCGAACCGGCCGTCGGGCAGGGCCTGGACGAAGCGGTAGTCGAGGCCGGCGCCGGCGGGCCGCCCCGAAGGCCCGTACACGGCGATCTTGTTGAGGTCCCGGTACGGGGTCCGGGCGAGCGCCTGGCGCAGGTGCGCCAGCTCCCCGGCCGACGCCAGGGCGCCGGGCGGCAGGCGGTCGAGCCGCACGACGAGCGTCGGGCCGGGCGCGTCCTCGGCCCGTACGACGGCGGCGTCGACGCCGTGGGGCGGGGCATCGGTCCCGTGGGGCGGGGCGTCGGCCCCGTGGAGCGGGGCGCCGGTCGGCGGCGCGTCGGCCGTGAGGAGCGGGGCGCCGGTCGTCCCCGGCTCAGGCCGCACAACCCACCGGGATCCGCATCCCCTGGACGACCTCCGTCCACAGCTCGTGGACGGCGAGCGCCCAGAGCGCCAGGGCGATGTGCTGGTTGGGGCGCTCCAGGTGGCGGGCCAGGAGCTTGTTGACCCGGTCCGCGCGGATCTTGCCGCCGAGGACGAGGCGCGCCGGGGAGAGGAGTTCGCGGACGGTGTCGAGCAGCGGGCCGCCGGGGGCGATCATCGCGGCGACCGGCAGCGTGAAGGGCTGCTTGGGCCGGTTGAGCACGGTGGCGGGCAGCAGCTCGGCGCCCGCGTCGTAGAGCGCCCGCTTGCCGTGCCGCGCCGCCACGGGCAGCGCCCGCGCGTGGGCGACGACGGACGGCTGGCAGAAGGGCAGCCGGGCCTCGACGGCCCAGGCCATGGACAGGTGGTCGACGCGCCGCAGGTGGTAGGCGGGCAGCCGCCAGCGGGTCTCGAAGGCGCTCGTCGCGGTGGCCCGGTCGACGCCGGCCGCCTCGGCCGAGCGCAGCTCCTGCTCGATGCGGTCGGCGGCGGAGCCCCGGTCCGCGACGAACGCGGCGTACGAGGAGGTGTACAGGTGCTCGCGGAGCAGCCGGGGGGCGGCGGAGAGCGCGTCGGCGTAGGCGCTCGCCCAGTCGGCGCCGGGCGGCGCGGCGAGGGCGGCGCGCATCCGGTCGTAGCCGCCGAAGAGTTCGTCGGCGCCGTCGCCGGCGAGGGCGACGGTGAAGCCGTTCTCGCGGACGGCGCGGAACAGGGCGTACGTGGACAGGGCGATCGGGTCGGCGTTGGGCTGGCCGAGGTGCCGCACGGTCCGGGTGAGCAGCGAGGGGATCTCGACGGGGTCGACGACCACCTCGTGGTGCACGGTCCGGGCCCGGCGGGCGACGGAACGGGCGTACGCGGCCTCGGAGTCGGGCCACTTGCCCCGGTAGGTGAGGTGGAAGGTGTGCAGCGGCGGGGCGTCCGTCTCCCTCGCGTGCTCGGCCGCGAGCGCGGTGACGAGCCCGGAGTCGAGGCCGCCGCTGGTGACGGCGCAGACGGGGGCGTCGGCGGTGGCGAGTCGCCGCACCTCGTGCCGCAGCACGTCCTGGGTGTCGCCGTGCGGCCGCGCGTCGTGCGGGGCGCGCCGCCGGACGACGGGCGCCGCGCCGGGCCGGACGAGCGCGGTGGCGCCGGGCGGGAGGACGCCGACGCCGTCGAGGGCGGTGTGGGCGGAGTACGAGGTACGGGTGGCGAGCACGGTGTCGAGGGAGTCCTCGCGCGGGGAGATCCGCACCCCTTCGAAGGCGAGCAGGGCGGGGATCTCGGAGGCGAACCGGGTGGACCCGTCGGCCGGGTCGTGGTGGAAGTGGATCGGCTTCATGCCCATGTCGTCGACGGCGAGGACGAGTCGGACGCTGCCGGGGCGCAGGTCGAGGACGGCGACGGCGAACATGCCGTCGAGGTGCTCGGCGAAGCCGGCCCCGTACTCGGCGTAGAGCGCGGGCAGCAGGGTGCCGTCGCAGCGGTCGGGGAAGCGGTGGCCGCGCGCGGCGAGCCGGCGGCGGAGCTCGGCGTGGTTGTAGATCTCGCCGTTGAGGACGGCGAGGATCCCGGGGAGGTGGGGCAGCCGGTACGGCTGGCGCCCGCCGCAGGGGTCGGTGACGGCGAGCCGGTCGCAGCCGAGCGACCAGCCGGGGCCGCTGAGCACCTGGTGCTCGTCGGGGCCGCCGTGCCGCTGCCGGGCCGAGACGGCCGCGAGCTCGGCCGGGTCGGGACGGTCCGCGCGCGCGGCGAAGGAGCCGAGGATCCTGCACATGCCGGTCGCCTCCGGGTCTCGTAAGCAGTCGCTGTCCACGTGTCGCAAGCCGAGCGGGCCGAGTGGGCCGGCCGGGCCGGGGCTCGCCGGCCGGGCCTGGCCGACCGGGCCTGGCCGACCGGGCCGTGCCAAGCCGGGTCAATCTTCACGGTCAACCCAATGATTTGAATGTACCAACTTTTTGAATGGCGCGTAAGTGCCATGTCCGGTTCACGCCACGGGTTGGCCTTGCGACGCCCCCGCCCGGCCAACAGGCTGGCCCCATGGAGGACTTCGCACCCGACCTGACGGTCCGTTCGGCACCCGAGTCCCTGCTGGTGGTGGCGGCGCATCCGGACGACATCGAGTTCTGTGTGAGCGGCACGGTCATGCAGTGGATCGAGCGCGGCACCCGCGTCACGTACTGCATCGTCACCGACGGCGGCGCCGGCGGTTACGACGAGGCGCTCCCCCGCCAGGCGATGGCGGACCTGCGCCGTGCCGAACAGGTCCACTCGGCCAAGCTCAGCGGCGTCGCCGACGTGCGCTTCCTCGGCTACCCCGACAGCTTCGTCGAGGCCTCCGTCGAGCTGCGCCGCGACCTGTGCCGGATCATCCGCCAGGTCCGGCCGCAGCGGGCCATCATCCCCTCCCCCGAGATCAACTGGGCCCGCGTCGCCGACCTCCACCCGGACCACCGGGCCGTCGGCGACGCCTGCCTGCGCGCGATCTACCCCGAGGCCCGCAACCCCTTCGCCCACCCCGAACTCCTCAAGGACGAGGGCCTGGAGCCCTGGATCGTCCACGAGCTGTGGCTGATGACCGGCCCCACCCCGAACCAGTACGTGGACGTGACCCCGGTCTTCGACCGCAAGGTCGAGGCCCTGCGCATCCACACCTCGCAGACCGCCCACTTCGACGACCTGGCGGGCCTGCTGCGCGAGTGGCTGGGCGAACACGCCACGGCGGGTGGCCTGCCGCCGGGCCGGATGGCGGAGGCGTTCCAGATCGTGCACATCGACTGAGCGGGCACCACCGGTCCGACCTCGTAAGGCGCTACCGGTCACGGGACGAGATCGCCGGGCGGAATGCGACCAGCAGAACATCTGCATCGTCGTGGTGGCCCCGAACCGACCCCGAACCGCCCCGGGCGGGACCGTCTTCCGCGCCCGCCCGGCCCGGGCTCCTCACCAGGGGACCATGTTCATGCCCTGGCCGACCCAGTCCGCGAAGGACACGGGTCGGCCGCCCAGTCTCAAGGGGAGGATGCGGTCACAGGTGGCCCGGCCGTCGAACCACATCTCGCCGCGGTGCGGCCCCGTGACCACGAGCAGGGTGCCGAATCCGCAGCCGCCCTCCCTGATGTGGACGGCGCCGGCCGTCTTCCACTCCTGCAGGACCCCGCACTCGGCGTCCCAGGCCTCCCACGCCTCCGCGTCCTCCCGCGGCGGCTCGCGCTCGTCCAGTTCGTCCTCGTACGCGCGATACGTGTCGGGGTGCGGGAACGGCTCGGTGAGCAGGTCGTAGTTGGTGTCGGCGTCGCCGTACCAGCACCAGCCCCGCGGGCTCCGCCACAGTGGGCGGAACGCGTTGCCGCCGTCGCCGTGCCGCAGGAGATGCTCGCGGTACTCGGCCGGGAAGGTGATCCCGAGGTCGCTCTCCGCCTCGCGCACGTCCGCCTCCGTCAGCCGCCGCGCCAGTGGGTTGCCGTACCGCCGCACGGCCTCCGGGTCGAGGACCTCGTGGCGGTGGCCGCCCATCAGGCGCCGGTACTCCGACGTCCAGCCGATCTCCATGCGGCGAGGGTAGTCACGTGGCCCGGCGCCCTCAGACCGAGGTCAGGCGCAGGATGACCGCGCCGCCGATGATGGACGCGAAGGAGAGCAGGCGGGCGAGGGTGATCCGCTCCTTGAAGAGGAGCGCGCCGAAGGCGACGGTGCCGACGCCGCCGATGCCGGTCCAGAGGGTGTAGCCGACCGAGAGGTCCAGGTCGAGCAGGGCGCGGGACAGGGCGTAGATGCCGCCGGCGGCGGCGAGCAGGGTCAGGACGCTGGGCCACAGCCGGGTGAAGCCCTTGGTGGCGTTGGTGCCGAGCGCGAAGAGGATCTCGAAGACGATGGCGATGCCGAGGTACACCCAGGTCATGGGAAACAGCTCTCTCTGCGGGTAGGCGGGCAGGCGGGTAGGGAGGGTGCGCGGGCCGAGCGGACGGCGCCGGGGAAAGCCGGCGGTCAGGACGTGAGCCGGGGGCCGGTGGGCGTGGGGCGGGCTTCGGCGGCGGGGCCGGTGGCCGCCGGGGCGACGGCGGAGGCCCTGGCCTTCCGGTCGGCGGCGATCTTGTCGGTGATGCGCAGGCTGGTGCCGCCGCCGATGATCAGCACGAAGGCGATCACCTTCCAGACCGTCATCGGCTCGTCGTAGATCAGGGTGCCGAAGACGACGGTGCCCACGCCGCCGATGCCGGCCCAGACCGTGTATCCGACGCCGACGTCGAGGTACTTGAGGGCCTGCGACAGCGTGTAGATGCCGACGGCCGCGGCCACGGCGGTGAGCAGCGAGGGTCCGAGCCGGGTGAAGGCGTGGGTCGCCTCGGTGGACAGCGCGAAGGTGATCTCGAAGAGCGAGGAGAACAGCAGCCAGGCCCAGCCGATGTTCTGGTTCTGCTGTGTCGGGTCGGCAGACACTACGAGCTCCTTTGTTGTTTGTCCGTGCAAGCATCAGAAGGGCATGAAGAGCCGTGGAGCGCAGGGGTGGAGATGGCCAGGATCTTGCATGGTCATATAACCTGTTGTCAATCACCGCCAGAGGAGAGGCATATGACCGACGCCGCGACGACACCTCCCGCCGCCACCTCCGACCAGGCCGTCTGGGACCGCGTCCTCACCCTGCACACGCGCGTCGAGCGGGAGCTCGCCACCGCCCTGCAGCGCCGGCACGGCATCGGCCTCTCGGAGTACCGGGCGCTGGAGAACCTCGCCGCCGCCCCGCCCGGTGAGCTGCGGATGCAGGAGCTGGCCGACAGCATCGGGCTCGGGCAGTCGTCCGTCACGCGGCTCGTCGAGCGCCTCAAAGGTGCTGGTTACGCCTTCAAGGACCTGTGCCCGGAGGACAAGCGCGGGGTCTACGCGGTGATCACGGACGAGGGCCGCAGCCGCTACCTGGCCGCCCGCGCGACCTACGCGGAAGTCCTCTCCGGCGCGCTGAACTCCCACGGCGCCGACCCCGCCCTGGCCGCCACGGTGGCCGCGCTGCGCAGCGCCCGCCCCGCGTAGGCCCTGTCGTCGAACTCCCGCCTGCCCCGCGATCCGGGCAACGACGGGAGTCTGACGACAGGACCTGGTCAGCCGGACGCGGCCGCGTCCGGCCGGGGCGACGGAATACGATCGGGGCCGTCGGCGGCTGACTCAGCTGACGACAGCACGATCACCACTCGAAGGAGATTCCTCATGGCGCAGGTCGCGCTCAAGGGCAACCCCGTAACGGTCGACGGCAGCCTCCCCGCGCAGGGCAGCCAGGCCCCCGAGTTCACCCTGGTCGGCGAGGGTCTCGCGGACAAGTCGCTGAAGGACTTCGCGGGCCTGCGCAAGGTCCTCAACATCTTCCCGAGCGTCGACACCCCGACGTGCGCCTCCTCGGTGCGCGCCTTCAACGCGAAGGCCGCCGACCTGGAGAACACCGTCGTGCTGTGCATCTCGGCGGACCTGCCCTTCGCCCAGGCCCGCTTCTGCGGCGCGGAGGGCCTGGAGAACGTGCAGAACCTCTCCACCCTGCGCGGCCGTGACTTCCACACCGCCTACGGCGTCGCGATCGCCGACGGCCCGCTGGCCGGTCTGACCGCCCGCGCCGTCGTCGTCCTCGACGAGGACGACAAGGTCCTCCACACGGAGCTCGTCAACGAGATCTCCGAGGAGCCGAACTACGAGGCCGCGCTCGCCGCCCTGAAGTAGTCCCGCAGGCGCTCCGGCACCACCGAGGCCCGTCCGGCGGACACCCCGCCGGGCGGGCCTCCGCCACGTACGATCGGATCATGCGACGCAACAGCGGTTCCGGGTCGTTCCTCTCCCTGTGGTCCAAGGACTCGTTCCTGTCGATCGGGTCCGTCGGGTCCTTCATGTCCATCGGGTCCGTCGGCTCCGCGTTCTCGATCGGGTCCGTCGGCTCGTTCCTCAGCGTCGGGTCGCTGCTGTCGGCGCGGTCGTTGCTGGCCGTCATGGCGTGGCGGTCGACCGGGGCCGTCATGAGCTCCCGCAGTCGGCGACCGGGGTCACCGACAGCACGTCCGTGACCGGGATGTCGACGGTGCGGCCCTGCACGGCGCCCGCCGGGGCGTCGGGGGCCGCCGAGTGCGGCCAGGCGGTCCGGCCCACGAGGTAGCCGGCGAGGCACGCCGGCGGAGCCGGCCGCGGGCCGAGGCCCGCACCTCGAACGTACCGACCTCGCCGCCGTCGCCGTCGCTCACGGACGCGGGGATGCCGACGTCCCCGCCCGGGAGGCGGGGTGCCGCGCCGGGGAGCACACTGGTGGTGGGCCCGGGCGGGTCCTTAGCGCGGCCGTCTTCGACCGGGGGGATCACTGGAGGACGGTCATGGGCGGCACAGCTGTGGAGACGCTGCGCGAGCTGCTGCGCGGCGAGGTCCTCGGCCCCGAGGACACGGGATACGACGAGTCGCGGAAGATCTACAACGCGATGATCGACCGGCGGCCCGCGGTCATCGCGCGGTGCGCGGACTCGACGGACGTACGGGCGGCGGTGCGGTTCGCCCGGGACACCGGCATGGACCTGGCGGTGCGCGGCGGCGGGCACAGCGGCGGCGGTCTGTGCCTGGTCGACGGCTCGCTGATGATCGACCTGTCGGGCATGCGCTGGGTGCGGGTGGATCCCGCGGCCCGGACCGCCCTGGTGGGCGGCGGCAGCCAGCTCGGCGACCTGGACCACGAGGCGCACGGCCACGGGCTCGCCGTCCCCGCCGGCGTCATGTCGACGACCGGGGTGGGCGGGCTGACCCTGGGCGGCGGGCACGGGCATCTGACCCGCGCCTACGGACTGACCGTCGACAGCCTGCTCGCGGCCGACGTCGTCCTCGCGGACGGCTCGACGGTCACCGCCTCGGCGGACGAACACCCGGACCTCTTCTGGGCGTTGCGCGGCGGCGGCGGCAACTTCGGGGTGGTGACCTCGTTCCGGTTCGCCCTGCACCCGGTGGGCGACGTCGGGCTCGGCGTCACCCTGTGGGAGCCGGAGCACATCGGCGAGGTGCTGCGCTGGTACCGGGACTTCCTGCCCGCCGCGGCGGAGGACCTCAACGGCTTCTTCGCCATCCTGCGGGTCGCCCCCGGGCCGCCGTTCCCCGAGGAGATCCACGGCAGGCGGATGTGCGGCGTGGTGTGGTGCTCCACGGGCGCGACGGACGAGGAGAGCCTGGCGAAGACCTTCGCCCCGGTCGCCGAACCGGCCCGCCCCGCCTTCCACTTCGCGATGCCGGTGCCGTACCCGGCGATCCAGACGATGTTCGACGAGCTGATCCCGAAGGGGCTGCAGTGGTACTGGCGCGGCGACTTCTTCGACCGGATCACGGACGGCTCGATCGACGTCCACCGCGTCTTCCTGGAGAACATCCCGACCGCGCTGTCGACGATGCACCTGTATCCCGTGGACGGCGCGGCGCACCGCCTGGGCCCGATGGACACGGCGTGGGCCTACCGCGACGCGGTCTGGTCCGGAGTGATCGCCGGCATCAGCACGGAGGCGGCCGACGCGGAAAGGATCCGCACGTGGGCCGTGGACTACTGGGAGGCCCTGCACCCGCACTCGATGGGCGGCGGGTACGTCAACTTCCTCGGCGCGGACGAGGGCGGGGAACGCGTCCGGTCCACGTACCGCGGACACTACGACCGGCTGGCCGAGGTGAAGCGGACGTACGACCCGGACAACGTGTTCCACCACAACCAGAACGTCGTCCCGGCGGGAGGCTAGCGGCCGGCCCGCCCCGACCGCCGGCCGGACCGGCGGGGCCGACGGGGCCGACGGGGCCGACGGGGCCGACGTGACCGGCGAGGTACGGAGGCACCCGACGCACCGAGGCACCGACGCACCGACGCACCGACACGTCAGATCACCGAGGCACCCTCAGGCCGCGTCCGGCAGCCAGCTGCCGTGGAAGCCGTACGGGACCCGGGCCGGCAGGTGGACGAGGGCGACCGGATCGGCGGCGAGGTCGGCCGCGTCGAGCACGGCCAGGTCGCTGCGGCCGGTGGCGGCGTCGTGGACGTACGTCACCAGCCAGCCCGGCCCGCCGGCCGCCCCGTCGGCCGGGGCGAGCACCGCCTCGCCGGGCGTGCGGCCCGGCCCGAAGTCGTGGGCCGTCGCCGCCCCGGTCCGCAGGTCGTAGCGGACCAGTGAGTTCCCGCTGGTCACGTGCCCGAAGTCGGCCTGGAGGCCGGTCAGCCGGTCGTCGACCCGGGGGAACTCCCCCGGCCGGTCGTCGCACTGCTCCTCCCGGACGGTCCCGGTGGCCGGGTCGAGGGTCCACTTCCAGAGCACGGCCTCGCGGCCGCCGTCCACGGACCCGTCCTCGTGGCGCCGCCACAGCTCGGGGTAGCGCATGACGTGCACGACGACCGTCCCGTCCGGCGCGTCGTACGCGTTGAGGAGGTGGAAGACGTAGCAGGGGTCGACGTCGAACCAGCGGACCCTGCCGTGCGGGTCGTCGCGGCGCAGCAGCCCCAGGCGCGCCCCGTAGCCGTCGTCCCAGCGGTAGGGCATGCCGGCGCCGAGCAGGGCGGCGTCGAAGACCACCGGCAGGTCCATGAAGACCACGTACGCGGCGGTGAGGCCGAAGTCGTGCGCCATCGTCGGCCCGGGCACCTCGACGGGGCGGCTGACGGTCAGCTCGCCGGCGGCGTCGGCCCGGTGATAGGTGAGGTAGGGCGCGCTCACGATGCCGTAGCCGAAGAAGTGCAGCTCCCCGGTCACCGGGCAGGCCTTGGGGTGCGCGGACATCGCGGTGGTCAGCCGGCCGCCGAAGTCGTACGGGCCGACGGTGCCGAGGTCCGGGGCGAGTTCGTAGGGCAGGGCCGTCTCGACGAGGGCGAGCGTGCGGCCGGCGTGCCGGATCACGTGGGTGTTGGCCGGGCCCGCGGTGAGGTCGCGGCGGCCCTGCTCGTCGTACATGCGGGCGCCGTCGGTGAGGCGCGTGGTGCGCACCCAGCGGTTGCGGTAGGCGACGGCCCGGCCGCCCTCCAGGCGGACGCCGTGGACCATGCCGTCGCCGAAGAACCAGTGGCCGGAGGCGGCGTCGGCCGGGTTGGGGCCGTTGCGCAGGTACCAGCCGTTCAGGGTGTCCGGGATCCGCCCGGTGACGGGCAGGTCGTGCGCGGTCAGCTCTTCGGCGACCGGCGCGTAGTTGCCCGAGAGGTGGCGGGGGACGCTGCCGGCGGTGCCGCCGGGGGTGTGGGCGTCGGTGCTCATCGGGCGCCCGCCTTGGCCTGCATGGCGGCGACGTAGCGGGTGGTGAAGAGCATCGGGAGGACGAAGCCGGCGGCCTGGACGAGCGTGGCCGCGGTGGAGTGGCCCTGACCGGCGTGGGCGAGCAGCGCGAGGGCGGCGGCGGTCAGCGCGAAGGCCCCCGCCCACACGGAGCTGATGACGGTGTTGGCCCGGACGAAGGGCCGCAGCCCCCAGACCTCGCGGGGGGTGCCGCGCTTGGCGATGCCCAGGGTGAAGGGCTTGCGCAGGAGCAGCGAGACCCCGGCGACCAGGGCGAGGACGCCCGAGGAGAGGGCGGCCGAGTAGGCGTGCACGCCCGAGCCGGGGTCGGCGAAGGCGATGGCGGCCAGGACCGCGAAGAAGGCCGCCGAGCCGATCTCGATGATCAGCGCGTCGAAGCCGGCTCCCTCGCGGCGCTGCTGTGCGGTGATCGCCACCGCGACGACCAGCGCGGCCAGCGCGCCCCACTGCCACTGGGCGGACGGAATCACCGCGAAGACGATCCACGGCAGGAAGGTGCGCAGGTACGACATCGAAAGGCCCCCGGTCAGTGTCGGTCGGTCGGTCCGCCGGTCGTCCGCCGAACCACATTCCTGTTGTGACATGTCGAAAGTAGACCTTCCAGAAATGACATGTCAAGCATGGAAGGTAGAGTGAGGGTCATGAGCCTTCGACACGCCCTCCTCGGACTCCTGTCAGAGCGCCCGGCCAGCGGCTACGACCTGCTGAAGCGCTTCGAGACCTCCCTGGCCAACGTGTGGCCCGCCACCCAGAGCCAGATGTACACGGAGCTGTCCAAGCTGGCGGCGGCCGGACTGATCGGCGTATCGGCCGAGGGCCCCCGGGGCCGCAAGGAGTACGCGCTGACCGACGAAGGACTGGCCGAGCTGCGGCACTGGCTGACCGAGACCAAGCCGCAGCGCAACACCCGCAGCGACGTCCTGCTGCGGGTGTTCTTCCTGGGAGTCCTCACCCCCGAGCAGGCCCGGGGCTATCTGACCGAACTCGAGGACCTCTCCGAGCAGGAGTACGAGCACCTGCGCCACCTGGAGGCCTCGATCGACTGGGGCGACGACCGCCTGTCGGTGCACGGCCGGATCGCCCTGGAGTACGGCCTGCGCTTCAACGCGATGCGCCGGGAGTGGGCCCACTGGGCGGCCGGCCAGCTGCGCTGACCCCGGCGACCGCGTGCGCGACGAGAGGAAGGCCGGGACGGGGGACGGACCGGTCCGGGCCTTCACCCGAGCGGCGGTGGGGACGAGCCGGGAGCGAGGCGGCCGCTCCGGATATACTCGTGGCGGTCGGATATATCCCGCCCGCCAGCCCGCCGGAGGCCGCCATGTCCAAGACGCTGGTCGACATCGACGACGAGATGCTCGCCTTCGCGCAGCGCCAGCTCGGCACCAGGACGAAGCGCGACACCATCAACCGGGCGCTCACCATAGCGGCGGCGATCAGCGCGGATGACCGCGCCCGGGCGCTCCAGTGGCTCCAGGACAACGCCGAGGACTTCCTCGACTTCGACTTCCTGGAGGAGCAGGAGCGGTCCGGCCGATGAACTACCTCGCCGACACCTCGGCGGTATGGCGCATCCTCCGTCGGCAGGTCGGCACGCCCTGGCCGGAGCGGGTGGCTCGGGGGCAGGTCTCCCTCTGTCCTCCCGTGGAGGCCGAGCTGATGCCCGCTCTGCGCTCCGACCGTGACGTCGAGCCCTTCCTGACGATGCTGAGTCAGACCTTCGCCTGGGTTCCGGCCATGGACGATCCATGGCCGGAGATCATCGCGGTCCAGCGTGACCTGGTCCGGATCGGGCATCATCGCGGCCCGTCCCCCATGGACATCCTGATCGCGCTGACGGCGCGGCAGCACCGGATGACGCTGATCCACGTGGACGACGACTTCGACGCCGTCGCCAAGGTGCGGCCGGACGTCTCCCTGCTCCGGCTCGACACCCGCTGACCCCTCACCCCACCAGCCGCACCGCGAGGACCACGATCAGGGTGCTCGACGTCAGGGCCGTGGCCAGGCGGCCTCGGGGGCCCGTGAGGGTGCGGCCGAGGAGGGTGCCGCCGGTGGTCAGGAGGAGTTGCCAGCTGGCCGAGGCGGCGAGGGCGGCCAGCACGAAGGCGGTGCGTTCCGGGACCGAGGCGGGGGCGTCGGGGCCGGTGGCGAGGATCAGGGCGGCGAAGTAGATCACCGTCATGGGGTTGAGGATCGTGATGCCCAGGAAGGTCGCGTAGGCGCGGGCCGGGGTCAGGGTCGTCGCGCCGTCGTCGCGGGAGGCGAGGGCCCCGGCGCGGTAGGCGCGGACGGCCGTGAGGCCGGAGCGGGCGGCGAGGACCAGCAGGACCACCGCGGAGGCCCAGCGCAGGGGGGTCGTCACCGGAGTGAGGAGCGGGACGAGGGCCGAGCCCCCCGCGACCGCGAGGAGGGCGTAGACGCCGTCCGCAGTGGCGACGCCGAGGGCTGCGCCGGCGCCCGTGCGCCAGCCGGTCCGGGCCGTGACGGCCACCAGGTAGGCGCCGACCGCGCCCACGGGGATCGCGATGCCGTAGCCGGCCAGCAGGCCGGCCACCGCCGCGGCGATCACGCGACGGCGGGGGTCGCTCCTGCGGGGACGCCGGGCTGTCGCCGGTAGGCCGAGCCGTCCTTCGTACGGGCCAGCTGGCCGCCGATCACGAGGTAGCGGCGCAGGGCCGGGAAGTCCTCGTGGACGGTCTTCAGGGCCTCGTTGACCTCGCGCTCGCTGTAGACGCGGGCCGGCTCGAACAGGGTGGCGGCGAGGTGGTCGAGGAGGGCGGCCCGGCGGGCGGGCCGGCGTGGGATCGCCTTGAGGCGCCCGTCAGCGCTGAACAGATCGGGGGTGCGGTCGGCAGTCATGCCGTGCAGCGTCCCGCCGGGGCCCGTCCGCCCGCAACGCAATTACGGCACGGGCGACCGGCCGGCCACTACGGGACGCCCGATCACGGCACGACGACGTTCGACAGCGGGGAGATCTTCGGCACGACCGGCGGCATACCGGCCTCCTGGAAGATCGGCACCGCCAGCCGCAGAAAGGCCTGGAAGGCCTCCTCCGACTCCCAGAAGTCGATCACCCGCCAGCCGCCGGTGCCGTCGGGACCCGCGGAGTGGGCGATGAAGCCCGGCGGCGGGAACCAGGACGCGGAGGTGATCCGGTCGTTGGTGCGCTCGTACATCTCCTGGGTGCCGCCGGGGATCTCGACGGTGACGACGACGGCCATGCTGCTGCTCCCGTACGTGCGTGGGCGAGGGTCCCGACCAGGACACCAGCCGGGCCCCCGCCCCGCACCACCACGGCGGCCGAACGAACGAACGACCTTCCCGCCCCGGCCGCCGGTCCCGGGCGGTCCCGGGCCCGCCGGTGCCGACCGGTCCGGGCCGACCGGTCCCGGGCGGGCGGTTCCCGGCGGGCGGTCCCGGGCGGGCGGTCCCCGGCGGGCGGTTCCGTTACCGGCCCAGCCGGTAACGGATCTTCTTCACGAGCTCCTTCAGGTCGGGCGACCGCAGCAGGCTGTAGTGGTCGGCGTCGAGTTCCACGACCGTCGGCGGGCGCGTCGACCAGCCGCTCGTGCCCTCCAGGAAGGAGTAGTCGTCGCCCCGCGCCTTGAAGATCGTGACCGGGCAGGACACCTGACGCTCGGTCAACTCCTGGAACGTGTAGGTGAAGTCGAAGGTCTTCTCGACGATCGCGATGATCCGGGCGACCAGCTCCGGATCGAGCGCCGGGAACCGCTCCGTGACGAACGCCGCGAAGCTCTCGGCGTCCGTCGCCGGGACGTCCGCGAGCGCGCCCGCGAAGACCGAGTACAGGATCTGGGTGAAGCCGGGGTTCGCGTACGAGGCGCCGCCGGCCGCCGACTCGGCCCGCACCTTCGGCGACCCCGGCGCGATCAGGAACAGGTGCTCGACCTGCTCCCCCGCCGCCTCCAGGAGGTGCGCGGACTCGAAGGCGACCCGGGCGCCGAAGGAGTAGCCCCACAGGGTGTACGGACCGGCGGGCTGGCGCCTGCGGAGGGCGGCGACGTCGGCGGCGGCCATCTCGCGGATGGTGTCGTACGGGGTCTCGCCGCGGTTGATGCCGTGCGCCTGCACCCCGTAGAACGGGCGGTCGATGCCCACCTCCTCCGCCAGGAAGCGCAGGTTCATCGTGTAGCCGCCGAGGCCCGGCCAGCAGTAGACCGGCGACCGGTCGCCGTCCGCGTGCAGCCGGACCAGCCGGGAGGCGGGGGTCGCGGCGGCACCGTCGAGGCGGTGGGCGAGCTTCTCGACGGTGGGGCACTCGAAGAGGATCTGGAGGGGCAGCGAGATCCCGTCCTCCCCGGCGAACTCACGGTTGATCCTGGTGATGAGCGCGACCGCGATCAGCGAGTTGCCGCCCGACTCGAAGAAGTCGTCCTGGACGGAGACCGCCTCGACCTCCTCGTACTTGAGCGCCGCCGCCCAGATCTCCGCGAGCCGCGCCTCCGTGCGGGTACGCGGCCGGACGTGCGGACGTCCGTGGAGGCCGGCGTTGACGACGGCGAGCTCGGCGAGCGCCTTGGTGTCGACCTTGCCGTTGGCGGACAGCGGCAGCCGGTCCAGGACCACCACCCGGTTGGGGATCATGTAGTCCGGCAGGTGGTGGACGAGGTCGTCGCGGATCATCTCCGCGGGACCCTTCATGTGGACGGTGTCCTCGTACATGCCCTCGCTGAGCCGCTGCTCCTCGCTCACCCGGCCGCCGACGAAGAAGTACGAGGGCCCGCCCGGCCGGCCGGCCGCCGCCAGGACCTCGTCCATGCGGCGGGCGGCGGGCAGCGGGTTGCCGGACGCCGAGCTGTAGCCGGAGGACATGAAGCCGAGGCCGTGCTCGCCGAGTTGGAGCCGCTGCAGGGCGCGGCCGAGGTCGATGTACGAGCGCCAGGCCGCCTTCGGGCGGGCGACGACGGTGACGCCGAACGAGGCCCGGTCGTACACCGCCTGGTTGATCGCGATGACGTGCTTCTTCTCCACCCGGCCGTCGGCCACCCGGGTCAGCCCGCCGTTCTCGTACGCGTACTGGCCCGCCTCCAGGTCCGCGATCCGCCCGGGATGCGCCTGCACGTACAGGTCCACGTCGGGACCGGTCACCGACTCCTCGTCGTACGGAGCGAGGGCGAAGACGGCCAGCTCCGCCGCGTGCTCGGGACCGCCGCCGCGCACCGGGCGGATGTCCAGGCCCAGCGGCGGCAGGATCTCCTCGAAGAGGCCCACCATGTGGCCGGTCTCGATCTCCAGGACCTCGCGGATGTTGTTCTTGTAGATCGGCTCGATCGCCGCCCACTTGCCCCGGAAGGCGAAGCGGACCAGCGGATCGCCGTCCGCCGAACCGGCCTCCGTCAGGTGCAGCTGGTGGTGCACCGGGTGGTAGTAGTACGTGCCCGGCTCCAGGCCCGCGACGCCGCGCACCTCCACGTACAGCTGGGTCGCGTACAGCGCCCCCGGCGAGGCGTAGCCGTACTTCGGGAGCAGCCGCTCCTCGCTCCGGAACTGCCCGAACCAGCGCAGGATCTCGCCGAGGTCGGCGGCGGTCAGCGTGCCGATCGCGCGGGAGCCGATGCCCTCGGGACGGCGGGCGAGCGCGGTGAGCACGTCGGCCCTGGTCACCGGCCCGCCCTCGTAGAAGCGGTAGGTCTTGCGGGCGAAGACGGTGCGGCGCATCCGCTCGGTGGGGGTGCGGCCCGGCAGCTCGACGACCGGGCGTCCGGCCAGCTCGGCGGCGTCGACGGTGCCCGCGTCGGACAGCTGCGCCTTGACCTGGAGCTTGGACTCCTTGGACTGGTGGTGGGCGCCGTGATTGCCCTGGTCCATCAGGGCGGCTTCCTTCGGGGAGAGCTCGACGCAGGCGACCAGGTTCTGGAAGCCGGTGCGGGGCTCGTTCCTGACGATGACGGCGGCGTTCCTGACCCAGTCGTGGTTCTCGATGGCGAGCGCGATCTCGTCGAGCTCGACGCGGAAGCCGCGCAGCTTGATCTGGTTGTCGGCGCGGCCCGCGAACTGCACCGTGCCGTCCTCGTCGAACGTCGCGAGATCGCCGGTGCGGTAGAGCCGCTCGCCGTCCTCGCCCGTGACGAACTTCTCGGCCGTGAGCTCCTGCCGGTCCAGGTACCCCCGCGCCACCTGGATCCCGCCGATGCACAGCTCGCCGTCGCGTATGTGGAACGTCGTCCCGTACGCCGGTCTGCCGATGGGTATCGCGGCCGGCCCCTCGGCGACCGTGGCCCGGTCGACGACGTGCGAGGACGCGTTGATCGTGCACTCGGTGGGCCCGTACAGGTTGATCAGCTCGGCGTCCGGCAGCTCGGCGAGCAGCTGGACGGCGAGGTGGCGGGAGAGGATCTCGCCGCCCGAGTAGACCCTGCGCAGGCTCGTGCAGCTGCCCAGGCGCTCGGAGTCGACGAGGGCCTGCAGGAGGGTCGGCACGCACTGCAGCATGGTCGCGCCGTGCCGCCGCACGGTGTCGATCAGTCCCTCCGGATCGCGATAGACCCCGGGCGGGCCCATGGCGACCCGGGCGCCGACGGCCGGGGCGAGGATCTCCCACTGGGCGGCGTCGAAGCTCATCGGGGTCTTCTGCACGACCACGGCGTCCGGCCCGAGGTGATGCTCCGCGCCCATCCAGCGCATCTGGGCGACGATCGAGCGGTGCTCGACCATGACGCCCTTGGGACGGCCGGTGGAGCCGGAGGTGTAGATCACGTACGCGAGCTGCCCCGGCTCCGGCGCCGCGCCCGCCTCCGCTCCCGGCCCGGCCGCCGCCTCCGCGCCCCCCACGGTCCGTTCCTCGCCGGCGGTGCGCCAGGCGTGCTGGACGGCGTCCTTCAGGGTCACGACGGTGGTGCCGGGCGGGGCGAGCTCGGTGACGCGCTCGCGGAAGCGCTCCTGGGTGAAGACGATCCGGGCGCCGCTGTCCTCGATCATGTAGCGCAGACGCTCCTCGGGGTACTCCGGGGAGAGCGGCACGTAGGCGCCGCCGGACAGCACCACACCCCAGGTGCCGATCATCAGCTCCAGCGAGGGTTCGACATGGACGCCGACGCGCTGGTCGGCGACGACGCCGAGGACACGGAGGTAGCCGGCGAGGACGGCGGCGCCTTCGTGGAGCTCGCGGAACGTGAGGACGTCGTCCTCGAAGACGACCGCGGGGTCGTCGGGCCGCGCCTCGGCTTGGGCACGGAGGAGCCGGTCGAGCGTGGGCATAGGGGTCCTCTGGGTGGATGAAAGGGGAGGGCCCCGGTCCCGGGACCGGGGCCCGCCGCCCTCAGCGGTAGATGAGCAGTTCCTGTTCTGTCGCACCCGTCAGTTCGTAGCGGGTGCGGACCAGCGGGCGGCCCGCGTAGATGCGTATCAGGGTGGCGGCGTCGCCGCGGAAACGGGCCGGGGGCCGGCCCTCGATCTCGTTGCCGAGGTCGACCTCGGCGGCCCGGTCCGCCAGGACGCCGACCAGGCGCGGGGTCTCCCGCCTGCGGCTGGTGACGGAGAGCAGCGGAAGCGCCAGGTCGAGGGCGTCACCGCAGTACGCGCCGGGCTCGCCGATGGCCTCCCGTACGTCCCCGGCGTGCACCCACTCGCCGAGCGCGACCGCGTCGAGCCGGCCGTCCTCGTGCGCGGCGATGACCGGCCCCGCCTCCGTGAAGCCGCGCTCCAGCTCGTCCAGGATCCGGTCGAGCGGCCAGTCCGCGCGCTCGGCCACGTCGCAGGCGTTGGACTCGGGCAGGAACACGCCCTCCTCCAGCCGCCCCTCGACGATCCGCACGAGCGCCGCGCCGCAGTGGGCGATCACCTGCCGGACCGTCCAGCCGGGGCACGCGGTGCGGAGCTCGTACGCCTCCTCGGGCGTACGCCGCAGCAGCGGCATCAGCAGGTCCCGCTCCGTCCTGAGGAGCCGGTCCGGCAGCCAGGGGTCACGAACGTCGTCGGTACACATCAGTAGCGGTAGTGGTCGGGCTTGTAGGGGCCGTCGACGGGGACGCCGATGTAGTCGGCCTGTTCGGGGCGGAGGGTGGTGAGTTTGACGCCGAGGGCGTCGAGGTGGAGGCGGGCGACCTTCTCGTCGAGGTGCTTGGGGAGCACGTAGACGTCGGTCGGGTACTGCTCGGGCTTGGTGAAGAGTTCGATCTGGGCGAGGGTCTGGTCGGCGAAGGAGTTGGACATGACGAAGGAGGGGTGGCCGGTGGCGTTGCCGAGGT
>NZ_JBITXX010000010.1:127211-294658 GCF_044544925.1 Streptomyces sp. NPDC053431 | reverse complement strand
GGCATCACCGTCACACCACCGGCCAACGCCATCGAGCACTCACCCTGCCGCAGAGCCTGCGCCGCAAGATGAAGGGCCACCAGCGACGACGAGCAAGCCGTGTCCACCGTCACCGCCGGACCCTCGAAACCGAAGGTGTACGACACACGGCCGGAGACCACGCTGCTCGACGCGCCGGTGCTCAGGAAACCCTCCACCTCCTCGGGTACGTGGGTGAGGCGGGTCCCGTAGTTGTGGTACATCACGCCGGCGAAGACACCGGTCGCGCTGCCCCGCAGCCCCGTCGGGTCGATACCGGCCCGCTCGAAGACCTCCCACGAGGTCTCCAGCAGCAGCCGCTGCTGCGGGTCCATCGCCAACGCCTCACGCGGGCTGATCCCGAAGAACCCCGCGTCGAACTCCGCGGCACCTTCCAGGAAACCTCCCTCGCGGGTGTAGGACTTGCCCGCACGGTCGGGGTCAGGGTCGTAGATGCCCTCCACGTCCCAGCCACGCCCGGTGGGGAAGCCGGAGATCCCGTCGCGGGCCTCGGCGAGCAGGCGCCACAGGTCCTCCGGGGACTCCACGCCGCCCGGGTAGCGGCAGCTCATGCCCACGATCGCGATCGGCTCGTCCGCGACGGCCGTGGCCGCCACGGCAACCTGGGCGAGATCGGCCGTGCCGAGGAGTTCGCCCATGATGTGCTCGGCGAGCGCCTGCGGGGTCGGATAGTCGAAGACCAGCGTCGCCGGCAGCCGCAGACCCACCGCCTCACCCAACTGGTTACGCAGCTCCACCGCCGTCAACGAGTCGAACCCGAGATCCTTGAACGCCCGCGCCGCATCGATCGCCTGCGCACCGGCGAACCCGAGGACAGCCGCGACCTGTCCCCGTACGACCTCCAGAACGACCGGAAGCCGCTCCGACTCCCCCACCGACAGCAGCCGACGCGCCAGAGCCGACGACTCCACCGCACCCGCCCGCGACGCCACCCGACGACCCGACACCCGCACCAGACCACGCAGGAGGGCGGGCAGGCGGTCGGGCTGGGAGCTCAGCGCCGCGAGGTCGAGACGCATCGGAACGAGCAGGGACCTCTGGTCCCGGACGGCTGCGTCGAGCAGCGCGAGGCCCTCGGCGGCCGACAGGCCGTCGACGCCGGAGCGCTGGATGCGCGCGAGTTCGTCGGCGCCGAGCGTGCCCGCCATGCCGGCGCTTTCCGTCCACGCGCCCCAGGCGAGCGAGAGGCCGGGCAGGCCGAGGGCCTGGCGGTGGGCGGCGAGGGCGTCGAGGAAGGTGTTGGCGGCCGCGTAGTTGGACTGCCCCGGGTTGCCGACGACACCGGCTGCGGAGGAGAAGAGGACGAAGGCGGACAGGTCCAGGTCGCGGGTCAACTCGTGCAGGTTCAGGGCCGCGTCGACCTTCGGACGCATGACCAGGTCGATCCGCTCCGGCGTCATGGCCGACAGCACGCCGTCGTCGAGGACGCCGGCGGTGTGGACGACCGCCGACAGGTCGACTCCCTGGAGCAATGCCGTGAGCGCCTCACGGTCGGCGGCGTCGCAGGCGGCGACGGCAACCTCCGCACCCGACTGCCGCAGCTCCTCGGCCAGTTCCGTCGCACCGGGCGCCTCGGCACCGCGGCGACTGGTCAGCAGCAGACTCCGCACCCCGTGCTCGACCACCAGATGACGAGCCACCAGCGCACCCAGCGCACCCGTACCACCCGTCACCAGAACCGTGCCCCCGCCGAAGGCCATCGCCCCGGACTCCGCCGCCCCGGACCCACCCGGCCCCTGGCCGACGGGAGACGTGCGCACGAGCCTCGGCATCAGCGTGCGGCCGTCGCGCACGGCCAGCTGCGGCTCGCCGCTGCTGACGGCCGCCGCCAGTTCGACGACCGAGGGCACCTCGGCGCCCGGGTCGATGTCGAGCAGGACGAACCGTCCCGGCTCCTCGGCCTGCGCCGCCCTGATCAGGCCCCAGACGGGCGCGTCGGCCAGGCCGGAAACCGCGTCGCCGGGCCGTGCGGCCACGGCGCCGGCCGTGACGAAGACCAGACGGGACTCGGTGAACCGATCGTCCCGCAGCCACTGGTGCGCCGTCGCGAGCGCGCGGTGCGCGGCGTCGTGCGCGGAGCCGGCGCCGACGGAGTCCGTCGGCGTCGAGCAGGTCAGGAAGACCAGTTCGGGCGTGACCGAGGCGGGCAGCGCCGTCAGGTCCTCGTCCGCGCCGAGCATGACCGCCGACACGGCGGAGTCCTGCGCGGAGTTCTGCGCTGAGTTCTGCGCGGAGTTCTGCGCGGAGTTCTGCGCTGAGTTCTGCGCGGAGGCCTGGACGGCGTGTTCGATCTCCGTCCAGTCGACGTGGAAGAGACGGTTGTTCAGCGACTGCGTCCCGACCGTGGAGAGTTGCTCGGCGGAGACGGTGCGGAGATCGAGGGCGCCGATGGTGGCCACCGGCGCGCCGTCGGCGTCGGCGACGGCGAGCGTGACGCTGTCGCTGCCGGCCCGGGTGATCCGTACGCGCAGGGCCGTCGCTCCGGTGGCGTGGAGGGACACGCCGCTCCACGAGAACGGCAGCTTCGCGTCGTCCCCCTCGGCCGCGACGAGGTCGCCGAGGCCGATCGCGTGCAGCGCGGCGTCGAGCAGCGCCGGGTGGATGCCGTAGGAAGCGGCCGCGTCGGTGCCCTCGGGGAGGGCGACCTCGGCGAACACCGCACCGTCCGTCCCGCGCCAGGCGGCTCGCAGGCCCTGGAACAGCGGTCCGTAATCGAGACCGACATCGGCCAGCTCGTCGTACACGGACTCCGCCTCGGCGGCGACCGCACCGGCCGGCGGCCATGTCGTGGCGTCGAAGACTGATTCCGCCTCGGCGCCCACGGCCTGGCGCAGGACACCGACGGCGTGGGTGGTCCACGGCTCGTCCGGCAGTGCGTCCTCGGAGCGCGAGTGCACGGTGAGGGTGCGGCGGTCGGCCTCGTCGGCCGGGCCGACGACGACCCGCAGGTCGACCGCGCCATGCTCCGGCAGGACCAGGGGGGCGGCGAGGGTGAGCTCGTCGACCAGATCGCAGCCCACCTCGTCACCCGCGCGCAAAGCGAGCTCCACGAACGCCGTGCCCGGGAGAAGGACATTGCCCATGACGGTGTGGTCCGCCAGCCACGGGTGCGACCGCAGCGACAGCCGCCCCGTCAGGACGACACCGTCCGAATCCGGCAGCACCACCGCCGCACCGAGCAGCGGGTGCCCGGTCGGCCGCTGGCCGAGACTTCCGGCGTCTCCCGAGCTGAGCGCGTCCTCCAGCCAGAAGTGTTCGTGCTGGAAGGCGTAGGTCGGCAGGTCGACCCGCCGGGCGGCACGCCCCGCGAACACCCTCTGCCAGTCGACAGCAACACCGTGGGTGTGGGCCTGCGCGAGCGCCGTGATCAGCGTGCGGACCTCGTCGCGGTCCTTGCGCAGGACGGGGGCGAACAGGACCCGGTCGTCCTCCGGCAGGCAGCTTTGACCCATGCCGGACAGCACTCCGTCGGGACCGAGTTCGACGAACGCCGTCACACCCTGCCCGGCGAGGAACTGGATGCCGTCGGCGAAGCGCACGGCCTCACGCACATGACGGACCCAGTAGCCGGCATCGAACGACACCACCAGCTCACCCGACACGTTCGACACCACCGGAATGCGGGGCTTCCGGTATTCCAGCTGCTCCGCCACCCGCGCGAACTCCGCGAGCATCGGCTCCATCAACGGCGAGTGGAAAGCATGCGAGACCGTCAACCGCCGGGCGCGGTGACCAGCCGCCTTCCATGCCTGCGTGATCTCCTCCACCACCGACTCGACACCCGACACCACCACCGACGTCGGACCGTTCACGGCAGCGATCGACACCACCTCGCCCCGGCCGCCGATCAGCTCCAGGGCCTCCTCGGCCGTCGCCTCCAGCGCCGCCATCGCCCCACCGTCCGGCAACGCCTCCATCAACCGGCCCCGCGCCGCCACCAGCCGCGCAGCATCCGCCAGCGACACCACCCCCGCGACATGCGCCGCGGCCAGCTCGCCCACCGAATGACCGGCCACGAAGTCCGGCCTCAGACCCCACGACTCCACCAGCCGGAACAGCGCCACTTCCACAGCGAACAACGCCACCTGAGTGCAACCCGTACGGTCGATCAGACCCGGCTCGCCCGAGACGCCCTCCCCGAACAGCACGTCCCGCGTCGGGTACTCGGTCCACTCGTCCAAGACCGCGCAGACCTCGTCCAAAGCCTCCGCGAACACCGGGAAAGTCGCATACAGTTCACGACCCATACCGACCCGCTGAGCACCCTGACCGGTGAACAGGAACGCCGTCCGACCACCGACCACCTGGCCGGACACCACACCCGGAGCCGCCGTGCCGGCGGCGAGCGCCGCCAGCCCGCGCAGCAACTCGGCGCGGTCCGCACCCACCACCACCGCACGCCGCTCGAACGACGCACGCGTGGCGACGAGGGAGTGGCCGACGTCCAGCGGGTTCAGGGTGTCGTCCGCCTGCAGGGCCTGGATCAGGCGCGTCGCCTGGGCACGCAGGGCGCTCTCGGTGCGGGCCGACAGGGCCCAGGGGACGACGGGCATGTCCCCGGGCGGCTCGGTGGCCGTCCGGTCGCGGTCGGCCGGAACCTCCGCGACCTGCTCGATGACGACGTGGGCGTTGGTGCCGCTGACGCCGAAGGACGAGACGCCCGCCCGGCGCGGGCGGCCCGTCGCGGGCCAGTCGCGGCCCTCGGTGAGCAGCTCGACCGAACCGGCCGACCAGTCGACGTGCGGGGTCGGCTCGTCCACGTGCAGCGTCGCCGGAAGGACACCCTGCCGCATCGCCATGACCATCTTGATGATGCCCGCGACGCCGGCGGCGGCCTGGGTGTGACCGATGTTCGACTTGATCGAGCCCAGCCACAGCGGGTCCGCGCCCTCCGGACGGTCCTGACCGTAGGTGGCCAGCAGGGACTGCGCCTCGATGGGGTCCCCGAGGGTCGTACCCGTACCGTGCGCCTCGACCGCGTCCACATCGGCCGTCGACAGGCCCGCGTTCGCCAGGGCCTGGCGGATCACCCGCTGCTGCGAGGGACCGTTCGGGGCCGTCAGACCGTTCGACGCACCGTCCTGGTTGACCGCCGAACCACGCACCACCGCCAAAACCTGATGCCCGTTGCGCCGGGCATCCGACAACCGCTCCAGGAGCAGCATCCCGACACCCTCGCCCCAGCCCGTGCCGTCCGCCGCAGCCGCGAAGGACTTGCACCGGCCGTCGGCCGCCAGACCCCGCTGACGCGAGAACTCGACGAACGTGTCCGCCGTCGGCATCACCGTCACACCACCGGCCAACGCCATCGAGCACTCACCCTGCCGCAGAGCCTGCGCCGCAAGATGAAGGGCCACCAGCGACGACGAGCAAGCCGTGTCCACCGTCACCGCCGGACCCTCGAAACCGAAGGTGTACGACACACGGCCGGAGACCACGCTGCTCGACGCGCCGGTGCTCAGGAAACCCTCCACCTCCTCGGGTACGTGGGTGAGGCGGGTCCCGTAGTTGTGGTACATCACGCCGGCGAAGACACCGGTCGCACTGCCCCGCAGCCCCGTCGGGTCGATGCCGGCCCGCTCGAAGACCTCCCACGAGGTCTCCAGCAGCAATCGCTGCTGCGGGTCCATCGCCAACGCCTCACGCGGGCTGATCCCGAAGAATCCGGGGTCGAACTGGGCCGCACCCTCCAGGAATCCGCCTTCGGAGGTGTACGAGGTGCCGGGGTGGTCCGGGTCGGGGTGGAAGAGGTCGTCGGTGTTCCAGCCGCGGTCGGTCGGGAAGGGCGTGATGCCGTCGCGTCCCTCGGCGAGCAGGCGCCACAGGTCCTCCGGGGACTCCACGCCGCCCGGGTAGCGGCAGCTCATCGCGACGATGGCGATGGGCTCGTCGCTCGCGGCGGCCTGGGCCACGGGCTCCGCCGTTCCGCTGCCGAGCGTGCCGAGGAGTTCGCCGATGATGTGCTCGGCGAGCGCCTGCGGGGTCGGATAGTCGAAGACCAGCGTCGCCGGCAGCCGCAGACCCACCGCCTCACCCAACTGGTTACGCAGCTCCACCGCCGTCAACGAGTCGAACCCGAGATCCTTGAACGCCCGCGCCGCATCGATCGCCTGCGCACCGGCGAACCCGAGGACAGCCGCCACCTGCCCCCGCACGACCTCCAGAACGACCGGAAGCCGCTCCGACTCCCCCACCGACAACAGCCGACGCGCCAGAGCCGACGACTCCACCGCACCCGCCCGCGACGCCACCCGACGACCCGACACCCGCACCAGACCACGCAGGATCGGTGCGGGGGTCCGGCCGCGCAGGTCGGCCAGGTCGAGGTGGATCGCGACGAGCGTGGCGCGGCCGGAGCGTACGGAGGCGTCGAGGAGGGCCAGGCCGTCGGCGTCCGCGAGTGCGGTGACGCCCGAACGGGACATGCGATTGTGATCCGTCTCTGCGAGTTCGGCGGTCATGCCGCCGGACTTCTGCCACAGGCCCCAGGCGACCGAGGTCGCGGGCAGGCCGAGGGCCTGGCGGTGGGCGGCGAGGGCGTCGAGGAAGGTGTTGGCCGCCGCGTAGTTGGACTGCCCCGGGTTGCCGAACACGCCGGCGGCGGAGGAGAAGAGGACGAAGGCGGACAGGTCCAGGTCGCGGGTCAACTCGTGCAGGTTCAGGGCCGCGTCGACCTTCGGACGCATCACCGCGTCCAGGCGCGCCGGCGTGATCGCCGACAGCACACCGTCGTCGATCACCCCCGCGGTGTGGACGACCGCCGACAGGTCGACTCCCCGGAGGAGTCCGGCCAGTGCCTCACGGTCGGCGGCATCGCACGCCGCCACCGTGACCTCGGCACCCAACTGCACCAGTTCCGCGGTCAGTTCGGTCGCGCCGGGCGCCTCGGCGCCGCGGCGACTGGTCAGCAGCAGACTCCGCACCCCGTGCTCGGCCACCAGATGACGGGCCACCAGCGCACCCAGCGCACCCGTACCACCCGTCACCAGAACCGTGCCCTCACCGAAGGCCATCGCCCCGGACTCCGCCGCCCCGGACCCACCCGGCCCCCGGTCGACGGGACGCGTCCGGACGAGCCTGGGCACCATGACCCGACCCTCGCGCAGCGCGATCTCGCCCTCGTCCGCCGTACGGGCGGTGGTCAGCGCGGCCGGGAACCGGAGCGCCGTGTCGGCGAGTTCGGCGGTGCCGTCCAGGTGGACGAGGAGGAAGCGGCCCGGGTTCTCCGCCTGCGCGGCCCTGACCAGGCCCCGGACGGGAGCGTGCAGCAGGTCGGTCGCAGTACCGCCGGCGGCGTCGGTGGCGCCCCCGGTGACGCCCCCAGTGACGCCCTCGGTGACGCCCTCGGTGACGAAGACCAGGCAGGCGTCCGCGAACCGCTCGTCGGCCAGCCACGCGCGGGCCGTCTCGAGCACTCGGGCGGTCGCCTCGCGAACGGCGTCGGCCTGGACGTCTTCCTCGCTCATGGCCGTGGCGGGGGCCGGGACCCGTACGACGAGGGCGTCCGGGACGTCCCGTACGTCGGCGAGGTCGGCGTACACGGTGGCGTCCGGCAGGAGACCGGACGGACCCGTCCCGAGGACGGCGAGCGAGAGCGCCGCATCCGGCGTCTGGGCGGCGGCCGGGAGTTCGGTCCACTCCACGTGGAAGAGCGAATCGGCGGCGGGGCCACGGCCGGTCGAGAGCTGGTCGGCGGAGACCGCCCGGAAGGCGAGCGACCCCGCGGAGGCCACGGGCGCGCCCGTCCCGTCGGCGACGGTCACGGCGATGGCGTTCTCGCCCGCGGGGGCGAGACGGACCCGCAGCTCGGAGGCGTGGGCGGCCTGCAGGGCCACCCTGCTCCAGGAGAACGGCAGCCTGGCCTGGCCGTCGTCGGCCAGCAGCTCGCCGTAGCCGACGGCGTGCAGGGCGGCGTCGAGGAGCGCCGGGTGGATGCCGAAGGAGGCGGCGTCCGCGTCCTCGGGGAGGGCGACCTCGGCGAACACCGCGCCGTCGGTCCCGCGCCAGGCGGCCCGCAGGCCCTGGAAGACGGGGCCGTACGAGAAGCCGGCGGCGGCGGAGTCCGCGTAGAGCCCGTCGACGTCGACGGGCTCCGCACCGGCCGGCGGCCACTCGGTGAGCGGCGCAGGCAGCTCGCTCGCAGCGCCCTCGCAGAGCAGACCGGTGGCGTGGGTGGTCCACGGTTCCTCCGGCAGTGCGTCCTCGGAGCGCGAGTGAACGGTGAGGGTGCGGCGGTCGGCCTCGTCGGCCGGGCCGACGACGACCCGCAGGTCGACCGCGCCCTGCTCCGGCAGGACCAGGGGGGCGGCGAGGGTGAGCTCGTCGACCAGATCGCAGCCCACCTCGTCACCGGCCCGCAGTGCGAGCTCCACGAACGCCGTGCCCGGGAGGAGGACATTGCCCAGAACGGTGTGGTCCGCCAGCCACGGGTGCGACCGCAGCGACAGCCGCCCCGTCAGGACGACACCGTCCGAATCCGGCAGCACCACCGTCGCGCCAAGGAAGGGGTGGCCGGGAGCATGGAGACCGGCGGCCGTCACGTCACCCAGCGGCGCGGCAAGCTTCAGCCAGAAGTGTTCGTGCTGGAAGGCGTAGGTCGGCAGGTCGACCCGTCGGGCGGCACGCCCGGCGAACACCCTCTGCCAGTCGACAGCGACACCGTGGGTGTGGGCCTGCGCGAGCGCCGTAGTGAGCGTGCGGACCTCGTCGCGGTCCTTGCGCAGGACGGGGGCGAACAGGACCCGGTCGTCCTCCGGCAGGCAGCTCTGACCCATGCCGGACAGCACTCCGTCGGGACCGAGTTCGACGAACGCCGTCACACCCTGCCCGGCGAGGAACTGGATGCCGTCGGCGAAACGGACGGCCTCACGCACATGACGGACCCAGTAGTCGGCGTCGAACGACACCACCAGCTCACCCGACACGTTCGACACCACCGGAATACGGGGCTGCCGGTATTCCAGCTGCTCCGCCACCCGCGCGAACTCCGCGAGCATCGGCTCCATCAACGGCGAATGGAAAGCATGGGAGACCGTCAACCGCCGGGCGCGGCGACCAGCCGCCTTCCAGGCCTGCGTGATCTCCTCCACCACCGACTCGACACCCGACACCACCACCGACGTCGGACCGTTCACGGCAGCGATCGACACCACCTCACCCCGGCCACCGATCAGCTCCAGGGCCTCCTCGGCCGTCGCCTCCAGCGCCGCCATCGCCCCACCGTCCGGCAACGCCTCCATCAGCCGACCCCGCGCCGCCACCAGCCGCGCAGCATCCGCCAGCGACACCACCCCGGCGACATGCGCGGCGGCCAGCTCGCCCACCGAGTGACCGGCCACGAAGTCCGGCTTCAGACCCCACGACTCCACCAGCCGGAACAGCGCCACCTCCACAGCGAACAACGCCACCTGCGTGCAACCCGTACGGTCGATCAGACCCGGCTCGCCCGTGACGCCCTCCCCGAACAGCACGTCCCGCGTCGGGTACTCGGTCCACTCGTCCAAGACCGCGCAGACCTCGTCCAAAGCCTCCGCGAACACCGGGAAAGCCGCATACAGTTCACGGCCCATACCGACCCGCTGAGCACCCTGACCGGTGAACAGGAACGCCGTCCGACCACCGACCGCCTGACCGGTCACCACACCCGGAGCCGCCGTGCCGGCGGCGAGCGCCGCCAGCCCGCGCACCAACTCCTCGCGGTCCGCACCCACCACCACCGCACGCCGCTCGAACGACGCACGCGAAGCGGCCAGCGAGAACGCGACGTCGGCCGGGGCGAGTTCGGGTCGCTCGGTGACGAGGTCGAGGAGCTTGCGGGCCTGACCCCGCAGGGAGTCCTCGGACTTGGCCGAGAGGGGCCACATCACGGCACCGCCCAGGCGGTCCACGTCGTCCACACCGTCGGCGTCGCTTCCGGCCGCTCGGGCGACAGCCGCGTCCGCCGCGGGCTCCTGCTCCAGGATGACGTGCACGTTGGTGCCGCTGACGCCGAAGGACGAGACGCCCGCGCGACGCGGGCGGCCGGTCGCGGGCCAGTCGCGGCGCTCGGTGAGCAGCTCGACGGCGCCGGCCGACCAGTCCACGTGCGGGGTGGGCTCGTCCACGTGCAGCGTCGCCGGAAGGACACCCTGCCGCATCGCCATGACCATCTTGATGACGCCGGCGACTCCGGACGCCGTTTGGGCGTGGCCGATGTTCGACTTGATCGAGCCCAGCCACAGCGGGTCCGCGCCCTCCGGACGGTCCTGACCGTACGTGGCCAGCAGGGCCTGGGCCTCGATGGGGTCGCCGAGGGTCGTACCCGTGCCGTGCGCCTCGACCGCGTCCACATCGGAGGTGGTCAGGCCGGCGTTCGCGAGGGCCTGGCGGATCACGCGGCGCTGGGCGGGGCCGTTGGGGGCGGACAGGCCGTTGGAGGCGCCGTCCTGATTCACTGCGGAGCCGCGGAGGACGGCGAGGACCTGGTGGCCGTTGCGGCGCGCGTCCGAAAGGCGCTCCAGGAGCACCAGGCCGACGCCCTCGCCCCAGCCGGTGCCGTCGGCGGCCGCCGCGAACGGCTTGCATCGCCCGTCGGCGGCCATGCCGCGCTGGCGCGAGAACTCGATGAACGCGCCCGGGCCGGTCATCACGGCGACACCGCCGGCCAGGGCCATGGAGCACTCGCCCTGGCGGAGCGACTGGGCCGCGAGGTGCAGGGCCACGAGGGAGGACGAGCAGGCCGTGTCGATGGTGATCGCCGGGCCTTCCAGGCCCAGGGTGTAGGAGACGCGGCCGGAGACGACGGCGGTCTGGCCGCCGGTGATGAAGTAGCCCTCGGCGCCCTCGGGGATCTCGTACGCCTCGGAGCCGTAGCCCTGCGAGCTGACGCCGACGAACACGCCGGTCGCCGTGCCGCGCAGGGTCGTCGGATCGATTCCGGACCGCTCCAGGGTCTCCCACGAGGCTTCGAGCAGCAGGCGCTGCTGCGGGTCCATCGCCAGCGCCTCGCGCGGGCTGATCCCGAAGAACGCCGGGTCGAAGGCGCCCGCCTCGTACACGAACGCGCCCTGGCGGGTGTAGGTGGTGCCCGACTTGGTGGGGTCGGGGTCGTAGATCGTGTCGAGGTCCCAGCCGCGGTCGGTGGGGAAGTCGCCGGTGGTGTCGCGGCCTTCGAGGACGAGCTGCCAGAGCCGCTCCGGGGTGTCGGCGCCGCCCGGGTAGCGGCAGCTCATGCCGACGATCGCGATCGGGTCGTCGTCGAGGGCGGCGGCGGAGGCCGCGACGAGCGGGGCGGCGTCGTCGCCGGCGCCGAGGACCTCGGCGAGCAGGAAGTCGGCGACCGAGGACGCGGACGGGTAGTCGAAGACGAGGGTGGCGGGGAGGCGCACTCCGGTGGCGGCGCTGAGCCGGTTGCGGACCTCGACGGCGCTGAGCGAGTCGAACCCGAGCTCGCGGAAGGCGCGGTGCGGGTCGATCGCCTCGGGTCCGGCGTGGCCGAGCACGGAGGCGGCCTGGGCGCGGACCAGTTCGAGGACGATGCCGGCCCGCTCCGGGGCGGGGACGGTCGACAGCCGCGCGGCGAGCGCGGAGGGGCTGGCGTCGTCGGGCTCGTCGGCGGCGGCGAGGAGCTTCTTGACCTCGGGCAGGTCCCCGATGAGGGGGCGGGACCGTGCCGCGGTGAACGCCGTGGCGAACCGCTCCCAGTCGATGTCGGCGACGACACCGGTCGTCTCGTCGTGCTCGACGGCGCGCACGAGGGCGGCGACCGCGAGCTCGGGCGCCATGGGGCGCAGTCCGCGGCGCAGGACGAAGTCGGCGTCGTCGGCGTCACCGAGGCCGCTTCCGCCGTCCCACAGTCCCCAGGCGACGGACGTCGCGGTCAGGCCACGGGCGCGGCGCTGCTCGGCGAGGGCGTCGAGGGAGGCGTTGGCGGCGGCGTAGGCGCTCTGGCCGCCGCCGCCGAGGACGCCGGCGTTGGAGGAGTACAGGACGAACGCGTCGAGCGGGGTGTCGGCGAGCAGCTCGTCGAGGTGGCGGGCGCCGGCGACCTTGCCGGAGAGAGCGGCGGCCAGGTCGTCGAGTCCGGTGTCCTCGACCGCGGCGATGCCGCCGACACCGGCGGTGTGCACGACGGCGGTGAGGGTGAGGTCCGCGAGCAGGGCGGCCAGGGCGTCCCGGTCGGCCACGTCGCAGGCGGCGACGGTGACCTCCGCACCCGACGCGCGGAGTTCGGCCGCCAGTTCGGCGGCGCCGGGCGCGTCCGCGCCGCGGCGGCTGGTGAGCACGAGGTGCTCGGCGCCGTTACGGGCGAGCCAGCGCGCGACGTGCGCGCCGAGCGCGCCCGTACCGCCCGTGACGAGCACGGTGCCGCGCGGACGCCAGTCGCGGGCGGGCTTGCCGGCCGGCGGAGTACGGGCCAGTCGGCGGGCGTACACGCCCGAGTCGCGCACGGCGAGCTGGTCCTCGTCGCCGATACCGCCGAGGACTCCGGCCAGACGGGCGGCGGTCCGCTCGTCCAGGGCCGTCCGGGCCGACTCGGCCGTCAGGTGGGCCTCGGTGGCGTCGGTGGCCTCGGTGGCCTCGGTGGCCCGAGCGTTCCGCGGGTTGTCGTACGGGAGGTCGACGAGGCCGCCCCAGCGCTGCGGCCGCTCCAGGCCGACGACCCGGCCGAAGCCCCAGATCTCGGCGCCCGCCGGGTCGGCGGCGTCGGCAGCCCCGGTGGACACCGCGCCGTGGGTCAGCAGCCACAGCGGCGCCTCGACGGCCGCGTCGCCGAGGGCCTGGGCCAGGGTGAGCGTGCCGGCCAGGCCGGCCGAAACCTCGGCCCGCTCGGGGTGCGGGCGCGTGTCGCCGGAGAGCAGCGACAGCACACCCCGTACGCCGGTGGGCAGGGTGTCGGCGGCGGTACGGAGCCGCAGGGCGAGCGCCGTACGGTCGGTGTCCGCCGCGTCCCACGGCACGCGCGCGACGGTGGCCCCGTACGCCGTCAGCGCGGCCTCGATCGCGTCGCCGGACTCGCCCTCCGTGGGCACGACCAGCAGCCAGCCGCCCTGCAGGTTGGGCGAACGCGGATCGGCGAGTCGGCGCCAGGTCACGCCGTAACGCCACGAGTCCAGGAGGGACCGGTTGCGCCGCTGCCGGCGCCAGTTGGCCAGGACGGGGAGCGCGGAGCCGAGCGCGGTCTGCTGCTCGCCGTTCGCGACATCGAGTTCGAGGTCGTCGCTCAGCGCGGCGAGATCCCCGCGCTCGACGGCCTCCCAGAAGCGGGCGTCGAGCGGGTCCACGGCCACGTCGGCGGCGAGCTCCTCCGGCTCCAGCCAGTAGCGGGAGTGCTGGAAGGCGTACGTCGGGAGGTCGACGATCCGCGCGTCGGCGGGAAGCGTCTTGTCCCAGTCGACGGACGCGCCGGCGGCATAAGCCTGGCCGAGGGAGGTCAGGAAGCGGTCCCAGCCGCCCTCGTTGCGGCGCAGCGTGCCCTGCACGGTCACCGGCTTGCCGGAGGCCTCGACGGTCTCCTGAAGACCGACGGTCAGCACCGGGTGCGGGCTGACCTCGACGAACAGGCCATGACCCTGCTCGATCAGGGCGGCGGTCGCCTCGCCGAACTCGACCGTCCGGCGCAGATTGCGATACCAGTACGCGGCATCCATAGCCGTGGTGTCGAGCCAGTCGCCCGTCACGGTGGAGAAGAACGGCACCGAGGAGACCTGCGGGGTGATCGGGGCGAGGACGTCGAGGAGTTCGGCCTCCAGCTCCTCCACATGGGCGGAGTGGGAGGCGTAGTCCACCGGGATCACCCGAGCACGGACACCGTCCGACTCACAGCCGGCGACGAGCTGCTGCAGCGCGTCAGCGTCCCCGGAGACGACCACGGCCGTCGGACCGTTGACCGCCGCGATGGAGATCCGCCCGTCGAAACCGGCGATCCGCTCCCGAACCGCCTCCGCCGTCAGGGCGAGGGACACCATGCCGCCCCGGCCAGACAGGGCCCGGATCGCCTGGGAGCGAAGGGTGACGACCCGAGCGGCGTCCTGCAGGGACAGAGCACCCGCCACACAGGCGGCGGCGATCTCACCCTGCGAGTGACCGACCACCGCCGCAGGCTCGACGCCAAGGGAGCGCCACAGCTTGGCAAGCGACACCATCACCGCGAACAGCACCGGCTGAACGACATCCACACGCTCCAGCCACACGCCGCTCTCATCACGCAGCGTCTCGCGCAGCGACCAGTCGACAAACGGCGCCAACGCCGCCTCGCACTCCGCCAGCGCCTCGGCGAACACAACCGACGACTCCGCCAGCTCCACCGCCATCCCCAACCACTGCGACCCCTGACCAGGAAACACGAACACCGCACCCGCACCGGTCGACACCGAGGACGGGACGGCGGCAGCCGACTCGGCCAATTGCATCAATTGGGCGCCAAGTTCGGCGTTCTCCTGACCGACGACGACGGCCCGGTGCGCGAACGAGGACCGCGTACGGACCAGAGAAGCCGCCACGTCCACCGGACGCAGCCCCTCCCCCACATCCGCACCCGTACCCGCACCCGCACCCGCACCCGCACCCGCCACGAACTCCGCGAGCCGAGCCGCCTGCGCCGCCAGCGCCGCCGGCGACCTGCCCGACACCACCCACGGCACCGGCACCGGACCGAAGTCCTCCACCGCCTCCTGCTCGACGGCCGACTCCACCTCCGGCGCCTGCTCAAGCACCACGTGCGCGTTCGTCCCGCTGATGCCGAACGACGACACACCCGCCCGCCGCGCACGACCCACCTCGGGCCACTCCCGCGACTCCGTCAGCAGCTCCACGGCGCCCTCGGACCAGTCGACCTGGCCCGACGGCTCGTCGACATGCAGCGTCTTCGGCATGACACCGTGCCGCAGCGCCTGCACCATCTTGATGACGCCGCCCACGCCGGCCGCGGCCTGGGTGTGCCCGATGTTCGACTTCAGCGAGCCCAGCCTCAACGGCTCGGCACCCTCGCCGTCCCGCCCCTGACCGTACGTCGCGAGCAGCGCCTGCGCCTCGATCGGATCACCGAGGGTCGTGCCCGTACCGTGCGCCTCGACCAGGTCCACGTCCGCCGTCGCCAGGCCCGCGTCGGCGAGGGCCTGGCGGATCACCCGCTGCTGGGCCGGGCCGTTCGGGGCGGTGAGACCGCTGCTGGCGCCGTCCTGGTTCACGGCGGAGCCGCGGACGACGGCGAGCACGCGGTGTCCGAGACGCTGCGCGTCGGAGAGGCGCTCCAGGAGGAGCATGCCGGCGCCCTCGGAGAAGCCGGTGCCGTCGGCGTCGTCGGAGAAGGAGCGGCAGCGGCCATCGGTGGACAGGCCGCGCTGGCGGCTGAGTTCGACGTAGACGTCGGGCGTCGACAGGACGGTGACGCCGCCGGCGAGGGCCATGGAGCACTCGCCGCGGCGCAGCGACTGGACCGCGAGGTGCAGGGTGACGAGGGAGGAGGAGCAGGCGGTGTCGACGGTGACGGCCGGGCCCTCGAGGCCGAGGGTGTAGGAGACGCGGCCGGAGGCGACGCTGTAGGCGTTGCCGTTGCCGATGTAGCCCTCGAGCTCGTGGGGGATGGTGTCGAGCCGCGAGGCGTAGTCCTGGTACATGACACCGGCGAAGACTCCGGTCGCGCTGCCCCGCACGGACTGCGGGTCGATGCCGGCCCGCTCGAACGCCTCCCAGGAGGTCTCCAGGAGCAGCCGCTGGTGCGGGTCCATCGCGAGGGCCTCGCGCGGGCTGATGCCGAAGAACTCGGCGTCGAAGTCGCCGACACGGTCCAGGAAGCCGCCGCCCTGCGCGTAGAAGGTGCCGGGGTTCTCGGGGTCGGGGTGGTAGAGCCCCTCCACGTCCCAGCCGCGGTCGTCGGGGAACGGGGATATCGCGTCGTGCTGTCCGGCGACGAGGTCCCAGAGCTGCTCGGGCGAGCTGACGCCGCCCGGGTAGCGGCAGCTCATGCCGACGATCGCGATGGGCTCGTTGGCCTTGGCCTCCACCTCGCGCAGGCGCCGGCGGGTCTGCGCCAGGTCTGCCGTGACCCGCTTGAGGTAGTCGCGAAGCTTCTGCTCGTTCTGCATCTGGGGCAACCTCTTCGTCGATGGCCGGGCGCGCACGCGGACCCCCGTCCGGCGCAGCGGCTCGGGCAGTGGCTCCGACGTCGGTGGGACGGCGGCCACTGCCCGTGGCGAACACGTCAGCCCATGGATCGAGGCGGCCCCGGGGACCGCCTCGACGGGACGGCTGATCAAGCCAAGCTTCGTTCGGGCCGATCGGCGCGAACACCCCTAGCCGCCCCTGGGCAGCCCCGGAGCAGCCCCCTAGGACCTGTCGTCGCACTCCCGTCGTTACCCGGAGGGCAGGCGGGAGTTCGACGACAGGGCCTAGGCGGACGGCCCGTGCCCCGGCCTCGTAGGAGGTCGGGGCACGGGCCGTCGGGCAGGACCTACGACAGTCCGAGTTCGTTGTCGATGAACGCGAACATCTCGTCGTCGCTGGCCTCGTCGAGGCGGGCGGCGACTTCGGCGCCGGCGCCGCCGAGCGCGAGCAGAAGGGCCTGCAGTCGCTCGGCTATCTCACCCTTCTCGTCGTCGGGGACGGGCGTGCCGGTCACGGCCCGTTCCAGCCGCTCCAGTTCGGCGCGGACGAGCGCGCCGGCCGAAGCACCGGCGCCCGCCCCCGCCCCCACTCCGGCGTTGGTACCGGCTCCGGCACCTCCCTCGGCACCTGCTCCCGTGACCGGGAGTTCTCCGACGACGAAGCCGGCGAGCGCGTCCGCCGACGGGTAGTCGAAGATCAGCGTGGCGGGCAGCCGCAGACCCGTTGCGGCGGTCAGCCGGTTGCGGAGCTCGAGCGCGGTCAGGGAGTCGAAACCGAGGTCGAGGAACCCGCGGTCGGCGATCACCGCGTGGGGCCCGGCGAAGCCGAGCACGGCGGCCACGTGCGTCCGCACCAGGTCGAGGACGGCCTTGGTCCGGTCCTCGACGGGCAGCGCCGCCAGCCGCTGGAGGAGCGCCTCGGCCTCCGAGCGGGACAGCGCGGCCTGGGCCTGGCTCCGGCGGGCAGGCAGCCGCACCAGGTCCTTGAGGACGGCAGGGGTGCCGTGTTCCACGAGCCGGGCGCGGACGGCCGGAAGGTCGAAGCGCACCGGCACGAGGACGGCCTCGTCGCGGCCGAGAGCGGCGTCGAAGAGCGCGAGTCCGGTCTCCGACGGCATCGCCGTGACCCCCGAACGGTTCATCCGGGCCACGTCGGCCTCGCCGAGCCGCGCGGTGAGTTCGCTGCGCTGCTCCCAGAAGCCCCACGCGAGGGCGACGGCGGGCAGGCCGGCCGCCCGTCGTCGTGCGGCGAGCGCGTCGGTGAACGCGTTGGCCGCCGCGTAGTTCGCCTGTCCGGGGCTGCCGATCGTGCCGGCGGCGGAGGAGAAGAGCACGAACGCGGAGAGGTCCGCGTCCCGCGTCAGCTCGTCCAGGTGGACGACCGCGTCGACCTTGGGGCGCATCACCGTGTCGAGGCGTCCCGCGTCGAGCGCGGCGACGACTCCGTCGTCGGTGAGGCCCGCGGTGTGGACGACCGCGGTCAGCGGGTGTTCGGCCGGGATGCCGTCGAGCAGTCCCCGGACCGCCTCGCGGTCGGCGACGTCGCACGCCACGACCGTGACGTCGGCGCCGAGCCCGGCCAGCTCGTCGCGCAGCTCGGCGGCACCGTCGGCCGCCATGCCACGACGGCTGGTGACGAGGAGCCGGCGCACTCCGTGCCGGGTGACCAGGTGCCGGGCCAGGAGTGCGCCCAGCGTCCCGGTGCCGCCGGTGAGGAGTACGGTGCCGGACGCGTCGATGGGGGTTCGGGCGGCGTCTGCCGGCCCGACGGGCAGGCCCGCGGCACCGGCCGTGGCCGGGGCAGGGCCGGTGACGGAGACCGCGGCGGAAGCCGGGGCCGGGTCGGTGGCGGAGGCCGTGGCGGAGGCCGTGGCCGGGGCCGCGTGGAGGCGTCGGCCGAGGAGTCGGCCCTCGCGTACGGCCACTTCGGGCTCACCGGTGGTGAGCGCCGCCTGCACCGTCCGGCACGACGCCGGGTCCCGGTCCAGGTCGAGGAGGACGAAGCGTCCGGGGTTCTCCGCCTCCGCGGCCCGTACGAGCCCCCAGACCGCGGCGAGCCCGAGGTCGTCCGGCGCGCCACCGGGCTCGGTCGCGACCGCTCCGTCGGTGACGCACACCAGCCGGGCGTCGGCGAACGCCTCGTGCGCCAGCCACTCCTGGAGGAGCACGAGCGCCTGGCCGGTGGCGGCCCGCACGGCGGCGGGCAGGTCGACGACCACACCGGCAGCGGCGTCGGCCGTGACGCCGGCAGGCGCTTCGGTCGCTGCCGGAACGACGCTCCCGGTGAGCGGGGCGAGGACGACCTCGGGCGCGGGAGCGCCCGCGGCGACCGCCGCCGCGAGCCCGCCGAGATCCGGGTAGTGCACGGCGTCCACGCCGTCGGACTTGAGCGTCTGCTGGAGGCCGGGCGTGTCGGCACCGACGACCGCCCATCCACCGGACGTCGCCGGCGCGTCCGCCGCGCCCGTCGCCAGGGCGACCCAGTCGGTGCGGTAGAGGGTGTCCCCCGTCGTTCCCGCCGCCGTGGACAGCTGTTCGGCCGAGATCGCCCGCAGGACGAGCTCCTCGACGGTCGCCACCGGCGCTCCGGCCCCGTCGGCGACGCTGACGCGCACCCGGTCACCGCCCTGCTCCGGGGTCAGGCGCACCCGCAGGAACGTCGCGCCGGCCGCGTGCACCGACACTCCGTTCCAGGAGAACGGCAGCCGGACGCCCTGGGCGGAGTCCCCGCCCTCCGCCGTTCCGAGGGCGTGCAGCGCCGCGTCGAGCAGTGCGGGGTGGAGGGCAAAGCCGTTGACGGCGACCCCCTCGGGCAGCGCGACCTCGGCGTAGATCTCGTCGCCGGCCCGCCAGGCCGCCTTGAGCCCCTGGAAGACCGGCCCGTACTCGTACCCCTGCGCCACGAGCTCGTCGTAGCCGCCGCCGAGCTCGATCGACTCGGCCCCGGCGGGCGGCCAGGAGACCGGATCGGGCGCGAGCGCGGAGACGATCGGCTCGGCGGCCAGCACGCCGGTGGCGTGGGTGGTCCACGTGCCGAGGCCGTTCTCCTGGTCCGCCGGCCGGGAGTGGACGTCGACCGGCCGCCGCCCGTTCTCGTCGGCCGCACCGACGGTGACCTGCACCTGGACCGCCTCCGACGGCCCGAGGACCAGCGGTTCGAGCAGGGTCAGTTCGACGATCTCGGCGCAGTCGACCTCGTCGCCGGCCCGCACGGCCATCTCGACGAACGCCGTGCCCGGCAGCAGGACGGTGCCCATGACCGCGTGATCGGCGAGCCAGGGGTGCGTGCGGAGCGAGATCCGCCCGGTCAGCACCACCCGGTCGGACTCGGCCAGCGGCAGGGCGGCGGAGAGGAGCGGATGATCGGTGGCCCCGAGTCCGGCGGAGGTGACGTCTCCGGCGGCACCGGTGTTCTCCAGCCAGTAGCGGGAGTGCTGGAAGGCGTACGTCGGAAGGTCGACGATCCGCGCGTCGGCGGGGAACGTCTTGTCCCAGTCGACGGACGCACCGGCGGCATAGGCCTGGCCGAGGGAGGTCAGGAAGCGGTCCCAGCCGCCTTCGTTGCGGCGCAGCGTGCCTTGCACGGTCACCGGCTTGCCGGAGGCCTCGACGGTCTCCTGAAGACCGACGGTGAGCACGGGGTGCGGGCTGACCTCGACGAACAGACCGAAGTCCTGCTCGATCAGGGCGGCGGTCGCGTCGCCGAACTCGACCGTCCGGCGCAGGTTGCGATACCAGTAGCCCGCGTCCATGCCGGACGTGTCCAGCCAGTCGCCCGTCACCGTCGAGAAGAACGGCACCGAGGAGACCTGCGGGGTGATCGGGGCGAGCACGTCGAGGAGTTCGGCCTCCAGCTCCTCCACGTGAGCGGAGTGGGAGGCGTAGTCCACCGGGATCACCCGAGCACGGACACCGTCCGACTCACAGCCGGCGACGAGCTGCTGCAGCGCGTCAGCGTCCCCGGACACGACCACAGCCGTCGGACCGTTGACCGCCGCGATGGAGATCCGACCGTCGAAACCGGCGATCCGGTCGCGAACCGCCTCCGCCGTCAGGGCGAGGGACACCATGCCGCCCCGGCCAGACAGGGCCCGGATCGCCTGCGAACGCAGAGCCACCACACGAGCGGCGTCCTGCAGGGACAGAGCACCCGCCACACAGGCGGCAGCGATCTCACCCTGCGAGTGACCCACCACCGCCGCAGGCTCGACGCCCAGCGAACGCCACAGCTTCGCAAGCGACACCATCACCGCGAACAGCACCGGCTGAACGACATCGACGCGCTCCAGCCAGGCGCCGCTCTCATCGCGCAGGGTTTCGCGCAGGGACCAGTCGACGAACGGCGCCAGCGCCGCCTCGCACTCGTCCAGCGCCTCGGCGAACACAGCCGACGACTCCGCCAGCTCCACCGCCATCCCCAACCACTGCGACCCCTGACCAGGAAAGACGAAGACCGCGCCGCGGCCGGTCGATACCGAGGACGGGACGGCGGCGGCAGCCGACTCGGCCAACTGCATCAACTGGGCGCCAAGTTCGGCGTTCTCCTGACCGACGACAACCGCGCGATACGTGAACGAGGAGCGCGTACGGACCAGGGAAGCCGCCACGTCCACCGGACGCAGCCCCTCCCCCACACCCGCACCCACACCCGCACCCGCACCCGCACCCGCACCCGCCACGAACTCCGCGAGCCGAGCGGCCTGCGCCGCCAGCGCCGCCGGCGACCTGCCCGACACCACCCACGGCACCGTCACCGGACCGGAGTCCTCGACCACCTCCAGCCCAACGGCCGACTCCACCTCCGGCGCCTGCTCAAGCACCACATGCGCGTTCGTCCCGCTGATACCGAACGACGACACACCCGCCCGCCGCGCACGACCCGCCTCGGGCCACTCCCGCGACTCCGTCAGCAGCTCCACCGCACCCGCCGACCAGTCGACATGCGGCGTGGGGGCGTCGACGTGGAGGGTCTTCGGCAGCACGCCGTGGCGCAGGGCCTGGACCATCTTGATGACGCCGCCGACACCGGCGGCGGCCATCGAGTGCCCGATGTTCGACTTGAACGAGCCCAGCCACAGGGGTTGGTCCTCGGGGCGGCCCTGGCCGTACGTGGCCACCACCGCCTGGGCTTCGATCGGGTCACCCAGGGTCGTGCCGGTGCCGTGCGCCTCGACCACATCGACGTCCGCCGTCGACAGGCCCGCGTTCGCCAGGGCCGCGCGGATCACCCGCTGCTGGGCAGGGCCGTTCGGCGCCGTCAGGCCGTTCGACGCACCGTCCTGGTTGACCGCCGAGCCCCGCACCACCGCGAGGACCCGGTGACCGAGCCGACGGGCGTCCGACAGGCGCTCGACCACGAGCACGCCGACGCCCTCGGCCCAGCCTGTGCCGTCCGCGGCCGCCGCGAAGGCCTTGCAGCGGCCGTCCAGGGCCAGACCGCGCTGCCGCGAGAAGTCGGTGAAGGCGATGGGCGTGGCCATGATCGCGACACCGCCCGCGAGGGCCATCGAGCACTCGCCGCGCCGCAGTGCCTCGGCGGCCAGGTGCAGGGCGACGAGCGACGACGAGCAGGCCGTGTCGATGCTGATCGCCGGGCCTTCGAGGCCGAGGGAGTAGGCGATCCGGCCGGAGGCGACGCTGTTGAAGCCGCCGTTGCCGAGGAAGGGCTGTACGTCCTCGGGGACGGACGGGACGCTGGACGTGTAGTCGTTGGTGATCACGCCCATGAAGACACCGGTGGGCGTGCCGTGCAGGCCGGCGGGGTCGATGCCGGCCCGCTCGAAGGCCTCCCACGACACCTCCAGGAGCAGGCGCTGCTGCGGGTCCATCGCCACCGCCTCGCGCGGGCTGATGGCGAAGAACTCGGGGTCGAAGTTCCCGGCGTTCCGCAGGAATCCGCCTTCGCGGGCGTACGTGGTCCCCGGGCGGTCCGGGTCGGGGTCGTAGAGCCCCTCCACGTCCCAACCGCGGTCGTCGGGGAAGCCCGACATGGCGTCGACGCCGTCGTGGACCATCCGCCACAGGTCCTCGGGCGACAGCACGTCGCCCGGGTAGCGGCAGGCCATGCCGACGATGACGACAGGGTCGTCCTCGGTCCCGACGCCCCCGGCCGGGGAGACCGGCTGCGGGGCGGCGCCGGGTGCGGGGGCGTCGCCGACGAGCTCGCTCATGAGATGGCGGGCGAGTCCGGCCGGGTTGGGGTAGTCGAAGACCAGGGTGGCGGGCAGCCGCAGGTCGGTCGCGGTCGCGAGCCGGTTGCGGAGTTCGACGGCGGTCAGGGAGTCGAAGCCGATCTCCTTGAACGCCTGGTTCGGCTCGACGGCCTCGGCGTCCGAGAAGCCGAGCACGGCCGCGACGTGCGAGCGGACGGTGGCGAGCAGGAAGCGCTCGCGCTCCGCCGGCAGCAGGGCGGCGAGCCGGTCGGCGAGGGCGGTGCCGCCCGCCTTCGCGCCCGCGTCGACGGCCCGGCGTGCCGGTGTGCCGACCAGACCGCGCAGCAGCGGCGGCACGTCGCCGGCGGCCCGGAGGGCGGCCGTGTCGAGCTTGATCGGGGCCAGCAGCGCCCACTCCGAGACCAGTCCTTCGTCGAAGAGCCGCAGGCCAAGCTCCGAACTCAGGGGCACGATGCCGGCACGCTTCATGCGCTGCATGTCGACGTCGGAGAGGTGGGCGGTCATGCCGCTGCGCTGTTCCCAGAAGCCCCAGGCCAGCGACGTGGCCGGAAGACCCGCAGCACGCCGCGCCTCGGCGAGCGCGTCCAGGAACGTGTTCGCCGCAGCGTAGTTGCCCTGCCCCGACTCACCCAGCGTCGCCGCCGCCGACGAGAACAACACGAACGCCGCCAGATCCATACCCCGGGTCAACTCGTGCAGGTTCACCGCCGCGTCCACCTTCGGACGCAACACCCGCTCCAACCGCTCCGGAGTCAACGACCCCACCAGACCGTCGTCCAGCACACCCGCCGCATGCACCACAGCCGTCAACGGAGCATCCACCGCGATCCCCGCCAACACCCCCGCCAACGCCTCACGATCAGCGGCGTCACACGCCACCACCTCAGCCGACGCACCCCACTCCGCCAGCTCGGCCACCAGCTCCACCGCACCGGCCGCCGCCATCCCCCGCCGACTGGTCAGCACCAGACGCCGCACACCGTGCTCGGTCACCAGATGACGCGCCAGCAGCGCGCCCAAGGTGCCCGTACCACCCGTGACCAACACCGTGCCCGCAGGATCCAACGACACCGGCACCGTCAACACGATCTTGCCGACCTGCCGCGCCTGACTCATGAACCGGAACGCCTCCGGCCCCCGCCGCACGTCCCACGCCACCACCGGGATCGGTCGCAGCGCTCCGCGCTCGAAGAGGCCGAGGATCTCGGCGAGCATCTCGCGGGTCCGCTCGGCACCGGCCTCGACGAGGTCGAAGGCGCGGTAGCCGACTCCCGGGTACCGGGCGGCGATCTCCTCCGGGTCACGCTTGTCGGTCTTGCCCATCTCCAGGAAGTGCCCACCCCGCGGCAACAGCCGCAGCGACGCGTCCACGAACTCGCGCGCCAGCGAGTTGAGCACCACGTCCATGCCCTCGCCGCCGGTGACCTTCATGAACTTCTCCTCGAAGTCCAGATCACGCGAGTTCGCGATGTGATCGTCGTCCAGCCCCAGCGCCCGCAGCATGTCCCACTTCCCCGGACTCGCCGTCGCGAACACCTCCGCTCCGAAATGCCGCGCGAGCTGAACAGCCGCGATCCCCACGCCACCGGCACCCGCGTGGACGAGCACGCGGTTGCCGGCTCGGAGCCGGCCGAGGTCCCGAAGCCCGTAGAAGGCCGTGAGGGTCGCGATCGGGAGGGCGGCCGCCTCGGCGAAGGTCCAGCCGGTCGGCATCGGCGCCAGACAGTCCCGGTGGGTCACCGCGAGCGGGCCGTACGAGCCGGTGAACAGGCCCACCACACGGTCGCCCACCGCCAGGTCCGTCACACCGGGACCGACCTCGGCGACCACGCCCGCCGCCTCACCGCCCATGACCTCCTCGGTCGCCGCCATGCCGAGCAGCGAGACGAGGTCGCGGAAGTTGACGCCGGCGGCGCGCACGGCGACCCGGATCTCGCCCTCGGCGAGCGGCGCCACGGCCTCGGGGGCGGAAATCAGCTCCAGGTTCTCCAGGGATTCGCGCACGGTCGCGTCGAGCCGCCAGCTCGGCGCGTCCGCGGGGGGTACGAGCGAGCCGCCCGCCGCCGCCCGCACCAGGCGGCGTACGAGGACGGTCGTGCCGCGCAGCGCGAACTCGCGCTCGTCGCCCTGCGCCAGGACGACCGGCAGCGAACGTACGAGGGAGTCGGCCTCGTCGATGTCGACGAGGAGGAGACGGCCGGGGTTCTCCGCCTGTGCGGAGCGCACCAGACCCCACACCGGCGAGTGCACGAGGTCCGCGACCCGGTCACCGGAACCGGCCGCGACCGCGCCCCGGGTGACGAGGACGAGACGGGCGTCGGCGAAGCGGTCGTCGGCCAGCCACTGCTGGACGGTCGCCAGCGCGTCGGACGCGGCGCGGTGAACGGCGTCCGCGAGGTCGTCGCCGCGAAGGCCGGAGACGTCCGGGGCCGCGCAGAAGGGAGCGATCACGACCTCGGGCCGGTTCGCGTCCGGCTCCTCCGCGACGGCCAGGGCCAGCTCGTCCAGCGAGACGTACGAGGGCACGTCGGCGATCGCGAGCGGATCGGCCGCGCCGACGACCGCCCAGCGGCGGTCCGCCGTGGGCTCGGAGCCGGCCGCGCCCGGCAGCGTGGTCCACGCCGCCCGGAAGAGAGCGTCGGAACCGGTGGGCCGGGCGGTCAGCTGCGCGGCCGTGACGTCGCGGAAGACGAGCGACTCGACGGTCGCCACCGGCGCCCCGGCGCCGTCGGCCAGCCGCAGGGTGACGGTGTCGCGGGCCGACCGGGTCACCTGCACGCGGAGCCGCGACGCCCCGGAGGCCAACAGGGACACTCCGCTCCAGGAGAACGGCAGCTGCACCGCGTCCGAGCCGGCGTCCTTGAAGATGCCCGTGGCGTGGAGAGCGGCATCCATGAGGGCGGGGTGGAGCGCGAAACCGCTCGGGTCGGCGCCTTCGGGCAGGGCGACCTCGGCGAACACCTCCTCACCGCGCCGCCAGGCCGCCTTCAGCCCCTGGAAGACCGGCCCGTAACCGTAACCCTCCGCCTCCGCGGTCGCGTAGAACCCGGAGACGTCCACAGGCTCGGCACCCCGCGGCGGCCACACACCGAGATCGAACAGCGGCGCCTGCGCACCCAGCGCGAGCACACCGGTCGCGTGGCAGGTCCAGACACCACCCGAATCCCCTTCACCCACGCCCTCGCCGTCGCCGTCGACCCGCGAGTACACCGACAGCTCACGGCGTCCGTCGCCGTCGGCGGCTCCGACGACGACACGCAGCACGACGGCCCCCCGCTCGGGGACGACGAGGGCGGCGGCGAGCGTGAGGTCCTCCACGGTGTCGCAGCCGACCTCGTCACCGGCCCGCACGGCCATGTCGACGAACGCCGTACCGGGGAGGAGGACAGTGCCCATGACCGCGTGATCGGCGAGCCAGGGGTGCGTACGGAGCGAGATCCGCCCGGTCAGCACAACGCCGTCAGAGCCCGGCACGGCCACGGCCGCCGCCAGCAACTCGTGGTGGGTGGCTTCGAGTCCGGCGGAGGTGACGTCTCCGGCGGCACCGGTGTTCTCCAGCCAGTAGCGGGAGTGCTGGAAGGCGTACGTCGGGAGGTCGACGATCCGCGCGTCAGCGGGAAGCGTCTTGTCCCAGTCGACGGACGCGCCGGCCGCATAAGCCTGGCCGAGAGAGATCAGGAAGCGGTCCCAGCCGCCCTCGTTGCGGCGCAGCGTGCCCTGCACGGTCACCGGCTTGCCGGAGGCCTCGACGGTCTCCTGAAGACCGACGGTGAGCACGGGGTGCGGGCTGACCTCGACGAACAGGCCGTGACCTTGCTCGATCAGGGCGGCGGTCGCGTCGCCGAACTCGACCGTGCGGCGCAGGTTGCGATACCAGTACGCGGCATCCAGAGCCGTGGTGTCGAGCCAGTCGCCCGTCACCGTCGAGAAGAACGGCACCGAGGAGACCTGCGGGGTGATCGGGGCGAGCACGTCGAGGAGTTCCGTTTCCAGCTCCTCCACGTGGGCGGAGTGGGAGGCGTAGTCCACCGGGATCACCCGAGCCCGGACACCGTCCGACTCACAGCCGGCGACGAGCTGCTGCAGCGCGTCAGCGTCACCGGACACGACCACGGCCGTCGGACCGTTGACCGCCGCGATGGAGATCCGACCGTCGAAACCGGCGATCCGCTGCCGAACCGCCTCCGCCGTCAGGGCGAGGGACACCATGCCGCCCCGGCCCGACAGGGCCCGGATCGCCTGGGAGCGAAGGGTGACGACCCGAGCGGCGTCCTGCAGGGACAGAGCACCCGCCACACACGCGGCAGCGATCTCCCCCTGCGAGTGACCGACCACCGCCGCCGGCTCGACGCCCAGGGAGCGCCACAGCTTGGCAAGCGACACCATCACCGCGAACAGCACCGGCTGAACGACATCGACGCGCTCCAGCCAGGCGCCGCTCTCATCGCGCAGGGTCTCGCGCAGCGACCAGTCGACGAACGGCGCCAGCGCCGCCTCGCACTCGTCCAGCGCCTCGGCGAACACAGCCGACGACTCCGCCAGCTCCACCGCCATCCCCAACCACTGCGACCCCTGACCAGGAAACACGAACACCGCACCCGCACCGGTCGACAGCGACGACGATGCCGACGACACCGCTCCGACGTCCGCCAACTCCCGCAGTTTCAGGGCGAACTCGTCTACGTCCTGACCGACGACAACCGCGCGATACGTGAACGAGGAGCGCGTACGGACCAGGGAAGCCGCCACGTCCACCGGACGCAGCCCCTCCCCCGCACCCGCACCCGCACCCGCACCCGCACCCGCACCCGCACCCGCCACGAACTCCGCGAGCCGAGCCGCCTGCGCCGCCAGCGCCGCCGGCGACCTGCCCGACACCACCCACGGCACCGTCACCGGACCGGAATCCTCCACCGCCTCCTGCTCGACGGCCGACTCCACCTCCGGCGCCTGCTCAAGGACGATGTGCGCGTTCGTCCCGCTGATACCGAAGGACGACACACCGGCCCGCCGCGCACGACCCACCTCGGGCCACTCCCGCGACTCCGTCAACAGCTCCACGGCGCCCTCGGACCAGTCGACCTGGCCCGACGGCTCGTCGACATGCAGCGTCTTCGGCATGACACCGTGCCGCAGCGCCTGCACCATCTTGATGACGCCACCGACACCGGCGGCAGCCATCGAGTGCCCGATGTTCGACTTCAGCGAGCCCAGCCACAGCGGCTCGGCACCCTCGCCGTCCCGCCCCTGACCGTACGTCGCGAGCAGCGCCTGCGCCTCGATCGGATCACCGAGCGTGGTGCCGGTGCCGTGCGCCTCGACCAGGTCCACATCCGTCGCCGACAGGCTGGCGTTCGCCAGGGCCGCGCGGATCACCCGCTGCTGGGCCGGGCCGTTCGGTGCGGTCAGGCCGTTCGACGCACCGTCCTGGTTGACCGCCGAACCCCGCACCACCGCGAGGACCCGGTGACCGAGCCGACGGGCGTCCGACAGGCGCTCGACCACGAGCACGCCGACGCCCTCGGCCCAGCCGGTGCCGTCCGCGGCCGCCGCGAAGGCCTTGCAGCGGCCGTCCAGCGCCAGACCGCGCTGCCGCGAGAACTCCATGAAGCCGCCCGGGTGGGCCATCACGCTGACGCCGCCGGCGAGGGCCATGGAGCACTCGCCGCGCCGGAGCGACTGGACCGCGAGGTGCAGGGCGACGAGCGACGACGAGCAGGCCGTGTCGATGCTGATCGCCGGGCCTTCGAGGCCGAGCGTGTAGGCGATCCGGCCGGAGGCCACGCTACTGGCGCCGCCGTTGCCGAGGAAGGGCTCGAGGTCGTCGGGTACGGACTGCGGCTTGACGGTGTAGTCGTTGTTGATGATGCCGGTGAAGACGCCGACCTGGCTGCCGGCGAGGGTGGTCGTGTCGATGCCGGCGCGTTCGACGGCCTCCCAGGACACCTCCAGGAGCAGACGCTGCTGCGGGTCCATCGCCAGCGCCTCGCGCGGGCTGATACCGAAGAACGCCGGATCGAACTGCGCCGCGTCGTGCAGGAAACCACCCTCCCGCACGTACGTCGTCCCCGGACGGTCCGGGTCCGGATCGAAGATGCCGTCCACGTCCCAGCCACGGTCCTCCGGGAACGCCGACACACCGTCCGCACCCTCCACCACCATCCGCCACAGATCCTCCGGCGACCGCACGTCACCGGGATAGCGGCAGGCCATGCCGACGATCGCGATCGGCTCCGTGCCGGCGCCGATCAGCTGACGGTTCTGCTGCTTGAGCCGCTCCGTCTCCTTCAGTGAGGCGCGCAGGGCATCGACGAGTTGGTTGTTTGGCGTAGCCATCACATGCTCCACAGATCTCAGGTCAGGAGTCGGGGTTGCTCAGGGCGAGCTGGATGAGGCTCTCGGCGTCCATCTCGTCGATGGCGCCTTCGCTGTCGCCCGCGTCCTCGGCGGACGTGGCCGGCTCGGCGAGCCCGGTGAGCGCCAGGAGGGCCTCGAGCAGGCCCGCGTCGCGGAGCCTGGCGAGCGGCAGCTCCGCCAGGGCGGCCCGGAGCTGCGCCTCTTGGGAGTCGGCCGGGGCCTCGTTGTCCGAGGGGACTAGTTCGCTCGTCAGGTGGCGGGCGAGTCCGGCCGGGTTGGGGTAGTCGAAGACCAGGGTGGCGGGCAGCCGCAGGCCGGTCGCGGTCGCGAGCCGGTTGCGGAGTTCGACGGCGGTCAGGGAGTCGAAGCCGATCTCCTTGAACGCCTGGGCGGGCTCCACCGCGTCGGCTCCTTCGTGGCCGAGGACGGTGGCCACGTCGCGTCGTACGAGGTCCAGGACGAACCGTTCGCGTTCCGTGGCCGGCAGGGCGGCGAGCCGGTCGGCGAGGGACTCGGCCGAGGGGGCGGTCGTGCCCGCTGCCACGGTGCGGCGGGACGGCGCCTTCACCAGGCCGCGCAGGACGGGCGGGACCATGCCGCTCTCGCGCAGGGCGGCCGTGTCCAGCTTGATCGGCGCGAGGGCCGGCCAGGCGGACGCGGTGCCGTGGTCGAGGAGTTCGAGTCCGAGCTCGGTCGGGAGCGGGAGGACACCGGTGCGCTTGATGCGTTCGACGTCCTCGTCGGAGAGGTGGGCGGTCATGCCGCTGCGCTGTTCCCAGAAGCCCCAGGCCAGCGACGTGGCCGGAAGACCCGCAGCACGCCGCTCCTCGGCGAGCGCGTCCAGGAACGTGTTCGCCGCAGCGTAGTTGCCCTGCCCCGACTCACCCAGCGTCGCCGCCGCCGACGAGAACAACACGAACGCCGCCAGATCCATACCCCGGGTCAACTCGTGCAGGTTCACCGCCGCGTCCACCTTCGGACGCAACACCCGCTCCAACCGCTCCGGAGTCAACGACCCCACCAGACCGTCGTCCAGCACACCCGCCGCATGCACCACAGCCGTCAACGGAGCATCCGCCGCGATCCCCGCCAACACCCCCGCCAACGCCTCACGATCAGCGGCGTCACACGCCACCACCTCAGCCGACGCACCCCACTCCGCCAGCTCGGCCACCAGCTCGACCGCACCGGCCGCCGCCATCCCCCGCCGGCTGGTCAGCACCAGACGCCGCACACCGTGCTCGGTCACCAGATGACGCGCCACGAGCGCGCCCAAGGTGCCCGTACCACCCGTGACCAACACCGTGCCCGCAGGATCCATCGACACCGGCACCGTCAACACGATCTTGCCGACCTGCCGCGCCTGACTCATGAACCGGAACGCCTCCGGCCCCCGCCGCACATCCCACGCCACCACCGGGCTGGGCCGGAGGACACCGCGCTCGAAGAGCTCGACGATCTCGACGAGCATCTCCTGGGAGCGGCCCCGGTCGAAGTCGGGCAGGTTGTACGCGGCGTAGCTGACGCCCGGGTACCGGGCGGCGATCTCCTCCGGGTCGCGCTTGTCGGTCTTGCCCATCTCCAGGAAGTGCCCACCCCGCGGCAACAGCCGCAGCGACGCGTCCACGAACTCGCGCGCCAGCGAGTTGAGCACCACGTCCATGCCCTCGCCGCCGGTGACCTTCATGAACTTCTCCTCGAAGTCCAGATCACGCGAGTTCGCGATGTGGTCGTCGTCCAGCCCCAGCGCCCGCAGCATGTCCCACTTCCCCGGACTCGCCGTCGCGAACACCTCCGCTCCGAAATGCCGCGCGAGCTGAACGGCCGCGATGCCGACGCCGCCGGCGCCCGCGTGGACGAGGACGCGCTGTCCGGGGGCGGTCGCCGCGAGGTCGACCAGGCCGAACAGGGCGGTCACGTAGACGACGGGGACGGCGGCCGCCTCGGCGAAGGTCCAGCCGGTCGGCATCGGCGCCAGATAGTCCCGGTGGGTCACCGCGAGCGGGCCGAAGGAACCGGTGAACAGGCCCACCACACGGTCGCCCACCGCCAGGTCCGTCACACCGGGACCGACCTCGGCGACCACACCCGCCGCTTCACCACCCATGACCTCGTCGACGATCACCATGCCGAGCGCCGTCACGACATCGCGGAAGTTGAGGCCCGCGGCACGGACCCGGACCCGCACCTCGCCCTCGCGCAGCGGCTCCGCCGCGTCGGGCGCCGGGACCAGGCAGAGGTTCTCCAGGGTGCCGCTGGCGGAGACGTCCATGCGCCAGGGGCCTTCCCGCGGCGGCACGAGTGCCTGCTCCTCGGTGACCTTGAGCAGCCTGCGTACCCGCGCCTCGCCGCCGTGCACGACGAGCTCGGGCTCGCCGGTGGCCAGCGCGGCCGGCAGTGCGGACAGCGAGTCGGGGGCCTCGTCGAGATCGACGAGGACGAAGCTGCCCGGGTTCTCCGCCTGCGCGGAGCGCACGAGTCCCCACACCGGTGACTGTGCGAGCGCGGTGATCCGCTCGCCCGGCTCGCCTGAGACGGCGCCACGGGTGACGAGCACCAGGCGCGACCCGGCGAACCGGTCCTCCGCCAGCCAGGCCCGGACCAGCCGCAGCGTCTCCTGCAGGGTGTCGTGCACCTGAACGGCGAGGTCGGCGGCCGTGGGCTCCGGCAGGGCGACGAGCACGTACGGGGGGACGTCGCCGGTCAGCTCGTCGAGCGAGTCGTACGAGGCGGCGGCGGCGTACGGAGCGAGCTCCGCGAGCCCGAACGTGTCCCGCCCGACCAGGGCACAAGCCTCCGCCTGTACGTCCTCCGGCAACGACACGGCCCGCCACTCGGACCGGAACAGCGCACCGTGGAACGCCTCCCCGCCGGCACCTCCGGACAGCCCGTCGGCCGACACCGCCCGCAGGGCGAGCGAGGCGACGGTCGCCACCGGCGCTCCCGCGCTGTCCGCAAGATCCAGCGCGACCGTGTCCTGCCCGGCCGGCCGGATGCGCGCACGCAGGGCTGTGGCACCCTGCGCGTGGAGGGTCACGCCGCCCCAGGAGAAGGGGAGCAACGGCCCGGACTCGCCGGCCCGTTCGGCGTCAGCGAGGCTGGTGGCGTGCAGGGCCGCGTCGACGAGGGCGGGGTGGAGCGCGAAACCGCTCGGGTCGGCGCCTTCGGGCAGGGCGACCTCGGCGTAGATCTCGTCGCCGACCCGCCAGGCCGCCTTCAACCCCTGGAAGACCGGCCCGTAGCCGTAACCGTCCGCCTCCGCGGTCGCGTAGAACCCGGAGACGTCCACAGGCTCGGCACCCCGCGGCGGCCAAACACCGAGATCGAACGCGGCGGTCGGGCCGCCGAGCGCGAGCACACCGGTCGCGTGACAGGTCCAGACACCACCCGAGTCCCCTTCACCCACGCCCTCGCCCTCGATCCGCGAGAACACCGACAGTTCGCGCCGCCCGTCACCGTCCGGAGAGCCCACCACCACCCGCAGCAGCACCACCGCGGTGCGCTCCGGCACCACCAGCGGGGCGGCGAGGGTCAGGTCCTCGACGGTGTCGCAGCCGACCTCGTCACCGGCCCGCACCGCCATCTCGACGAACGCCGTACCGGGGAGGAGCACGGTGCCCATGACCGCGTGGTCCGTCAGCCAGGGATGGGTACGCAGAGAGATCCGCCCGGTGAGCACCACACTGTCGGTGCCGGGTACGGCGACCGCCGCCGCCAGCAACTCGTGGTGGGTGGCTTCGAGTCCGGCGGAGGTGACGTCTCCAGTGCCGCCTATGTTCTCCAGCCAGTAGCGGGAGTGCTGGAAGGCGTACGTCGGAAGGTCGACGATCCGCGCGTCAGCGGGAAGCGTCTTGTCCCAGTCGACAGACGCGCCGGCCGCATACGCCTGACCGAGAGAGATCAGGAAGCGATCCCAGCCGCCTTCGTTGCGGCGCAGCGTGCCCTGCACGGTCACCGGCTTGCCGGAGGCCTCGACGGTCTCCTGAAGACCGACGGTGAGCACGGGGTGCGGGCTGACCTCGACGAATAGATCGTGACCCTGCTCGATCAGGGCGGCGGTCGCGTCGCCGAACTCGACCGTCCGGCGCAGGTTGCGGTACCAGTACGCGGCGTCCATAGCCGTGGTGTCGAGCCAGTCGCCCGTCACGGTGGAGAAGAACGGGACCTGCGAGGTCTGAGGGGTGATCGGGGCGAGCACGTCGAGCAACTCGGCCTCCAGCTCCTCCACATGGGCGGAGTGGGAGGCGTAGTCCACCGGGATCACCCGAGCGCGGACACCGTCCGTCTCACAGCCGGCGACGAGCTGCTGCAGCGCGTCAGCGTCTCCGGACACGACCACGGCCGTCGGGCCGTTGACCGCCGCGATGGAGATCCGACCGTCGAAACCGGCGATCCGGTCGCGAACCGCCTCCGCCGTCAGGGCGAGGGACACCATGCCGCCCCGGCCAGACAGGGCCCGGATCGCCTGGGAGCGAAGGGTGACGACCCGAGCGGCGTCCTGCAGGGACAGAGCACCCGCCACGCACGCGGCGGTGATCTCTCCCTGCGAGTGACCGACCACTGCCGCCGGCTCGACGCCCAGGGAGCGCCACAGCTTGGCGAGCGACACCATCACCGCGAACAGCACCGGCTGAACGACATCCACACGCTCCAGCCACACGCCGCTCTCATCACGCAGCGTCTCGCGCAGCGACCAGTCGACGAACGGCCCCAACGCCTCCTCACACTCGTCCAGCGCCTCGGCGAACACAGCCGACGACTCCGCCAACTCCACCGCCATCCCCAACCACTGCGACCCCTGACCGGGAAACACGAAGACCGCGCCCGAACCGACGGAACCGGCTGCGCTCGCACCGGCGTTCTCGGAAAGCTGCCTCAGTCCTGCGACGAACTCCTCCTGGCGCGAGCCGACGACGACGGCCCGGTGCGTGAACGAGGACCGCGTACGGACCAGAGAGGCCGCCACGTCCACCGGACGCAGCCCCTCCCTCACACCCGCACCCGCACCCGCACCCGCCACGAACTCCGCGAGCCGAGCCGCCTGCGCCGCCAGCGCCGCCGGCGACCTGCCCGACACCACCCACGGCACCGTCACCGGACCGAAGTCCTCCACCGCCTCCTGCTCGACGGCCGACTCCACCTCCGGCGCCTGCTCAAGCACCACGTGCGCGTTCGTCCCGCTGATGCCGAACGACGACACACCCGCCCGCCGCGCACGACCCACCTCGGGCCACTCCCGCGACTCCGTCAGCAGCTCCACGGCGCCCTCGGACCAGTCGACCTGGCCCGACGGCTCGTCGACATGCAGCGTCTTCGGCATGACACCGTGCCGCAGCGCCTGCACCATCTTGATGACGCCGCCCACGCCGGCCGCGGCCTGGGTGTGCCCGATGTTCGACTTCAGCGAGCCCAGCCACAGCGGTTCGGAACCCTCGCCGTCCCGCCCCTGACCGTACGTCGCGAGCAGCGCCTGCGCCTCGATCGGATCACCGAGCGTGGTGCCCGTACCGTGCGCCTCCACCACATCGACGTCCGTCGCCGACAGGCCCGCGTCGGCGAGGGCCTGTCGGATCACCCGCTGCTGGGCCGGGCCGTTCGGTGCCGTCAGGCCGTTCGACGCACCGTCCTGGTTGACCGCCGAACCGCGCACCACCGCGAGGGCCCGGTGACCGAGCCGGCGGGCGTCCGACAGGCGCTCCAGGAGGAGCATGCCGACGCCCTCGCCCCAGCCGGTGCCGTCCGCGGCCGCCGCGAAGGACTTGCAACGGCCGTTGCGGGCGAGGCCGCGCTGGCGGGAGAAGTCGATGAAGGTGTCGGGGGTCGACATGACGGTGACGCCGCCGGCGAGGGCCATGGAGCACTCGCCGCGCCGCAGCGCCTGCACGGCCAGGTGCAGGGTCACGAGGGACGACGAGCACGCCGTGTCGACGGTGACCGCCGGGCCCTCGAGGCCGAGGGTGTAGGCCACGCGGCCGGAGGCGACGCTGTAGGCGTTGCCGTTGCCGACGAAGTCGGCGACGTCCTGCGGGATCTCGTCGAGGCGGGCGGCGTAGTCGCCGTACATGACGCCGGCGAAGACGCCGACGGCGTCGCCGCGCAGGCTCCGGGCGTCGATGCCGGCGCGTTCGACGGCCTCCCAGGACACCTCCAGGAGCAGACGCTGCTGCGGGTCCATCGCGAGAGCCTCGCGCGGGCTGATACCGAAGAACGCCGGATCGAACTGCGCCGCGTCGTGCAGGAAACCACCCTCCCGCACGTACGTCGTCCCCGGACGGTCCGGGTCCGGATCGAAGATGCCGTCCACGTCCCAGCCACGGTCCTCCGGGAACGCCGACACACCGTCCGCACCCTCCACCACCATCCGCCACAGATCCTCCGGCGACCGCACGTCACCGGGATAGCGGCAGGCCATGCCGACGATGACGACGGGGTCGTCGTCCACGTCCCCCGTCCCGGTGGTGCCGGCCGCACCGGCCGGTGCCGGCGCCGCCGGCGCGTCGCCGGCCAGCGTCGTCGCGAACTCGCGGGCGAGGGCGTGCGGGGTCGGGTGGTCGAAGATCAGCGTGGCGGGCAGGCGTACGCCGGTGGCGGCGGTCAGCCGGTTGCGGAGCTCGACGGCGGACAGCGAGTCGAAGCCGAGTTCCTTGAACGCCTGCTGCTCGTCGAGGGCGGCGCTCTCGGCGGTGCCGAGGACCAGGGCGACGGTGCGCCGTACGAGGTCGAGGGAGGCCTTGTGCCGGTCCTCGGGTGTGAGGGCGGCGAGCTGGTCGGCGAAGGTACGGGCGGAGCCCGCCGTGCCGGTGCCGGCGGCGCCGCGTCGGACGCTCGTGGGGATACGGACGAGGCCGCGCAGGACGGCGGGTACGGCGCCGGAGGCGCGTACGGCGGCGAGGTCGAGCCGGATCGGGGCGACGACGGGCAGGTCGGTGCGCAGGGCCAGGTCGAGGAGTGCGAGGCCGACCTCGGTGGGCAGGGGCAGGGAGCCGGCCCGCTTCATGCGCTCGACGTCGGCGTCGGAGAGGTGGGCGGTCATGCCGCTGCGCTCTTCCCACAGGCCCCAGGTGAGGGAGAGGGCGGGGAGTCCCTGGGCCCGCCGGTGCTGGGCGAAGGCGTCGAGGAAGGTGTTGGCGGCGGCGTAGTTGCCCTGTCCGGGCGCATTGACGACGCCGGCGTCGGAGGAGAAGAGGACGAACGCGGACAGCTTCCGCTCGCGGGTGAGTTCGTGCAGGTTGACGACGGCGTCGACCTTGGGCCGCAGGACGCGGGCGAGGCGCTCGGGGGTGAGCGAGCCGATGAGGGCGTCGTCGAGCACGCCGGCGGTGTGCACGACGCCGGTGAGCGGGTGCGCGGCGGGGAGTGCGGCGAGGACGGCGGCCAGGCCGTCGCGGTCGGCGGCGTCGCAGGCGGCGACCGTCACGTGGGCGCCCTGCGCCGTGAGTTCGGCGGTGAGTTCGGCGGCGCCGGGGGCGGCGCTGCCGCGGCGGCTGGTGAGCAGCAGCCGGCGGACGCCGTGGCGGGCCACCAGGTGGCGGGCGACCAGGGCGCCGAGGGAGCCCGTGCCGCCGGTGACGAGCCAGGTGCCCGCGGGGCCGTCGGCCTCGACGTCGACCTGGGGCTCGACCTGGGGCTCGGCCTGGGGATCGGCCTGGGGATCGGCCTGGAGCTCGGCCTGGAGCTCGGTCTGGCGCCCTGCCTGGGACCGGGCAGCGTCGGCGGGGACAGGGCCGGGCACGGGGGCGCGGCCGAGGCGGCGGGCGTACGGGGCGCCCTCGCGCAGGGCGATTTCCGGTTCGTCGAGGCCGAGGACGGCGGGGAGCGCGGCCGCGGCGGCCGGTTCGTCGAGGTCGACGAGCCGGATGCGGCCGGGGTTCTCGGCCTGCGCGGAGCGGACGAGGCCCCAGACGGACGCGCCGGGGAGGTCCTCGGGGGCCCCGCCGGGTGCGGTGGCGACCGCCCGGCGGGTGAGGACGACGAGGTCGCCGGTGTCGAAGCGGGTGTCGGCGAGCCATTCCTGGAGCAGCGCGAGCGCGGCTCCGACGCGCTCGTGGACGGCGGCGGCGAGGTCGTCGCCGCCGGCCTGCGGCAGGCTGAGGACGACGGTGCCGGGCGTGTCGGCCGCGGCGGAGTCGAGGTCGCCGTGGGGGCGGGCGGTGACCGGCGTGCCGGCCAGGGCCTCGGCCACGGCGGTGGCGTCGGCGCCGAGGACGGCCCAGGTGGCCGGGGCGGGCTCGGACAGCGGCGTGGCCAGGGCCGTCCACTCGACGTGGTGGAGGCCGTCGTGGCCCGCGGCCACGGCCGCGAGGTCCGCCGCGGCCGGGCGCAGGGTGAGGGCGTCGACGGTGGCGACCGTGGCACCGGCGGGGTCGGCGAGCGTGAGCCGTACGGTGCCGGGGGCGGTCTCGGCGACGGTGACGCGGCAGACGGACGCGCCGCCGAGGGCGAGGCGTACCCCGCTCCACGAGAAGGGGATCAGCACGCCCTGGCCGTCCTCGGCGTTCCCTGGGGCGAGGAGGCTGGTGGTGTGCAGGGCGGCGTCGAGGAGCGCGGGGTGCAGGCCGAAGTCGGCGGCGCCGTCGGCGGCCGTCTCGGGCAGGGCGACCTCGGCGTGGATCTCGTCGCCGTGCCGCCAGGCGGCGCGCAGGCCCTGGAAGACGGGACCGTAGCCGTAGCCGTCGGCGTCGAGGCGCTCGTAGAAGCCGGAGAGGGTGAGGGGTACGGAGTCGGCGGGCGGCCACGCCTCCGGGACGGCCTCGGCGGTCCCGGCCGGGGCGCCGGTCGCGGTGGCCTGTGTGAGCAGGCCGGTGGCGTGCAGGGTCCATTCGTCGTCGGCGGCGTCCACGGGCCGTGAGTGGACGGTGAGTTCGCGGGAGCCGTCGGCGGCGGGGGCGGTGACGGTGGCGCGCAGGGCGATGCCGCCGCGCTCGGGCACGACGAGCGGGGTGGCGAGGGTGAGTTCGTCGAGGCGGTCGCAGCCGGCCTCGTCGCCGGCGCGGACGGCCATCTCGACGAACGCCGTGCCGGGGAGCAGGACGGTTCCCGTGATCGCGTGGTCGGCGAGCCACGGGTGGGTGCGCAGCGAGATCCGGCCGGTGAGGACGAGGCCGTCGCTGTCGGGGAGGGTGACGGCGGCGCCCAGCAGGGGGTGGCCGGTGGCGTGCTGGCCGAGGCTTTCGGCGTCGCCGCCGGCGGCGGTCGCGTCGAGCCAGTAGCGCTGGTGCTGGAAGGCGTACGTGGGCAGGTCGGTGCGCCGGCCGCCGCGACCGGCGAGGGCGCCGGCCCAGTCGACGGGGGCGCCGTGGGTGTGGAGTGCGGCGAGGGCGGTGGTGAAGGTGCGGGCCTCGGCCCGGTCACGGCGCAGGGCGGCGGTGAAGAGGGCGGGTGTGTCGTCGCCCGCGGTCTGCCGCGCCATGGCGGTGAGGACGCTGTCGGGGCCGAGTTCCAGGAAGTGGGTGACGTCCTGCTCGCGCAGGAAGCGGACGGCGTCGGCGAAGCGCACGGCGTGCCGGACGTGGTTCACCCAGTAGTCGGGCGAGCCGAGTTCGTCGGCGCCGGCGGTGCGGCCGGTGAGGTTGGAGACGACGGGAATGGTGGGCGGCCGGTAGTCGACGATGCGGGCGATCCACCGGAACTCGTCGAGCATGGGTTCCATGAGCGGCGAGTGGAAGGCGTGGCTGACGGTGAGCCGGTGGGTGCGGCGGCCGCGGGACTTCCAGGTGCGGGCGATCTCGGTGACAGCGTCCTCGGTGCCGGACAGGACGAGGGAGTCGGGGCCGTTGAGGGCGGCGATGCCGATCTCGTGCTCGCGTCCCGCGAGTGCGGCGAGCATCTCGTCCTCGGTGGCCTCGACGGCGACCATGGCACCGCCGGCGGGGAGTTCCTGCATGAGGCGGCCGCGTGCGCTGACGAGGAGCGCGGCGTCGGGGAGGCTGAGGACGCCGGCGACGTGGGCGGCGGTGAGTTCGCCGATGGAGTGGCCGGTGACGTAGTCGGGGCGCAGTCCCCAGGATTCCGCGAGCCGGTAGAGGGCGACCTCGAGGGCGAAGAGGGCGGGCTGGGTGTAGCGGGTCTCGTCGAGGAGGGCGGCGTCGGGGGTGCCCTCGTCGGCGAACATGACCTGCTTGAGGGGCCGGTCGAGGTGGGCGTCGAGGGCGGCGCAGGCCTCGTCGAGGGCGGCGGCGAACACGGGGAAGGCATGGTGCAGTTCGCGGCCCATGCCGGGGCGCTGGCTGCCCTGGCCGGTGAAGAGGACGGCGGTGCCGCCGTCGGTGCGGGTGCCCGTGACGGTGCCGGGGCGTTCGGTTCCCTGGGCGAGGGCGTCGAGGGCGGCGAGGAGGTCGGCGCGGTCGTCGGCGACGACGACCGCGCGGTGCGGCAGGTGGCCGCGGGTGGTGGCGAGGGAGTGGGCGATGTCGGCATCGGAAGCGACGGACGCGACGGACGCGACGGAGCCATCCGAAGCGGCGGACGCCTCGGAGCCATCCGAAGCGGCGGACGCGTCGGACGCGTCGGCGGTGAGCCGGGCGGCGAGGCGCCGGGCCTGGTCGCGCAGGGCGACGGCGGTCGCGGCGGACAGGGTGTGGGGCAGGGGGGTGCCGTCGGCGACGGCGGGGGTCGTGGTGCCGTCGGGTGCGGACGGGGCGGTGGGGGCTTCCTCGATGATGGCGTGCGCGTTGGTGCCGCTCATGCCGAAGGAGGAGACGCCGGCGCGGCGGGGGGTGTCGCCGGTCGGTGCCCAGGCGCGGTGGTCGTCGAGGAGCCGGACGTGTCCGGCGGTCCAGTCGACGTGGGGGGTGGGCTCGGCGGCGTGCAGGGTGCGGGGCAGGGTGCCGTGGCGCAGCGCCTGGACCATCTTGATGACGCCTGCGACGCCGGCCGCGGCCTGGGTGTGGCCGAGGTTGGACTTGACGGAGCCGAGCCAGAGCGGACGGTCCTCCGGGCGGTCCTGGCCGTAGGTCTCGATGAGGGCGCGGGCCTCGATGGGGTCGCCGAGTACGGTCCCGGTGCCGTGGGCCTCGACGGCGTCGACGTCGGCGACGGTGAGGGCGGCGTCCTGGAGGGCGGCGCGGATGACGCGGCGCTGGGCGGAACCGTTGGGGGCGGTCAGGCCGTTGGAGGCGCCGTCGGAATTGACGGCGGTGCCGCGGACGACGGCGAGGACGTGGTGGCCGTTGCGCCGGGCGTCGGAGAGGCGTTCGAGGACGAGGATGCCGACGCCTTCGGACCAGCCGGTGCCGTCGGCGTCCGCGGAGAAGGGCTTGCACCGGCCGTCGGGGGCGAGTCCGCGCTGTCGGCTGAAGGCGAGGAAGCCGCCGGGTGAGGACATGACGGCGACGCCGCCGGCGAGGGCGAGGGAGCACTCACCGGCGCGCAGGGCGCGGACGGCGAGGTGCAGGGCCACGAGGGAGCCGGAGCAGGCGGTGTCGACGGTGAGGGTGGGGCCTTCGAGGCCGAAGGTGTAGGCGAGGCGGCCGGAGGCGACGCTGGCGGCGTTGCCGGTGAGGAGGTAGCCCTCGAGGCCGGCTTCGGCGTCGCCGAGCCGGGGACCGTACTCCTGGGTCTCGGCGCCGACGAAGACGCCGGTGCGGCTGCCGCGCAGGGCGGCCGGGTCGATCCCGGCGTGTTCGAGAGCCTCCCAGCCGGTCTCCAGGAGGAGGCGCTGCTGGGGGTCGGTGGCGAGGGCTTCGCGGGGGGTGATGCCGAAGAACTGGGGGTCGAACCGGTCGGCGTCGTGGAGGAAGCCGCCGTGGCGGGTGTAGCTGGTGCCGGGGTGGTCGGGGTCGGGGTGGTAGAGGCCGTCCAGGTCCCAGCCCCGGTTGTCGGGGAAGCCGGTGACGGCGTCCCGGCCGTCGGCGACGAGGTCCCACAGCTGGGCGGGCGAGGTGACGCCGCCGGGGTAGCGGCAGCCCATGCCGACGATGACGACCGGGTCGTCGGCGTGCGGGCCGGCGGCGGGGGCGCCGGCGGGGACCGTCTCGTCGGCGCCGGTACGGGTGCCGGTGCCGGGCCCGGCGGGCAGGCCGTCGCCGACGAGTTCGGCGACGATCTGCTCGGCGAGGGCCCGCGGGGTGGGGTGGTCGTAGACGAGGACGACCGGCAGGCGCAGCTCGGTGGCGTCGCCGATCCGGCGGACGAGTTCCACGGCCGCGAGGGAGCCGAACCCGAGGTCCAGGAAGGACGTGTCGGAGGTGATCTCGTCGGCGGACCGTTCCAGGATGTCCGCCACGTGGTCGCGGACGAGGGAGACGAGTATGCGCCTTCGTTCGTACGCGGAGGCCGGGGCGAGTACGTCGCGGATGGAGGACCGATGGGAATCGGTTTCTTCCTGGCGGGCGTTCTCCGTTCGCGCACCGAATTCGCGGGACTCATCCAGCATCTTTGACCACTCCAGAGTTCTGCTGTGCTTCTCAGCGGACGCCGATCCGTTGTCGAGGCTACGCAGCGGACGGAGCTCGTTCGCACCCCTAAAACCCCCTGACCGGCACTCAATTCGCGGTTTTCGGGGGCTGATTCAGTGCGACACGGGAGCGGTCATGGCCCGGACGGTGCCCTTCGGCTCAAAAGCGGTGACCTCGAACCGGGAGGTGGTGCAGGGCAGTCGGCGGAAGAGGTTGTCGGGGCCGGTGACGACCACGCGTTCCACGCCGAGCGCGCTCAGACCCTCGACGGCGGCCGGCCAGTCGACGGGGCGGTCGAAGGTGTCGAGGAGCATGGTGCGCATGTCGTCGGCGGTGGTGACGACCCGTCCGTCCTGGTCCGCGACGACGGCGAGCGCGGGGGCGCCGACGCGGTAACGGGCGAAGACCTCTCGTTCGGCCTTGGCGCGGAGTCCCGCGAAGGCCCGGGCGTGGACCGGCGGTCGCATGGTGTACATGGGGTGGCCGCCGAGGGCGCGGACGGCGGCGGTGAACTCGTCGAGGGTGGTTTCGCGCAGGGTGACGAGGAAGAAGTTGCTGTCCATGTACCCGGAGATCTCGCAGGTGTCGTCGTGTTCGCGCAGTCGGGCGACGAGTTCCTCGAGGGGTTCGCGGGGGGTGCGGGCGACGGACTGGGTGACGGTGTCGGTGTATTCGGCGGCGAAGAACTCGGCTTCGCAGCGGGCTGTTTCCGCCGTCATCCGTATCGCGTCGGAAAAGGTCATGGTCTCGGCGTAGACGGCTGCCGCCTTCTGTCCGAAGCTGGGGCCGACGCAGATCTCGGGGCGCATTCCCAGGGTTTCGACGGCGCGGTCGGCGAGGGCCGTGGAATTGACCAGGAAGGCGAGTTGGGTGTACTCGGAATAGTCGTCCGCCGAGGCGTAGAACCGGTCGAGGAGGCGATAGCCGAGGGCTTCGTCGGCCTCCGCCAGCCGGCGGCGCACGTAGGGGTCGAGGACCATGAACTTGCCCACCTCGGCGAAGTTCGACGGCCCCATGCCGGGAAAGACGAGGGCGGTTGCGGGGGACATGGCTCTCCTTCACGCTTCACCGGCGCCGGACGGCCGCTTCGCCGCGCGGCGTCGGCTCGCGGGCGGTGCCGCGCGGGCGACAGCCTCGCGGGCGGTGCCGCGCACGGCTGGCCGGATCTCGTCCATGCGCCGCCGGGCCTTGGATCCGACCACGACAGGTCGTCTGGTCCGGGGGCGACCCTACGCGGCGGTAGCGACGCCCCCCACCCCTAACGTCCCCTAGGTGACGGGGTCCGGGGTCGCGCTCGCGAGTCGGCCCTGGTCGGCGTCGATTGGCCGATGTGACCCGTACACGGAACCCCTAGGGCCCCTGACGCAATCCTCAAGGCAGGCTCAAGTCACCCGTCCGGAACCCCCGGGAAGCCTGGGGAGACATGGGGACTATCCGCTTTGCGCACGCCAAGCGCGGTTCAAACCTGTCGGAGCATCAATAGGGGTACCGCCGCGCAGATCTGTCTCGTTAGCATTCAGCAAAGATCGATTCGCACAAACTTTCCGACTGACTCCTCGGACCTTCACACGGAAGGACTCGCCGTCACTGTGACCGACCCAGCATCGGGCAGCGCCTGGATTCGACGGTTCCACCCCACCCCGGACAGCGGCGTCCGCCTGGTCTGCCTGCCGCACGCCGGCGGCTCGGCCTCCTTCTACCACCCCATGTCACAGGCCCTGTCCGGCCGACTGGACGTCATGGCGATCCAGTACCCGGGGCGGCAGGACCGCCGCAAGGAGCCGTGCGTCGAGGACATCGGTGAGCTCGCCCTGGCCGTCGCGGCCGAGCTGGAGCCCTGCCTCGACCGGCCGGTCGCCCTCTTCGGGCACAGCATGGGCGCGACCCTCGCGTTCGAGGTGGCGCGGGTGATGGAGCGGAAGTACGCGTTCACCGCGGCCCATGTGTTCGTCTCGGGCCGCCAGGCCCCCTCGATCCACCGCGACGAGACCGTTCACCTGCGCGGTGACGACGGCATCGTGCGGGAGATGCTGGCCCTGCAGGGCACGGACGCGGCGGTGCTCGCCGACGAGGAGCTGCTGCGGATGGCGCTGCCCGCGCTGCGCGGCGACTACCGTGCCATCGAGCGCTACCGCGCCGAGCCGGGGGCGGTCGTCGCGGCCCCGGTGACGGCGCTGACCGGCGACTCGGACCCGCGGGTGTCGGTCGCCGACGCGGAGGCCTGGCGGTCCCACACCACGAGCGGCTTCGACCTCAGGGTGTTCACGGGCGGTCACTTCTTCCCGGCGAAGAACCAGGCCGCTGTCGTCCAGTTGATTTCAAGCCAGCTTTTTCGGTCCTGAGCGCCACTTCGCCCTTCAGGGAACCGTCGAGCGATGACGGGAATCCAAGCGGGCGAGTGGTGATCGATTCGGGACGACGGGACACGCCGGAAAGGAGTGGGCCTGGGCACAACCTTTGCAACTTGAACTAACTGGTTGGCGCCGCCCGCTCCATCGGGGCCCCGCGCCAGTACCTATCGGGGGAGTAAGTAAGTTGCTGTCTGCAAAGCTGACGGATCGCGACGAAGAGCTGTCGGAACTCAGAGAGATGTTCGCCCGGACGCAGGGATCGTCGGGCCATGTCGCGCTGATCACCGGAGCTGTGGGCAGCGGAAAGACCGCCCTGCTCAACCAGTTCGCCAACGAGACGGCCGGCGAGGGAGCCCTGCTCCTCGACGCGACGGCCAGCCACGGTGACGACGACCTGTCGTTCGGGGTCCTGCGCCGCATGCTCGTCGACGCGCCGCTGTCCGTCGCCGCCCGCACCGAGGCCGAGCGCCTCCTGGAGGCCCGTACCACCACTTCCGGCCTCGCCGGATCGCCGACGGAGGCGATCTCGCAGCTGGCCACCACCCTGCTGCGGTCCGTCGAGGACCGGGCCCTGGTCATCGCCGTGGACGACGTCCACCACAGCGACCCGGCGTCCCTGCGGTTCCTGCTGCACATGGCCCGGCGCATCCACCACCAGCGGGTGCTGATGGTGTTCACGGACGCGAGCCGGCGCGGCGACAGCCTCGCCCGCTACCGCTCCGAGCTCGCCCAGCAGCCCCACTACCGGCGCATCCGGCTCCGGCTGCTGTCCCGGGCCGGCATGCAGGAGATGCTCGCCGACCGGCTCAGCCCGGCCGCCGCCGCCCGGCTCAGCGGCGACCTGCACGAGGCCACCGGCGGCAACCCGCTGCTCGTGCGGGCCCTCCTGACGGACTATCAGGCGACGGCCGAGACCGAGGGCACCCCCCTCAAGGTCGTCCGGGCCGAGACCTACGACGAGGCCCTGCTCGACTGCCTCCACCGCTGCGGTGCCGAGAGCCTCGCCGTCGCCCGCGCCCTCGCCGTGCTGGGCGACCGCTCGTCCTCCTCGCTGCTCGCCCGCGTCCTGGGCACCAGCGTCCGTTGCATCCAGATGGCGCTCTGCACCCTGGACCTGTGCGGCGTCGTACAGGACGGCCGGTTCCGCGATCCGGAGGCCCTCGGCACCATCTACGACTCCACCCCCGCGTCGGTCCTCGCCGAGCTCCACCAGGACGCGGCGGCCCTGCTCCACCAGGAGGGCGCCTCCGCCACCGAGGTGGCCCGCCACCTGCTGCGCGGCCCGGCCCGCCACGAGGCGTGGACCGCGCCCGTCCTGCGCGAGGCCGCGGAACACGCCCTGGTCGCCGGGGACACGACGCAGGCGCGCCGCTGCCTGGAGGCGGCTCTGGAGGCCGCGGTCGACGAGCGGGCGCGGGCCACCATCCGGCTGCGGCTCGCCGGCGTGCTGTGGCGGACCCTGCCGACGGCCGCGGAGAAGCACTTCGCCGAGCTCACCACCGACATGGCCGGCGGACTGCTGTCGCCCGTCGAGGCCGTGGCGTCGCTGTCCCAGCTCGCCTGGGCGGGCCGGGTCGAGCAGGCGGCGGAGCTCGCCGAGCGACTGCGCGAGGCGCAGCCCTGGGGCCCCACCCGCACCGACCGCCTCACCGGCGCCCGCTCCTGGCTGGCCATGCTGAGCCCGCGGCTGCGCGAGCGGCTCGCCGCCGCCGACGCGGCCGGCGCCGCGGAGGACGCCGCCCTCGCCGACGACCCCTACTTCCACGCCGCCGGCGCGGTCGCCGAGTCCCTGACCAACGGCGCCACCGACAAGGCGCTGTTCGTCCTGCAGCGCTACCAGCTGAACGACACCACGGTGCAGCCGCTCGTCTTCGCCCTCTGGGCGCTGGTCTACGCGGAGAGACTCGACCTGGCCGACGACTGGAGCCGCCGGCTGCTGACCGAGTGCTCCGGCACGCACGCCCCCTCGTGGCAGGCGCTGCTGATCTCCGTACGCGCCGAGGTCGACCTGCGCCGCTCACGGCTGAACAGCGCCGACCACCTGGCGAACACCGGCCTGCGCGGGATGTCCCTACGCAGCTGGGGCCTGGGCGTGGGCTTCCCGGTGGCGATCCGGGTCGAGGCGCTGACCGGGATGGGCCGCTACGACGAGGCCCTCGCCATGCTCAGCCGGCCGGTACCCGACGAGATGCTGGACACCCTGCCCGGCCTGCACTACCGCCGCGCGCGCGGGCGCCTCTACCTGGCCACCAACCGTCACCACGCCGCCCTGGGCGACTTCCTCGCCTGCGGCGAGCTGGTGGAGCGGTGGGGCGCGGACGCACCGGCGCTGGTGCCGTGGCGGACCGACGCGGCCGAGGCCTGGCTGGCGCTCGGGCAGCCCCAGCGAGCGGCCGCGCTCGCGGAGGAGCAGCTGAAGCTCACCCCCGCCCGGCTGCGCCAGCTGCGCGGCATGACGCTGCGCGTGCTCGGCATGGCGACGCGGGACACGGCCGCGCGCACGGCCGCGCTGCACGAGTCGGTCGAGCTCCTCGAAGGCGGTGAGGGCCCGCTGCAGCTGGCCCTCGCGCTGGGCGAGCTCGGCGATGTCCACCACGCCAAGGGCGACTTCGGACGGGCCCGCATGCTGACCCGTCGAGCCTGGCACCTGGCGAAGTCCTGTGCCGCGGAACCGGTCTGCCGCAGACTGGCGCCGCAGAGCCCGGAGGGAGGCCATGTGGAGGCAGGCCCGGAGGACGAGATGTCCCAAGGGAACGACACCCTGCTGTCGGAGGCGGAGAACCGGGTGGCGGTCCTCGCCGCCCAGGGCCTGACGAACCGTGAGATCTCGGCGAAGCTGTACATCACGGTGAGCACGGTCGAGCAGCATCTGACCCGCATCTACCGCAAGCTCAGCGTGAAGCGGCGGCGCGACCTGCCCACGGCACTCGCCGAACTCACCCAGGTGGCCAGCTGATGCAGCGTCATCGGACGGCGGCGGCGTCGACGCCGACCCCGGCGTCGGGGTCGGGGTCGGGGTCGGGGTCGCGTCGGGGCCGCGGCTGCTCGCGGTGAGCGACCTGCACACCGGTATGGCGGCGCCGCGCGGAGTTCGGCGCCGTCCGGGCCTGCGCCCGGACGGCGCTCGCCGGCCTCGGGCTGCCGCCTGTGCCGCTGCTGCCGGGGGTGCGCAACGCGCCCGTGTGGCCCGCCGGCGTGGTCGGGAGCATGACCCACTGCGCCGGCTACCGCGCGGCGGCCGTCGCCTCGGCGGACGGGCCGGTGGCCTGGTCGCGGCTGCTGTTCAGCGCCAAGGAGTGCGTCCACAAGGCGTGGTACCCCCTCATGCGTGAGGAACTGGGCGTCCGGGGCGGACGCCCGACGGACACCCGGTGACCCGTTTCGACGGGCGTTGGCCGGCCGGACGCGGCATCCTCCGCACGGCCGTCGTCCTCCCGGCCCGCCCCTGACCTTCCCGGCCCGCCCCTGACTCCGGCCCTCGCCGCCGTGGACGTCGCCGCACCCCCGGCGCGGACGGGCCGCTTCCGGCGCCGCCGCCCGCGCCACCGCGAAGGACCCCTGCGGGCGCGGGCCGCGCCGGGCGCAGCCACCCCTCAATCCCTTATCCGATCCCTTATCCTGCGGAAATCTCTTCCGTCGGGAATACGGCTCACGCCTTAATGGTGGTGGCCGGCTGGCCGTCGGGCGGCTGCCGAAGTCGTGCTGCCCACGTCCAGCGGAGGTTTCTTTTGTACGCCGACCGGAACGATGGCGTCTGTGTCATCCGGACTTACTGTGCCACCGAACCGGGCTCGCACCGACTGGCCTGTTTCCCGCATCTCACGGAATATCCTTCCAGTTACCACAGGCTTTCCGGGCAGCTGCTGCCCGGAGTGGAGGTCCTGTCGTTCCAGTACGCGGCGAATCAGCCGGACGGCACCCCCGTGCACATCCGGGACATCGAGGAACTGGCCGAGCAGTCGCTCCAGGCGCTGCTCGAGTGGACCGATCTGCCGCTGGCCCTCATCGGCCACCGCGGCGGCGCCTACCTGGCGCTCCTGGTGGCCCAGCGGCTCGAGCACCGGTTCGGGGTGACGCCGTCCACCCTGTTCGTCGCCGACCGGGCGGCGCCGTCGGAGGCCGAGCGCCGCGAGTGGCGCAAGCCGAGCTGCCGCATCGTGGCGCTCACCGGCGACACCTCGCCCGCCGGATACGCCTCTCACCTGGCCTGGCGGGAATTCACCAGCGGGCCGTTCGACCTGGAGGTGTTTCCGGGCTCGCAGCAATTCCCTTACGGCGACTCGAGCCAGCTGGTCAACCTGATTCACGACCAGCTTCTCTCCCTCCCGCAACCGGTACTCCTGCCGCCCGAATGAGGGGCGCCTAGGGGCCGTGTTAGGGGTTCCACCGGTCCGGTACGAGAGGGCAGGGTTCGACAACGGGAGCCCTATATCCGGTGCGGCAACCTCACGTTCGGACGCGGAAGGAGCGTGCAGAAATGACAGCGAAAATATTCGCATCCGACTCTGTGCAGACCCTGGAGGAATTCGAGGACTGCGCTCTCCGTGTCGCAGAGGCGCTCGCGGAGCGGGGCGTCACCCCCGGGCAGCGCGTCATCCTCAAGGCCGGCAACTCGGCCGCGTACGTCGCGACCCTCCTCGCCCTCATGCACACGGCGGCGTCGATCGTCCTCATCGACCAGCAGGAGCGCTCGGAGGAGACGCTGCGCATCGCCGAGCGCACCGGCGCCAAGCTGGTCCTGGTCGACAACGACGCGGCGGTGCCCGACGAGCTGGCCCCCATCACCCTGTACGAGCTGCTGGTGGCGGCCGCCGGCCGCACGGCGCTCGACACGCGGCTGGACTTCGGCACATGGTGTGCGATGCCCGACTCGCTGATCATGTGGACCTCGGGCTCCACGGGCAGCCCGAAGGGCATCGTCAAGTCGGGCGGCAGGTTCCTCGAGAACCTGCGGCGCAACGCCGACCAGGTCGGCCACGTCGCCGCCGACGTGCTGGTGCCGCTGCTGCCGTTCTCCCACCAGTACGGGCTGTCCATGGTGCTGATCGCCTGGCAGGTGCGCTGCTCGCTGGTGATCGCCCCGTACCGCAGGCTCGACCGCTCGCTGGTGATGGCCGGCCAGTCCGGCGGCACCGTCCTCGACGCGACGCCCGCCAGCTACCGCAGCATGCTCAACATCGTGACCCGCAACCCGGGGCTGCGCGAGCACCTCGACCGGGTGCGCATGTTCTGCGTCGGCGCCGCGCCGCTGGACCAGCCACTGGTGGACCGGTACGTGGAGGAGTTCGGCCTGCCGCTGCTCGACAGCTACGGCAGTACCGAGCTCGGCAACATCGCCTTCGCGACCCTCGACAACCCCGTCGCCTGCGGCACCGCCATGGAGGGCATCCGGCTGCGGATCGTCGACGAGGACGGCCTGCCCGTGCCCGCCGGGCAGCCCGGCGAGATCGAGGTGGACACCCCCGACGCGCTGGAAGGCTTCCTCGGCGAGGACGGCGAGCTGGTGCCCGTGCCGGGCGGCTGGACGCGCACCGGCGACCTCGGTCACCTCGACGAGCACGGCAACGTGTTCGTCCTCGGCCGCAAGTACGCCGTCCACCGCAACGGTTACACGCTGTATCCCGAGCTGATCGAGCGGAAGGCGGCCGCGGCTGGCTGTTCCACCCGGATCGTCGCCCTGGACGACGGCTCACGCGGCTCGCAGCTGGTGTTCTTCGTCGAGGACGAGGCCGACCTGGGGGTGCCGCACTGGCGCGGGGTGCTGCGCGCCGCGCTGCCGGAGTTCGAGCAGCCGAACACGGTCGTCACCCTGGACCGCTTCCCGCTCAACCGCAACGGCAAGCCGGACAAGCTGCGGCTGCGGGAGCTCGCGGAGCGGCAGCGTGCGGGCGGGCTGCTGCCGCGCCAGCGCGACACCGCCGGGCAGATCCGCCCCACCCCGGCCTGAGCGGACGAGGACCGTATGAGGATCGCTTGCTGGCAGGCGACGTGTGCCCCCGGGGGCGTACCGGCCTTCCTGGAGTCCCTCCGGGCCGTTGCCCGGCGGGCGGCGGCCGGCGGGGCCGGACTCCTCGTCACCCCCGAGATGTCGGTGGGCGGCTACCCGTTGAGCGCGGCCGCCCTCGCCGAGGCGCGCGAACCGGTGGCCGGTCCGCACGGCGAGGCGATCGCGGCGATCGCCCGGGAGACCGGGGTCGCGATCGTGCACGGCTGGCCCGAGGCGGCGGGCGCGGTCGTGCACAACGCGGCGGCGGTCACCTCGCCCGAGGGCCGGCTGCTCACCTACCGCAAGGGGCATCTGTTCGGGTCGCAGGAGCGGGCGCTGTTCGCGCCGGGCTCCGACGGGGTCGTCCAGACCCGTCTCGGGGGCCTCACCGTCGGCCTGCTGATCTGCTACGACGTGGAGTTCCCCGAGGCCGTCCGGGCGCACGCGCTGGCCGGCACGGAGCTCTTGGTGGTGCCGACGGCGCTGATGCGTCCGTGGGACTTCGTGGCGCGGGTCGTGGTGCCCGCCCGGGCCTTCGAGAACGGCCTGTTCATCGCGTACACGAACTGGACCGGGGCTCGGGCGGGGCTGGACTTCGCCGGCCTGACCAGGGTCGCGGGGCCGGACGGCGGGCTGGTGACGGTCGGGGGCGACGGGGAGGAGCTGCTGTTCGCCGACATCGATCCGGCCCGCGTCGTAGCCGCGCGCGCGAGCACCACCTATCTTCAGGATCGCCGGCCCGAGTTGTACGGGCCGGCCCCTTGACGCGATCCGGTCGGCGGCCGGTCCGAGGGAGGCACAGAACGGTGCATCACTACACGGGTCCCGGTACCGCGGTGGAGTCCAACGCGTACCTGAGACGACTGGCCGACGGCGGCGCGCGGTCGCTGTGCGTCGTCGTCGACCTGCCCACCCGGCAGGGCTACGACTCCGACACCCGCGAGGCCGCCGGGCGGGTGGGCCGGTCGGGGGTGGCGATCGACTCGCTCGACGACATGCGCGTGCTCTTCCGGGGGATCCCGCTGGGCACGGTGTCGGTGACGCTGACCGCCGCCGACCCGGCCGCCGCGCTGCTCCTGCTGTGTCAGCTGGTCGGCGAGGAACAGGGGGTCCCGGCCCGTCGGCTCACCGGCGTCCTGAGCACCGGCCGCGGGGGTTTCCGGGCGGACGCCGCGCCACGGCTGGCGGCCGACGTCCTCGCGTACCTCCGCGCCGAGCTGCCCGGCTGGACCGCCCGCCCGGTCGCCGCTCCCCCGCCGGACGCGGCCTGTCTGCCGTGTCCGGTCCTGGAGCCCCGGCAGCGCGAGCGGCTCGCGAAGCTACGGGCCTGGCGGGACCAGGACCTGGTGGGCGAGGCGCTGGTGCGGCTGCAGAAGGCGGCCTGGGGCACGGAGGGGGTGCTCCCGCCGATGAAGGACGCGCTCGGTTCCGGCGCGACGGTCGGCGAGGTGTACGGGACGCTGCGCGAGGTCTGGGGCGGGGTCGGCCTTCCCGGGGCGCCGCGCCGCCCCTGACCACGGGGCCGGGGCGCCGCCGCCTCGCCGACGCGCCTCGCGGACGCGCCTCGCGGACGCGGTCAGGCGTCGTCAGGCGCGGTCCGTCGTAAGGCTCGGTCCGTCGTAAGGCGCGGTCCGCAGTCAGGCGCCCGGGACCATCGCGCCGCCCTTGAGGCGTTCGATGTCGGACGGGCGGACCTTGATCGCGAAGAGGGCGATCAGGAAGGCGACGCAGGCGAACGCCGCGGCCACGACGAAGCCGGCGGTCACGCCGCTGGTGAGGACCTCGTCGCCCCAGGGTTTGGGCAGTTGACCCGTCTTGGCGAACTGGGCCTTCTCCAAGGGGCCGGCCTGGGACAGGAAGGCCGGCACCTGCGTCTCGGCCTCGTTGCGGCTGGCGGTGCCGTAGACGGTGACCAGGATCGACAGACCGAGCGAGCCGCCGACCTGCTGGGTCGCGTTGAGCAGGCCGGAGGCGGCGCCCGCCTCGAAGGACTCGACACCGGAGAGCGCCATCAGGGTCAGCGACACGAACAGCATGCCCATGCCGGCGCTCAGCACCAGCATCGGCCCGAGGATGCTGCCGGCGTACGTGGAGTGGACGTCGGTCAGCGTCAGCCAGGACAGGCCCGCCGCCAGGCAGATGGAGCCGACCACCATGAACGGTTTCGGCCCGAAGCGGGGCAGGAACTGGGAGGTGACGCCGGCGAGGACCGCGATCACCGCGCTGACCGGCAGGAAGGCGAGTCCGGCCTGCAACGGGCTGAAGCCCAGCACGTTCTGCACGAACAGGGTCAGGAAGAAGAACATCCCGAAGATCGCCGCGGCGAGGCAGAGCATGATGCCGTACGTGCCGGCGCGGTTGCGGTCGGCGAACATGTGCAGCGGGGTGATCGGCTGCCGCGAGCGCCGCTCGATCAGGATGAAGGCCACGAGCAGCACGACCGCCGCCGCGAACGAGCCCAGCGTGTACGGGTCGCTCCAGCCCTCCTGGGCGGCGCGGATGAAGCCGTAGACCAGCGCGACCATGCCGAGGGTCGAGGTGAGCGCGCCGAGGAGGTCGAAGTGGCCGGGATGCCGCTCGGACTCCTTCACGTGACGGGGGGTCAGGAAGGTGATCAGCAGGGCGATCGGCACGTTGACGAAGAACACCCAGCGCCAGTTGAGCCATTCGACGAGGATGCCGCCGGCGAGCAGTCCGATCGCGCCGCCGCCGGCCGAGACGCCCGCGAACACGCCGAAGGCCCGGTTGCGTTCGGGGCCCTCGTCGAAGGTGGTGGTGATCAGCGACAGCGAGGTCGGCGAGGCGATGGCGCCGCCGACGCCCTGGAGCGCGCGGGCGGCGAGCAACTGCCAGGACTCCTGGGCGAAACCGCCGAGCAGGGAGGCGAGTCCGAAGAGCAGGACGCCGAAGATGAAGACGCGGCGGCGGCCGAGGATGTCACCGGCGCGGCCGCCGAGGAGCAGCAGGCCGCCGAAGGTCAGCGTGTAGGCGTTGACCACCCACGACAGGCTGGTGGTGGAGAAGTCCAGCGCGCTCTGGATGTGCGGGAGCGCGATGTTCACGATGGTGATGTCCAGGACCACCATCAGCTGGCAGGAGGCGATCACGAACAGGGCGATGCCCTTGCCGTCGCCGCCCGCTTTCGGGGCGACGGTCTGCTGCGGGGTCGTCGGCTTCGGTGTACTCATCGCGCATCGCGCCCTCACTGAGGGACATGGGCCGGTCAGTCCACCTTTCGACACTAAGCCCGGCCCCCGGGAGTGACCAGTTGATCAAGGGCGCGGTGCCGGCGCCCGGTCAGTCCAGCACGGCGAAGCCGTCGAGTTCGACCCGGGCCTGTTCGTCCCACAGGCGGACCACTCCGATCACGGCCATCGCCGGGTAGTCGCGGCCCGCCAACCGGTGCCAGATGCGGCCGAGTTCGTGGGCGTGCCGGCGGTAGGCGTCGACGTCCGTGGTGTAGACGGTGACGCGGGCGAGGTCGGCGGGCGAGCCCCCGGCGTGCCGGAGCGCGGCGAGGAGGTTGGCGAGGGCGGTCTCGAACTGCTCGGGCAGCGTGTCCCCGACGACCTTGCCGTCCCGGTCGAGGCTCGTCTGCCCGGCGAGGAAGACCAGCTGGGTGCCGGTGGCGGTGACGGCGTGCGTGAAGCCGGTGGGCGGGGAGAGTTCCGCGGGGTTGTGGCGGTGCAGGCTCATGGACGGACCTCCCGGTAGAGCTCCTTGGCGATGATGGTGCGCTGGACCTCGGTGGCTCCTTCGTAGATCCGGGGTGCCCGCACCTCCCGGTAGAGGTGTTCGAGGAGGTGTCCGCGGCGCAGGGCGCGGGCGCCGTGCAGCTGCACGGCGGTGTCGACGACGTACTGGGCGGTCTCGGTCGCGAGCAGTTTCGCCATGGCGGCGCGGCGCGGCACGTCGGCCTCGCCGCGGTCGTACGCCTCGGCCGCCGCGTAGACCAGGAGCCGGGCGGCCTCGGTGCGGGTGGCCATCTCGGCCACCTGGTGGGCGACCGCCTGGAGGTCGGCGAGGACGCCGCCGAAGGCGGTCCGGGCGGCGGTGTGGGCGAGGGTGGCGTCGAGGGCGGCCTGGGCCATGCCGACGGCGAAGGCGCCGACGCTGGGCCGGAAGAGGTTGAGCGTGGTCATGGCGACCCGGAAGCCCTCGCCGGGCGCGCCGAGGACGTCCTCGGGCCCGACCGGCACCCCGTCGAAGACGAGGCTGCCGAGGGCGTGCGGCGCGAGCATGTCGAAGGCCTCGCCGGAGAGCCCGGGCCGTCCCGCGGGCACCAGGAAGGCGGTGACGCCGCGGGCGCCGCCCGTCCCCTCCCCCGTTCGGGCGAAGACGGTCGCGAAATCCGCCTCGGGCGCGTTCGAGATCCAGCGCTTCTCGCCGTGCAGGCGCCAGCCGCCGGTCGCCGGGTCCGGTACGGCCTCCAGGGCCAGGGCGGCGGCGTCGGAGCCGGCGCCCGGTTCGGAGAGCGCGAAGGCGGCGACGGCGCGTCCGGCGACGACCTCGGGCAGCCAGCGGGCGCGCTGGGCGGGGCTGCCGTGGGCGGCGAGGGGATGGGCGCCGAGGCCCTGGAGGGCGAGGGCGGTCTCGGCCTCGGTGCAGGCGTGGGCGAGGGACTCGCGCATGAGGCAGAGGTCGAGCGCGCCCGAGTCGAAGAGCCGGGCGAGCAGTCCGTGCGCGCCCAGGGCGGCGACGAGGGGGCGGTTGACGCGGCCGGGTTCGCCCTTGTCGGCGAGGGGGCGCAACTGTTCGGCGGCGAGGGTGCGCAGCGACGCACACCAGGTGATCTGTTCGGGATCGAGCGAGAATGCGGCCATCGGGGCCCTCTCTGGCGCGCCCGTCGGCCGCCGGACGGCGACGAGCTGGCTTGTATCGCGAACCGTTGACTGTCGTCACCATCACGATACGCTCGTGGAGCGACGGTCGACCCCACGACGACGAGCCACGCGGACGGAACGGGCCCCGCGAACGGGGCGGGGCCCCAGGAGAGGCGCGCACCTCGCGAGAGGGGCGCGCCGTACGGATGGCTCGCGCCCCGCACGAGGCGCGAGCCGCACAGAGGGCGCGGGCCACACGAGGGCGCACGCCACGGAGAAGGCGCGGGCCAGGCACGAAGGCACACGCCCACACAGAAGGCGCGGGCCAGGCACGAGGCGCGAGCCGTACACGCCAGGCAAGCCACGCGATCGACGAGCATCCCACCGAACAGGGGGACGGACGTGGAGCTGACACCCTCGGCCCATCTGGACACCTTCGCCCGCGACCACCTGCCGCCCGCCGGACAGTGGCCGAAGCTCCTCTTCGACCTGCCCTCCCTCGCGTACCCCGAACGGCTCAACTGCGCGGCCGAACTGCTCGACCGCACGGTGGAACGATTCGGCGCCGAGCGCGCCGTGTTCCTGGACGGCGAGGGCGACGCCTGGACGTACGGGCAGCTGCGCGAGCGGGTCGACCGGATCGCCCATGTGCTCGACGCCGACCTCGGTGTCCGCCCCGGCAACCGGGTCCTGCTCCGCGGCCCCACCACCCCCTGGCTCGCGGCCTGCTGGCTCGCCGTGGCGAAGGTCGGCGCCGTCGCCGTGACCGTGCTCGCCCAGCAGCGGGCCCGGGAGCTGGCCGTGATGTGCGAGATGGCCCGCTGCAGCCACGCGCTGTGCGACGTGCGGGCGGTCGACGAGCTGCTCGCCGCGGACGTGCCGGGCCTGCGCGTCACCCCGTACGGCGGGGACGGCCCCGACGACCTGCTCAGCCTCGCCATCGGCAAGCCCGATCGGTACGAGGCGGTGGACACCGCCGCCGACGACGTGGCGCTCATCGCCTTCACCTCCGGGTCCACCGGGCGCCCCAAGGGGTGCCTGCACTTCCACCGGGACGTGCTCGCCGCCGCCGACACCTTCTCCGCGCACGTCCTGCGGCCGGAGCCGGACGACGTCTTCGCCGGCTCCCCGCCGCTCGGCTTCACCTTCGGCCTCGGCGGGCTCGTCGTCTTCCCCCTGCGGGCCGGGGCGTGCGCGGTCCTGCTGGAGCAGGCGGGCCCGCAGCAGCTGCTCGCCGCGATCGAGCGGCACCGGGTGTCGGTGCTGTTCACCGCGCCCACCGCGTACCGCGCGATGCTCGACGAGCTCGGCAAACCGGGGCACGAACACGACCTCGGCTCGCTGCGCCGCTGCGTCTCGGCGGGCGAGAACCTGCCGACGGACACCTGGGAGGCCTGGCGGGAGCGGACCGGCCTGAAGCTCATCAACGGCATCGGCGCGACCGAGCTGCTGCACATCTTCATCTCCGCCGCCGACGGCGAGATACGCCCCGGCACCACCGGACGGCCCGTGCCCGGCTGGCAGGCGCGGATCGTCGACCGGGCCGGGCCGGGCCTGAAGGAGCTGCCGGACGGCGAGGAGGGGCTGCTCGCGGTGCGCGGACCGATCGGCTGCCGCTATCTCGCCGACCCGCGGCAGGCCGAGTACGTGCACGACGGCTGGAACATCACGGGCGACACCTACGTCCGCGAACCCGACGGCTACTTCCGCTACGTGTCCCGGGCCGACGACATGATCATCTCGGCCGGGTACAACATCGCCGGGCCGCAGGTCGAGGAGGCCCTGCTCGCGCACCCGGACGTCGTGGAGACGGCGGTGATCGGCCGGCCCGACGAGCGGCGCGGCCAGGTCGTCGTGGCGTACACGGTCGTACGGGACGGGGTGCCGCGCGACTCGAGCACGGCGGCGGCGCTGCGGGCCTTCGTGCGCGCCCGGCTCGCCCCCTACAAGTCACCGCGGGAGATCGTCTTCCTGGACGCGCTGCCCCGCACGGCGACGGGGAAGCTGCAGCGCTACCGGCTACGGGACGACGGCGCGGGACCCGGCCGCCTAAAGTGATCACGTGGCCGAGCAGCACACTCCCCGATCCCTGATCGTCTCCTTGTACGGCGCGTACGGACGGTTGCCCGACGGCGCGCCGATGCCGGTGGCGGAGCTGATCCGGCTCCTCGCCGTGCTCGGCGTGGACGCCCCGTCGGTGCGCTCCTCCGTCTCGCGGCTGAAGCGCCGCGGGCTTCTGCTGCCCGGCCGCACGGAGGACGGCGCCGCCGGGTACGCGCTGTCGGACGACGCTCGGATGCTCCTGGAGGACGGCGACCGCCGGATCTACACCCGTACGGAGCCGGCCCTGTCGGACGGCTGGGTGCTGGCCGTGTTCTCCGTCCCCGAGGCCGAGCGCCACAAGCGCCATCTGCTCCGCTCCCGGCTCGCCCGGCTGGGCTTCGGCACGGCGGCGCCGGGCGTCTGGATCGCGCCGGCCCGCCTGTACGAGGAGACCCGGCACACCCTGGAGCGCCTGGACCTCGCCTCGTACGTGGACCTGTTCCGCGGCGACCACCTGGGCTTCGCGCCGACGGCGGAGGCGGTGGCCCGCTGGTGGGACCTGCCGTCGATCGCCAAGCTCCACGAGGAGTTCCTGGACGCCCACGAGCCGGTCCTGCGCACCTGGTCGAGCACCCCGGGCACGCCCGAGGAGGCCTACCGCGCCTACCTGCTCGCGCTCGACTCCTGGCGCCGTCTCCCGTACGCGGACCCGGTCCTGCCGCTCAGCCTGCTCCCGGAGAACTGGCCGGGCACCCGCTCGGCGGAGGTCTTCCTGGCGCTGCACGAGCGCCTGCACGCCCTGGGCGCGGAGTTCGTACGGGTGTGAGCCGGGGTGTGAGCCGGGGTGTGAGCCGGGGTGTGAGCCGCCCGCCGGTCAGTCCTTGTACTCGGCGATCTGGAGGAGGTTGCCGCAGGTGTCGTCGAGGATCGCGATGGTGACCGGGCCCATGTCCACGGGCTCCTGCGTGAAGCGGACACCGAGGGCCCGCAGTCGCGCGAACTCGGCGCGCACGTCGTCGACGGCGAAGGAGTTCACCGGGATGCCGTCGGCGGTGAGCGCGTCCTGGTAGGCCTTGGCGGCGGGGTGCTGGTTGGGTTCCAGCACCAGTTCGACGCCGTCGGGGTCCTCCGGCGAGACGACGGTCAGCCAGCTGTGCCCGCCGAGCGGCACCTCGGCCTTCTTCACGAAGCCGAGCACCTCGGTGTAGAAGCGCAGGGCCTTGTCCTGCTCGTCGACGAAGACGCTGGTCAGGTTGATCCTCATGGGGTGCCCTCCCGGGGTCGGCCTGGGTCGTGACGTGCCTGCCACGTCGCCCGACAAGTCGATCACCCGGGCGCGGCCGGTGCCACCGGGGCGTCGCGCGGGCCGGGTAGGGGGCCCGCGGGTCAGGGGTCCTTTCGGCCGGTCGGCGGGCGGCGGCTGCCCGCGCGGTACGGGGCCGGCCAGGGGGCCGCGGGACCTTCGTAGCCCTGTTCGGCGGCGGCGTGCAGAGTCCAGTGCGGGTCGTAGAGGTGGGGGCGGGCGAGGGCGCACAGGTCGGCGCGGCCGGCCAGGAGCAGGGAGTTCACGTCGTCCCAGGAGGAGATCGCGCCGACCGCGATCACCGGGATCCCGAGGGCCGAGCGGATCCGGTCCGCGTACGGGGTCTGGTACGAGCGCCCGAACTCGGGGCGCTCGTCGGGGACGACCTGGCCGGTGGAGACGTCGAGGGCGTCGGCGCCGTGCGCGGCGAAGGCCCGGGCGATCTCGACGGCGTCCTCGGCGGTGGTGCCGCCCTCGGCCCAGTCGGTGGCGGAGATGCGGACGGTCATGGGCCGCTCGGCCGGCCACACCTCGCGGACCGCGTCGAAGACCTCCAGCGGGTAGCGCAGCCGGCCGGTGAGGTCGCCGCCGTAGGCGTCCGTGCGGTGGTTGGTGAGCGGGGAGAGGAAGCCGGAGAGCAGGTAGCCGTGGGCGCAGTGGAGTTCGAGGAGGTCGAAGTCGGCCTGGGCGGCCCGCCGCGCCGCGGTGGTGAACTCCTCGCGGATCGCGGCGAGCCCTGCCCGGTCGAGGGCGTGCGGGACCTGGTTGACGCCCGGGCGGTACGGGAGCGGGGAGGCGGCCACGAGCGGCCAGTTGCCCTCGGGCAGCGGCTCGTCAATGCCCTCCCACATGCGCCGGGTGGAGCCCTTGCGGCCGGAATGGCCGAGCTGGACGCCGATCGCCGCGCCGGGGGCCTGCGCGTGCGCGAAGGAGGTGACGCGGGCCCAGGCCTCGGCCTGCTCGTCGGTCCACAGTCCGGTGCAGCCGGGGGTGATCCGGCCGCGCTCGCTCACGCAGACCATCTCGGTCATGACGAGGCCGGCGCCGCCGAGGGCGCGGGCGCCGAGGTGCACGAGGTGGAAGTCGCCCGGGACGCCGTCCTCGGCCACGTACATGTCCATGGGCGAGACGACGATCCGGTTGCGCAGGGTCAGGCCGCCGAGCCGGAACGGGGTGAACATGGGCGGGGTGCCGGGCGGGCAGCCGAACTCCTCCTCGACGGAGGCGGTGAAGGCGGGGTCGCGCAGGCGCAGGTTGGCGTGCGTGACGCGACGGCTGCGGGTGAGCAGGTTGAACGCGAACTGGCGTGGGGGCCGGTCGAGTTGGGCGGCGAGTTCCTCGAACCAGCGGAGACTCGCGGCGGCCGCCCGCTGGGTCGACTCGACGACCGGACGGCGCTCGGCCTCGTAGGCGGCCAGCGCCTCGGCGAGGTCCGGGTGCCGGTCGACGGCGGCGGCGAGGGCGACGGCGTCCTCGACGGCGAGCTTGGTGCCGGAGCCGATGGAGAAGTGCGCGGTGTGGGCGGCGTCGCCGAGGAGGACGGTGCGGTCGTGGGACCAGCGGGCGTTCACGACGGTACGGAAGGCGGTCCAGGCGGAGCTGTTGGAGCGCAGCGCACGGCCGCGCAGCGGCTCCGCGAAGAGCTTGGCGCAGCGGGCGGCGGACTCGGCCTCGTCGAGCTCGTCGAACCCGGCGGCCCGCCAGACCTCCTCGCGCATCTCGACGATGACGGTGGAGGAGTCGGCGGAGTACGGATAGGCGTGCAGTTGCATCACGCCGTACTCGGTCTCGGCGATGTCGAAGCGGAAGGCGTCGAGGGCGAAGTCGGCGGCGAGCCAGATGTAGCGGCAGCGGTGGGTGGTGACCGTGGGGCGGAAGACCTCGGCGTGGGCCTCGCGGGTGCGGCTGTGCACGCCGTCGGCGGCCACGACCAGGTCGTGGTCGGTGGCGAGGACCTCGGCGGGCGGGGCCTCGGCACGGAAGCGGAGGTGTACGCCGAGCCCGGCGCAGCGCTCGTGCAGGAGCTCCAGGAGCCGGCGGCGGCCGAGGGCGGCGAAGCCGTGGCCGGTGGAGGTGAGGAGGTGGCCGCGGTGGGCGATGTGGATGTCGTCCCAGCGGACGAGCTCGCGGCGCAGCGCCGCGTGGACCTCGGGGTCGGCCTCCGCGATGCCGCCGAGGGTCTCGTCGGAGAGGACGACCCCGAAACCGAAGGTGTCGTCCGGGGCGTTCCGCTCCCAGACGGTGACCTCGCGGTCCGGGTCGTCCCGCTTGAGCAGTGCGGCGGCGTAGAGCCCCCCGGGTCCGCCCCCGACGACGGCCACCCGCAGGGGCCGCCGCCCCCCGCCCCGGCCCGCGCCGGTGCCGCCCGGCGCGGGACGGGGGTCGGAGGTCGGGCGGCGGTCGGCGGTGGGGCGGGGGTCGGGGGTGGGGCGGGGGTCGGGGGTGGGGCGGCGGTCGGGGGTGGGGCGGCGGTCGGGGGCGGGGCGAGAGCCCGGGGCGGTGTGGGGGGCCGGGGCGGGCATGGTCACCGCCCCCGCCATTTCGCGGGGCGTTTCTCGGTGAAGGCCGCGTGGAACTCGGCGTAGTCCTCGCCGTGCATGAGGAGGGCCTGGGTGGCGGCGTCCATCTCGACGGACGCGGCCAGCGGCATGTCGAGCTCGGCCGTGAGCAGCGCCTTGGTCTGGGCGTGGGCGAGGGCGGGGCCCTCGGCGAGCCGGCGGGCGAGGGCGGCGGCGCGGGCGCCCACGGCGCCTTCCTCCGTCAGCTCGCTGATCAGGCCGATGCGCTCGGCCTCGGCGGCGCCGACCGGATCGCCGAGCATGAGGAGCCGGGTCGCGTGGCCGAGTCCGACGACCCGGGGCAGCAGATAGGCGGCGCCCATGTCACCGCCGGAGAGCCCGACGCGGGTGAAGAGGAAGGCGAAGCGGGCGGTGGGGTCGGCGACCCGGAAGTCCGCGGCGAGGGCGAGGACCGCTCCGGCGCCGGCGGCGACGCCGTGGACCGCGGCGATCACCGGGAAGGGACATTCGCGCAGGGCGCGCACGGTCTGCCCGGTCATCCGGTTGAAGTCGAGGAGCTGGGCGGTGTCCATGGAGAGCGTGGCGCCGATGATCTCGTCGACGTCGCCGCCCGAGCAGAAGCCGCGCCCCTCGCCGCCGAGGACGAGCGCGCGGACGGCCCGTTCGCGGGAGAGCTCGGCGAGCAGGTCGCGCAGGTCGGCGTAGGCGCCGAAGGTGAGCGCGTTCAGCTTCTCGGGGCGGGCGAGGGTGATCGTGGCGACCCCGTCGTCGACGGTGAGGCGCAGGTGCCGCCAGCGTTCGGTGCGGGTCGCGGACCCGGTGAAGGGGCTCATCCGGGAGAACCTCCCTGTTGCGTACACGTACGGGTACGGCACCACCACGATGAGGGTATCACTCAAATCTGACCATCGTCACGAGCGCGCGATACAGCACCCCACTTCTCCCTTCCCTCGTCGCCCCCGTCATCCGTCTTCAAAGGTCCCGCACGGAGACGGACGCAGGTCCCTACCGGATGTGGGCGACCGCCTCTGTATCCAGATTTTTGGGTCCGTAAGGTTGAAACCAGGACGTGCCCCGTCCGCCCCCGCACGTCCGGTGGCCCCCACCTGGCCACGCTCCGCCCCATGCCCCGACCACCCTCGAGCCCGAACGGAACCCCGCCGTGTTCGAAGCCTCCGGCCCCGCGTCCTGGCGCGTCGAGCTGCCGCACACCACGGCGGCCGTGCCGCTCGCCCGCGCCCTGGTCCGCTCCGCCCTCATCGAGATCGAGGGCGCGGAACGCGCCGCCGCCGACAGCGAGACGGCCGAGCTGCTCACCGCCGAGCTCGTCGCCAACGCCGTCGAGCACACCGCGGGCGACGGCCCGATCGAGCTGGTCGTCGAGCTGCTCCCGGCGTTCGGCGGCTGCCAGATCGAGGTTCACGACGGCCGCCGGGCGGCCCCGGGCGAGCTGATCGGCCGAGGGCCCGGCGCCCCGGTCGACCCGTGGCAGGAGCACGGCCGCGGGCTGTTCCTGATCCGGGCACTCAGCAGCGACTGCGGTCACCGCCCCACCGCACAGGGCAAGGCGGTCTGGTTCACGCTGCCGTCCGTGCCGCGACAGCGTGGTCACGGCCCGGAGCGGTGACCGGCCGCGGAGTGCGGGGCGGGCGGCGGGCAGCGGACGGGGGGACCGGCCGGGCACCTGGCCGGGCACCTTCCTGTACGGGGCTTACAGGGGGCGGCCCTGTACGGGGCTTATACGGGTGCGGCCGCGAGGCGTGCGTACTCCCAGGGGTCGTGCGCCGAGAAGACCGTCACCTCGTCCCCGTGGTCGCGGACCAGCTCGCGCAGCCGGGCCTGGGTGCCGATCCGCAGGTCGCGATGGACCTGCGAGCGCGTCTGGACGACGTCCATCAGCGGATGCGGCTCCTTCGCGTCCGCCATCTCGCGGTGGTAGTAGTACGCGTCGCCGCAGTGCAGCAGCCACCGGTCGGCGTCCCGGACGGCGACGCCGGTGTGGCCGGCGGTGTGGCCGCCGAGCGGGACGAGCCGGAACTCGGGCGGCAGACCCTCCGGCCGCAGCCCGTCGAAGCCGAACCAGTCCTCGACGGCACCGTGGTCGGCTCCGGGGTCGGCGTGTGCGTCGGCCGGCTGGTACGTGACCCAGTCCGGCTCGTGTGCCCAGTGGGCGGGCCGGTAGCGGTGGTTCGGGGCCTCGGCGCGCGCCGCGGCGAGTTCGGCGGCGAGTACGTGCACCCGCGCGCCGGGGAAGTCGGGCAGGCCGCCGCAGTGGTCCACGTCCAGGTGGGTCAGGAGGACGTGCCGGACGTCGGCCGGGTCGTACCCGAGGCGGGCGACCTGCCGGACCGCCGTCTCCTCCTCGTCTAGCGCGGGCTGCGCCATGGCGACCCAGTCGGCGCCGAGGGTGGCCTCCGGCTCGCGGACGTCGCCGAGGCCGAGGCCGGTCTCGACCAGGACCAGGCCGTGGGCGTCGGTCTCGACGAGCAGGCAGTGGTTGACGGCGGGCAGGGACGCGGGGCCGTCGTAGGTGGGGTCGACGGTGCGGACGGAGCCGCAGTTCAGGTGATGGATCCTCATGACGGGTAGGCTGCGACTTGAAGCGCGGTTCAAGTCAAGCCGCCGCGTGGTGAGGGCGGTTCACATCGAGGAGGGGCGGCCGTGGACGGGACGCTGCTGGACATCGCCGAGGTCGCCGAGCGCTCCGGCCTGGCGCCCTCGGCGCTGCGGTTCTACGAGAAGAAGGGCCTCATCTCCCCCGACGGCCGCAACGGCCTGCGGCGCACGTACCGCCCGGAGGTGCTGCAACGCCTGGCGCTCGTGACGTGCGCCCGGAGCGCCGGACTCTCGATCGCCGAGATCGAGCGCTTCCTGGTGGCGCGCCCGTCCGACGCGGAGCTGCGCGCGCGGATGACCGTCAGGGCCGACGACCTCGACGAGCAGATCGGACGGCTCACCCGGCTCCGTGACAGCCTGCGGCACGCGGCCGTCTGCGACCACGAGCCGATCGTCGACTGCCCGGACTTCCTGCGCGCCGTCGGCAACGTGCCCGGCGACGCGGCCGCCGCGCGGCCGGCTCCGTCGGGTCCTGCGCGGATCGCCTAGGTCTTGTCGTCGAACTCCCGTCGGCGCCCGGAGGGCGGGCCCGCGGCGTCAGGTGCGTGCTCTCGGTGCGCCGGGCGCGAGACAGGACCTAGGGGTGGACGGGGTCGCCCATCGTGGCGACCATGACGGCCTTGATGGTGTGCATCCGGTTCTCCGCCTCGTCGAAGACGACGGAGTGGGCCGACTCGAAGACCTCGTCGGAGACCTCGAGCTCGGTGAGGCCGTGCCGCGCGTGGATATCGCGGCCGACGGCGGTGCCGAGGTCGTGGAAGGCCGGGAGGCAGTGCAGGAACTTCACGTCCGGGTTGCCGGTGGCGCGGATGACGTCCATCGTGACGGCGTACGGCGCGAGGGCGGCGATCCGCTCGTCCCAGACCTCCTTGGGCTCACCCATGGACACCCACACGTCGGTGGCGACGAAGTCGGCGCCGCGCACGCCCTCCGCGACGTCCTCGGTGAGGGTGATCGTCGCGCCGCTGGTCTCGGCGAGCCGCCGGGCCTCGGCGACGAACCCCTCGGCCGGCCAGTAGGCCTTGGGGGCCACGATCCGGACGTCCATGCCGAGCAGGGCGCCGGTGATCAGGTACGAGTTACCCATGTTGAAGCGGGCGTCGCCGAGGTAGGCGAAGACCGTCTCGTCGAGGGCCTTGTCGCTGTGCTCGGTCATGGTGAGGACGTCGGCGAGCATCTGGGTGGGGTGCCAGTCGTCGGTGAGCCCGTTGAAGACGGGCACCCCGGCGAACGCGGCCAGCTCCTCGACGGCGGCCTGGCTGTCACCGCGGTACTCGATGCCGTCGAACATCCGGCCGAGCACCCGGGCGGTGTCCTTCACCGACTCCTTGTGGCCGATCTGGGAGCCGGAGGGGTCGAGGTAGGTGGTGGAGGCGCCCTGGTCGGCGGCGGCCACCTCGAAGGCGCAGCGGGTGCGGGTCGAGGTCTTCTCGAAGATCAGGGCGATGTTCCTGCCCCGCAGCCGCTGCACCTCCGTGCCGGCCTTCTTGGCCGCCTTGAGCTCGGCGGCGAGCGCGACCAGGCCGCGGAACTCCTCGGCGGTGAAGTCCAGCTCCTTGAGGAAGTGGCGGCCGGTGAGGTCGGTGGCCATGGGGCGCTCCTGGGTTACGGTCGGGCACGTCGAACACGTCCGGACGTCATGGACGTCATGGACGCCGGGGGACGACGGGGTCGGGAACGCTGGAAGTCTATACGACATTCAGCATTCTTATACAGCCCCCCGCCACCCCCACCGGTCCCGAGCGTCCCCCTCGGGGCCGGCGACCGGCCCCGACGAGCCCCTCCTACGCGGTCACGTGGCATCACGCTGCACGGGGCAGCTCATGCAGCGGGGCCCGCCCCTGCCCCGGCCGAGCTCGCTCCCCGGGATCTCGATCACCTCGATGCCCTGCTTGCGTAGATGGGTGTTCGTGGTGACGTTCCTCTCGTAGGCGACCACGACCCCCGGCTCGACGGCGAGGACGTTGCACCCGTCGTCCCACTGCTCCCGCTCCGCCGCGTGGACGTCCTGGGTGGCCGTGAGGACCCGGATGTCCTGGAGGCCGAGGGCGGCGGCGATGGCGCTGTGCATCTGCTCCGGCGGGTGGTCGGTCACCCGCAGGGACTGTCCCTCGTCGCCCGGCTCGATCGTGTACGAGCGCAGCATGCCGAGCCCCGCGTACTGGGTGAAGGTGTCCTGGTCGACCATCGTCATCACGGTGTCCAGGTGCATGAACGCACGGCTCTTCGGCATGTCGAGCGCGATGATCGTCCGGGCGGAGTCGGCCGCGAACATCCCCCGGGCGAGCATCTCCACGGCCTGCGGGGTGGTGCGCTCGCTCATGCCGATGAGGACGGCGCCGTTGCCGATGACGAGGACGTCGCCGCCCTCGATCGTCGAGGGGTAGTCGGACTGCCCTTCCGACCAGTGGTGGAACGCCCCCGCCTTCGGGCCGGTGAAGAGGGGATGGTGCTTGTAGATCGCCTCGAAGTGGACGGTCTCGCGCTGCCGGGCGGGCCAGCGCATGGCGTTGATGGACACCCCGTCGTAGATCCAGGCGGAGGTGTCCCGGGTGAAGAGGTGGTTCGGCAGCGGGCCGAGGACGAATTCGTCCAGGTCCAGGGCGTGGAAGCGGACCGAGGTCGGCTCGCGGTGGGCCGCGAGGAACTCACGCTTCGTCATCCCGCCGACGAGCGCCTCCACCAGCTCCGGGGCGTCGAGCGAGTCGAAGGCGGCGCGGAGGTGGTCGGTGGCGAGCGGGCCGTACTCCTTCTCGTCGAAGACCCGGTCGAGCACGAGCTCGCGCGCCGCGGGCAGTTCCAGGGCCTCCCGGAGGAGGTCCCCGAAGAGATGCACCTCGACGCCCCGGTCGCGCAGTACGTCCGCGAACCCGTCGTGCTCCTGACGGGCCCGGCGCACCCAGAGCACGTCGTCGAAGAGGAGGGCGTCCTTGTTGGTCGGGGTGAGCCGCTTCAGCTCCAGATCCGGTCGGTGCAGGATGACGCGGCGCAGCCGCCCGGTCTCGGAATCGACATGGAATCCCATGCGCCCATCCTGACGGAGCGGGACGGCCCGTGCGTGGTACTCAGCGTGTCAGGAAGGCCGCGACGATGACGACGACCAGGAACACGAGGGTGAACAGGGCACACCCGAGCACGGCGTAGGCCATGCGCCCGTCGTTACGGTCCCCGGCGGACGGGGGGCCGGAGGCGGACGGACGCGGGGCGGCGGCGGACCGGGGAGCGGAGGACGGGGACGGCGCGGGCGACGGGGACGGGGACGGCGTGCGGGGCGTGGACGGGGACGGGGACGGGGACTGGGGCGGCGCGGGGGACGTGGACGAAGGGAGCGGGGACGAGCCCGTCGGAACAACAGAAGGGTCGGGGCGCGAGACGTCGGGGTGCGGCGGGCCGGGGGGCGCGTGGTGCGAACTACGGAGGGAGCGGGGCCAGGAGGCGGACCGCCCGGCCGGGTCAGGAGCGGCCGGGTCGGCGGACGCGGTGTTCGGCACGGTGGGGTGCGGAACGAGCGGGTGCGGGGACGGGGAACGGACGTCGAGGACGAGGATGCGCCAGACCGACTCGGGCAGCCCCGGGCGCTCGCCCTCCACGATCCGGCGGAACGCGGCCCGGGCGGCCGGATGGGGACTGGTACGGAACCGGGCCAGTACGGCGGCCAGCCGCTCGGCCCGCTCGTCGCCCTCCTTCGCGCCGCCGAGCACCGGGCGGACGGCCCAGTCGTGCAGGACCGCGGCCTCGGCGGCACGCTCGGCGGCGTCGACCCGGTCGTCGGGGTGGACGCGCCCGACGAAGTACTCCTCGGCTATCACGAGATCGCACAGCTGACGCCGGAGTCCGCGCCCCCAGGCCGGGAAGCGGCGGACGACCTCCTGGATCAGGGCGGTGGTGACGACGTGCGTCCGCCCACGGTCTTGCAGCGCCCGGAGCAGCTCCTCGTCGGCCGCCCCGTGCACGGCCTCCCGCACCGCCCCCGTGTCCTCCGCCCGCAGCAGCCGCTCCTCCAGCCCGGTCTCCCGCCGCACCGCCCGCCGACGGCCCCGGTATCTGCGCCGCGTCACCGCGGGCCCGGCCCAGGCGGCCCCGAGCACACTCCCCGCGTGGGAGGCGACGGCCCCGTCCGACGACGGATACGAGCCCGCCGCGACGTCCGGCGACGGCGACGGCGACGGCGACGGCGACGGCGACGGCGACGGCGACGGCGACGGGACCGAACGTCCGGCGTCGGTCCCGGATGACGGGCCGGCCGGGACCGACCTGTCGGTCGGTTGGAGCAGGCCCGGTTCCTCGGTGGCCGGAGCGGTGCCGCGCGGGCGGGCCGACGCGCGCGGGTCGGCTGCCGGCAAGGGTCCCGATCCCGAGCCGGCCGCACCGGCCTCGAACGGTCGGGGACCGGCCCGGTCGGCCGCGACGGCGCCGCCGACCACCGGCGCCCGAGAACCCGAGCCCGCCTGGCCTGCCGCCCCCGACGCCGGCGCGAAGCCCGGCGGCAGGGCGCCGTCAGGCCCCTCCCCCGGCTCGGGCGCCCCTCCGCCTCGCGCCCCGGTGTCGCGATCGACCGGGGCCGACGCATCACCCGAGGCCCGGGAACCGGGTCCTCCGGCGCCCGGCTCGGACACCCGAGCACCGGACGGGCCCACCCGCGAACCGGGTCCTCCGGCGCCCGGCTCGGACACCCCAGCACCGGACGGGCCCACCCGCGAACCGGGTCCTCCGGCGCCCGGCTCGGGCGGCCGGGCGCCGCTGCCCGTCCCGGCCGACCCGGCCGTGGACTCCTGCCCCGCTGTCCCCGCCGCGCCGGGCACCGCGCCGGGCACCGGAGGCGCCCCCGGTGCCGGCGGTGCCCCGAAGGCTGGCGATGCCTCCGGTGCCTCCAGACCTCGCGCGGTCCCAGCCGCCGGTGGCACCCCGGCGCCCCGCGGTGCCTCCAATGTCTCCGCCGGCGCCGCGCCCTGCGAAGTACCAGGCACCGCGCCTGGAGGAGACCCAGGCACCGTCGGCGCCCCCGGGCCCGGCCGAGCCGCCGGGGCGGGCGCAGATACCGAGTCGGGTGCCGCCCCAGGAGCGGCGGAGGCCCCCGCGGTCGAGGCCGGCCCCACCCCCAAGGCTGAACCTTCCCCCACGGCTGAACCTGCCCCGGAGGCCCGCCCGGCCCCCGAGGCCGACCCCTTGCCCCCGACCGGACGCGGCCCGGCCCCAGGGCCCGGCGCCCCCGCCGAGCCCCCCGTGCCCGCTCGGCGCGGTCCCGGGTCGGCGGCGCCTGGTGGGTAGCGGCGGTCCAGGCGGGTCGCGGCTGCTCGGGCCGTGGTCAGGAGGGGGGCGCCCGGGCGGGTCAGGGCGTGGCGGAGGGCGGCGCCGACGGCGTACTCGCGGTCGGCGCCCGCCGCCACCCCGCGCAGGTGGTGGTCGACCAGGCGCGCGGCCAGGGACTCCGCCTCGTCGTCGACGCGTTCGCGGGGGTCGGCGCGGTGGCGGTCGTTGTTGCTGCTGGCCGCGCCGGCCCAGCGGCCGACGAAGACGAAGCGGAGGGCGCGGAGTTCGGCCGTGTCGTGGGTGGCGAAGGTCCAGCGGAGGTCGGTGAGCTCGCCGAACATGCTGTAGAGGCCCCACAGGACGGGCAGCGCCGTGTCGCCCCGCTCGTCGAGGAGCGTGAAGCGGCCCTCGGGGCGGCGCAGCAACTCCGCGACCGCGCCGACGAGTTCGTCGGCGGCGCCGGGGAGCCGTACGTCGAGCGCGTGCTGGCCCAGGCCCGCCGCCGGGATCAGCGCCTCCTCCCGTACCGCCGGCAGCTCCCCCCGTACCGCCGCCAGCGGCAGGTCCGCGCCCGCCCAGGTCCAGGCGTGCAGGCCCAGGCAGAGCGACGGGTCGAGGAGGTCCGAGGGGCCGACCAGGGCGTGGCAGATGGTGGAGGCGCCGCCGCCGGGGTCGATCCAGGGGATGCGGTGGATCAGCATGGCTTCGGCGCGGCGCTGAAGCCGGACGAGGGCCGGCCGGGTCTCCTCGCCGCTCGCCCGCAGCACCGTACCGGCGCTGCGGAACAGCGCCTCCGCCTCGTCCCGCCCGCCGGACCAGGCCACCGGCCCGAAGCCGGTGGTGCCGGAGGCGTTCCCGCTGTCCCAGCGGAAGACGATCTGGTCGACCCGGTCGGCCCCGCCGTCGGTCGGCGTCATCGCCATGGGTCACTCCCTCCTCGAAGCAGCCCGCACGCGGCGAAGACGGACAGCAGCGGGGCCAGCACCCGTCGCGGCCGCGCGCCGTGCGGGAAGCGGTCGCCGCGCGCCTGCCCGCCGGTCGCGGCGACGAAGTGCAGGGTGCAGTGGGCGCAGTCGTCGAAGGGCCGCAGCCAGGCGGCGCTCGCGTGCCGGTCGAGGAACGCGTACGCGTCCCGGCTCTCGTCCTGCTCGGCCGCCCCGTCGTACCGCTCGGGCAGCGCCCGCCCGAGCCAGCGGTCCACGGCCGGTTCGAAGCGCACCAGATCGCTCTTGTTCACGGCGAGCGCGGCGGGCGCCGCGACGAACCCGTCCCTCCGGGGCAGCCGGTTGAGGACGGTCGTGAACGCCTCGTCGCCGAGGTCACGGCGCGGCAGCCCGTACCGCTCGCGCACCGGGTCGAGCGCCGGCATCCGCAGCGCGCGCAGCGGGTCGACCACGAAGACGAAGGCGTCCACCCCGGTGAGGAAGCTCGTCACCTCTCCGTCCTGGGCGAGGTCCTCGCCCGCGAGGTCGAAGAAGACGACGGGCCGCGGGGTCCGGCCGGGCGCGGAGACGAGGAGACCGTCGGCGAACCGGGCGAACGTCTGCTGGCCGGTGCGCCCGAGCTGCCGCCCCTGCTGGAGGCTCTGCACCCGTTCGCGCAGGTAGGTGCGGTGCGCCTCCGGGTTGAGGGGCAGGCACTTGAGCCCGTACGGCTCCAGGCCGCCGAGCTCGACCTCGCCGAGCATCGCCGCCATCAGATGCGTCTTGCCGACGGCCGAGCTGCCGACGAAGGCGATGGACAGCGGCTCGCCGTTGGTGAGGTAGGGCACCGGCAGTTCGTGCGCCTCGTCGCCCTCGCCGGTGTGGGGGCACAGGTGGTACGCGGTGCGCCTCAGGTCCTGGCGGCGGCCGGGGCGGTGTTCGGCCGCCAGGTCGAGCGGGATGCGGTTGCCCTTGGCGTCGATGGTGACGAGCAGCCGCTCGTCGTACTCGACGGGCAGCAGGCAGTGCGGGCACAACCGCCCGCGCGGGGGCGGCGGTTCGGCCTCCGGCCGCGCCTGCGCCTGCGTCTGCGCCTGCTGGGCGAGCGGCGGAGGGTCCCCGAAGAGCAGGGCGCGGATGCCCCGTCGCGGCGGCGCGGCCTCCGGCTCCGGGCCCGCCGTCTCTCCGCGCGCCGCCCGCAACGCGGCCCGCTTGCGGGCGAGTTCGGCGTCGTACCTGGCCCGCCCGGCGGCGAGCGGGTCGGCGGTGCCGACGGCGTGGGCGAGCGGGTCCGTCAGACGGAGCAGCCGCAGGAGGTCGGCGGGGGACGGCCGGGCGGCGGCCTCGGCGGCGAAGAGACCGCTCTGCGCGAGGGCGGCGAGCCCCCGGTAGTCGCCGAGGTCCTCGGGCGGCCCGTCGGCCCGGTCGGTGCGGCCGGGCGGCCCGGGGTGGCCGGAGAGCAGCAGGTAGGCGATCCGAGCGAGCGACCACAGGTCGTCGCGGCAGTCGGCGGCGCCGCGGCCGGCGCGCTGTTCGGGCGAGGCCCAGGGGGCGGCGCCGAAGGGCTCGCGGGCCTCCCCGGCGCGCAGCGCCGCGTACGGCTCGCACAGCCGCACATGGCCGCCGTCCCAGCGTACGGTGTCGGGCGCGAGCGCCCGGTGGACGAACCCCGCCTCCTCCAGGAGCCGTACGGCGAGGGCGAGCTGGCCGACGATCCGCTGCTGCTCGTCCGCGCCGAGCCGGGGCAGGCACTCGGTGAGCGGGGTGCCGGCGGAGCGGCGGTAGAGCACGAACGGCTCGGCGCCGTCGAGGTCGAAGCCCACGACGCGGGTGAACACCTCGGCGTACTTCTCACCGCCGTAACGCCGTTCGAGGGCGACGGCCGCGGCCACCTCCCGTTCGAGCAGGCCGTGCGCGTGCGGGTCGCCCTGAGCGGACGACGGCAGCCGGAACTGGACGACGGGCCAGCCCGCGCCCAGGGTGACCGGTCGGGTCCTCAGGTGCGGCCGCCCCGGCGCGCGGGCGTCCTCGCCGTAGCGGACGGCGAAGCGGACCGGCTCCTCCTGCGGGGTGAGGAACTCCAGCTCCTCGTCGGGTCCCTGGGCGTCGCGGTCAGGGGCGTCGCGGCCGTGGGCGTCGCGGCCGTGGGCGTCGCGGCCTTGAGCGTCGCGGCCATGGGCGTCGCGGCCTTGAGCGTCGCGGCCATGGGCGTCGGAAGTGCGGTCGTGAGGCATGGGGTCCTGTGGTCGGTCCGCGGTCGTCATGGGGCTCCCCCCTCCTCCGCCCTGACGGTGTGCACGACGTCGGAGCGCAGCGGTACGAGGCGCAGGACGCCCGCGTGCCGGCCGCCCCCCGTCCACACCACCTCCTCCGCGGCGCCCCGCCAGATGTCGTCCCCGGCGGCCCCCCGGCGCATGGTCTCGGGCACGAACCGCACCCGGCGCACCGCGCCCGGTACGTGGGACAGCAGCCGCAGGTGTTCGGGCCCGCACAGCGGGACGGTCAGGTCGGGGTCGTCGTCGGCGGCGAGCAGCCGGACGACGCCCTCCGGGGAGACGCCGATGAGCCGGGCGGCGTCGGGGCGTTCGCCCCGCTCCCGGCCGGGCGGCGGGGAGGCGGCGGCGTCCCGCTCCAGACGGGTACGGGTCTCGTCGAGCAGGGCCGTCATCGGCGCGTCCAGGGGGAGCCGACCCGCGTTCCCGGGGTCGCGTTCGATGCCGGCCCAGCAGGTGTCGAGGACGCCGGTGACCCCTTCGACCAGGTCGGAGAGCAGGGTGTCGACGAGGGCCGGTCCCCCGTCGCCGTACCGCCGGTCCAGCCACTCCGGCGCCGGTGCGGGGGGCGCGGGGGCGGTGACCGTGGCGGGCGGCCAGGCCGGAGCATCCGGAGCTGCCGGAGCTGCCCTGCCCGGCTCCTCCCGGTCGGACCAGACGTCGTCGTCGGCGCCGTCCGACCAGTCGTCCCAGTCCCAACCGGTGTCCGCCGACGCGCTGTTGCCGCTGGCGCCGTACGCGCCGCCGGTGCCGAACGCGCCACCGATGCCGCCACTGCCGTACGCCCCGCCCGTTCCGCCCCCGTCGTACGCAGCGGCCGTGCCCGGCCCTCCGTTCGGGTCAGGGGTGCCCGGCCCCCCGTACGCCTCCGCCGTCGCCGCGAGGCCGCGCAGGAGCCGGGCCACCGCGCCGGCGCCGTCCGAACAGTGGTGACGCACGTCGGCGAAGAGCCAGTCGTGCACGGCGGTCGTGACGACGAGGGCGTGGACCTCCTGGAGGGCGTTGCCCGCGTCCTCGGGGTCCACGCGGTCCCACCAGTCGTCCACGGCCCTGGTCCAGTCGCGCAACGCGAGCAGCACGACGGCGGCGACGGCCACGGCCAGGGCGCTCGCCGTCGCCCAGAGGGGCGGGCCGAGGGCCTGTCCGAGGCCCGCGCCGGCGAGGCCGCCGACGAGGCCGCCGAGGAGCCGGGGCCCCGAGCCCGTGCTGCCGCCGCCGTCGAGGCGCCCGTCGGGCGAGCGGTTGGGGCGGCGGCGCAGCATCAGCAGCGCGAGTGCCGCGGCGAGCAGTCCGGTGGCCGGGCCGAGCGCCCACCCGGCGCCCGGCCACAGGCCCGCGAGCAGGGCGAGGACGCCGGTCACGAGGGCGGCGGTGGACCGCGAGCCGCCCGCCAGGAAGGGGTGTGAGGTCGCGATCCGGTCGAGCCGGGCGGGCCCGCAGACGGTGTCGAGTGCGGTGAGACGGGCGGCGCTGCCGGCCGGGGCGGTGCGGGCGGAGAGGGCCGCGAGCCGGGCCGCGACGGAGCGCAGCGGAAGGCGGTCGGCGATCAGCTCGCGGGTGTGGTCGCGCAGGGCCGGGACGATGCCGGTGCGGGTGATCTCGCGGGGCATCTCCGGGAGCCGGATGCCCCGGTCGCCGAGGAGTCCACGCTCCTCGACGCTGGGCCGGGTGGCGCCCGCGACGGTGAAGGCGTCGGCGACGGTGCCCCGGAGGGCGCGCAGCGCCATGGCGAGGCGTTCGACGGTGCCGGGCAGGTCGGTGTCCCGTCCGGCGCGGGTGAGCAGCCCGGCGGGGCCGCGTACGCGCGCGTAGCCGTCGACGGCGTCCTCCAGGGCGTCCTCGCAGGCCCGGAGCTGGGTGCCCGCTCGGCCGCCGGCGGGCAGCCAGTCGTGCGTGGTCAGCGAGCGCGGCACCGACTCGTCGAGGAGCAGGGCGAGTTCGCCGGGGACCTTGCCGACGGAGCCGGCGGCCGGCACGTCGGGTCCGGTCAGCGCCTCCACGGCCTGCCGCCAGGCCCGGGCCCGGGCCTCGTCGCTCAGGTCGTGTTCCAGGACGCGGACGGAGGGGACGGCGACGCCGCCGGCGACCTGGCCGAGGGCACGCAGCACGGCGTCGAAGACCTCCGGGGTGGCGAGCACCTCCACCAGCGGGCGCAGGGCGGCGGCGTCGGGGCCGTGGAAGCCGTCGAGCAGCCACAGGACGCCGGCGGCCGGCGGCCGCAGGGTCAGGGTGCGGCGCAGGGTCCGCTCCCCCGGCGCGCCGACGGCGAGACAGACGACGTGGGCGGGGCCGTAGGAGGAGAGCAGTTCGTGCAGGAGCTGGTGACCGACGAGCCGGTCGGCGTCGTCGACGACGAGGAAGCGGCGCTCGCCCGCGGGCTGCGGGGTGGTCAGGGCCCGGCGGACGGCGTCTTCGGGCGCGTGCCGGTCCTCGGGGTCGTGCGCCTCGGCCCGCAGGTCGAGGCAGACGGCGTGGCCCGGCAGCGGACGGTCGGGCACGACACGGGGGTTCACTCCTCCTCACCGTCCCAGTCCCACGGGTAGCCGCCGTCGACGGGCTCCGGGGCGGGCTGTGCCGGGGGCTGCGCGGAGTGCGCCGGAGAAGGCGCCGGGGAAGGGCGCGCGGAGGGCTGCCACGACGGCTGCGGAGAAGGCCGCGGAGCCTGCTGCGGCGGCACGGGTACGGAGGTGGGGCCGGCGGCCGGCGCCGGACCGGGCGCCCAGGCGGTGTCCTCGGCGCCGGCCGGCGCGGGAGCCGGGGCCGGCGGGTGCGCCGTGCCGGGCGCGGCGGACGGGGCGTGGCGCTCGTAGAGGGCGCGCAGGGAGGGCCGGGTGGGGCGGCCGGCGCCGGCGAAGCGCATGTCGAGCGCCGCCGGGTAGGTGACCTCCCAGAAGTCGCGCAGCGGGGCCAGCCACTCGGTGTCCTCCTCCCCGTACTCGGCGCCCAGTTCGTCGAGCAGCACCAGCTGGCGCGGCGCGACCTTCTCGACGAAGTGGACGAAGAGCGGGGACGGCGGGGCCGGGGTGTGGGAGAGGCCCTTCGGCAGGGCCTGCATCAGCCGGCCGCAGAACTCCTCGATGATCTGCCCCTCGTCGAGCAGCGCCCAGCGCTCGTACGCCCTGAGCAGGCCCGCCCAGCTGGACAGCGCGCCGTCGAAGTCCTCCAGGCGCAGGGACATCGTCGCGGACTCGCCCTCCTGGAGGCGGATGCGGACCAGGTGCGGCGAGTCGGCCGGGCCCTCGGTGTGGAAGTGCCCGTTCCACATCGCGCACAGCAGCCGGTGCAGGATGCGCCGCCGGTCCTCCTCGGTGGAGACCAGCCAGTCGTCATGGTGGCCGAGCCGCTGCCGCCAGTGCAGGAAGTCCTCCTGACCGCCGGAGTCGCGGGCCTCGGCCCACTGGCTGAGGACGCCGCGCACCTCGGAGATGTCGGTGAGGTTCATGCCGCTGCGGAAGAGGACGACGGTGATGGACTCGGTGTCGACGGCCCGGTACTCCTGGGTGGCACGGGCCGGCAGGTTGAGCTCCTGGCGCAGGTAGTCGGCCGCCCGGCCGTCGGACTCGCTGGCCGGGTGCACGATGAGGATCTTGAGGGGGCCGCCGCCGTCCGGGGTGAAGCCGACCGGGAGGAGTCCGGCGAGCGCGGCGCGGAACTGCTCCAGCCAGCGGGGGTCGACCTTCTGCTCGGCGGACTCGTCGCCGGACGCGGCGCGCAGCAGCAGCTCCATGGAGGGCAGCAGCGGACGGGTGAACCGGTCGTCGTTGGCCTCGCCGAAGAGCTTCTTCACCCGCCGCTCGACGACCTGCTTGATCTCCTTGACGGCGGCGCCGGGCGAGCGGCGCACCGCGTCCAGGGCGCTGCGCCACTCCTCGGGGCGGACCAGGCGTTCCAGGAGGCCCGCCGCGTCGGTGGCCTCGGGCAGGCCCATGCTCTGCACGAGCCGGTCGAGGACGTCGTCGTAGAAGGCGCGCAGGCTGTTCTGCGGCGGCAGGAGGTAGGAGATGCCGGTGCGGTCGTCGCGGTAGAGCTCGCGGCGCCGGTCGGCGAAGGCCTTGCCCTCGTCCTGCTCGTGGGCGCGCAGCACCTTGGCGAGCTCGCCCAGTTCGTGGAGGGTCCTGGTGAGCGGGGGCCGCCACTGCGACTCGCCGGCCTGCCAGGCCCGGTGCCACAGCATCTTGGCGCGCCACTGGTACCAGGCCTCCTGGCGGGCCAGGGCGTCCTGGACGTCCGGGTCGCTCCAGCGGGCGGCGACGATGCCGCCGGCGGTGCGCTTGATGTGCGGGATGGCGGGGGCGGAGGTTTGGACGTCCGCCGGGCGCTCGGGGTCGTTGCGCCGGTTGTCGAGCATGCCCGTGAAGCCCGCGGCCGCGACCCGGTCGGGGTGGCCGGGCTGTCCGTTGAGCACCGCCTCGACGCGGAAGGGGCTGACGACACCGAGGAGTTCGCGCACGGCGGTGCCCGACTTGAAGCCCTCGCTGAGGCGCGGCACCTCGCGGGCGAGCTCGGCCTCCAGGCGGCGCAGCGCGTCCTCCATGTCGCCGAGCCGGTTGCGCAGTTCCTGGGTGATGGCCTTGCTGCCCTTGGGGAGCTGCTCGGGCAGGGGCACGTCTGGCGCCTCGCGGGTCCACAACCGGCCGATGCCGGAGCGGTTGAACATGTCCTGGACGAGGTGCTTGTCCTCGGGGGTGACCCGGCGGGCCTTCTCGCCGAGGCCGCGGACGGCCTGGGCGAGGAGCCGGGCCGCGACGATCTCGGCGAGGTCGTCGACCGGCACGGTGAGGGAGGCGGCGAGGCTGGTGGACATGCCGCGGTAGCCGATGCCGGTGCGGGCCGGGGTGGAGCGCTCGACGCTCTTGTTGATGAAGCTGGCGGCGAAGGACTGGTAGTCGTCCTCGGAGCGCCCGGCGGCGCCGGTCTCGTCGCTGAGCTCGGTGCCGATGAGGGACATCACCATGGCGGTGATCGAGCGGCGCAGGTCCTCGGTGCCGATGACGGCGGGCTTGGAGAAGAGGAAGGCGGTCTGCACCGTGGACGGGCGCAGGGCGACCACCCCGTCGACGGGGTACTGGACGCTGATCCGGCCGCGCTGCTCGACGTCGCCGACGTCCTCGAGCGCGTTGGGCACGTTCTGGTCGTCGACGAGGCGGGAGAGGTCCACGAGGGCGCGGGCGGCGTTGAGTTCGGCCTCGCGGCCGCCGCCCGCCTCGGGCGGGAAGGCGGAGGGCATGACGACGAGGGGGTAGATCTTGACGCCGGGCACGTTGCCCCTGCGGAACTCGTGCCCGATGAGGTGGATGAAGTCGTAGAAGATGCCGGCTCCGGTGCCGCCGGCCACGGAGAAGGCGACGAAGACGTCACAGCCCCGGATGCGGCCCCCGCCGACCCTCCGCAGGTCGCCGGCCGCGTTGCCGATCGCCCCGATGGCGTCGCGGAGTTGACGCAGGACGGGGTCGACGCCGGAGCGCATGGTCGCGAAGAGCGCGGCCCGGCCGACGGTGGGCAGCTGGCCCGCGCCGTTGTGGAGCGGCGCGACGCGCGGCTGGCGGGCCTGCGGCGGCAGCCATGTCCGCGTCTCCTCGTGCAGGGCGACCCGCAGCATGCGGGTGACCTCGGGCGAGGAGTCGTAGTCGGTGGGCAGCAGGTCGCGCACCATGCGGGAGGTGCGGGCGAAGGCGGCGTTCTCGGCTCCCTTGGCCCGGAACTGCGGCTGGCTCAGCAGCTCCGCCTCGCTGAAGTCGGCGTACACGAACTGCAGGCAGTCCGGCAGTTGGAAGGGCAGCCGCCGGCCGCCGTCGACGAGCTCGGTGCCGTCGGGGCCGCACAGCTCGCGGCGCAGGCTGCGTTCCAGCTCGCTGCCGATGCGTCCGCCGGTGCCGCCGAGGCCCACGAAGAGCATGGGCTGGTAGATCTTCATTGTCGTCTCCCCTGAGGACCCGAGGGCCCGTGGATCGTTCGTGGGGCGTGGTGTGGGGGTGGGGCGCGGGGGGTGGGCGTCGTGGGTGCGGAGGTGCGGGGTGGAGGGGCGGGGCAAGGTGGAGGGACGGGTGCGGGTTCGGATGCGGTTCGGATGCGGTTCGGATGTGGGGTGCGGGTCTGGCAGGTGGGGTGCGGGTCTGGGGTTGTAGGGGTCTTGGGGTGGGGCGGTGCGGGCGGGTCAGAAGTCCGGGTCCCAGCCGCCTCCTGGCGTCGTCGCCGTGGTCGGGGAGTCGGGGGCGGTCGGGGTTCCGGGGCCCGGGGCGGTGCGGGGGCCGGGCGTCGCGCGGCGGCCCGGGCGGGGCAGGGGGGTACGCGGGCGCAGGCGGCTCCGGCCGGGGCGGCGGCCGTCCCGGACGACGACCTCGCACTCCTCCACCTCCACGGGCTCCCCGGCCCGTACGGGCGTCTCGCGGCCCCCGTGGGGGCGGAGCAGGAGTTCGCCCGCGCCGGTCCTGCGCAGTCGGTGCGCGGTCCCGGCACCGCGCGCCCGCCGCAGGGTGGGCGCGGCGCCGCGCGGCTCCTCGACGGTGAAGAGGAACTCGCCGCCCGCGCTCTGGCCGGTGCGTACGGTGAGGCTGTCCAGGACCCGGCCGTCCTTGCGGAGTTCGATCCTGACCCCGGCCAGGTCCCGGCGGCGCCGGCGTGCCGCGAGCCGGACGCCGGCGAGGGCGGCGGCCACGAGGACGGCGGCGGCGCCCCCGACGACGTACGGCCACCGGCGGTCCCACCAGGTGGGCCGCGCCTCGACGCGCACGTCGAGGAAGGAGGAGTCGAGGAGCTGGTCCCCCCGGGTGGTGTCCACGACCGTGAGCAGGCCTCCGAGTTCGCCGAGCGGGGTGTCCGCGGGGAGGGTCAGCGTGAACTCCGCGCGGGTGGCGGGGCCCGGCCGGGCGACGACCGTGGCGGGGGTGAGGGCCGGCAGGGCGCGCGGCGCCCCGGCCGGGTCCGCCCCGCCCTGCCGGTCCCGCTCGTCGCCGAGGGCGAGGCGGAGGGTGTGCGGGACGCTGTCGTCGTTCTTGATGTCGAGGAATCCGCGCACGGTGTCGCCGGGGTGGACGGTGACCCGTTCGACCGAGACCTGGGCGCCGAGGAGCGGGGTGCCCTCGGTGACGCCGGTGTGGAACGGGCGCCGGTCGGAGGTGACGCCCGGCGCGGCCATCTCGGTGACGATCTCCAGGTCGCCGGTGGCTCCGGACGGCACGGTGAGCGTGCCGGTGAAGCGCACGTCGCCGGCCTTGCGGTCGGGAGCCTTCCCGTCGTCGGCGAGCCGGACGCCGACCGGGGCGAAACCGGCGCCGGACAGCCGGGCGTCTACGGTGACGCCGGCCAGCTGGTGCGGGTCGGCGATGACGACTCCGCGCCGGGTCTGCATCCGCACCTCGATCACGGCCTCCTGGCCGGGGCGCGGGGCGACCGGGTCGAGGAGCACGGCGGAGCTCAGCCGGCCCTGCCAGATCGCCCGGACGGCGACCTCGCGGTCCCGGTGTCCTTCGGGCGCCTCGACCCGGACCCGCCAGCGGCCGGGCAGCGGGTTCTTGACGCGCAGCGCCTCCACGGGCCCGTCCTCGCCGCTGACCTCGAAGGTGGAGCCGTCGAAGTCGCCGTGGGTGGGCACCTGGTGGCCCGCCGGGTCGAAGTAGGTGACGCGTACCTTCGGGTCGTGCTTGCTCACCGTGAGGGAGCCGTCGGTGGCGATGGGCGGGATCGTGACGTACAGGTCGGCGGGCGGCTTGCCGACGGTGCCCTGCGTCACCCGGGCGCAGCGGGCGGCGGCGAAGGTCTCCTGGAGCGCCTCGTCGATCTCGGCGGAGCCGGCGACGACCCGCATCCGGGGGGCGGAGCCGGGCACGTCGGAGCAGGCGCCGCGGTAGCCGCCCTCGGCCATCGCGGTGAGCGCGGCCCGGTCGATCTCGTCACCGAAACCGAGCGGCCAGATCTGCACGCCGGCGTCCCGGGCGCGGGCCAGCTCCTCTTCGAGGCGCTTCTCGCCGTTGGCCTGGCGGCTCGCGGGGTCGGCCCCGTACTCGGGGCTGTCGCCGACGTCGAGCCGGCCGTCGGTGAGGAGGAAGACCACCTTGGGTGCCTTCGGCGCCTTGCCGCCGGCCACGCCGGTGCCGCTGCCGCTGCTCGAATTTCCGCCGTTCCCCGAACTCCTGTCGGGCTCCGTGAGGCGGGCGACGGCCTGGCGGATCGCGGCGGGGAAGTCGGTGCCGGGGCCCACCCGGTCCCGGTCGCGGCGCGCGAGCTGCTTGACGCAGTCGCTGAGGCGCCGGCGTCCGGCCGCGTCGACGACGGTCGGCGGGCACACCTCGCGCACCGGCGACTGGCCGGGCTTCTCCGAACTGCCGAAGCCGATCACGGCGGCCCGGGACCGCTCGGAGATCTCGCCCTGACTGAGCAGCGCGGCGGCCTCCGTCTCACGGGCCAGGTCCTCGTCGGCGAGGCTCTCCGACTGGTCGACGACGACGGCGAAGTCGATCGGGTCGGGTCCCTCGGCCGCCGGGACGGCCGACGCCCTCAGGGGCGCCGGGGCCGCGCCGGCGGGGCCGCCGAGCGGTCCGGACAGGGCGAGCAGCGCCCCGGCGAGGAGCAGCGCGCCCCTCCGGCGGCTGCGCCGCCCGGTCAGCATCACGGTCACCTGCATCGTCGACTCACCACAGTTCGCTGAAGAGGGCCAGAAGGGCGCCGAGCGCGAGGGCGGCGACGCCGAGCCGCAGCCACCGGTACTTGGCGGCGAGCACGACCCCGTGGACGCTCGCCTGTTCCAGGAGCCAGCCGGTGGCGTCCGCCCCGGAGGACTCCAGCCGTGCCCGCAGGCTCGCCGCCGAGGTGCCGGAGACGAGCTCGCGCAGCAGCGTGCGCTCGGCGCCCGGGCGGGTGCGGGGCAGGACGACGGAGACCAGCATCACGACCCCCGCGGTCCAGAGCACCCCGGCCACGACGAGCACGGCGAGGCCGCCACCGGTCGGCAACGGGCCCTGGTCGCGCGAGAACACGACGGCGAGGAACGCCAGGGCGCCGGACAGCAGGATCGCCGCCTTGGTGTCGGCCCGGCCGATGTCCTCCCGGACCGTGGTGAGCAGCTGCTCGGCCATCCGCCGCGTCTCGGCGGCGCCGGGCGCCGGTCCGGGGCCCTGCGTCGGCGTGGGTGCGGGTGGCGTGGAGGTGGGGTCGGCTGTCGCTTCGGTGGCCGGGGCCGGGGCGCCGGGCGGCTGAGGGGTGCTCATTCGTCGTCCCAGTCGTCGAACTCGGCGCTCGGCCGGGAGCGCCGGGGAGCGTCGTACGGATCCGGGGCGGCGCGCTCGTCGCGCGGGGGCTCCGGCCGGTGGTCGAAGCGGTCGTCGGAACGGTCCGCGAAGCGGTCCTCGGGCTCGTCGCGTTCGAAGGAGGCCTGGACGCGGGTCGGTTCGTAGACGCGGGGGTCCGGGGGCGTGTCGGCCTCGGGCTCGTCCTCCCAGTTGGGCGCGGTGGGCTCGGGGCGGGAGCGCTCCAGGGCCCGCCGGCCCCCGCGGTGCGCGGGGTCGAGGACCTGCCCGGCAACACCGCCGATGATGGCGCCGGTGCTGCTGCGCAGGTGCTGGAGGATCTGGTAGGCCTGCTCGTCGACCTCGTGGCGTTCGAGCACGCCGGAGTCGAGGAGCCGGTTGAACACGGCGAGGAGGTCGGCCTGGCCCTCGCGCTTCTCCCGCTGCAGCTGGGTGCGGATCTCCCACTCCTGGTCCGGGTTGCGGGCCATGTGGTGGGCGATCTGGGCCAGGTCGCCGCGCCGGAACATCGCCTCCAGCTCGTCGGCGCGGGCCGCGATCCGCTTCCGCTCCCACTGCTCCTTGCGCAGCTCGGCCTCGGCCTCGCGGGCGTCGGCGCGGATGGTCACGTCGACCAGGTCCGCCCGGGCGACCACGTCCCTGATCTTCTCGTCGAGGTCGAAGAACACGTAGACCTGGGTGCGCAGTCCGATGTCCCGCCCGACGACGAGCCGCCCCGTGGCCAGCTCGTCGCGTACGGCCTCGTCGGCGCGCTGGGCCTCGGTGAGCTGGAACCGGCGGGAGAGCGAGCGCAGTCCGTCGAGCAGGTCGTCGTGGAGCAGCTCCGCGACGTTCCAGACCTGTTCCCTGACGACGAGGTACGGGTCGTCGACCGTCCACTGCACCCGGACCCGCGCGTTGAACGTGGCCCCGTCGCCGGCGGCGGGCAGCTGGAGCGCGAACTCGGTGACGTTCCGGCCGAGCTGGACCTCGAAGACCGTGTACGGGGAGCCGATCAGGGGCTTGTTGGTGTCCTCGTTGCGGTCGGGCCACATGATCCGGTGGCCGCCGTTGCGGTAGAGCAGGACGGCGGCGATGAGTCCGCTCGTACGCCGGTAGGGCGGCGGGCACTCGCGGAGCAGCGGCCCGACCGGCCCCTTGCCGGCGCCCTTGCCGCCCCGCACGCCCCCGGCCTGCTGCGGCCGCGCCTGCCCCGGCCGGCCCTGCTGTCCCGGCGTGCCCGCACGGGCCCGGCCGTCCTGGCCGCCCCGGGCGGGCCGGCCGCCGCCCTGGCCCGCACTGGCGTCCTGGCCGCGCTGCTCCTGTCCGCCCTGGTTCGGCGCGTTCATCGCTTCGCTCCTTCCGCGACGGCGTCCCACATGCGGCGCGCCGCGCTCTTGTCCAGGGGCCGGTCCCGGTCCCGTACGAGCTCGTTGAGGAGTCCGCGGAGCCGGTCGCGGTCGCGTCGCTCGACCGCGAGCAGGGGCAGCAGGTCGCAGACGAGGTCGAGGGCGGTGGTGTCCTTGGCGGCGCGCCGCAGCAGGCTGCCCAGGCCGTCGAGGGCCGCCTCGCCGGAGCGCGCGGTGTTCAGGCTGTGACGCAGCAGGGCGCCGAGCGCGGGGGCGAGCTCGGGCCGGGTGGCGAGCAGCGCGACCAGCAGGGGGCGGGCGGCGTGCTCGTCGAGCTCGGGCACGTCGCGCAGGCCCCACAGGTGGGTGGTGCGGGTGGTCAGGGTCCTGATCACCGCCAGGTGCACGACGTTGGCCAGGTTGAGGCGTCCGTCCGCGAGCCAGCGCTCCAGGCGTCGCACGACGGGCTCGGGCTCGCCGGAGGCGAGCAGTCGGGCGACGGTGAAGGACGCGGGCACGAGGATGTCCACGTCGTCGGCGTCGTGCGCCCGGACCACGCGGGCCACGGCGTCGAGCGAGCCGCGCAGTCCGCCGGCCGCCAGCACGTAGCCGTGGGTGAGCAGCGCGGTCTCCAGGAGGTTGGGGTCGTCGGAGTCGGCCCAGTCCTTGACGGTGGCGGCGACGGCGGGGCGTACGGCGGGATCGCGGGCGGCCTCGGCGAGGGCGGTCGCCGCCGCCATCCGGGCCACCGGGTCGTCCGTACCGGCGAGGGGGGCGACGAGTTCGCGGTAGCCGTGGATCCAGTCCCAGGAGCAGAGCACCCCGGCCGCGATGGAGGCGCGGACCCACACCTCGGGGCGCGGGTCGTCGCAGAGGGCGCGCAGCCAGCGGGCCACCGGGCCGCGCACGTTGTGGTAGCCGTGCCAGACCTCGCCGAGCACGGCGGTGGCGAGCGCGTCGCCCTGGAAACGTACGGCACGCACGGGGACCTTGACCGGGCCGAGGTCGAGCTCGGCGTCCTCCAGGACGGACCGGGCGAGCACCGGGCGCCGCTCCGCGTGGGTGCCGAACAGGCGCCGCCCGGCCGGGTGTTCGGGGTCCAGGGTGACGGCGAGCTCCCAGGTGAGGAGTTCGGCGGCCTCGGTGGCGATGCTGTAGGCGGAGCGGTTGAAGACGGCGACCGCGATCCGGAGGGCGGCGGCGCCGAGCGAGGGCAGGGCCTCGGGCAGCGTGCCGGGCCGGTCGGCGCCCGCGAACCACTCGCGCGCCTGGACGCGTACGAAGTCGGCGCACTCGCCCAGGAGTCGCTCGTCGTCGAGGTCGCCGCGCTGCCGGCCCGCGAGGTGCTCGGCGAGCCGGGCGGCCTCGCGCGGCCTGAGCTCCTCCAGGCCGAGGGCGGTGACCACGTCGGGGCGGACCGCGAGCGCCCGGGCGTCGGCGAGCACGTCCTCGGACGCGCCGCGCAGCAGCAGCCGCAGGTGGCGGTGGAGGACCTCGTCGGCGGGCGGCGGCGCGCAGTACATGCCGTACCGGCCGCGCAGCAGCCGGTCGGCGAGGTCGCCGTTCCCGACGACGACCACCGCGTAGCCGTCGATCCCGCCGAGCAGGTCGGCGAACCGGTCGAGGTGCAGCTCGGAGAGGCGCACCGGGGGCCGGGGCGCGGGGTCGCTGCGTTCGCCGCGGGAATGGCGCGGCTCGCTCTCGGTGCGGACCTCCTCCGTGAGGTGTTCGAGCAGGTGCCCCGCCTTCCCGTGGAGGGCGTCCGCGGTGATCTCGTCGACGCCGTGGCGCGGGTCGAGCCGGAACACCTGGCGCCTGGCGACCTCGGAGAGCAGGGCGAGCGCGGTGGCCTTGCGCCCGCTGCCGGGCTCGCCGCACAGGACGAGGACGCGGTGGCTGCGCAGCCGTTCCTTCATCCGCTGGTATCCGGCGGTCTCGCAGTAGACGTCGTCGAGGTGGTCGAGGGTCTCGCCCGGGACGGTGCCCTGGACGAAGTGGGTGCGGTCGCCGATCCGCAGGTCGAAGCGGTCCCCGTAGTGGACGTAGGCGTCGCGGCCCGCCGAGGTGCGGTGGTCGCCCGGTCGCGGCCCCGTGAGGGAGCGCCGCGCCGCACGCGCCGTACCCGCGCCGCCGGTCGTCCCGGCGCCGCCGAGCGGGCTGCGGCCGGCGCTGTCGAAGGGACTGGACTCGCGGGGCTGTTCACCGGGCGCGCCGTCACCGCCGCTGCCCGTGGTCCCGTTCGCCGCCCCGGAGCCGGAACCGGAGCCGGACCTGGCGGCGCCGGCCGCGCCCTGGCCTCCGCCCCTCTCGCCGCCTCCCGAACGCCCCTGCCCGGCCTCGCCCTTGGGCTCCGGGGCGGGGGCGGCTCCGCCGCCGTGGTCGAGGTCGTCGTCGCTCATGCCGGGACCTCCGTCTCGTCGTCCCCGTCGCGGGCGGCGCCGCCGTGCTCGTCGCCCCCGCGGGATCCCCCCTGGTCGCTCCGGTGACCGCCCCCGCGGCCCTCCGGATCCACGGCCCTGGCGTCGTTGCGGATGCCGGTGAAGGCGCCGTGGAAGGTGTTGCCCTCGATCACCTGGATGTCGCGGCCGGCCGTGTACGACCGGTTGCCCGCGGGCGCCCTGGGCGGTGAGCCGTCCCCCCGCGACGGCCCACCGCCGGTCCGTGGGTCACCACCCCGGCGTGCCGGGCCCGCGGCGCCCGCCGCGCCAGGTCCCGTCGGCGGCTCGAGAAGCCCGGGCACGTGGAACCAGGCGTCCTCGTCGGTCTCCTTGGAGACGACGGCGGCCTGCCGGTAGCGGTCGGGCTCGACATAGCGCCCGCCCTCGACGACCACGTTCCGGTAGAGCCAGTCGGAGACCACGATCAGCAGGTCGACGTCCGGGGCGTCCGTCATGATCCGCTTGGCGGGGGCGCTGTCGCACAGCCGGCAGGCGAGGTCGACCGCCCTGCCGACGAGGCCCCGGCCGTCGTCGAGGACGAGACCGGCGTTCATGCCGACGCGCATCCGCAGCCGCCCGCGCCGGCCCGTGTTGTGCGCGCGCAGGCTCTCGTGGAGGGTGTCGATCCAGCGCCCGACCATGAGCGCCGGCGGCACGTCGGGGCGGAGCGCGGCGAGGATGCCGTCGCCGCGGTCCTCCTGGTGGACGGTGCCGGGCTCGATGCCCACGGAGGCGTACGCCTCGCCGAAGGCCTCGTACATGGCGGCGCGGGTCAGCCGTTTCTCGTCCATGCCGAGGCGTCCGGAGCCGACGACGTCGCCGAAGACGACGAGCCGGTGGAGTGCACCGGCGCTCGCCCCCGCGTGCGCCTCCGCGTGCGGTCCCGTAGTGCTCACTCGGACTCCTCTGATGTGGTTCAGGTGGTTCCGTGGTGGTGACGCGTCCAGCCTGGCGGCTGCGGCCCGCGGGCGATGTAGCCGTTTACACAGCAGGGGGCGGTTTGTCGGAGGAATGCGCGCCGGGGTGTGTGCGCCCCCGCGCGAGCAGGACGAGGACGGGCATGTCGACCACGATCACGGTGCGGTTGGCGGTGCGGACGACGCCTTGTTCACGCAGCAGCCGCAGCGCCTTGGCCACGGCTTCGCGGGTCGCCCCGATGGCCGCCGCCAGGTCGTGCTGGGGCAGCGGCAGTTCCAGTACGGTGCCGGACTCGGCACGCCGGCCGGCCCGTTCGGCGAGTTCGACCAGCCGGGCGGCGAGCCGCTGGAGCACGGTCTCCGAGGCGAGCGAGCGGCGCTCGACGTCGGCGCTGCGCAGCCGGGTGGCGAGCTGCCGCATGATCAGGGAGGTGGCGTGCGGCCGGGCGGCCAGGAAGCGCCGGAAGCGGTCGCCGGAGACGGCGACGGCCTCGACCCGGCCGAGCGCGGTGACGGTGGCGCTGCGCGGCCGGCGGTCGACCGCGGCGAGGTCTCCGACGACCTCGCCGGCCCCACGCAGCGCCAGGATCAGCCGGGCGCCGCGCTCGGTGCCGACGGAGACCACCGACCAGCCGGAGAGGAGGGCGAGGACGTAGGCGGAGGTGTCCCGCTCACGGATCATGATCTCGCCCGGTTCGTAGCTCCGCGGCGCGCCCTCGGCGAGCAGCACCCGGCGGTCGGCCGCGGGGAGGGCGTGCAGGAAGGAGCGGTCCTGGCCGAAAAGACTCAAAGGTCGCTCACACCCCCGCACGACTTGCGCTTTCGCGTGCTTGTTCCCACACCAACGAGCAACCGCAGTCACGTTGTTGACGCTGCGTCACTCCGTGGGGTGAAGAACGCTAGGGGCTGGCGAAGAATCGCGTCAACGCGGGTGGGGGCAGACACGAGGGGCGCAAGGGAGCGCTGTTTTCAGCCCCCCTGCGCCCCCTGTGCCCTGCCTGTGACCGCCCGCGCACCGGCCCGCAACCTGCCGGTTCCACCGACGGCCGCCGAGGCCGGTTCCGGACGAGCGCCGCGGCGGCCTTCGGGCGGGCGCCGCGGCCGGTTCCGGGCGAGGGCCGCGGCCCCCGTTCCAGGCGGGCGCCGCGGCCCCGTTCCAGGCCGGCGCCGCGGCCGCGGTTCCAGGTCCGGCGCGCCGCGGCCGCGGTTCCAGGTCCGACGCGCCGCGGCCGGTTCCACCGACGGCCGCCGAGGCCCGTTGCAGGCGAGCCGCCGGGCCCGTACCCGGCAGGCCGCCGCGGCCCGTTCCCCGCGACGGCCGCCGCCGGGCCTCAGAGCCGCGGGTCGACCGGCTCCGACTCCAGGGCGAGGACCGCGAAGACGGCCTCGTGGACCCGCCACAGCGGCTCGCCGTCCGCCAGCCGGTCGAGCGCCTCCAGGCCGAGCGCGTACTCCCGCAGCGCCAGCGAACGCTTGTGGCCGAGGAACCGCTGCCGCAGCCGCTCCAAGTTGTCCGGGCGGGTGTACTCGGGGCCGTAGATGATCCGCAGGTACTCCCGGCCGCGTACCTTCACGCCCGGCTGCACCACGCGCCCGTCCGTGCCCCTGGCCACCGCCGCGAGCGGCTTGACGACCATGCCCTCGCCGCCCGCCGCGGTCATTTCGAGCCACCAGTCGACACCGGCCGCCACGGACTTCTCGTCGGCCGGGTCGACCACGAGGCGCCTCGTGACCTGGAGGAGCCCGGTCGGATCGTGCTCGACGAGCCGGTCGAGCCAGGCCAGCTGCTCGTCGTGCGGGACGGCGGCCAGCGAGCGCCCGCGGGCCGCGAGCACCTGGAACGGCGCGAACCGCACGCCCTCCAGGCCCTCGGTCGGCCAGCAGTAGCGCCGGTACGCGTCGGTGAACGCGGCCGCGTCGGCCTCCCGCTCGCGCTGCCGGCCGAGCAGCTCGTCCAGCCCGGACACGCCACGCGCGGCAGCCTGTTCGAGCGCCCCGAGAGCGCCCGGGAAGACCGCCCGCGAGGCCGCGCCGACGGCCGCGTACTGGGAGCGCAGCAGACCGGCCGACTTCAGCGACCACGGCATCAGCTCGCCGTCGAGCAGCAGCCAGTCCGTGTCGAGCCGCTCCCAGAGCCCGGCGGCGCCGATCGCCGCCCGCAGCCGCCCGAGGACCTGCTCGGTGGTCTCCCGGTCGTCGAAGAACGGACGGCCGGTACGGGTGTGCAGCGCACCGGTCACCCCGTCAGCCGCGGCCACGCCGAACCGTTCCGCCGCCACCTCCGCGTCCCTGCAGACGAGGGCGACCGCCCGCGAACCCATGTGCTTCTCCTCGCACACGACCCGCTCGATCCCGTCGGCCGCGTACTGCGCGAACGCCTCGGCCGGGTGCTCCAGATACCCCTCCACCCTCGAGGTCGCGGTCGGCGCCATCGTCGGCGGCAGGTACGCGAGCAGCCTCGGGTCGACGGCGAACCGGCTCATGACCTCCAGCGCGGCGGCGGCGTTCTCCTCGCGCACCGCCACGTTGCCCGCGAGCCGCGTCTCCACGATCCTCCGGCCGTGCACGTCGGCGAGGTCGAGGGGCCGGCCCTGGTGGCCGCCGGGGGCCTCGGGCGCCAGCGGCCGGGCCGGCTCGTACCAGACCCGCTCCGCCGGTACGTCGACGAGCTCGCGCTCCGGCCAGCGCAGCGCGGTCATCCGGCCGCCGAACACGGCGCCGGTGTCGAGGCAGATGGTGTTGTTGATCCAGGACGTGGTCGGCACGGGCGTGTGCCCGTAGACGACGGTCGCGCGGCCGCGGTAGTCCTCCGCCCACGGGTAGCGCACCGGCAGCCCGAACTCGTCGGTCTCGCCGGTCGTGTCCCCGTACAGCGCGTGCGCCCGCACCCGGCCGGAGGTGCGGCCGTGGTACTTCTCCGGCAGACCCGCGTGGCAGACCACCAGCCGGCCCCCGTCGAGGACGTAGTGGCTGACGAGCCCGTCGATGAACTCCGAGACCTCGGCGCGGAACTCCTCCGGCTCACGGCCCAGCTGCTCGATGGTCTCGGCGAGGCCGTGGGTCTCCTGCACCTTGCGGCCGCGCAGCCAGCGCCCGAGCTTGTTCTCGTGGTTTCCCGGCACGCACAGCGCGTCCCCGGCGGCCACCATGCCCATCACGCGGCGCAGCACGCCCGGGCTGTCGGGGCCGCGGTCGACGAGATCGCCGACGAAGACGGCGGTGCGGCCCTCCGGGTGGTGCCCGTCGACGTAGCCGAGCTTCGCGAGCAGCGTCTCCAGCTCGGAGCGGCAGCCGTGGATGTCACCGATGATGTCGAAGGGACCGGTGAGGTGACGCAGGTCGTTGAACCGCTTCTCCCGCACGACCTCGGCCGCCTCGACCTCCGCCACGCTGCGCAGGACGTGCACCTTGCGGAAGCCCTCGCGCTCCAGCCCCTTCAGGGATCGGCGCAGCTCACGGCGGTGCCGCTGGATGACGTGCCGGGGCAGGTGGGCCCGGTCGGGGCGGGCGGCGTTGCGCGCCGCGCACACCTCCTCGGGCAGGTCGAGGACGATCGCGATGGGCAGCACGTCGTGCTCGCGGGCGAGCCGCACCAGCTGCCGCCGCGCCTCGCTCTGCACGCTGGTGGCGTCGACGACGGTCAGCCGCCCGGCCGCGAGCCGCTTGCCCGCGATGTAGTGGAGGACGTCGAAGGCGTCCTTGCTCGCGCTCTGGTCGTTCTCGTCGTCGGCGACGAGCCCGCGGCAGAAGTCCGAGGACACGATCTCGGTCGGCTTGAAGTGGCGCCGCGCGAAGGTCGACTTGCCGGAGCCGGTCGCGCCGATCAGGACCACGAGGGAGAGATCGGTGACGGGCAGCGTACGGCTCGGGGTCCCGGTGGTGTCGGTGGTGTCGTCGGTGCCGCTCATGCCGCGTCCTCCTTCGGGCTCTGATCGCTCTCGCTGCCCTGCTCGCTCTTGCCGCTCTGCTCGTTCATGCCGCCCTGCTCGTTCCCGCTGCCGTGCTGGTTCCCGTCGCCCTGCTCGCTCCCGCTGCCCTGCTCGCTCCTCAGGCTCCGCTCCGCGGCCTCGGCGCCCTGCTCGACGCGGGTGAAGACGGCCATCTGCGTGGGCGGCCCGACCTCGGCGTCGTCGGGCCCGACGGCCACGAACCCGACCTCGTACCCGTGGCGTTCGGCCACGCCGCCGGCCCACTGCCGGAACTCCTCCCGGGTCCACTCGAAGCGGTGGTCGCTGTGCCGGACGTGCCCGGCCGGCAGCGACTCCCAGCGCACGTTGTACTCGACGTTCGGTGTCGTCACCACGACCGTCCGCGGCCGCGCCGAGCCGAACACCGCGTACTCGAGCGCGGGCAGCCGCGGCAGGTCGAGATGCTCGATGACCTCGCTGAGCACGGCCGCGTCGTAGCCGGTCAGACGCTTGTCGGTGTACGTGAGGGAGCCCTGGAGCAGCTTCACCCGGGCGGCCTGGCGCTCGCCCATCCGCTCCAGGCGCAGCCTGCGGGCCGCCACGGCCAGGGCGCGCGCCGACACGTCGACGCCGACGATCTCGGTGAACCGCACGTCCTTGAGCAGGGCCTGCACCAACTGGCCCTGGCCGCAGCCGAGATCGAGCACGCGGGCCGCGTCGGCGGTGCGCAGCGCGCCGAGGATCGCCTCACGGCGCTGCTCGGCGAGCGGCACCGGCCGCTCCTCGGTGTCCGTCGTCTCGTCGACCGCGTTGTCGACGTCCTCGACGTCGAGCCCGTCGGCCTCGGCGAGCCGCACCAGCTCCAGACGCTCGGTCGCCGCACGGGTCAGGCCCCAGCGGCGGGAGAGGTAACGGCTGGTGATCAGCTGCCGGTCGGGGTGGTCGGCGAGCCAGCCGTCACCGGCGCGCAGCAACTTGTCGACCTCGTCCGGGGCGACCCAGTAGTGCTTGGCGTCGTCGAGCACCGGCAGCAGCACGTACAGCTGGTTGAGCGCGTCGGCGAGCCGCAGCTCGCCCTCCAGGACGAGCCGCACATAGCGCGAGGCGCCCCACTCGGGGAACTCCGGGTCGAGCGCGACCGGCTCCGCCTCGACGGCAGCCCAGCCCAGCGGCCCGAACAGCCGGGTCACCAGCTCCGCTCCGCCGCGCGCGGGCAACGCGGGGACCTCGATCCGCAGCGGCATCGGCGCGGCGGCCCGCTCGGGCATCGCCGCACACGCGCCGTGCAGCGCGCTCTTGAACACCTTGGCGAGCGCGACGGCGAGCAGCGAAGAGGCCGCGTAGGGACGGTCGTTCACATACTGCGCGAGCGCCGCGTCGGGCGCCCCGCCCCGCCCCTTGCCCTTCCCCCGGCGCACGAGCGCCACGGGGTCCACCTCGAGCAGCAACGCCGCCGTGCACCGCTCCGCGCTCGCCTCGGGGTAGAGGACGTGCGCGGTGCCGTGAGAGGTCGAGAACGACTGCGCCTTCTCGGGATGCTTGTGCAGCAGGAAGCCGAGATCGGTCGCGGGCCGCTCATGGGTACCGGTGGTACTGATCGTCAGGAACACCCGTCCGAGTATGACCACCCCCGCCCCACCCGACCAGGCATTTTCCCCGGCCCCGGGGGGGGGAGCCCCCTGACCTGGGGAGGGCTCCCCCAACCCGGGGGCCCAAGCCTGGGGGCCCGAGCCTAGGGGCCCAAGCCCCAGGGGGGGCGGACCCAACCCGGGGGCGGATCCAACCCGAGGGGCGGGCCCAAGCCGGGGGGACCCAACCCGGGGGCCCAAGCCTGGGGGCCCGAGCCTAGGGGCCCAAGCCCCAGGGGGAGGACCCAACCGGGGCCGACCCCAACCCAGGGGGGCAAGCCCGGGGCGGACCCGACCCGGGGGGGAACCCACCCGGGGGCTCCTCCCCCCTCCCCCCTCCCCCGCTCCCCTCCGCCCCTCCGCCCCTCCGCCCTGCGCCCCTTGGCTCCTCTCCCCTTCCCCCTCACCCCTCCAGCGTCGTCGCCAGGCCCGCGATCGCGTTCGGCCCCACGCGGCAGCAGCCGCCGATGAGGCGGGCGCCGGAGGTGCGCCAGGTGGTGGTCGTGGCCGGGGTGAAGGTGGCGCCGCCGTGCCAGCCGCGGGCTTCGGCGTCCCAGTGCTCGCCGCTGTTGGGGTAGACGACCACCGGCTTGCCGGTCACCGCGGCGGCGATCTCCGCGGCGGGTCCGACGTCGGCGGGGTCGCAGCAGTTCACGCCGACCGCGACGACCTGGTCGACGCCCGCGACGAGGCCGAAGGCGTCCTCCAGGCGCTGCCCGGCCCGGGTGTGCCGGCCGTCGATCGTGTACGAGAGCCAGACCGGCACCCCGCACCCGTCGACGGCCCGCAGCAGCGCCTCGGCCTCGTCCGCGTCCGGCACCGTCTCCAGCGCCAGGGCGTCGGGCGCGGCCTCCGCCAGGACCTCGACCCGGGGCCGGTGGAAGCGTTCGAGTTCCGCCACCGACAGGCCGTACCGGCCGCGGTACTCGCTGCCGTCCGCCAGCATCGCCCCGTACGGGCCGACGGACGCCGCGACCCAGATCTCCCGCGCCGACCGCTCCCCCGCCGCCCGAGCGAGCTCCACGCTGCGGGTGAGGAGCCGCGCCGCCTCCTCCCGGCCGGTCCCGCGCCGGGCGAAACCCTCGAACGTGGCCTGGTAGCTGGAGGTGATCAGCACCTGCGCTCCCGCGCGCGCATAGGCCGCGTGGGCCGCCTCGATCTGCTCCGGCGCGTCGGCGAGCAACCGCGCCGACCAGAGCGCGTCGGACAGGTCGCAGCCCTGCGCCTCCAACTGGTTGGAAAGCCCGCCGTCGAGGACGAGCACCCCCTCGGCGAGGGCGGCGGCGAGCGAACGGTCGGGTTTCATCGGGTCACCCCAGCTGCGTCTGTACCTGTGCGGAGATCAGCTCCAGGTGGTCCAGATCGTCAAGGTCGAGGACCTGGAGGTAGATCCGGGTGGAGCCCAGGGCACCGTACCTGCCGATCTTGTCCACCACCTCGGCGGGTGAACCCGCCAGGCCGTTCGCCTTGAGCTCGTCCACGTCCCGCCCGATCGCGGCGGCCCTGCGGGCCACCTCCGCGTCGTCGCGGCCGACGCACACCACGAGCGCGTTGGAGTACACCAGCGCGTCGGCCGGCCGCCCGGCCTCCTCCGCCGCCGCCCGTACCCGGGCGAACTGGCGCCCGGTGTCCTCCAGCGAGGCGAACGGGATGTTGAACTCGTCGGCGAACCGCGCCGCCAGCCGGGGCGTGCGGCTCGCGCCGTGCCCGCCGATCAGGACCGGGACCTTCGCCTGGGCCGGCTTGGGCAGCGCGGGCGAGTCGGCCAGCTGGTAGTACCTCCCGTCGTACGAGAACGTCTTGCCCACCTCGGTGTCCCACAGCCCGGTGACGATCTCCAGCTGCTCCTCAAGGCGCCCGAACTTCTCCTTGGGGAACGGGATCCCGTAGGCCCGGTGCTCCTCCTCGAACCAGCCCGCGCCGAGGCCGAGCTCGATCCGCCCGCCCGACATCCGGTCCACCTGGGCCACCTGGATGGCCAGGACCCCCGGCAGCCGGAAGGTGCCCGCGGTCATCAGCGTGCCGAGCCTGATGCGCTTCGTCTCCCTGGCGAGACCCGCCAGCGTGATCCACGCGTCCGTCGGGCCGGGCAGACCGTCGGCCGCTCCCATGCTCAGGTAGTGGTCGGACCGGAAGAAGGCGTCGAAGCCGAGCTCCTCGGTCGCCCTGGCGACCTTGAGCAGCGTGTCGTAGTCGGCCCCTTGCTGGGGCTCCGTGAAGATTCGAAGATCCATACCTCCCATCCTGCACCGCCGGGTGCGTGTCAACCTTTTCGTCAGCGGATGATCTCCTCCGGCACGGTCGGGTGAATATCCACCCCTCTGACGGGCGGCCTCCCGCCGGGCCAGTGACCGGGGCCGGGGAGCCGTCGTTGGCTCGGGCGGAGCCGGACCGCCCGGCCCGCGTGCCGGCGGCCGCTGCCGGTGCGTCGCTCTCTCTTGTGGACCTTCCCCCGCCGGAGGGCCCCCGGGCCGAGGAGGCCGCCATGTCCCAGGAAGCCGCGCCGGAGCAGCCCGTGTCGCCGGTGCCGCCCGTGCAGCCGTCGGCCCGGTCGGTGCCCGAGCAGCAGGGCGGCGGCGCCCCCAAGGGCCTGCTGGAGCAGATGGAGGAGCTGATGGCGGCCCTGACCGCCGACCTCTCGCAGCTCGACGCCGATCTCCAGTCCTCGGCGGACCGCCAGACCACCGCCGCCCCCGACCACCCGGGCCCCGGCCCCGCCTGACGGGCCCAGGCCCGGGCACAGGCACCGCCCACACGAGTCCGGCCACTCGCCGTCGGCGTACCGCGCGGCCCCGTCGCGCAGCCGCCCGGTGGGCGCCGCGGCCTCCCTGCCGGCCCGCCGCACAAGGGCGTCCCGCGCCGGCCCCACGGTCCAGCTGCCGTAGGCCCTGTCGTCGAACTCCCGCCTGCCCCACGACGCCATGCACGCGCTCTCGCCGCACCGGGCACAAGCCCGAGTACGTCCAGTACGAGGCCTCGCGCCCGGCACACCGAGAGCACGCACCTGACGCCGCGGGGCCGCCCTCCGGGCAACGACGGGAGTTCGACGACAGGACCTAGCTCTGCGTCTTCGGACCCGTCCCCTGCCCGTCTTCGTCCTTCAGCCCGGCCCCCCGCCCGGTCCCGCGCGGCCCCGGGCCGGGTCAGGCGGGCGGGCGCGGGCTCGGTCGCGGTCGCGGGCCGCGAGGCGGCGGAGCATGGCGCGGACCCGGTCCCCCGCCTCGTCGGCGGCGTCGATGGCCTCGATGCACTGCCAGTACAGCCCTTCCTCGTCGGTCGCACAGGCCACGCCGACGAGGGCGATGCCCACCTCTCCCAGCAGCGCGCCGAGCGCGGTCAGCGCCGAGCGCGCCTCCGACACGCCCGTGAGCTGCGCGGCCCGCAGTCCGCCGGTGCGCAGGGCGGGGTGGTCGACCACGCCACGCCCGCCGCCTATCTCACTCAGTCCCCGCGCCTCGCTCCTCAGCTCCAACGGCCCACACAGCGCGAGATGACTCCCTATCGCCTGCGCGAGGGCCTGCGCCTGCCAGGCCTCCGCCACGATGTCCAGCGCCGTGCGGCTCTCGGCCAGCGCGTGCCGACCTGTCGCGACGAGTCGCTCCGCTTCCATCAACGCCGCCCCCGTTCTGATGACTTACCGCTCACTCATTCCATTACCCAGCGTGAGGCCGGCTGAGCCCAAACACCAGGGGAATTCGGAAATCTGTGGACAGGAGGCTCGATGGGGAAAACCCGATCACTCCGAAGAGTGACGATCAGGGTCGTCGGAGGGAGTGTCCGGCCCTGCGGACCCGCGCCGCCGGACCGGGAAGCGGAGTTCGTTGCGGTCGATCTTCGCCGAGAGCGCCGTCAGCGGATCGATCCCCAACACCTCGCAGAACTGCAGCAGATAGGCCAGGACGTCCGCGACCTCGTCGGTGACCCGGTGCGCCGTGTCCGGGTCGGTCATCACCCGCCCGGCCTCCTCCGGCGTCAACCACTGGAAGATTTCGAGGAGTTCGGCCGCCTCGACGCTCAGCGCGGCGGCCAGGTTCTTCGGCGTGTGGTACGGCTGCCACTCCCTGGCCGCGGCGAAGTCGGCGAGGCGGCGCTGCAGGCCCGCCACATCATGTTCTGTCACGACCCAGGTCTACCACCGTCACCCCCGGCACATTCGGCGCCGTCGACGCCCCCGGCCACCCCGACCTCCTCGACCTCCCCGAACCGCCCGACGGCCCCGAACTGCCCGACGGCCCTGACGACCCCGACGTCTCCGGCACCTCCCGCACGCTCTCCCCGGCCGCCCCTCCGTCCCCGAGCCGCACGCCCTCCCCCACCGTCGCGAGGAGCCTCAGGTGTCCGCTCGCCCCGATCTCGCCCGCCAGTTCCAGCAGAGCGCGCACCTGGCGGGCGTCCAGGCCGCGGTCCAGGCCGTCCGCGAGGACGGTGAGCGTCTGCATCGCCTGGGGCACCTCCGCCACCGGGTCCATCGCGAGCACCCCGGGTCCGGTCAGCAGGACGAGCCCGAGGGCGAGATAGCGCAGTTCGCCGTCGCCGAGCCGGCCCAGCGGGGTCGCGGCGCGACCGGGACGTTCGAGCACGGCCTGAACGGTGCCGTCCTCCGCCGACTCCCGTAAACCGAGGGCCGTGACCGGCCCCACGCAGCCCGCGCCCGCGAACGCCGCGAGTCGGCTGTGCCGCCGCGGGCACTCGGTGGCCGTACGGTGCAGCACCTCGGCGAGGTTGCGGCAGTCGCGCCGCAGTCGCCCCTCGCCCACCGGCACCGCCGCCCGCATGCGCCGCGGTCGGGGGTCGCACGGGAACACCGAGCGCAGCCCCACCACCACCTGCTCCGCCGCGGCGAGCACGTCCCGCTGCCCGGGCGTCTTCCCCGCGACACGCAGCGGCAGCAGCGCCGTGCCGAGCAGGTCGTCGGGGAACGGGGCCCGGGTGACCGGCGTGCTGCCCGCCGTGTGCCACTCCGCCTGGACGGTGCCACGGCCGGGGTCCCGCAGCGCGGTGGCGAGGAGGGTGCGGCCGTCGGGTCCGGTGAGCCGTTCGCCGACGATCCTCAGGGACGGTTCGGCCTGTACGGCCACGTCGAGATGGACGGGCCCCACCGGGCCGTCGACCGTGCACCCGATCCGGAACCCCCGCCGCCCCTGCGCGTCGGGCCGCGCCCACTCCGGTACGCGGTCGGCGGCGTCCGGCAACGCCTCGGCGAGCCCGGCCCCCGAGCCGAGCGTCGCCAGCACCTCGTACGCGCGCAGCACCGTCGACTTGCCGCTGCCGCTCGGCCCCCTGACCAGCGTCACGGGCCCGAGCGGCAGCACGGTCCCGCGCAGCGCCCCGAAGGCGGAGAGCCGCAACTCCGTGACGGCGGGCCGGACGACCGCCGCCCCGCTCGCCCGCTCCGTGAACGTGAACGGCGGCGCGGGCGCCGGTCCGAGCGCGCCTGCGCCTGCGGGTCCGAGCGCGGGCGCGAGCACCGGCGCGGAGCCCGACGCCGGCTCCGACACCGACGCAGGCGGACCCGCAGGCGGACCCGCAGGCGCACGCGCAGGCGCAGGCGCGGTGGCGTGACCGGAAGGAGCGAGGGGGCCGCGGGCGCGCCCCTGCGAGGGGACGTGCGTCCGGCCGGGCGCCGGGTCGGCCAGGAGGCCGGCCGACGGGGTCTGCGTACGGTCGGGGGCGGTGCCGCCGGTGGTGGTCATGATCGGACGGTACGCAGCCGCCCGAACGCCGAACCGTTACGTCTGAACGACCTTCCTACGAACGGGGGATCGCGCCCTCGTCCGCGTCCTCCGCGCCCTCGTCCTCGACGCCCTCCACCTCCGTACCGGCCGGGGCCAGCAGGAACACGTTGCGGTCGACGCGGTGCATGCCGCTGCCGAGACCGAAGACGACGCCGCTGCTGAAGTCGAGGATGCGCTTGGCGACCTCGGTGTCGGCGCTCGTGAGGTCGAGGAGCACGGGGATCTGGGCGATGAGGTACTCGGCGACCTCGCGGGCGTCGGCGAAGACCTGGACGCGCAGCACGACCATGCGGCGCTGTTCGGCGGTCTCGTACTGCTCGGGGATGGTGCGGTGGTCAACCCTGGACGGCCATTCGTCACGGCCGCGCAGAGGAACGACCTGGGCCAGGCCCTCCCACTGCTCGTCGGTGACGTCGTACCTCTCGTACCTACTCATGCGCCCATCCTCCCGTTACTCACCCGTTCGGCCCAACACCGACACGAACCGAGTGCCCCGGCCGTCGACGGAGGACGTAGGACATGAGCGCGCCCACCTCCGAGCGTGCCGAGCACGGCCGGAGGTGGGCGCGGGAGCGGGCGGCGGAAGGCGCCGCGACGGGAAGGGGGTCAGGGGCAGCTGATGCGGATGTCTCCCGGGTCCGTGGTGCAGGTGTCCGTCCCGTAGCCGCCGTTGGCGGTGTCGTTGCCGGAGACGCCGTCGGTGGTGGTGAGACGGTCGTTGCCGTAGTAGCCGGTCAGGGTGTCGTTACCGGTGTCGCCGATCAGCGTGTCGTCGTTGTAGCCGCCGTCGATGTTGTCGTTTCCGTAGCCGCCGTGGACGGTGTCGTTGCCGTATCCCGCGCGGATGGTGTCGTCGCCGCCGAGGCCGCAGATGACGTCGGCGCCGTAGGTGCCGGTCAGGGTGTCCGCGCCGCTGGTGCCGATGATCGTGCAGCCGCGGGAGTTGTTCACCGTGGTGTTCCAGGTGGTGCTGTTGTTGCTGGTCATGGTGTCCTGCTGGGCGGCGCTGACGGACGCCGTGTCGGTGAGGGTGCCGCCGACGCGGGGTTCGACGACGACCGTGACGGTCGCCGAGGCGCCCGGGACGAGGGAGCCGAGGGAACAGCCGGCGCCGGTCGCGGTGGTGGTGCAGCTGCCCTGCGTCGGCGTGGCCGAGACGAGGGTGGCACCGGCCCCGGAGACCGTGTCGGTGAGCGTGACGCCGGTCGCGGTGGCGGTGGAGCCCGTCGAGTTGGTCACCTTCACCGTGTACGTGGCGCGGTCGCCGATGCTCACGGTGCTCGTGCCGCTCTTCGTCACCGACAGATCGGCGTACGGGGTGGACGGGGGCGGGCCGTCGCCGCCCTGGTAGCGGGCCAGGGCGAACGCGTAACCCGCTCCGACGCCGGCGGCGACGATCTTGCCGTCCGGCTGTACGAGCACGCCGCGGGCCTCGTCCCAGTCGTTGAAGCCGGTGACGACGAAGCCGTCGCCGCCGAAGCCGGTGTCCGTGGTGCCGTTGGTGTTGAAGCGGGCGATGCCGAAGTCGTTGGCCTCGCTGCTGTTGGGGTCGTCGGCGCGTCCGGCTACGACGATCTTCCCGTTGGTCTGGAGCGCCATGGCGTACGGGAAGCCGCTGTCGCCGGGGAAGTTGACCGAGGTACGGCCGCCGGAGCCGAAGCCGGTGTCGAGGGCGCCGTCGCTGTTGTAGCGGACGAGCGCGAAGCCGAGGCCGCCGGAGCCCGCGGCGACGATCTTGCCGTCGGACTGCACGGCCACGGCGTTGCCGAACTCGGTGCCGCCGAAGTCCGCGGTCACCATGCCGTCGCCGCTGAACGTGCCGTCGAGGGTGCCGTTGGTGTTGTAGCGGGCCACGCCGATGTCGAAGGCGGTGTTGCCGACGTAGCCGACCACCACGATCTTTCCGTCGGACTGGAGCGCCATGCCGCGGGCGATGCCACCGGCGTCCTGGGGCGAACCGGGCGTGAAGCCGGCGACGACGGCGCCGTCACCGCCGAGGGTGGGGTCGAGGCTGCCGGTGGTGGTGAGGCGGACGAGCGCGAATCCGCCGCCGCTTCCCTTGCCGGCCGCGATGATCCTGCCGTCCGACTGCACGGCGACGTCCGCGCCGTCGGCGGACCCGCCGAACTCCTGGACCCGCACCAGGCCGCCCTCACCGAAGCCGGTGTCGAGGCTGCCGTTGGCGTTGTAACGGGCCACGGAGAAGAAGCAGCAGCCGCCCTCGTCGCCCAGCACCTCGGTGGTGCCCGCGACGACGATCTTGCCGTCCTGCTGGATCGCGACCGCGTTGGCGGTGTGGCTGCCGCCGCCGAAGTCGCTGGTCGCCGTGCCGTCCCCGTCGAAGCCGGGGTCGAGGCTGCCGTCCGGGTTGTAGCGGGCGAGCGTGAAGCCGCCCTCGCTCACGCCCGCCACGACCAGCTTGCCGTCGCCCTGCCGCGCGATGTCGTGGCCTTCCGCGTAGCCGGTGATCGGCGTGACCACCCGCCCGCCGAGCCCGAACGTCGGATCCAGGTCGCCGGGGGCTGCCATCGCGGTACCGGGCGTCACGAGCGCGAACGAGAGGCCGAGCGCGAGCCCGAGCGCGGCCAGCACCCCGCGCGCCGGTCTGCGCCGCCGTCCCGCCGGCCTGAGGTGTGCGTGGGGGGTCATAGGCGAACGAACCTCCGTCTTCGCGAGCTGAGCAACCGAACCAGCGCGCACAGCTTCCAGCCCGCGCACCGCCCCACCCCGGCGGGCCGTGCCGCACTGCGCCCACTGGCCCCGGGGAACCACCCCGGAGAGGGAGCCCCGGCCGAGAGGGCGTCAGGTCAGGGGCCGAGGGTCAGGAGCCGAGGGTCCGGAGCCGAGCGTCAGGAGCCGAGGGGCAAGGGCCGCGGGTCAAGGGCCGCGGGTCAGGAGCCGAGCGTCAGGAGCCGAGCGTCAGGAGCCGAGCGTCAGGGGCCGAGGGTCCGGAGCGAGAGCCAGAGGGCGGCGGTGGAGGCGAGCAGGGCGGCGGGGACCGTGAACAGGCCGAGGAGGGTGAACTCCTTCAGGGCGATCTCGTGCTCGTGACGGTGGGCGATGCGCCGCCACAGCAGGGTCGCCAGGGAGCCGGCGTAGGTGAGGTTGGGGCCGATGTTGACGCCCAGCAGGACGGCCAGGACCGCGCCCGGTCCGGAGGGCGCGGCGAGCGGGACGAGGGCGAGGACGGCGGGCAGGTTGTTGATCAGGTTCGCGAGCAGGGCGGCCAGCGCGGCGGTCCCGAGGAGAGCGGGCAGGGAGGTGCCGTCGGGCACCAGGCGGCCGAGGCCCTGGCCGAGTCCGTTGTCGACCACGGCCCGTACGACGACGCCGAGGGCGAGCACGAAGGCGAGGAACGGCACGGCGGCCGAGCGGACGACCGCGGCCGGGGTGGTGTGCCGCCGGGCCAGCGCCCGTACGGCGAGCACCGTCGCGCCGGCGGCCGCCACCCAGGCCGGGTCGACGCCGAGCGCGGACGCCACCGCGAAACCGGCCAGGGTCGCGGCCACGGTGACGAGCGCGAACAGCGGCAGCTCCGGGGGCTCCTCCGGATCCGTCGGCGCGGTCGGGGTGTCGAGGTCGGCGGCGAAGAAGCGGCGGAAGACGGCGTACTCGACGGCGACGGCCACGATCCACGGCAGCGTCATGAGCAGCGCGAAACGGGTGAAGGTCAGCCCGGCGGCGGCGAAGGCGAGCAGGTTCGTCAGGTTCGACACCGGCAGGAGCAGTGAGGCCGTGTTCGACAGGTGGGCGCTCGCGTAGACGTGCGGCTTGGGCCGGGCGCCCATCCGGGCGGCGGTGGCGAAGACCACCGGGGTCAGCAGCACGACGGTGGCGTCGAGACTCAGCGCGGCCGTGATCGCGGACGCCAGCGCGAAGACCGCTCCGAGCAGGCGCCGCGGCCGCCGGTGGGCCCAGCGCGCCATCCACGTCCCGCAGGCGTGGAAGAGACCCTCGTCGTCGCAGAGCTTGGCGAGCACCAGCACCGCGGCGAGGAAGCCGATGACGGGGCCGAGCCGGGCGGCCTCCTCCCGTACGGCCGCGAGCGGGATCGCCCCGGCGGCCACCACGACCGCGGCGGCGGGCACGGCGAAGGCCGCCTCGGGCAGGCGGAACGGGCGGACGACGGCACACACCAGCACCACGACCAGCGCGGCGACGGACAGGAACGAGAGGAGCACGCCCTCGATCATCCCGACCGGGCCCACGCCCCGATCCGGCGCCCCCCTCTGCTCCCCTCGCCCCCTCTCCCTCCCTCCGCTCCCCTCGGCCCCGCCTCTCCTCCCCTCGCCCCGCCTCTCCTCCCCTCGGCCCCCTCTGCTCCCCTCCGCCCCACCTCCCTCCCCTCCGCTCCCCTCCGCTCCCCTCCGCCCCGCACCCCCTCCGCCCGCACCGCGTCAGTGCGTCGGCACCATGGACGCGGCCGGGGCCTTGAGCACGCCGAGCAGCCGTGTCACCTCGGCGGCCATCGCCGTCCGTCCCGCGCCGAGGTAGCGGCGGGTGTCGACCAGCGCCGGGTCGCCGTCGAGCACCTCCCGCGCGGCCGTGGTGAAGACCCGGTTGAGGTGCGTGGCGAGGTTGACCTTGGTCATGCCGTGCTCGACCGCGGCGGTCAGCTCGTCGTCGGCGACACCCGAGGAGCCGTGCAGGACCAGCGGTACGGGGACGGCCGCACGCAGCGCCCGGATCAGGGCGAAGTCCAGTGCCGCGTCCCGGGTGAGCATCGCGTGGGAGGTGCCCACGGCCACCGCGAGCGCGTCCACTCCCGTGGCGGCGACGAACGCGGCGGCCTCCCCGGGGTCGGTGCGGGCGCCGGGGGCGTGGACTCCGTCCTTGCCGCCGACCTCGCCGAGTTCGGCCTCCACCCAGACCCCGGCCGCGTGGCAGTGGGCGGTGATGGCCCCGGTGGCGCGGAGGTTCTCCCCGTACGGGAGGACGGAGGCGTCGTACATGACCGAGGTGAAGCCGAGCTCCACGGCCTCGTGCACCAGAGCGTCGGAGGTCGCGTGGTCGAGGTGGACCGCGACCGGGACCCGGGCGGCGCGGGCCACGGCCAGGGTGGCCGGGCCGACGGCGTGGAGACCGCCGTGGTAGCGGGCCGCGTTCTCGCTGATCTGGAGGATCACCGGTGCGTCGGCCGCCTCCGCGCCGGCCACGATCGCCTGGGCGTGTTCGAGCTGGATGACGTTGAAGGCGCCCACACCGTGTCCGGCGTGCGCGGCGGGGGCGACGATGTCCCCGGTACGGGCGAGAGGCATGGCGGTTCCTTACGCGAGGGGCGGGAGGGGACGGACGTCCACGGCGCCGCACAGGCGCTGGTGGACGGTGGGGTCGAAGGAGCCGGCCAGCGGCGCGGCGACGGCGGCGGCCGACAGCGCCACCGCCTCGGCGAGCCGCCGCGGCCAGGAGACACCGGCCACCAGACCCCGGGCCAGGGCCGCGACGGCCGCGTCCCCGGCGCCGGTCGGGTTGCCACGCAGCCGCTCGGGCGGCACGGCCCGCCAGGCGCCGGACGGGGTCACCGCGAGGAGGCCGTCCGGGCCGAGGGAGGCGACCACCGCTTCGGCGCCGGCGGCGCGCAGGGTCTCCGCCGCCCGCCGCGGGTCCGACTCGCCGGTGGCCTCGGCCAGTTCGTCCGCGTTCGGCTTGACGAGGGCGGGGCCGGCGGGAAGGGCGGCGCGGAGTGCCGGGCCGCTCGTGTCGAGGAGCGCCGGGACGCCCCGGGCCCGGGCGGCGCGGACGAGTGTGGCGTACGCGTCCGCGGGGAGGCCGGGCGGGAGGCTGCCGGAGAGCACGACGGCCGCGGCCCCGTCGACGCACGCGGCGAAGTCGGCGAGGAAGCCGTGCCACTCCTCCGGCTGGACGACGGGGCCCGGTTCGAGGAGCGTCGTCGTGTCGCCGGTGTGCTCGTCCACCACGGCCACCGTGCGGCGGGTCTCGCCCCCGGTGGGCGTGAGGCGCTCCGGCAGTTCCGCCCGGCAGAGTTCACGGCGCACCGCCTCACCGGTCGGACCGCCGGCCAGGCCGGTGACGAGCGTGGGCAGGCCCAGGGTGTGCAGGACGCGCGACACGTTGATGCCCTTGCCGCCCGCCCGGGCGCCGACGCCGTGGACGCGGTGCGCGGAGTGGGGGCGGAGGCGGTCGACGCGGTGGGTGATGTCGAGGGCCGCGTTGAGGGTGACGGTGACGATCACGGGCGTCCCCCGGCCTGTTCGAGGAGGTCGTGCGCCAGCAGCGCCGCGCCCATGCAGCCCGCCCGGTCCCCGAGCCGGGCCTCGGTCACCTGCGGGACGGCCTGGAAGGTCAGCCGCCGGGCGAGGGCGTCGCGCACCGGCGCCAGGTAGGCCTCGCCCGCGCGGGCCAGTCCGCCGCCGAGGACGACGCGTTCGGGGTCGTACAGCGTGACCGCGATCGCCAGGGCGTCGGCGAACGCCTCGATCGCCTCGGTCCAGATCCCGGCGGCCACCGCGTCGCCCGCGTCGGCGCGGTGCCGGACCTCGCGGGCGGTGATGCCGTGCCAGCCGGCGGCGCGGGCGTAGCGGCGGGCGACGGCCGCGGCCGACGCCACGGTCTCCAGGCAGCCGCGCCCTCCGCAGTGGCAGCGGGCGCCGCCGGGCCGCACGACCACGTGCCCGAGTTCGCCGGCCCGGCCGTGCGCGCCGGTGAGCGGGCGGCCCCGGCTGAAGGCGGCCGCGGCAATGCCCGTACCGATCGGCACGAAGAGGAAGTCGGCGCAGCCGCGGCCCGCGCCGAGGCGCGCCTCGGCCAGTCCGCCGGCGCGGACGTCGTGGCCGAACGCGACGGGCAGGTCGAGGTGTTCGGCGAGCCAGTCCTGGACGGGCACGCCGCGCCAGCCGAGGTTGGCGGCGAGCACCGCCAGTCCGGACTCCTCGTCGACGATGCCGGGGACGACGACTCCGGCCGCCTCCGCGCCGGGGCAGCGTTCCAGGAGTTCCGCGGCACAGCCGAGGACGGTCTCCAGGACCGCCTCGGGGCCGCGGTCGGCGCGCGTGTACCAGCGGTCGGTGTGCTCCAGGGTGGGGGCGCCGCCGGTGAGGGCGCCGCCCTTGATGTAGGTGCCGCCGACGTCCAGCGCGATGACCGTCCGGCCGGCGGCGGCCGGCGCGACGGCCGGGCGCGCGACGGCCGCCCTGGCGGGGCCCGTGACGCCAAGGGAGCTTGTGGTGCCCGTGGTGCTCGCCGCACTCCCCATGCCCGCGGCCGACGTCACGGCCCTGCCCACGGCTGGGGTTACGGCCCCGCCCCCGGCCGGGGTTACGGCCCCGCCCCCGGCCGGGGTCACGGCCCTGGTCAAGGCCGTCCGCACGGCCGGGTCCACGGCCCGGCTCACGGCCCCCCTCATGGCCGGGGTCATGAGCCCGTGAGGACGATCGAGCGGGTGAGGTTGCGCGGCTGGTCCGGGTCCAGGCCGCGGCGCTCGGCGAGGGCGACCGCCAGGCGCTGCGCGCGGATCAGGTCGGCGAGCGGGTCGCCGGGCGAGGTCGTGAGGTACGCGCCGGTCGCGCGGACCTGGTCGGCCAGGCCGGCGGGCGGCTCGCCGAAGAACCACACGACCGTGCCGGGGCCGCTCACGCTGATGGGGCCGTGCCGGTACTCCATCGCCGGGTACGACTCCGTCCACGATCCGGAGGCCTCGCGCAGCTTCAGCGCCGCCTCGTGCGCCAGGCCGGTGGTCCAGCCGGTGCCGAGGAACGTGAACTGGCCGGCGCTCAGGATCTCGTCGGGCAGCCGGGCCGCCAGGGCGTGGGTGGCCTGCCGCGGGAGGTCCGCCGGCACCGGCCCGAGGCTCCCCCGCAGGAGCACCAGCGCGGTCGTGGCGAAACGGGTCTGCACGACCGAGCGTTCGTCGGCGAAGGACAGGTCCACGACGGTGTCGGCGGCGTCCTTGATCGGCGTGTCGAGGTCGCCGGTCAGCGCCACCGTCGCGGTGTCGCCGGCCCGTTCGAGGGCGTCCAGGACCTCGGTCGTGGTGCCGGAGCGGCTGATGGCCACGACGCGGTCGTAGCGGCGCGCGGCCGGGAAGTCGGAGGCGGCGAACGCGTCCGTCTCACCGAGCCCGGCGCCCTCGCGCAGTGCCGCGTAGGCCTGCGCCATGTACAGCGAGGTGCCGCAGCCCACGACCGCCACCCGCTCGCCCGTCTCCGGCAGACCGGCCGGGCGGACTTCCAGCGCACGACGCCAGCACGAGGGCTGGTCGGCTATTTCCACGTCGACGTGACTCACGGGGGCCTCCCAGAAGGCGCGACGGCCGGTCCGAGCCAGCCGCATGATTGAAGATGATTCGTTTATAGCTGCTGCACTCAACTTCGAGCAACCATGCGCACGGTTGATCACAGAATCGGGGAACCGGGTTACCCTCGGCTCCTGGATGTCGCGAGACGAGGTCACGACCGACGTGCGCGACGTCATGAGCAGAGTCGTGAGCGATGTCGTGAAGCGGCGTCACCAGCGATGTCATGAGGCGAGGAGAACGGCGATGGGCACGCACGAGCGGTGGACGCGACTGCTCGAGGCGCTGGGCGAGCGCGGCAGCATCGAGGTCGGCGAGGCCGCGGAACTGCTGGACGTCTCCCCCGCCACCGTCCGTCGCGACCTCGAGGAGCTGGCCCGCCAGCAGCTGCTCACCCGCACCCGCGGCGGCGCCGTGCTGAGCGGGGTCACCTACGACCTGCCGCTGCGCTACAAGACGGCGCGCAAGGCCGACGAGAAGCAGCGCATCGCCCGCGCCGCCGCCGCGCTCATCCCGCCCGGCGCCGTCGTCGGGCTCAACGGCGGCACCACCACCTCCGAGGTGGCCCGCGAGCTGGCGACCCGCGCCGACCTGGCCGAGCACGGCGGGTCCATCGCGCTGACGATCGTCACCAACGCCGTGAACATCGCCAACGAGCTGGCGGTCCGCCCGTACGTGAAGACCGTGGTGACGGGCGGGGTCGCCCGCCCCCAGTCGTACGAACTGACCGGCCCGCTGGCGACGGCGGTGCTCCAGGGCCTCTCGCTCGACTACGCCGTCCTCGGCGTCAACGCCGTCGACCCGCGGTTCGGCGCCGCCACCCATGACGAGGGGGAGGCCAGCGCCAACCGCGCCATGGCCGAGCGGGCGGAGAAGGTGATCGTGGTCGCCGACTCCACCAAGCTCGGCCAGCGCGCGTTCGCCCGGGTCTGCACGATCCCCGAGATCGACGTGCTCGTCACCGACCACGACGCCCCGGACGAGCTGGTCGAGCAGCTCACGGCCCAGGGCGTCGACGTCCACTGCGTCTAGGACGCGGTGGACGCCGGGGACGAACACCGGCCGGAGCGGCCCTACTTGACCGAGCCGGCCGTCAGTCCGGACACCACCTGGCGCTCGATGACCGCGAACAGCGCGATCACCGGCACGATGGCCACCAGCGACGCGGCGAACACCTGGTTCCACTGCACGCTGTAGGCCCCGATCATGTTGTTGATGCCGACGGTCAGGGGCTGCCGCTCGGGTGAGGTGGTGAGCGTCAGGCCCATGACGAACTCGTTCCACGCCGCGATGAAGGTGAAGATCACGGCGGTGACGATGCCGGGCATGGCGAGCGGCAGGGTCACCCGGAAGAGCGCGCGGGCCCGGCCGCAGCCGTCCGTCATCGCCGCCTCCTCCAGCTCCACCGGGATCGAGCCGATGTAGGCGCTGATGATCCAGATCGCGAAGGCCAGGTTGAAGGCGGCGTTGGCCACCATGAGCACGGTCGTCGTGTCCAGCAGACCGAGCGCGTGGAACTCCCGGTAGAGGCCCACCTGCAGGGCCGTCGGCTGGAACATCTGCGTGACCAGGACGAGCAGCAGGAAGGCGCCGCGCCCGCGGAAGCGGACCCGTGCCGTGCAGCACGCGGCGGGCAGCGCCACGAGCAGCACGAGAAGTGTCGAACCGGCCGCGATCAGCAGCGTGTTGGACAGGTTCTGGCCGAGCGTGGTCTCGCTCCAGACGCGGGTGAACGCGGACCAGTCGAAGCGGGACGGCAGATAGGCGTTGTCGCGCAGCTCGTCGGCCGGCCGCCCGGCCGTGATCACCATCTGGACGTACGGCAGCAGGAAGAGCGCGGCCAGCGCCCAGGCCGTGACGGTGAGCAGCACCGTTCTCGTACGAGGGCGGGGGCGCGGACGAGGGCGGCGGCGCGGGCGCGGACCGGGGCCCGGGCGGGTGCCAAGGGTCGCGGTGCTCATCGGTCCGCCTCCTTCCAGCCGCTGACCTTGAGGAAGATCAGGACCATGACGACGACGGCGGCGAAGTTGACCACCGAGAGGGCGGCCGACTCGGCCACGTCGTAACTGCGCAGCATGTACATGAAGACCGTGGTGGTCGCGGTGTCGGCGTCGGGGCCGCCCTGGGTCATGCCCCAGATGACCGGGAACGAGTTGAAGACGTTGATCAGGTTGATCACCAGGGCGACGAGGAATGCCGGCCGGAGCAGGGGCAGGGTGATCCGGAGGTACGTCTGCGGGCGCGAGGCGCCGTCGACGCGGGCCGCCTCGTACACCTCGGCGGGCACGGTCTGGAGCCCGGCGAGCAGCGTGTACGTGGTGAAGGGGAGGGACACGAAGACGGCGACGGCGATCAGCCACGGCTTGGCGTGCGCGGCGTCGCCGGTCCACGCCTCGGCCGCGTCGATCAGGCCGAGGTCGAGGAGGATCCGGTTGAGGACGCCGGCCACCTGGTCGAGCATCCAGCGGAAGCCGATGGCGGTCATCAGGACGGAGGCCGCCCAGGGCGCGACGAGGGCCCAGCGGGTGATGCGGCGGCCGGGGAAGCGCTGGTCGAACAGCTGGGCCAGGGCCAGCGAGATCAGCATGGTCAGCGCGACGACGACGACCGTCCACACCGCCGTCCAGACCAGGACGTCGGGGAGCCGGGGGTCGGCGAACAGCTTGCGGTACTTGTCGAGCCCGGCCGGCCCCAGGTCGACGCCCGAGGTGTCGATCCTCCGCAGCGAGGTGCGGACCATCTCGACGACCGGCCAGACGACGACGGCCAGGATGAGCAGGACGGAGGGGGCGATCCAGGGCAGGGCGCCGAGGCGCCGGAACCAGGAGTGGGGCCGGGACCCGGCCGGCCGGTCAGGGCGGCGCCGGCCGGGTCCCGGGGCTGCGGGCCGGCGGGCCGCGGGGGCCCGTCGGCCGGCGCTTCGGGGGGTGGTGCTGGTGGTCACGTGGGTTCTCGTCTCGGACGTCCGGTCGCGGTCCGTCACCGCCCCGCCTGCTCGGCCGCCGTCTGGAGGGCGTCGAGGTTCTTCTGCGGGTCGTCGAGGGCGCTGCCGATCCGGGTCTTGATCTGGGCGGAGACGCCCGGCCAGGTCGGGTCGCTGAGCGGGTAGAAGGTCGCGGTCGGCAGGATCTCGAGGAAGGGCTTGAGGTCCGCCAGCGCGGGGTCCGCGACGAGTGCCGAGCGGGCCGACTGGGTGACGGGCAGCAGGTTGTAGGTCTTGGCGAACCTGACCGTGTTCTCCTTGCCGTACGCGAAGTCGAGGAAGGCCTTGATCTGCTCCTTGTGGCCGCCCTTCTTGAAGGCCATGACCCAGTCGGCCACGCCGAGGGTGCTGGGGCTCTTCCCGTGGGCGCCCGGCATGGCGGTCCAGGTGACGTCCAGGCCCTTGAGTTCGGCGAGCTGGCCGGGGAAGCCGTTGATCATGCCGACCTTGCCCGAGGCGAAGTTCTTGGTGAGGTCGGTGCGGTTGACGGCGGCCGGGCTCTTCTCCGTGAGCCCCGCGTCGGTCCAGGCCTTCAGCTGGGTGAACGTCTCGACGTTGGCGGTGGAGTCGATGGCGTACTTTCCGCTGGAGTTCTGGTAGCCGCCGCCGTTACCCAGCATCCATATGAACGCCTCGGCCTGCGCCTCCTCCTTGCCCAGCGGGACGCCGAGGGGCACCTCGACACCGGCCTTCTTGAGCGCGGTCGCCGCGGCGGTGACCTCGGCCCAGGTCTGCGGCGGCTTCCGGGGGTCGAGGCCGGCCTTGCGGAACAGCGCGTTGTTGATGAGGAACATCCGGGCGCTGGAGACGAAGGGGATGCCGTACTCGGTGCCGTCCTGGCGGCCGGCGTCGGCCATGGAGGGGATGAGGTCACCCTCGGTGGCCACCGAGAGGACCTCCGGCGCCGAGTACAGCAGGCCGCTCTTGGCGTAGTCCGCGTAGCCGCCGGTCTGGAGGACGTCCGGCTGGTCGCCGTTCTGGACCATGGTCTTGACCTGGGCGTCGATGTCGTTCCAGTTGATCACCTGGAGGTCGACCCTGATCTTCGGGTGCTTCTTCTCGAAGGCCTTGATCACGTCCTGCCAGTACGCCTGGCTGGGGTTGTCGCCGTTGGAGCCGTAGTCGGCCGCGACGAACTTGATCGTGGTGACCCCGTCCGCGCCGGTCGAACCGCCGGATCCGGCCCCGCAGGCCGTGAGCGCGAGCGCGCCGACGATGCCGGCGGCGGACAGGGTGAGAAGACGTCGCTTCATGGCTGGTACCGCCTGGTTCAGAAGGAGAGGGGGGCTGACGCGCGAAACTGAGCAGGTTGGCGCGTATCGCTCAAGTTAGAGCACGCAACCCCTCCGGCGTCACCCAAGAATCCGGTGCAGTTATGGACCTGTGACCGTGGGAGCCGCCCGCGTGAGCCTGTGCGCGGGTCTGATTGTTATTGATTGAAACGAGGGCCAAGCGAGCACTTGACGTCATTCAGAGGCGGCTGCTGTCATGCTCGCGCACCACTCTCGGCAGTGTCGGCGAGCGAAAGGCGACAGCGATGCGAGCACGCTCTTCCCTACGAATCAGGGGGAGAGGGCGACGACCAGCCGTCCTCTCCCTGGTGGCGGCCCTGGTGGCCGCGGTCTTCTCCGTCGCGGGTCCGGTGTCGCCGGCCGCGGCGGCGACCGCCGGGGACGCCACGGGCGTCAGCCAGACCGGCAACACCTTCACCATCAGCACCTCGACGGCGGCGAAGGTCCGCGTCACGGTCGCCCGCCAGGACATCTTCCGCATCTGGCTGTCGCCGAACGGCGGTTTCACCGACGACCCGGCGGGCAACGCCCTCGCGGCCGACACCGACTTCGGCGCGGTGACCACCGGCGTCACGGACGCCGGAACGTACTACCGGATCACCACCCCGGCGCTGAACATCCGGGTCGACAAGTCACCGCTGCGGTTCTCCGTCTACCGCGCCGACAACTCCACCCTGGTGTGGGCGGAGTCGCAACCGCTCTCCTGGACGGGCACCCAGACCAGCCAGTACCTGAACCAGGGCGCCGACGAGCAGTTCTACGGCACGGGCCTGCGGCTCGGGGAATGGGCGCTGCGCGGCAAGACCGTCCCCGTCTCCGGCAGCAACAAGTGGCTGGAGAACCACAACGCGAGCCCCGCGCCCTTCTACATGTCGACCAACAACTACGGCGTCATGCGCAACACCTGGGCCCCCGGCACGTACGACTTCGGCGCGCCGGGCACGTTCACGCACAACGAGAACCGCTTCGACGCCTGGTACTTCGTCGGCGACTCGCTCAAGGGCGTGCTCGACGCGTACACCGATGTCAGCGGCAAGCCGTTCCTGGCGCCGATGTGGGGATTCGAACTCGGCAACGCCGACTGCTGGAACGCCACGAACCCCGACTACACCGGTGACCACAACCGACTCCGTCACCAGACCACGAAGGACGTCCTCGGCTACGCGACGGACGCCCGCGCCGCCGACATGCCCTCGGGCTGGTTCCTCCCCAACGACGGCTACGGCTGCGGCTACACGGACCTCAAGACGACCGTCGACGGCCTGAAGGCGAAGGGCTTCCAGACCGGCCTGTGGACCTCCACCGGCCTGGCGAACATCGGCACCGAGGTCGGCGTCGCGGGCAGCCGTGGCGTGAAGACCGACGTCGCCTGGATCGGCGGCGGCTACAAGTACGCCTTCGACGGCGTGCAGCAGGCGGTGGACGGCATCGAGAAGAACTCCGACGCGCGCCGCTACGTCTGGACGGTGGACGGCTGGGCCGGCACCCAGCGCAACGCCATCGTCTGGACCGGCGACACGCCGGGCACCTGGGACGCCATGCGCTGGCACGTCCCGGCGATCACCGGCGCGGGCCTGTCCGCGCTCAACTACGCCTCCGGCGACGTCGACGGCATCTTCCAGGGCAGCCCGAAGACGTACGTCCGCGACCTGCAGTGGAAGGCGATGACGCCCGTCTTCATGACGATGTCCGGCTGGGGCGCCACCAACCCGGAGGCCGGCTACCAGGACAAGCAGCCCTGGCGCTTCTCCGAGCCGTACCTGTCCATCAACCGCACGTACCTCAAGCTGAAGATGCGGCTCATGCCGTACTTCTACTCCATGAGCCGGGTGGCGACCGAGACCGGTACGCCCACCGTGCGGGCCATGGTCCTGGAGTACCCGAACGACCCGGTCGCGCGCGGCAACCAGACGAGCGGCCAGTTCATGTCCGGCGACTCGCTGCTGGTGGCCCCCGTCGTGTCGGACACCACGAAGCGGGACGGCATCTACCTGCCGGCCGGCACGTGGACGGACTACTGGAGCGGCCGGACGTACAGCGGACCGGGCTGGCTGAACGGCTACGACGCCCCGCTCGACCGGCTCCCCATGTTCGTCAAGGGCGGCGGGATCGTGCCGATGTGGCCGCAGATGAACTACACCGGCGAGAAGCCCGTCGACACCCTCACCTACGACGTGTACCCGCGCGGCGCCTCCAGCTTCACCCTGTACGAGGACGACGGGATCACCCGGCAGTACCAGACCGGCGCGTACGCGAAGCAGAAGGTCGACGTCACCGCCCCCGCCTCCGGCACCGGCGACGTGAGGATCGGCGTCGGCGCGAGCACCGGCGGCTACACCGGCAAGCCCGCCTCGCGCGGCTACGAGTTCACCGTCCACGCGGCCGCCGCCCCCAGCGGCGTCACCGTCGACGGCGCGGCGCTGCCGGCGCTGACCTCGAAGGCCGGGTACGACTCCGCCACGACCGGCTGGTACTTCGACCCGGCCGACCGCTCCGGCACCCTGTGGATCAAGACGGGCTCGAAGTCCGGCGCCTTCACGGTCACCGCCTCCGGTGTGACGCTGCTCCCCGCCACCGGCGTCCCGGCCTCGGGCGAGCCGATCTCCCAGGCCGCCTGGAAGATCGCGTACACCGACAGCCAGGAGACCACGGCCGAGAACGGGGCCGCGGCCAACGCCGTCGACGGCGACCCCGCGACCATGTGGCACACCGCCTACTCCGGCGGCACGGCCGCGCAGCTCCCCCACGAGGTCCAGATCGACCTCGGGGCGCGCTACGACGTGGACAGCCTGTCGTACCTGCCGCGGCAGGACGGCGGCAGCAACGGGCGCATCGGCTCGTACGAGGTGTACGTCTCCGACACCACCACGAGCTGGGGCAGCCCGGTCGCGACCGGGGTGTGGGCCGACAGCGCCACGGAGAAGAAGGCCTCCTTCGCTCCGAGGACCGGCCGCTACCTGCGGCTGAAGGCGCTCACCGAGGCCGGGGACAGCGGCCCGTGGACCAGCGCGGCCGAGATCTCCGCGACCGGCCGGGCCACCCCCCTCCCCGCGAACGCGACCCTCGTCAACGGGGCGTCGGGCACCTGCGTGGACCTGCCGTACAGCGCCACCGCCCCCGGCACGCAGCCGACGCTCTACAACTGCCACGGCGGCGCCAACCAGCGCTGGACCTTCACCGCCGCCGGGACCCTGACCGGCAAGGACGGGGTCTGCCTCGACGGCTCCGGCAGCACGGTCACCGTCCAGGCGTGCAACGGCTCGGCCGGCCAGAAGTGGCAGCTCGGCGCCCAGGCGACGATCACCAGCGGCGGACGCTGCCTGGCCCCGGTCGGGGCGGGCACGGCGAACGGCACGAAGCTGACGCTCGCCACCTGCGCGGGCACGGCGTCCCAGCGATGGACGCCCACGCCCTGACGGCCACCACCTGAGGAGGAAGCCGCGCCCCCGACCGGCACCGGTCGGGGGCGCGGCGCTGTGCGCGGGACGAGATGCCGGCGCGCATATGCCACGAAAACCTAGACATCCAAAGTTTTCGTGCTTACCGTGGCAGGACCGGCGGTTTTCCCGGCCGCCCCCCGCGCCCCGCCCCCCAGGCGCACAGGAGCCCCCATGTTCACTGCCTCGTTCGCTGCCCCGTTCCCCGCCCAGCCCCCGCGGAGCACGCCGCTCACCGACCCTTCCGCCTCTCCCGCCCTCCCCCGTCCGCGGGAGGAGCGCCGGGCCCTGTGCGTGATGCGCGCGACGGTCGAGGCGGTCCCGCTGCTGCGCCGCTTCGTGCGGGAGACGGCCCGCCGCTGGATCGGCGACGGGGCCGACGAGGCGCTCGGCGTCATCGCGACCGAACTCGTCGCCAACGCCGTCCGGCACAGCGGCAGCCCGGACGTGGCCGTCCTGCTGACCGCCACCGGCGGCACGCTCAGCCTCCAGGTCCAGGACTCCGGCACATGGCGCAACCGGCGCACCCGACGCCCCGGCGACGACGCCGCGTGCTGCGGCCGCGGTCTGCGTCTGGTACGGGCCTACGCCCTGGACTGCGCGATCGTCCGGACGGCACGCGGCACGCGCGTGGCCGTCACGCTGCCCGCCGACGCGACGCCGGACCAGAACCCGGCGGGGCGGCCCTAGGCCGACGCGGCGCCCCCGGCCTCCGGCTCCGCATCCGCGGCGGAGTCCGACCGCGGGACCGACTGTCGCCGGGGCTCCGGGGCCGACTGCCGCGGCCGTTCCGGCTCCGGCCTCCGGTCCAGCGCCGCCAGGAGCACGTCCCGCAGCCGGCCGATGTCCCTGGCCATGTCGATGGTCGGCTCCAGCAGCCACTGGAGCTGGATGCCGTCCGTCGCGGCCAGCAGGATCCGGGCGGCCCAGTCGGCGTCGACGTCCGCCACCGGCTCCTCGGAGCCGAGCTCCGGCGGCGGCCCCCCGGCGAGCAGCTCCGCGATCTGGAGCCGGAGGCCGCGGTACCGCTCGGTGAAGAACGCGTGCCCCGGGTGCTCGGGGTCGGCCGAGGCCGCGGCGATGTCCAGGAACAGCTTCACCAGACCGGGCGTGGCGGCGTTCTGCGCCAGCAGCTCCGTCCGCCACAGCACGGTCTCCGGGCTGTAGGCCTCGGACGCCGCCGTGTCACGGGCCTCGACCACCGCCGTGAGCAGCGCCTCCCGGCTTCCGAAGTGGTGCAGCACGCCCGCGTCGGTCAGCCCCACGCGCTGCGCGATGTCCCGCACGGAGACGCCCCGACTGCCGGCCTCCGCGTAAGCGGCCAGGGCGGCGTCGAGGATCTCCTGCCGCTTGGCGGCCGTCTTGGCGTACGGGCCCCGGGGGCGTCGCGTGGTCACCCGTGCACTGTAACCAGACCCTTCGAGGGCAAAACCTCGCACCTCTACGTTTTCACGCCCGGCTGGGCTCGTACGCGATGGACCCGGGCGCGGTGGACTCGTGCGCGGTCGCCTCGGGCGCGACGGAATCGTGCGCGACGGATACGTCCGTTGCGGACTGGTGCGCAGTGGACCCGGGCGCGGTCGGCGGGAGCCCGGCGAGGGAGACGCGCATCTCGTCGGCCTCGGGGACCGCGAGGGCGGTGTAGAGGTCGAGGGCCTGGCGGGCGTGGTCGTGGGCGAGGTCGACGCGGCCGAGGTCGCGGTGCACGTGCGCCCACGTCTCGATGCCCGCCGACGGAGTCGCCTCCGTCCCCGGCACGGAGGGCACCCGCGAACTGCCCTGGGCCCGGTGACCCTGCGGCCACCCACCTCCGCGCCGTCGACTCAGCGGCCGAGGTCGTGGAGGGCGTCGAGGGCGTCGAGGGCTGCCAGGATGTCGGCCGGTTCCGCGCGGTTGGTGAGCACGATCTCCACGAACTGTCGCACCCGCTCGGCAGGGCCTGACGCGTCTCGCTCCCACTCGGCGAGCATCACGCGCGTGCTGTGGAGCCGAGCCTCGATGACCGCGCCGAGGATCTCGTCCTTGCTCTTGAAGTGGTGGTAGAAGTTCCCCCGCGAGATGCCCACCGTCTCGGCGATCGCCGCGAACGACGTGTGCTCGAAGCCCCTCACGTAGAAGAGCCGGTTCGCGGCATCGACGATCTGCGCCCGCGTTTCCACGTTCCCCGCCATCCCGCGACCTCCCCCACCCAAACACCCTCACCCTCACCCTCACTAGGACGCTCGTCCTACCGGCGCCGGACGCCGCTCTAGGACGTCCGCCCTGGGCGGCGTCAAGACGGCTGCCCCCACCCGACGCCGACCACGCCACGCCCTGCAACTCCCGATCACCGCGCGGCGGTTCGCCGATGCCGCGTCACCCAGCGGCCGTTCGCCGATCCGCCGTCACCGAGCGACCGTTCGGCGATGCCCCGGGCGCGAAGCGGCTCCGGGGCATCGTGGGCGGCGGGCGGCCCCGCGAACCGGTGTCAGACGCGGGCGAGCGCCGCAGCCCCGAAGGAGACGTCGAACCGGTCGCACCAGATGCTGACGCTCCGGTACCGCGACCAGTCGACGTCAGCGGGCAGGGGGTAGTTCTGGTCGCCCTTGTTGCCCTTCAGCTTGGCGAGGTTGAGGTACGCGCCGTCGTCGAAGACGTCCCAGCCCGCCCTGCCCTCCTTCACGGGGGCGTCGCTCAACCAGACGCGCAGCTCAGGGCCGTTGCTCGTGTCCAGGCCCTCGAGGCGCAGCGTGTGGGTGCCGTCCGCGAGCCGTACGACCTTCGCCACACCCGTGGTGTCGTGTTCGTGGCTGACGAAGCGGCCCTGCGCGACGGTGACCGGGCCGGACGGCGCGGGGGCGGCCGACGCGGAGGGCGGCGCACCCGTCGTCGGCGCCTGCGAGGTCGCGCCCGCGGAGGGCAGCGCCTCGTTCACGGTCTCGTCCACCCACAGCGCCCAGGGCTTGAACCACAGCAGCCCGGCCACGGCCACCACCAGACCCGCGACGATCACCGCGCCCCACCGCTGCTTCCTCGTGACGCGCCCCACGACGCCCCTCCTCCGTGTCCGCTGTTCGCCTTCGTAACGCCATTCAAGACGCTCGAACGCCCGCCGGACAGCCTCGGCCCGATGACGAAAGTCTTACGCCGGCGGCCTTACGCCGGCGGGCCGAGAACATCCGTCCGGTCAGAGCGAAGGGCTTGACCAGACCCCGGTACGGCGTGACGGCCCGGCCAAGGCCCTCGGCCCGCTGTGCTCCGAGGCCGGCGGTCTCGGCGAGCGGCAGGGGGACCTGACCGGCGACCAGGGTGCGCAGTTCGGGTCGGGGACATGCTCGACCGCGAGCCGCGCGGTGGACCTCCCCGGACCGGGAGGCATTTCCATGCAGGTCCTCTGTCGTCCTGTATCGACCTCCCTGGAGACGCCCACCAGCACGACGGTCGTCGTCACGAGCCCGGCAGCCCGTGGTCGTCCATCAGCCGCATCAGGTTCCGCTTCCGCTTCTGGGCGGTGCGCAGGTCGGCGATGTAAGCGGTGAAGTCGTCGAGTGTGCCGAGGCGGCGGTGACAGTCGCGGATGCCCAGCAGCAGGCCGACGAGCTCTTCGTAGGCGCGCTTGTCGGTCTCGTGGGTGAGGCGAGTGACCAGGCGGAGGTAGACGGCGAGGGCATCCGCGGGGCGGGTGGAGCGGGACTGGTCGGCGAGGGTGAGCCACTGGCCGTCGTGGGCACCGTGCTCCTCGGCTGTCCGCCAGGCGGCATCGAGGTCCCCGTCGTCCAGCAGGACGTCGAGGAGGACCGGTTGACCGCGCGTGTCCGCCCGTGCGGCATCGTCGCGGAGAAGTGCCCTCGCCTTTTCGCGCTCGGTCGGCCAGCACGCAGCGGCGATGGCCACGGCACGCAGTTGCTGATAGGCGAGCAGGGTGCGGCGGGCCGCGAAGTGGTCCCGGCGCAACGTGACGGCGTCGGCGAGCCGGCCGGCTTGTGTGTACCGGTCGGTGAGGTGGTCGACGAGGGCGGTGTCCACGGTCTCGCGGATGCCGCGCTCGGCCCACTCCAGGGCTTCGTCGGTGCGGCGCGCGGTGTCGAGCTCGCGGGCGATGAGCAGATGGGTGTGGCCGTTCGGCGCGAGGTCGGCGGCGTGTACGGCGATCACGGTGTCGATGTCCCGCCCCGACTTCACGAGGCGCTGCATGAGGTGCTTCTCGGCCCAGCGGGTGCGGTTCGCCTTCCATGCCTCCGTCGCGTAGCGGCGCAGGGCGGCCATCCCCCGCCCGCCGAGCAGGTCCTCGTAATCCAACGGATCGACGTCCGTCAGGTCGGCCGCGTCGTCGAGCGCGTGCGTCACGAGCCAGTGGGCGAGTTCCTCCGGGTCGGGGCGGGCCGCGCCGCACGCGTCGTGGTGGGCGTCAGCGAGGTCCGCGCCGATCTGGCCGAGCCGGCCGTCGGAGTCGTCGACGCTCTCGACCACCCCGGCCAGCATGCCGATCGCCTCGCGGGCCAGAGCCATCGCGTCAGCCGCCCGGCCGGAGGCCGTCAGTGACCGGATCGCGTTGGCCGCCTGCCCGGCTTGGTCGGCGTAGGCACGGGCGTCGGCGTACTCGACGTATCCGTACCGGGCGAACGGCCCGATGTCGAGCAGTTCACGGATGCGGGAGCGAAGCTGGGCCAGATCTCCGCGAGCGCTCGCCGCACGCAGTTCGAGGCGGTGCCGCAGCTGACGGTCTTCGGCCATCTCCTCCCGCACAAGAGCGAGCAGATCGTCCCGTGACATGCCGGTCAGCCAGGCGTCGAGGTTCCGGGCCCGGTCCCGCGCAGCCTGCCGCCGGCGAGGCAGGTCGGCCTCCTCGGCAATCACCGTCAGACCGAGCGCGACCAGGTGCTTGCAGAAGTTGCCCTCCTGGCCGTACGGGCAGTCGCACGTGCCCGCCGGCTTCCCGCGCCCGCCCAGGAGCAGCTCCACCTCGTACCGCTCCGTGCCGCGTACCGACGCCCTGATCCAGCCGTCACCGAACTCGACCCCGGACACCTCGTCGGCATAGGCGAGTCCACGCTCGAACGACCGCTCCCCGGCCAGCGCCCTCAGCTTCGCTTCCGTAAGACCGCCCACGACTCACCGCGCTCCGCTCCGGCTCGGACTCCCCGACCGGCCCCCACAGTAACGGCCACCCCACGCAGGTGACGCCCGAGATGCACATGTGGAGAAACGGCAGATCAGCGGCCCTTGTCGGCAGGCTCCAGAATCGCCACACACTCCACGTGATGCGTCATCGGGAACAGGTCGAACGCCCGCAGCGTCCGGACCCGGTAGCCGCCCTCTCGGAAGTAGGCCAGGTCGCGGGCCAGGGCGGCCGGGTCGCAGGCGACGTAGGCGATGCGGCGGGCGCCCAGGGAGGAGAGGTGGCGGACGGTCTGCTTGCCGGCGCCGGCGCGGGGCGGGTCGAGGACGATGAGGTCGACGTCCGTGATGCCGGTGCGCGGGAGGACGGATTCGACCTTGCCCTGTTCGATGCGGACGCGCGGGTAGTCGGCCAGGTTGTGGCGGGCGTCCTCCACCGCGCGCTTGCCGGACTCGATGCCGAGGACGGCGCCCTGGTCGCCGACGCGGTCGGCGAGGGCGCCCGCGAAGAGGCCGACGCCGCAGTAGAGGTCGAGGGCCGTCTCGCCCTTGCGGGGCGTGAGGCCCTGCATGACGGCGAGCATGAGCGTCTGCGCGGCCTTCGGGTGGACCTGCCAGAAGCCGCCGCTGCCGACGCGGTAGGTGCGGTCGTCGGCGCGCTCGCGCACGAAGGGGCGGCCGTGGACGCGGTGGACACCGCCGTCCTTCTCGTCCACGCGCATGACGGAGACGGGCTTGTCGAGCTCCACGATGGGGAGGCGGGCGCCGGGGCGCGGGGTCAGGATGACCTGGCGGTCCTGCGAGCCGCTCGCGGCGATGGCCTCGATGGAGGCCATGCCCTCCCAGGTGCGCTTCTCGATGCCCAGCTCGGAGACGCCCTCGGCGGCGATCATGCAGTGGTCGATCACCTCGACCTCGTGCGAGCGGTGCTTGCGCAGGCCGGCGTGGCCCTCGGCGTCGACCGCGTACTGGACGCGGGTCCGCCACTGCGGGACCTCGCCGGCGGGGAGCTTGTCGCCCTCGGCCGGCACGACGGTGCCGTCCCAGCCGGCCTCCTCCGGGGTGAGGCCGGCGAGCCGCTTCAGCTGCTCGGCGATGACCTCGCCCTTCAGCCGGCGCTGGGCGCCCGGCTTGGCGTGCTGCCAGTCGCAGCCGCCGCACTTGCCCGGGCCGGCGAAGGGGCACGGGGCCTCGATGCGGTCCTTGGACGGGTCGAGGATCTCCACGGCGTCGGCGCGCAGGAAGCGGGAGGTCTCCTCGCCCTCGGTGACCCGGGCGCGGACCCGCTCGCCCGGCAGGGCGTGGCGGACGAAGAGGACGCGGCCCTCCTCGGTGCGGGCGATGCAGTGGCCGCCGTGAGCCACCGGGCCGACCTCGACCTCGTACTCCTCCCCGACCAACGACGCAACAGGGGTGTTCTGCATGACCGGGGGCTCCAGGGAGGAAGGGGAAGAGAGGTGGGCTGCTGTCGTGACAGCAGCCCACCAGTCTAGTTGCCTTTTTTCGGATCGTTTTCGGATCCGTTTTTCGCATCCGCTTTCGGATCTTCGTCGGGTCGTCGACGGATCTTCTACGGGTTCTCTTCGGGTCTTTCTCAGCTGCTCTTGGCGGCCGGTTCCTTCGAGCCCTTCTCCACCGGACCGCGGCGCACCGAGCCCGGCGCGTTCCACTCCTGGCGCTTCCTCGCCCGCTTCTTCGCGGCCTCGGAGGACTGGAGCTGATACGGGACCGAGGTCACCATGACGCCCGGGGTGAAGAGCAGGCGGCCCTTGAGGCGCAGGGCGCTCTGGTTGTGCAGCAGGTGCTCGTACCAGTGGCCGACCACGTACTCGGGGATGTAGACCGAGACGGCGTCGCGCGGGCTCTCCTTGCGGAGGTTCTTCACGTACTCGATGACCGGCCGGGTGATCTCGCGGTACGGCGAGTCGAGGATCTTCAGCGGCACGTTGATGCCGCGCCGCTCCCACTCCTCCCGGAGCGCCTTGGTCTCCGCCGGGTCGACGTTGACGGTCAGCGCCTCCAGCTCGTTCGCGTGCAGCAGCTTCGCGTACGCGAGGGCCCGCAGGGTGGGCTTGTGGAGCTTGGAGACGAGGACGACGGACCGGACCCGGGAGGGGCGGACGTACTCGTCGGGGCGCTCCTCGGCGGCGGCGATCTCCGCGGCCACGGAGTCGTAGTGGCGGCGGATCGCGGTCATCGTCACGTAGAAGATCACCATGCCGAGCAGGGCGACCCAGGCGCCGTGGGTGAACTTGGTGGCGAGGACGACGACCAGGACGAGGCCGGTGAAGAAGCCGCCGAAGGCGTTGATCGCGCGCGAGCGGATCATGTGCCGGCGCTTGGCCGCGTCCTTCTCGGTCCGCAGATGGCGGTTCCAGTGCCGGACCATGCCGATCTGGCTGAGCGTGAAGGAGACGAAGACGCCGACGATGTACAGCTGGATCAGGCGGGTCGAGTCGGCCCCGTAGATCCAGACGAGCAGGGCGGCGGCGCCGGCCAGCAGCACGATGCCGTTGGAGAAGGCGAGGCGGTCGCCGCGGGTGTGCAGCTGGCGGGGCAGGTAGCGGTCCTGGGCGAGGATCGAGCCGAGGAGCGGGAAGCCGTTGTACGCCGTGTTGGCGGCCAGGAACAGGACGAGCGCGGTGGCGGCGGCGAGCAGGACGAAGAAGAACGTCCCGTCGCCGAACACGGCGGCGGCGACCTGCGAGATCACCGGGTCCTGGACGTAGCCCGCGCCGAGCGGGACGCCGTTGTGCAGCAGGTCCTCGGCCGGGTTCTCGGCCATCCGGACGTCGGTGGCCATCGCCAGGAAGATGATGCCGCAGAACATGGTGACGGCCAGGCCGCCCATGAGGGCGAGCGTGGTCGCCGCGTTCTTCGACTTGGGCTTGCGGAAGGCGGGCACGCCGTTGGAGATGGCCTCGACGCCGGTCAGCGCCGCACAGCCGGAGGAGAAGGCGCGCAGCAGCAGGAAGACCAGGGCGAAACCGGCCAGGCCCTGATGCTCGGCCTTGATCTCGAAGCCGGCCGTGGGGGCCCGCATGGTGTCGTCGAGGACGAGACCGCGCCAGGCACCCCAGAGGATCATGACGAAGACGCCGAAGACGAAGACGTACGTCGGAATGGCGAAGAGGCCGCCGGACTCCTTCACGCCGCGCAGGTTCATCAGCGTGAGCAGCACGATCACCGCGACGGCCGAGGCGACCTTGTGCTCGACGACGAACGGCACGGCCGAGCCGAGGTTCTCGATGCCGGAGGAGATCGAGACCGCGACGGTGAGGACGTAGTCGACGAGCAGGGCGCTCGCGACGGTCAGTCCGGCCTTGGGCCCGAGGTTGGTGGTGGCGACCTCGTAGTCGCCGCCGCCGCTCGGGTACGCGTGCACGTTCTGCCGGTACGAGGCGACGACCGTGAACATCAGCACCACGACGGCCAGCGCGATCCACGGGCTGAAGTGGTAGGCCGACAGGCCAGCGACGGAGAGGACGAGAAGCACCTCGCCCGGCGCGTACGCCACCGAGGACAGCGGGTCGGAGGCGAAGACGGGGAGGGCGATCCGCTTCGGGAGCAGGGTCTCGCCGAGCTTGTCGCTGCGCAGGGCCCGCCCGATCAGGATCCGTTTGGGCACGTCGGTCAGTTTGGACACGCAGAGGATCGTAAGCGTTCGAAAAGGGCCGCGCCGACCCACCACCCCTTATCGGCACCGAATCTCCCTGGATACCACCTCCGCCGAGGCCCCCGCGAGTACCCCTCGACGCGACTGACGCGGTCATGACGGTGTCTTGACGCGTTTCTAACGAGGGCTGCGTGAGGTCACCGTCACCGTGGCCGCATAAGCTCGTTCCGGACGGGCGCCCGTGCCCGTCCGCCACGGCCCGGGCCAGTCGGGCCGGATACCTGTCCGAAAAGGGCCGGTGTCAGGCCGGCGTCGAGCCGGACGGTTTGGCCGCGGACGCGGCCAGGAAGTTGTGAGCAGGGTGTTTTCGCAGGTCAGTAAGACGATCAGGAGTGCGGGGTAAGGGGACGTGCACATCGTCATCATGGGCTGCGGGCGAGTGGGAGCCGCTCTCGCGCAGACCCTGGAGCAGCAGGGGCACACGGTCGCGGTCGTGGACCAGGACCCGACGGCGTTCCGCCGCCTGGGCTCGGGCTTCGGGGGCCGCCGGGTCACGGGCGTGGGCTTCGACCAGGACACGCTGCGCGAGGCGGGCATCGAGGAGGCCGGCGCCTTCGCCGCGGTGAGCAGCGGCGACAACTCGAACATCATCGCCGCGCGGGTCGCGCGCGAGATGTTCGGCATCGAGAACGTCGCCGCCCGCATCTACGACCCCCGGCGCGCCGAGGTCTACCAGCGCCTGGGCATTCCGACCGTCGCGACGGTCCGCTGGACCGCCGACCAGATGCTGCGGCGGCTGCTGCCGTCCGGCGCCGAGCCGCTGTGGCGTGACCCGAGTGGCGGAGTGCAGCTCGCCGAGGTGCACACCTCCCCGGCGTGGATCGGTCACAAGGTCAGCCGGCTCCAGGAGGAGACCGGCGTGCGCGTGGCCTTCCTCACCCGGCTGGGCGAAGCGATTCTTCCGACCTCGCAGACGGTGCTGCAGGAGGGCGACCTCGTCCACGTGATGATGCGCACGGACGAGATCGACAAGGTCGAGGCGGCCTTCGCCGAGGGGCCCGAGGAGGGCGGTCACTGATGCGTGTCGCTATTGCCGGAGCCGGCGCGGTGGGCCGTTCCATCGCGGGCGAGCTCCTGGAGAACGGCCACGAGGTCCTGCTCATCGACAAGGCACCGACCGCCATCTCGGTGGAGCGGGTGCCGCAGGCGGAGTGGCTGCTCGCCGACGCCTGCGAGATCACCTCGCTGGACGAGGCCGCGCTGCAGCGCTGCAACGTCGTCATCGCCGCGACCGGCGACGACAAGGTGAACCTGGTCGTCTCGCTGCTCGCCAAGACCGAGTACGGCGTGCCGCGCGTCGTCGCCCGGGTCAACAACCCGAAGAACGAGTGGCTGTTCAACGAGGCGTGGGGCGTCGACGTCGCCGTCTCGACGCCGCGCCTGATGTCCGCGCTGGTGGAGGAGGCGGTGAGCGTCGGCGACCTGGTCCGGCTGCTGCGCTTCAGCCACGGCGACGCCAACCTGGTGGAGCTGACGCTGCCGCCGGAGTCGGCGATCGCGGGGACCCAGGTCGGCGAGGTGGCCTGGCCGCAGGACACCTCCCTCGTCACCATCATCCGCGGCTCGCGGGTCCTCACGCCGAGCGCGGAGGAGACCCTGGAGGCGGGCGACGAGCTGCTGTTCGTGGCCACCCAGGCGCGCGAGGAGCAGCTGGAGGACCTGCTGTCGGTCCGCCGGGAGCCGACGGAGAGCTGACGGCGCGGGGGTATCGGGGGCCGGACGGTGGCCTCTGGAGCCATCTGAGGGCGTCGGGGGCCGGAGGGTGGCGTCTGGAGCCGTCTGAGGGCGTCGGGGCGTCGACACCCGGCGCCCCCGACGGACCCGGTACGCGGTGCCTCCCGAGGCGGCCGATACGCCGAACCCCCTGATGGAGCCGCTCCGCGGAAGGGCCCGGGACCTGTGACAGGTCCCGGGCCCTTCTCCGTACGAACGGCGGCGACGCGGCTCAGGCGTCGTTACGCCCCTGAGCCGCGGCCTTGCGGGCCTTCTCGGCCTCCTCCTCGGCCTCCATCTCGGCGAAGACGTCGATCGGCGGCGGCGCCTTGGCGAGGAAGACCCAGGTCAGATAGACGGCGAGCAGGAACGGCGGGATCTTCAGGGCGACCAGGACCCAGCCGAGCTGCGTGGTGTCGGCCCACCAGTACAGCGGGAAGAGGATCGCGCACTTGGCGAGCAGGATCAGACCCCAGGCCCAGCTGGCCTTCGCGTACGCCTTCTTGCGACCGGGGTTCCGGGTGCGCCAGGAGAGGTTCTCCTTGAAGACCGGACCGAGGATCAGGCCGATCAGCGGCACGCCGGCGAGGGTCGTGACGATGTACGCGACCGCCAGGCCGAGCGTGTAGAGCATGCCCGGCAGGTAGAAGTCCTTCGCGTTGCCCGTCATCATCGCGAAGACCACGCCGAAGGCGACGCCGAAGACGCCGCTGAAGGCGTGCTTGACGGTGTCACGGCGGACCAGCCGCACGACCACGAGGACGACGGAGACCGCGAGGGCGGCGATCGCGGAGACGTGCAGGTTCTTGTTGATCGTGTAGATCGTGACGAAGAGCAGGCCCGGCAGGACCGTCTCCACCATGCCGCGGACCCCGCCGAAGGCCTCGAAGAGGGCGGCCTCGGTCACCGCCTTGTCGGTCCGGGCGTCCTGGTCCGGGGCCGACGGGTCGGCGGTCGGCTTGTCGACTGACGTCACCGGCTACTCCTGTCCGAGCGGTCGGAGCTCGTATTTGGGATTGAAGAGGACCCGCCGGCCGTGGCTCATGGAGATACGACCGGAGGCGATCAGCTTGCGGCCCGGTTCGATGCCCACGATGGACCGGCGGCCCAGCCACACGACGTCCAGCGGTGCCGTGCCGTCGAACAGCTCGGCCTCCAGCGCGGGCACGCCCGCCCGGGGGCGCAGGGTGACCGTGCGCAACGTACCAGTCACCTTGACTATCTGGCGGTCGGAACAGTCCGAGATGCGCGTGCACCCCGAGGCCGCGGAGTCCTCCTGGAGCTCCACCGACTCCAGCTCCTCCTGCGAGGTGGAAAGGCGGTCGAGCAAGCGGCGGAAGCGCCCGGCCGGCTTCTCTGTTCGGGGTGCAGCACTCATACAGAAAGCGTACCGGCCCCTGCCGACACGGAACCGGGCGCCGAGACCCGGCATCGGGACCCGCCACCGAACTCAGTGTTCGAAGCGGTAGCCCATGCCCGGTTCGGTGACGAAGTGCCGGGGGTGCGAGGGGTCCTGTTCCAGCTTCCGCCGCAACTGCGCCATGTACACGCGGAGATAGTTCGTCTCGGTGCCGTACGACGGCCCCCAGACCTCCTGGAGCAGCTGCTTCTGGCTCACCAGGCGGCCGCTGTTGCGGACGAGGACCTCCAGGAGGTGCCACTCGGTCGGGGTGAGCCGGACGTCCTTGCCGTCACGGTGGACCTTCTTGGCGGCCAGGTCGACGGTGAAGCCGTGCGTCTCGACGACCACCACGCCCTCCTCGCCGCCGCCGACCGGCTCGGCCCGGCGGACCGCGGCGCGCAGCCGGGCCAGGAGCTCGTCCATGCCGAACGGCTTGGTGACGTAGTCGTCGGCGCCCGCGTCGAGCGCCTCGACCTTCTCGTCGGAGGTCTGCCGGGCGGAGAGGACGAGGATCGGCACCCGGGTCCAGCCGCGCAGACCCTTGATCACCTCGACGCCGTCCATGTCGGGCAGACCGAGGTCGAGGACGACGACGTCGGGGTGGCGCTCGGCGGCGAGCCGGAGGGCGGTGGCGCCGTCGGGCGCCGCGTCGACCTCGTACTTCCGCGCCTTGAGGTTGATCACCAGGGCGCGGACGATCTGTGGCTCGTCGTCGACGACGAGGACCCGGGTCATGGAGGGGTGCCTTTCTTGTCGGTGGTTCTGGGCGGGGCTCGGTGGGGGTCGGGCGGTTCTCGGTGGTTCTGAGCGGGGCTCGGCGGGGCTCGGTGGTTCTCGGTGGTTCTGAGCGGTGCTCGGCGGGGCTCGGTGGTTCTCTGCGTTTCTCGGCCGTGCTCGGCGGGGCTCGGTGGCTCTCGGCGATTCTCTGCGGTTCTCAGTGGTTACGGGCTCGGGCCGCGCTACGTGAAGGTGTGGACGGACGCCGTCGCGTCGGGGCCGGCGGGCGGGGGCGGCGCCGTGCCGGCGGCGGTCCGGAGGGTGAGGACCATGGTCAGGCCCCCGCCCGGGGTGTCCTCGGCGGAGACCGTGCCGCCCATGGCCTCGACGAAGCCGCGGGCGACCGCCAGGCCGAGGCCGACGCCCGCGCCGCGCGGGGCGTCGCCGAAGCGCTGGAACGGTTCGAAGATCCCGTCCTTGCCCTCGTCGGGGACGCCGGGGCCGCGGTCCGTCACCCGCAGTTCGAGCCGCTCGCCGAGGACGCTGGCGCCGACGGCCACCGGAACGCCCTCGGGGCTGTACTTGACGGCGTTCTCGACGATGTTGGCGACGGCCCGCTCCAGCAGGCCACGGTCGACGGCCACCATGGGGAGGGTCTCGGGGATGTCCAGTTCGACGCTGCCGTCGGGGACGCCGCCGAGGGCCATGGGCACGACCTCGTCGAGGTCGGTGGGGCGGATGAGCGGGGTGACGGTGCCGGTCTGGAGCCGGGACATGTCGAGGAGGTTCCCGATCAGGTGGTCGAGCTGGTCGGCGCCTTCCTCGATGCCTTCGAGGAGGACGGCGCGGTCCTCCTCGGACCACTCCACGTCGTCGGAGCGCAGGGAGGAGACGGAGGCCTTGATGCCGGCGAGCGGGGTGCGCAGGTCGTGGCTGACGGCGGCGAGCAGCGAGGTGCGGATCTTGTTGCCCTCGGCGAGCCGGCGGGCCTCCTCCGCCTCGCCGACGAGGCGCTGACGGTCGAGGACGACGGCGGCCTGGGCCGCGAACGCGCCGAGGACCCGACGGTCCTCGGCGGGCAGCACCCGGCCGCTCAGGGCGAGCGCGAGGTGGTCGCCGACGGGCATGTCGACGTCGGCGTCCTCGGGCCTGGACGCTGGACTCGCCGCGCAGGACGCTGCCCGCGAGATGGGAGAGAACCTCGGACTCGGCGCGCAGCCGGTTCTTCGGCGTCGGCATGTCCGTGGCCTCCGTGGTCGACCTCGCGGCCCGCCGCACCCACCAGGCCGCCCCTTCTCGGGCGCGTCCGCGAGACCTTCTCCATGGACTCCGTCGCCCTCCTGGAACGTTCCGGCGACCTCGCCCCCTGGACCTGCGTGGCCGCCGTCGGCGCCCGGCCCGTCGAGCGGCAGACGGCGATGGCGACGATGTTCGTGGGGTCGGCGATGGTCAGGCGGTGGACCGGCGGGGTGAAGAACCAGTTGAGGAGCAGCGAGCCGAAGGCGGCGGCGCCGAGGGCCGGCAGGAATCCGCCGATCAGGGCCGCGGCGACCGTCAGCGCGAGGAAGAGCAGCATGTCGTTGGCGAGGCCGAGATCCGCGTCGACGTGCGTGAGCAGCAGGGTGAGCAGCAGGGGTGCGCCGACGCCGACGACCCAGCCCCAGATGATCCGGGCCCGGCCGAGCCGCGCGCCGCGGGCGACGGGGAGGCCCCGGCCCTTCGCGGCCTCCTCGTGGGTGACGATGTGGACGTCGAGGTCGGGGCCCGAGTCGCGGGCCACGGTCTGGCCGACGCCGGGGCCGAGGACGTACTGCCAGGAGCGGCGGCGGCTGGAGCCGAGGACGATCTGGGTGGCGTTGACGCCGCGGGCGAACTCCAGGAGGGCGGAGGGCACGTCGTCGCCTATGACGTGGTGGAACGTTCCGCCGAGGTCCTCGACCAGGGTCCGCTGGTCCGCCAGCTCCTTCGGGGAGGCGGAGGTGAGGCCGTCGCTGCGGGAGATGTAGACGGCGAGGACCTCGCCGCCCGCGCCCTTCTCGGCGAGGCGGGCGGCCCGGCGGATGAGGGTGCGTCCCTCGGGGCCGCCGGTGAGGCCGACGACGATGCGTTCACGGGCCTGCCAGGTGGAGCGGATGTCGTGCTCGCCGCGGTACTCGCGCAGGTACTCGTCGACCCGGTCCGCGGTCCACAGCAGCGCCAGCTCGCGCAGGGCGGTGAGGTTGCCGGGCCGGAAGTAGTTCGACAGCGCCGCGTCGACCTTGTCCGACTGGTAGATGTTGCCGTGCGCCATGCGCCGTCGCAGCGCCTGCGGCGACATGTCGACCAGCTCTATCTGGTCGGCCCGCCGGACCACTTCGTCCGGGACGGTCTCCCGCTGCCGTACGCCGGTGATCGACTCGACCACGTCACCCAGTGACTCCAGGTGCTGGATGTTGACGGTCGACACGACGTCGATGCCGGCGGCGAGCAGCTCCTCGACGTCCTGCCACCGCTTGGCGTTCCGCGAGCCGGGCACGTTGGTGTGCGCGAGCTCGTCCACGAGCGCCACGGTGGGCCTGCGGGCCAGCACTGCGTCGATGTCCATCTCGGGGAAGGCCGTACCCCGGTACTCGATCCGCCGCCGGTCCACCTGCTCGAGACCGTGCAGCATCACCTCGGTACGCGGCCGCCCGTGATGCTCCACGAACGCGACCACACAGTCCGTCCCCCGCTCGACCCGGCGATGCCCCTCGGACAGCATCGCGTACGTCTTGCCGACGCCCGGTGCCGCGCCCAGGTAGATGCGTAGTGTGCCGCGTCCCATGGCTCGACCTTACGTCGCGGGAAACGGACATTCCGCACGGGTGTACGCGTCCCGAGCGCGTATTGACGTGATTCTGATGCCCTCCGGGGCCCCCTCCCCCCTCCCTCCCCCCTCCCTCCCCCTCCCCACCTCCAGTGCTCCCCGCCCCCGGCGCCACGGCAGGACTGCTCCACCCAGCGCGCACCCCGGCGTCCCGCTCCCGCCCAGCGCACCTTCAGTGCTCGATGATCTCCCCGTCGCTCAGCTCCAGAACGCGGTCCGCCAGGCCCAGGAGCTGGGAGTCGTGGGTGGCGACGAGGGCCGTGCAGCCCTCGCTGCGGACGACGGCGCGAAGGAGCTCCATGACCGCGAGGCCGGTCTCCGCGTCCAGCTGGCCGGTCGGCTCGTCGGCTATGAGGAGCGCGGGTCGGTTGGCGAGGGCGCGGGCGATGGCGACGCGCTGCTGCTGGCCGCCGGAGAGCTCGCCGGGGCGCTGGGCGGTGTGGTCGGCGAGGCCCACCAGGGCGAGCAGGAGGGCGACGCGCTCCTCGCGCTCCTTCGGGTCGGCCTTGCGCAGGCGCAGGGGCACGCCGACGTTCTCGGCGGCGGTGAGGATCGGTATGAGGCCGAAGGACTGGAAGATGAAGCCGATCCGGTCGCGGCGCAGCTCCAGGAGTCCTTCCTCGCCGAGGTCGGCGAGGTCGGTGCCGTCGATGACGATGCGGCCCTGGTCGGCGGTGTCGAGGCCGCCGACGAGGTTGAGCAGGGTGGTCTTGCCGGAGCCGGAGCGGCCCTTGAGGGCGACCAGTTCGCCGCGTGGGATGTCGAAGGAGACCCCGCGCAGGGCGTGGACGGCGGCGGCGCCCGTCCCGTACGACCGGTGCAGGTTCTCCACGCGGACCATGGGCGCGACGGCCGGGTCCTCGACGACGGCCGTGCCGGCCCGCGTGTTGCTCTCACTCACCGTGCTACCCCCCTGGTGCGATCGTGTGCGCCGCCAGTATGGGCACAGGGGGGCAGCCGGTGCCAGGCCTGTGGATAACCGGGGAGGGGTGGGTGTGGTGGGGGGTGGTGGGGGTGGGAAAAGCCCGGTGGGCCGCTCCCGGGCGGGAGCGGCCCACCGGGCCTGGTCATGCGGTCAGCGGATCTCGGAGATCTCCGGACCGCGCTGGAGCTGGCCCATGCCGCCGGAGAAGCGGGAGCCGGTCTGGTCGTCCTGCTGCACGCCGTCCGGCACCATCTGGGCGTCGTTGGGCAGCTTGAGGACGATGGGGTCGCGCGGGGCCATCGGGCCCTCGCCGCGGACGACCACGGTGTCGCGGACGATCTGCTCCAGCAGGCCGGCGGCCTCGGGCTGGACCGCGCCCTGCCCGGAGATCACGCCGCGCAGGAACCAGCGGGGGCCGTCGACGCCGACGAAGCGTACGAGCTGTACGCCCCGGTTGCCGTCGGGCAGCTGCACGGGGACCTGGGCCCGCAGCTCCCAGCCGAGGGGGCCCTCGACCTCCTCGATGACACCGCCCTGCTGGGTGATGCCCTCCGCGATCTCGTCGCGGACCTCGCCCCAGATGCCTTCCTTCTTCGGCGCGGCGAAGGCCTGGAGCTGTACGGCGCTGTCGTGCAGTACGACGGTGGCCGCGACGATCGCGTCGCCCGCCACCTCGACGCGCAGCTCCATGCCCTCGACGCCGGGCACGAAGATGCCGCCGAGGTCCACTCGGCCCTCCTCGGGCGCGCTGACCTCGGAGATGTCCCAGGGCCCGTCGGGCCGGGGCGCCGGCGGAAGGTTCACCCGGCGCGGCGTGGCCGCGTCCTCGGAGTCCACTGCGTCGACGACCTGCTCGGCCTCGCCCGCCGCGTCCTCGGCGGCACCGCTCTTCTTGCGACGTCCGAACACGTCACTGTCCTTCCCGGTCGGATACGACCGAAGCGTATCGATTCCCACCCGTAGTCGCGTCCACGGCGGCATGACCGCCGGTGGACCCGAAGCCCCCCTCGGCCCGCGCGGAGCCGGGAAGCTCCGCGACCTCGTGGAAGCGCACCTTCTCGACCTGCTGGACGACCAGCTGGGCGATCCGGTCGAATCGTTCGAACCGCACGCTTTCGCGCGGGTCCAGATTGACCACGATCACCTTGATCTCTCCACGGTACCCGGCATCGACCGTCCCCGGGGCATTCACGAGTGCCACGCCGCAGCGGGCGGCGAGACCGGAGCGCGGGTGAACGAAGGCGGCGTAGCCGTCGGGGAGGGCGATGGAGACGCCGGTGGGCAGGACGGCCCGCTCGCCGGGGGCGAGCTCGGCGGCCTCGGTGGTCACCAGATCGGCGCCCGCGTCGCCGGGGTGCCCGTAGGCCGGGATCGGCACGTCCGGGTCCAGGCGGCGGATGAGTACGTCGACGGGATTGCGCATCAGGGGTTCACCTCGAAGGCGCGGGCGCGCCTGACCTGGTCGGGGTCGGACATGGCGGCCTGGATCTCCTCCGGGCGCCCGTTGTCGATGAAGTGGTCGACCTTGACCTCGATGAAGAGGGCGTCGGCGCGGACGGCGACGGGGCCTTCGGGCCCGCCGATCCGGCCGACGGCGGTCGAGTAGATCTTGCGGCCGTGCACGGCGGTGACCTCGGCCTGCAGGTGGAGCACGGTGCCGACCGGCACGGGCCGGGCGAAGTCGGTCTCCAGGCGGCCGGTCACGGCGATGACCCGGAGGAGCCAGTTCAGGGAGCCGAGCGTCTCGTCGAGCGCGGTGGCGAGGACGCCGCCGTGTGCGAGGCCGGGGGCGCCCTGGTGGTCGGGGGTCACGGTGAACTCGGCGGTGACGGTCACGCCCTCGCCCGCGCGCGCCTCCAGGTGCAGCCCGTGGGGCTGCCCGCCGCCGCACCCGAAGCAGTACTCGTAGTGCGCTCCGAGCAGCTCGCCGGGAGCGGGCGCGTCCGGGTGGCGTACCGGCGGTATGGCGTCGGCCGGCGGGGTGAGAGCGGGAGATGTTCCAGTCACAGGCGCAGACCTTACCCGCGCGGCCGGGCGCTGGTCGCGCCGTGCCAAGCTTGGACGCATGCAGCCTTCCGCATCGTCTTCCGCACAGCCCGCCGCGCCGAGCTTCGACGAGCGCCTCACCGCGCCCGCCTCGTGGTGGGTGATCGTGGTGTTGCTGGGTCTGTCCGGCGGTCTGGTGATGTTTCCGCTGGGCACGGTGCCGACGCTGGTCGGTGTGATCGCGGCGGCGGCGCTGGCGGCGGTGGCGGTGTCCTCGTACGGCTCCGCCCGGGTCCGGGTGGTGGCGGGTTCGCTGGTGGCGGGGGACGCGCGGATTCCGGTGTCGGCGCTGGGAGCCCCGGAGGTGCTGGACGTGGAGGAGGCGCGCGCCTGGCGCTCGTACAGGGCCGATCCGCGCGCCTTCATGGTGATGCGCAGCTATGTGCCGACGGCGGTGCGGGTCGAGGTGACGGACCCGGCGGATCCGACGCCGTACGTCTACCTGTCGAGCCGGGACCCGGAGGGGCTGGCGAAGGCCCTGGAGAAGGCTCGCGCCGAGGTCCGGTAGTCGGCGGCTTCCGATGTGCCTGGTGAAGCGCGGCAAGCGCCCCGGGAGGGGGTAGGCGCCCCGCGGCAGGCGCATGGACGCCTCGGGAAGGGCGGTAGGCGCCCCGTGCAGGGCGGTAGGCGCCTCGGGAAGGGCGTTAGGCGCCCCGTGAGAGGCGCCTGGGGCCCTCGGAGAGGCCCGGGGGGACCGACGGGCTAGAAGTCGATCTCCTTGGGGTTCTCCGGCTGTTCCAGCGGCGGCAGGTCCGGGAGGGCGTCCCACGGGATCTGGCGGGCGCGCAGGTCCTTGCGGACGTGTGTGGCGAGTTTCTTGGTGTCGCGCCGGTTCATCACGGCTCCGACGGCGGCGCCGACCATGAACGGGGTGAGGTTCGGCAGGTTGCGCACCATGCGCTTGGTGATCTGCTGGCGCAGTTCGCGCTTGAGCTGGCCGCCGAGGGCCGCGTTGACCGTGGTGGGCTTGGTGGGGTCGATGCCGCGCTCCTCCGCCCAGGAGGTCAGGTACGCGGTCGAGCGCTGGGTGAGCGTGCCGGGCGGTCGCAGGCCGTAGATCTCGTGGAGCTCGGCGATGAGCTTGATCTCGACGGCGGCGACGCCGGTGATCTCGGCCGCGAGTTCGGCGGGCATCGCGGGCGGTACGGGCAGCATGGCGGCGGCTCCGATGCCGGCGCCGACGGTGGCGCTGGCGTTGGCCGCGCCGTTGACGAGCTTGTCGGCGATCTCGTCGGGGCCGAGCCCGGGGAACTGCCGGCGCAGGGTGGCGAGGTCCCGTACGGGCACGCGTGGGGCGATCTCGATGACGCGGTCCACGAGGTAGCCGATGCCAGCCTTGGCGCCCTGTCCGCCGCGCTTGACTCCGCGCCGTACGGCTTCGATGCGGGCGTTGTCGAGCTTGATGCGGTCGAGCTGTACGCGTGCGGGGTTGGCCACGCGCCGCAGGACGCCGCCCTTGGGTTTGCCCTCGGGGGTGTCGTCCTGCTCCGGGGTGGGGCCGGGGTGGGCCCCGTGCGGCGTGTCGACTGCTTCGAGCGAGGCCGCTCGGCCTCGCTCGTCGTCACGTGCGCCAGGTGTGGGCAGGGGGGCGGAGTGCACGGCGGAGGGGGCGTCGTCGACGCCCTCTGCCGAGCCCGAGCCGCCCTGGTACGTCTCCGACCTCCCGAAGAGCCGGAGCCGCCGCTTCCGAGACGGTGTGTCGCCTGCCACGGCCACTCGATCTCAGTCGCAGTCGCGGCAGATCGGCTGGCCGTTCTTCTCCCGAGCCAGCTGGCTGCGGTGGTGCACGAGGAAGCAGCTCATGCAGGTGAACTCGTCCGCCTGCTTGGGCAGGACCCGGACGGCCAGCTCCTCGTTCGAGAGGTCGGCTCCCGGGAGCTCCAGGCCCTCGGCGGCCTCGAACTCGTCGACGTCGACGGTCGAGGTCGACTTGTCGTTCCGGCGGGCCTTCAGTTCTTCAAGGCTGTCCGAGTCGACGTCGTCGTCGGTCTTGCGTGGGGTGTCGTAATCCGTTGCCATGTCGCTCTCCCCCTCTGGGTGGTTTGCGGTGTCTCCAGCGCACGTAACGCGTGAGAGGCCGGACTTGTGCCCGACCCGAGGCGGAGATTTTGCCTCACATCAAGGTCTGTTACTCAATCGACACCCAATCCGCCCTCTCACGAGTGACCGGCTTTGGGTGGCGAAGCGGACCGTACACGGTCCGCAGGCCCTCCTTCACGGGTGCCACCCCGTGTACTTCCCGTCATTCGGACCCCCGGAAACCCGGACTTTTCCGGGTTTTCCGAGGGAATTCGCGATCACGGAGAGTGGAGGGCCGGACACCCATTCCTGTGATCGATCACACAGGACCGTCTCAGAAATGAGAACCAGAAATTCCGCCCAAAGCGAACAAATCCGGTCGGCACGTGCAGTGTGTCAGATCGGGAGGGTGACACGCATCACGAGGCCACCGCCCTCGCGGGGCTCCGCGATGATACGGCCGCCGTGGGCGCGCGCGACGGAGCGCGCGATCGACAGGCCGAGGCCCACCCCCTTGTCGCTGCCGGTGCGGTCCTGCCGGAGGCGCCGGAATGGCTCGAAGATGTTGTCGATCTCATACGCGGGGACCACGGGACCGGTGTTCGAGACCTCCAGGACCGCCTGCCCGTCCCCGCTCTCGGTGGTGACCTCGACCCAGCCGTCCTCCGGAACGTTGTACCGGACGGCGTTCTGCACCAGGTTGAGGGCGATCCGTTCCAGCAGGACGCCGTTGCCCTGGACGACGGCCGGGGCGCGTTCACCCCGGAACTCCACGCCCTTCGCCTCGGCCTCGGCGTGCACCTGGTCCACGGCCCGCGAGGCGACCTCGGCGAGGTCGACCGGCTTGCGTTCGACGATCTCGTTGTCGCTGCGGGCCAGCAGCAGCAGGCCCTCGACCAGCTGCTCGCTGCGTTCGTTGGTGGCGAGCAGGGTCTTGCCGAGCTGCTGGAGCTCCACCGGCGCCCCGGGGTCCGAGAGCTGGACCTCGAGGAGCGTGCGGTTGATCGCGAGCGGCGTGCGCAGCTCGTGCGAGGCGTTGGCGACGAAGCGCTGCTGGGCGCTGAAGGCCCGCTCCAGGCGTCCCAGCATGTCGTCGAAGGTGTCGGCGAGCTCCTTGAACTCGTCGTCGGGCCCGTCGAGCTCGATCCGCCGGGACAGATCTGATCCGGCCACCTGGCGGGCGGTCCGGGTGATCCGGCCGAGCGGGGAGAGCACCCGGCCGGCCATCGCGTAGCCGAAGGCGAAGGCGATGATGCTCAGGCCGAGCAGGGCGAACAGGGACCGGCGCAGCAGGTCGTCCAGGGCGAGGTCGCTCTGGTGCCGCAGGCACATGGAGACGGCGTTGTTGAGCTGCTCGCCGGTGGACTTGTCGGGCAGCCGGCACCAGTCCGTGGTGGCGGTGACGGTGCCGGTGACCACCTTGAAGGGAAGCTCGCTGGTGCTGTCCCGCAGGGCCTGCGCGGTGAACAGGTAGATGATCGCCAGCAGCAGGATGCCGGCGATCAGGAACATGCCGCCGTAGAGCAGGGTCAGTCTTATCCGGATGGTCGGACGCAGCAGCGGGCGGACCGGGTCCCTGGGGTCCCAGGTCGGCTTGGGAGGCGCGTGCGGGGGCGCCGGGGTCTGGGGCATCGGGTCAGATCCGGTATCCCGAGCCGGGGACCGTGACGATGACCGGGGGCTCGCCCAGCTTGCGGCGCAGGGTCATCACGGTGACCCGTACGACGTTGGTGAACGGGTCGGTGTTCTCGTCCCAGGCCTTCTCCAGCAGCTGCTCGGCCGAGACGACGGCGCCCTCGCTGCGCATGAGGACCTCCAGGACCGCGAACTCCTTGGGGGCCAGCTGGACCTCCTTGCCGTCGCGGAAGACCTCGCGGCGGTTGGGGTCGAGCTTGATGCCGGCGCGCTCCAGGACGGGCGGGAGCGGGACGGTGGTGCGGCGGCCGAGGGCGCGCACGCGGGCGGTGAGCTCGCTGAACGCGAAGGGCTTGGGCAGGTAGTCGTCGGCGCCCAGCTCCAGGCCCTCGACGCGGTCGCTGACGTCTCCGGAGGCGGTGAGCATCAGGACGCGGGTGGGCATGCCGAGCTCGACGATCTTGCGGCAGACGTCGTCGCCGTGGACCAGGGGGAGGTCCCGGTCGAGGACGACGACGTCGTAGTCGTTGACCCCGACCCGCTCCAGGGCGGCGGCGCCGTCGTACACGACGTCGACGGCCATGGCCTCCCGGCGCAGGCCGGTGGCCACCGCATCCGCGAGCAGCTGCTCGTCCTCGACGACGAGTACGCGCACGTCTGTAAGTCCTTTCCTGGCGCCCTGGTCCCGCTGGTGGACGGGGCGGTTCTGCGCACTGACTGTGCGTGTCCATCCTGCCCCGAACGCGCGTAAACCGGCTGTAAGACGGGTGTGCGCAGGGCGGCGGGGAGGTGGGCGGGAGGGGGCCGGTGGAGTGGGGCCGGAAGAATTCACCTGATCCACCGGCCAGTTGAGGTTTCTGTGAGGAAAGGGCTGGGGAGGACGACTTCACACCCCGCGATCACGCCCTGTAGGTGGCACGCCACCTACCGCTCTCTGTCCCCCAGAGGTAGCGGTGCGTGGTCCACCCACCCCCGGCACTCCCCGTGCCACCGACCCACCACGAGGGGGCGCACGATGGACGCTTTCACCGCAGGACTGCTGCACCGCATCAGGACCACGCAGTCCGACCTCACGCGCGCTCGTGAGGCGGGCGACGACTTCCTCGCGGACGTCGAGCAGGCCGAGCTGGACGACCTGCACCGCCTGGCCGCCGAACACGGCGTGGAGGTCGGCGCGGCCTGCGCCTGACCCCGCGACATGGGTGGGCCCCCGGAGTCACCGACTCCGGGGGCCCACCCATGTCGCGTCCGGCCCGACCCGGTCGACCAGCCCGACCCGGTCGTCCGGCCTGACCCGGTCGTCCGGCCTGACCCGGTCGTCCGGCCTGACCCGGTCGTGCCGGCCCCGCCGCTGCGGGAGGCGCGCCGGTGCTCAGCCGTGCCGGGCGCCGGTGCTCCGCCGTGCCGGGCGCCGCCGCTCAGTCGTGCCAGGCGCCGGACTCCTCCAGGAAGTCCTGCAGGGTGCCGAAGAGGCCCGGGGAGGCCGCCAGGACCAGGTCGCCCGACGCCGGGGCGCCGGGGCGGCCGCCGGTGCGGGCGCCCGCCTCGCGGGCGATCAGGTCGCCCGCCGCGAGGTCCCAGGGGTTGAGGCCACGCTCGTAGTAGGCGTCGAGGCGGCCGGCGGCGACGTCGCAGAGGTCGATGGCGGCGGAGCCGCCGCGGCGGATGTCGCGGACGCGCGGGAGGAGGCGCTGGGCGACGTCCGCCTGGTGCGCGCGGCGGGCCTGGAGGTAGCCGAAGCCGGTGGCGACGAGGGCCTGGTCGAGCGCCGGGGAGGGGCGGACGGCCAGGCGCCGGTCGCCCAGCCACGCGCCGCCGCCGAGGACGGCGTGGAAGGTCTCGCCGCGCAGCGGGACCTCGACGACGCCGACGACGGTCTCGCCGTCCCGCTCGGCGGCGATGGACACGGACCAGGTCGGCAGGCCGTAGAGGTAGTTCACGGTGCCGTCCAGGGGGTCGACGACCCAGCGGATCCCGCTGGTGCCGGCGCTGGAGGCGCCCTCCTCGCCGAGGAAGCCGTCCTGGGGGCGGTGCTCGGCGAGGAAGCCGGTGATCAGCTTCTCGGCGGCGATGTCCATCTCGGTGACCACGTCGATGGCGCTCGTCTTGGTCCTGGCCACCGCCAGGTCGTCCGGGCGCCCGTCGCGCAGCAGGGCTCCGGCCCGGCGGCCGGCCTCCAGGGCCAGGTCGAGGAGTTCGGGGAGCAGGGGGTCGGTCACGGGGGCGGTCTCCTTAGGCGTACGGGCTGTCGGCGCCGGCCGCCGCCGGCCGCTCGGCCCGGGCGGGGCAGCAGCCGATCGGGCAGAGGTCGTGGGAGGGTCCGAGCGCGCCGAGGGCGCAGCGCTCGGCGCGCTCCCCGCGCTCGTTCGCGGCCCGCTCCAGGACGAGCTCGCGCACGGCCGCGGCGAACCGCGGGTCGGCCCCGACGGTGGCCGAGCGCCGTACCGGGAGTCCCAGCTCGGCGGCCTTGGCGGTGGCCTCGGTGTCGAGGTCGTAGAGGACCTCCATGTGGTCCGAGACGAAGCCGATCGGCACCATGACGACGGCGGGGGCGCCGGCGCCGTGTAGCTCCTCCAGGTGGTCGCAGATGTCCGGCTCCAGCCACGGGATGTGGGGGGCGCCGCTGCGGGACTGGTAGACGAGCTGCCAGGGGTGCTCGACGCCGGTCTCCTCGCGGACCGCGTCCACGATCAGCCGGGCTACGTCGAGGTGCTGCTTCACGTAGGCGCCGCCTTCGCCGTGTTCGGTGACGGGGCCCGAGGTGTCGGCGGCGGAGTCGGGGATGGAGTGGGTGGTGAAGGCGAGGTGGGCCCCGTCGCGTACGGCCGGGTCGAGCTCGTCGAGCGAGGCGAGGACGCCCTCGACCATGGGGCGGACGAAGCCGGGGTGGTTGAAGTAGTGCCGGAGCTTGTCGACCCGGGGCAGCGGCAGCCCCTCCGCTTCCAGCTCGGCGAGGGAGTCGGCGAGGTTCTCGCGGTACTGGCGGCAGCCGGAGTACGAGGCGTAGGCGCTGGTCGCGAGGACGGCGATGTGGCGCCGCCCGTCGGTGATCATCTCGCGCAGGGTGTCGGTGAGGTACGGCGCCCAGTTCCGGTTGCCCCAGTAGACCGGCAGGTCGAGGCCTTCGGCGGCGAAGTCCGCGCGCAGGGCGGCGAGCAGGGCGCGGTTCTGGTCGTTGATGGGACTGACGCCGCCGAAGAGGAAGTAGTGCCGGCCCACCTCTTTCAGCCGCTCCTTGGGGATGCCTCGGCCGCGGGTCACGTTCTCCAGGAACGGGACCACGTCGTCCGGGCCCTCGGGGCCACCGAAGGAGAGCAGCAGCAGGGCGTCGTACGGGGCGGGATCGAGCTCGTCGGACATGGCAATGATCCTCCCACCCTTCCCCCGCCCGCGGCGGCGAGGGCCGGGGGACGTCCCCGGGCGGGGGCCGACCGAAAAAAACGAGTGACCGAACCACTTCAAAGCCGTAGGCTTTAGCTATTAATTACACGTGTTGAGCGCGCCCGCCCCGCCCGTGCGCGTCCGCACGCCCTGCCCGAGCCCGGAGATCCCCTTGCCCAGTCCCTACCGCGCGATCTTCACAGCGCCCGGCACCAGAGCCTTCTCGATCGCCGGCTTCGTCGGCCGGCTGCCGCTGTCCATGATGGGCATCGGCATCGTGACCATGATCTCCCAGGTCACCGGGCGGTACGGGCTCGCCGGCGCGCTCTCGGCCACGCTCGCGATGTCCGCCGCGGCGCTCGGCCCGCAGATCTCGCGCCTGGTCGACCGGCACGGGCAGCGGCGGGTGCTGCGCCCGGCGACCCTGGTCTCGCTCGCGGCGGGCGCGGGGCTCCTGCTGTGCGTGAAGTTCGGGGCTCCGGACTGGACGCTGTTCGTGTTCACGGCCTTCGTCGGCTGCGTGCCGAGCGTGGGCGCGATGACCCGCGCCCGGTGGGCGGACATCTACCGGGGCGAGGCGCGGCGGCTGCACACGGCGTACTCGTGGGAGTCGATCGTCGACGAGGTGTGCTTCATCTTCGGCCCGATCGTCTCCATCGGCCTGTCGACCATCTGGTTCCCGGAGGCCGGTCCGCTGCTCGCCGGTGTCTTCCTCGCCATCGGCGTCTTCTGGCTGACCGCGCAGCGTGCCACCGAGCCCGCTCCGCACCCGCGCGAGGCGCACACCGGCGGATCCGCGCTGCGCTCCCCCGGTCTGCAGGTGCTCGCGCTGGCCTTCGTCGCCACCGGCGCCGTCTTCGGTTCGGTGGACGTGGTGACGGTCGCGTTCGCCGAGGAGCAGGGTCACAAGGCCGCCGCAAGTCTGGTTCTGGCCGTCTACGCGCTGGGCTCCTGCCTGGCCGGCGCGGTCTTCGGCCTGCTCCATCTCAAGGGCGAGCCGTCGCTGAGGTGGCTCTTGGGCGTCTGCGCGATGGCCGTGAGTATGATCCCCCTCCTACTGGCCGGGAACTTGCCGTTGCTGGCCGTGGCGCTCTTTGTCGCGGGCCTCTCCATCGCACCGACGATGGTGACCACGATGGCCCTCGTCGAAGCGCACGTACCGCGCACCAAGCTCACCGAGGGCATGACCTGGACAGGGACCGGGCTCGCGATCGGTGTGGCGCTCGGCTCCTCGGCCGCCGGCTGGGTGGTCGACGCGTCCGGGGCGGAGGCGGCGTACGTGGTGCCCGTGGTCTCGGGCGCGCTCGCGGTCGTGGTGGCACTCCTCGGCTTCCGCCGGCTGCGCAGGCCGGTGCCGACGCGGGAGGGGCAGCGTGAGCAGGACGCCGAGGGCGCAGACGACGCAGGGGTCGGGGAGCACCGGGACGGCGAGCGGCACATGGCGTAACTGGGCGGGGAACGTCACCTCCCGCCCGGTTCGGGAGGTGAGCCCGGCCTCGGCCGAGGAGCTCGCCGACGCCGTGCGCAGGGCCGCCGAGGACGGGCTGCGGGTGAAGACGGTCGGCACCGGCCACTCCTTCACCTCGATCGCGGCCACGGACGGCGTGCTCGTCCGGCCCGGACTGCTCACGGGCATCCGCAGGATCGACCGTGAGGCGATGACCGTCACGGTGGAGTCCGGTACGCCGCTGAAGCGGCTCAACGTGGCGCTGGCCCGGGAGGGCCTGTCGCTCACGAACATGGGCGACATCATGGAGCAGACGGTCGCCGGGGCGACCTCCACGGGCACGCACGGCACCGGCCGTGAGTCGGCCTCCATCGCCGCGCAGATCCGCGAGCTGGAACTGGTCACGGCCGACGGGAGCCTGATGACCTGCTCCAGGACGGAGCACCCGGAGGTCTTCGCCGCCGCCAGGATCGGCCTGGGCGCGCTCGGCGTGATCACCGCCATCACCTTCGCCGTGGAGCCGATCTTCCTGCTCACCGCGCGCGAGGAGCCGATGTCCTTCGACCGGGTGACCGCGGAGTTCGACGAGCTGCACGCGGAGAACGAGCACTTCGAGTTCTACTGGTTCCCGCACACGGACAACTGCAACACCAAGCGCAACAACCGCAGCGCGGGCCCGGCGGCCCCGCCCGGGAGGCTGAGCGGCTGGCTCGAGGACGAGCTGCTGTCCAACGGCGTCTTCCACCTGGCCTGTTCGCTGGGCCGGGCCGTGCCGCCGGTCATCCCGTCGATCGCCAAGATCTCCAGCCGTGCCCTGTCGGCCCGGACGTACACGGACATCCCGTACAAGGTGTACACCTCGCCGCGCCGGGTGCGCTTCCTGGAGATGGAGTACGCGCTGCCCCGTGAGGCGGCGGTGCCGGCGCTGCGCGAGCTGAAGGCGATGATCGAGCGCTCGCCCCTGAAGGTGAGCTTCCCGGTGGAGGTGCGGACGGCGCCCGCCGACGACATCGCGCTGTCCACGGCCTCGGACCGGGAGTCCGCCTACATCGCGGTGCACCTGTACAAGGGCACGCCCCACCAGGCGTACTTCACCGCGGTGGAGCGCATCATGACCGAGCACGGCGGCCGGCCGCACTGGGGGAAGGTGCACACCAGGGACGCGGCCTACTTCGAGAAGGTCTATCCGCGGTTCGGCGAGTTCGTCGAGCTGCGGGACCGGCTCGACCCGGACCGGCGCTTCGCCAACGACTACCTGCGCCGGGTGCTGGGCGACTGACGGTCACTCGGTCGCCGTCCCCCGCGCGCCGTCGGGGGCGGTGGCCGGCGGAGTGGCCGGCGGCGCCGTGGGGGGCGGGGTCGTGCCGCCGTCGGGGGGCTCGGTGGAGACGGACGGCGTGGGCGTCGGCGTGGGCGTCGGGGTCGGGGTCGGGGTCGGGGTGCCGTCGGGGGTGGCCGAGCCGGTCCCGGGGGTGCTGTCCGGAGTGGGGGCCGTTCCCCGCCCGTCGGCGGACCCGTCGCCGGTGCTCGGCGTGACGCCGGGGGTGACGCCCTCGGCCGGCCGCTCCTCGCCCTTGTCCTCGCCGTGGGCGCCGCCGCGGACGGCGGAGCCGAAGGTGGTGGAGCCCTGGGTACCGCCGAGGTCCTGACCGGAGCTCAGCTCGTACGCGGTGATGCCGCCCATCGCGAGCAGGAAGACCACGGCGGCGCCGAGGACGGGGCGTTTCCAGCCGCGGACCCGGGTGCCGTGGGTGGTGGGCGCACCGAACTCCTCGCCGGGAACGCCTCCGGCCGGCACGGGCAGCTGACGGGCCTTCGGCCTGGCCTGGACGGTGGCGGCCTCGCGCATCTGCTCGCCGGTGCGCTTGAAGAGGTGCTGGAGGAGCGGACCGCCGCAGGTGGCGATGACGCTGATCACACCGGCGCCCAGGATGGTGCCGTAGACCCCGAGGGTGGAGGCGAGTTTGGCGGCGAGGACGGCGGCGAGGGCGCTGCCCGCGACCTGAGGCACGCTCAGGTCGAAGCGTTTCTTCTGGTTTTCGTGCTCCTTTGCGCCGGTTTTCCGCTCCTCGGTGCCGGTTTCCGGCGTGTGATGCATCTCCGACCCCTGCTTGTTCATCTGTTCCACCATGCACCCACAAGGGACAAATGGGCGAAGGGATTAGTTCCGTTTCTGGCGTTTCTGTGAAGAGGGACACGCCGGGGAACGGAGGGCGGAGACTCAACTCCCGAACCTCCCGAGAAGTTGGGCGGCGCGGCGGTCCACCCAGGTGGCCCGAATGGAGTACTGTGGCGAGCCCTGGGTCCGGATTCCCTCACGGGTGTCCGGAATCGACGGAAGGGGGCCGAAGGTGGCACTCGAACCGGCGGCGCCACGGCACCGCACGGGCACCGCGACACAGCGTGACGGCCTGTCACTCTGCGTCGCAATCAGGTAACCGTGCCATAACGGCGCTCCAGGGTCCATGCCCGACACGCCGGGCAACTCGGCAGGGTTGTGGCAGGCTGCACCCGGGCAGGCCACACTCGACTAGCGGAAGCAGCGACGCACGTGACGTCGGCAGGCACCACCCGGGAGGTTCCCATGCCCGAACTGCGTGTCGTGGCCGTCTCGAACGACGGCACACGACTGGTGCTGAAGGCTGCTGACAGCACGGAGTACACGCTTCCGATCGACGAGCGCCTGCGGGCCGCGGTGCGCAACGACCGCGCGCGGCTCGGGCAGATCGAGATCGAGGTGGAGAGCCACCTCCGCCCCCGCGACATCCAGGCACGGATACGTGCGGGCGCGTCCGCGGAGGAGGTCGCGCAGCTCGCCGGCATCCCCGTCGACCGGGTACGGCGCTTCGAGGGCCCCGTACTCGCCGAGCGCGCCTTCATGGCGGAGCGGGCCCGCAAGACCCCCGTGCGCCGGCCCGGTGAGAACACCGGCCCCCAGCTCGGCGAGGCGGTCCAGGAGCGGCTGCTGCTGCGCGGCGCCGAGAAGGACACCGTGCAGTGGGACTCCTGGCGGCGTGACGACGGCACGTGGGAGGTGCTGCTCGTCTACCGCGTCGCGGGCGAGGTGCACACGGCGAGCTGGACGTACGACCCGCCCCGGCGGCTCGTCCAGGCCGTCGACGACGAGGCGCGGGCGCTGATCGGCGAGACCGACGACACGCTGGCCGCCGTCCCGGAGCCGAGCTTCCCCTTCGTGCCGCGGATCGCCCGGCTGCCCCGGGACCGGCCGCTGGACCGTGCGCTCGACCGTCAGATCGAGCGGCCGACTCCGGTGCCGGAGCCGGAGGAGGAGCGGGACTCGCTGACCAGCCTCCTGGAGGCGGTGCCGAGCTTCCGGGGCGACATGGTCGTCCCCGAGCCGTCCGACACGGAACCCTCCGACGAGGTCGAGGCCGAGGAGCCTCCGGCTCCGGCGGCCTCCGCGGGGGCCGGCTCGGCCTACGCGGACGTGCTCATGCCCCGTGCGGTCTCGGGTCACCGCGACCGGCTCATCGGCACCACGGACCGGCAGGCCGAGGCGGACGGGGTGCGGCCGGGGCGGCGGGCGGCGGTTCCGAGCTGGGACGAGATCGTCTTCGGCACCCGCCGCAAGAAGCAGGACTGACCTTTCACGGAAGGCCCGCGCCACCCGGCGCGGGCCTTCCGCCACACCCGCCCCTTTCACCGCCCGTGGCCCCGCGCGGGCCCATGGCCGTACCGGCCCCACGCGGGCCTGTCGCCGTACCTGGCCCCGCACGGGCCCTCACCACACCCGGCCCCGCGCCGGCCTTCGCCGTACCTGGTTCTGCGCGGGCCCTTCGCCGTACTGGGTCCGCGCGGGCCTTCGCCGTACCCAGCCTCACCGCCTTGCGCCGTACCTGGTTCTGCGCGGGCCCTTCGCCGTACCGGGTCCGCCTCGGGGGCACGTTCCGCCTGTTGCCCAGTCGCCCACCCCCGTGTGGGCAATCGTCCCTCCCCCAGACTTCGTCCGGGGGCCCAGGGCGGGACGGGTGGGCACACGGGACCGCGCCTGGCGGCGCGTCCGCTCCCTGTACCTACGCCCACCCCTCACGACGCCGCGCCCTCCAGGCGGGCGTCAAGGCGCGGAAGCCTAGGCGCGGCAAGGCGCGATGTTCCGTTGTGCCCACCCGTTCCGCCCCAGCGGAACGACTGCCCACAACGGGGTGGCGGCGGCCCACAACGGGCGGAGTGGGGGCACCGCCCCAGCGGATGGAGCACCCACGAAGGAGCGGGCGGCGACAGGGTGGGGGCAACGCCCCGGTGGAAGGAGTGGCCGCCTCGGGGGGGGCGGGGGGCGGCGGACAGGACCGGAGGCGGACTCGCCCCGCAGGGCCGGGGCTACTGGGGGTCGGGGCCGGTGGCTACGGGGCGGGTGGGGTCTGCGGACCAGTCGGACCAGGAGCCGGCGTAGAGGGCGGCCGGGATCCCGGCGATCTCCAGCGCGAGCACCTCGTGGGCCCCGGAGACGCCCGAGCCGCAGTAGACGGCCACGTCCGCGCCGTCCGCCGCGCCCAGCGCGGAGAAGCGGGCCGCGAGCGCCTCGGCGGGCAGGAAGAGGCCGTCCGGGCCGACGTTCTCCGTCGTCGGGGCGGAGACCGCGCCCGGGATGTGGCCGCCGACCCGGTCGATGGGCTCCACGTCCCCCCGGTAGCGCTCCGCGGCCCGCGCGTCGAGCAGGAGTCCCGAACGGGCCCAACTCGCCGCCGCGTCCGCGTCCAGGAGACCCAGGCCGCCCGGGCGCGGTTCGAAGTCACCCGGCTCCGGGGCCGGGACGTCCTTGGACAGCTCCCCCGTCCACGCCGCCAGCCCGCCGTCGAGGACCCGGACGTCCGTGTGGCCCGCCCAGCGCAGCAGCCACCAGGCGCGCGCCGCGCCCCAGCCCAGGCCTCCGTCGTAGACGACGACCGGTGAGTCCGCCGAGACTCCCGCCCGGCGCATCGTCGCGCCGAAGGCGGCCACGTCCGGCAGCGGGTGCCGCCCCCCGCTCCCTGGCGGGCCCGCGAGTTCGGTGTCGAGGTCCACGTAGACGGCACCGGGGAGGTGCCCGGCCTCGTACTCGGGGCGCCCGGGCGGCCCGCCGAGGGTCCAGCGGACGTCCAGGACGACCGGCGGCCTCGCACCGGTCGATTCGCTCACGAGTTCGCTTGCGGAGATGATGGGCTTCATAGGGCCATCCTCGCTCAGCCCGCACGCTGAAATCGGACCACTCCAGGATTCCTCCGGGGCGCGCGGCCCCCGACGCGGTGCAACGATCAGCACGGAGCGTACGACCGGTGCAGGTGTAGGAGGGGCGGACGGCGGGCAGGACCCGCCGGGGCGCCCCCGTACGCACTGCCGGCCCCCACCTCGTACGGCCACTGGGCGAGGAGAGAGTGACGATGACCGAGGCGACTCGGCGCACACCCGGTACACCCTGTTGGGTGAGCCTGATGGTGCACGGAATTGACGCGACGCAGGAGTTCTACGCCGCGCTGTTCGGCTGGGAGTTCGTGCCCGGGCCGCAGCAGCTCGGCCCCTACGTGCGCGCGCTGCTCGACGGCCGGGAGGTGGCCGGCATCGGCCAGCTGCCCCCCGACCGGCATCTGCCGATCGCCTGGACGACGTATCTCGCCACCGACGACGCCGACGAGACCGCGGAGAGCATCCGCTGCTGCGGCGGCACGGTCGCCGTCGGCCCGCTCGACGCGGGCGAGGCCGGGCGCATGGTGATCTGCGCCGACCCGGCCGGCGCCGTCTTCGGCGTCTGGCAGGCCGAGGCCCACCACGGCACCGCCACGGCCGGACACGCCGGGACACCGGTCTGGAACGAGCTCCTCACGTACGAGACGTCCTCGGTCGGCAAGTTCTACCGGACGATCTTCGGGTACGAGGCCGAGCCCGTCGTCTCCGCCGACTTCGACTATCTGACGCTCCACCTCGACGGCCGTCCGGTCGCCTCCCTGCACGGGGTCGGCGTGGCGCTGCCGCGGGACCGTGGGGCCCACTGGATGACGTACTTCGAGGTCGACGACGTGGACGCGTCCGCCCGCCTGGTCGTCGAGCTCGGCGGCCAGGTCCTACGCCCGCCGCGCGAAGGCACGGCGGGGCGGCTCGCCCTCGTGACCGACCCTGAGGGCGCGGTGTTCACCCTCGTGCGGTCGGCGACCCGGAGTTAGGGCGCCGACCGGTCAGCGGGTCGACATGGAGACCGGAGAGACGGCCTCCGACATCCCGAGACCCGGGTAGCCGGCGACCCGGGTCGCCGGAGCCCGTCTGACCGACGCCCCCCGGCCCCCGCCGACCCGCGCGGCTACGCGCGCGCCGGGATCGGCAGGTCCAGTTCCCTCAGCCGTTCCGCCGGGAAGTGGAGGGCGGCCGAGGGGGCGGTGCCGTGTTCCGCGAGGTAGGCGACGGTCTCGGCGCGCAGGCCCGGGTACGCGGTCGGGCGCATGCAGTGGCCGACCGCCCGGATCAGCGGCGCGAGGCCGGCGGGCGCCTCGCCCGGGACGCCGGGCTGGGCGGTGCCCTCCAGGTCGGGGACGATGTGGTCGACGATCGTCAGCGGGACGCGGTTGCTGTTCTCGTACGGCGTGAGCCGGGCCAGGACGGTGTCGGTGCCGACGCGCGCGACGGGGACGCCGTAGTGGACGGCGGCCGTGAGCATCGCGGTGGAGAAGCAGCCCACGACGAGCTCGGGGCGGCAGCGCTCGTAGAAGGTCTCGGCGAGCAGCGGCCCGTCCAGGACGGTGAGGGTGACGCCCGTGCGGGCGGCCTCCTCGTGGAGGGCGTTCGAGTAGCTCGCCGGGGCCGTGGGGTGCGGCTTGAAGACGACCGAGCGGTGGCCGGCCGCGGCCGCCCCCCGCACCATCCGGACGTGCAGCTCCTCTTCCTCCTCGGCGGTGAGGATGCCGAGGGCGGCGAGGTACTGGCCGAGGAGCAGCGCGGTCGGCGCGGCGGCCACCGCGCCCGCGAGCCGGGCGTCGTCGTCGCCCGCGTCCTCCGCGATCTCCCGCAGGACCGCGCGGAAGGCGTCGTCGGGGACGAGCTCGGCCCCGACGCCGTACTCGGTGAGCAGCAGCGGCCGCAGTCCCGGCACGAGATCGAGGTGGAGGACCCGGCGGACCCGGGCGGCGATCGACTGGGGCAGCTCGTCGCGGGTGGGGCCGTAGCTCATCAGGCCGTCGGCGTAGACGTGCACGGCGCTCTCGGCGAAGACGGCGGCGAGCGCCTTCGCCGGATTGACCTGGATGGACTCGACGATCACCTCGACGGTGGCGGTGCCGAGCCCCCAGGCGGTGCGGAAGACCCGCTGCCACAGCGGCGCCTCCTCGGGGCGGGGCGCCCAGGAGCTGGGGTGGTGCGGGTGGACGGCCTCGTTCCAGTCGACGACCTCGTCGAAGCGGGCGGCGATCCGCTCGTAGCCGGTCATCGAGTCGATGCGGACGGCGGTCTCGGGGATCTCGGCGTTGTGGGAGATCAGCAGGAGGCGGTGGGCGTGGCCGGGGGCGCCGAACTGGCCGGCGTCGAGGGCGGCGGCGACGGTGGCGGCTCCGTAGAGCGTCGACACCTGGAAGATCTGAACGCGGTCGTGCGCCATGGGTCAGGCGGCCTTTCCGGTGTCGCGCAGGCTCCTGAGCAGGGTGCCGCGGCGGGTGTCCATGGTCGCGAGGGTCTCGTCGAGGACCGGCTGCGGCATCCGGCGCAGGGCGTCGGTGACGTCGCGCCGCAGTCGCCTGGCGACGGCCGGCTCGTACTGGTCGGCCTTCGCCATGTGGAAGGCGATCATGGCGCAGTAGGTGCGGACGGCCTTCGGCAGGAAGCGGTCGGCGTCGCGGTCGCGGGAGACCTCGTCGAGCAGCAGGTCGTAGGACGGGATGAAGTCGAGCTGGCGGTTGTCGGTGATCTGGGTCAGCGAGGTGGTGACGCCGCGCCGGTAGAAGACCCCGTGCAGGGAGAGGGCCGCGTAGCTGCGGGCGGTGAGGTGGAGCCGCCAGATCCACAGCCGGTCCTCGGCGGTGCGCAGCTTCGTCTCGAAGCGTGAGCCGCCGTTCTCGAAAAGGCGGGCGCTGTAGACGCCGAAGGGGACGAAGGGGTAGTCGACCATCGTCACCATGCTCGCCGGGGCGATGCCGTCCCGGGGGTCCATGACGGTGTCGCGTTCCTTGGCCGGCGCGTAGCGGATCTGCCGGTTGCGGTCGGTGGACAGGACGTGGTCGGTGCGGGCGAAGTCGCAGCCGAGGCGGTGGATGCCGGTCACCATCGCGCGCAGGTGCCCGGGGGCGTACCAGTCGTCGCCGTCGAGAAAGGTGAGGTAGTCGCCGGTCGCCGCGTCGATGCCGGTGTTGCGGGCCTGCGCCACGCCGAGGTTGGTCTCGTGGCGGATCACGGTGGCCTGCGGGATGCGGTCCTTCCAGCGGTCGAGGAGGTCCGGCGTCTCGTCGGTGGAGTGGTCGTCGACCAGCAGGAACTCGGTGTCGGCGTCCGCGTTGTCGGCGAGACTGCGCAGGGTGTCGGGGGCGTAGGGCCCGACATTGTGGAAGGGCACGACGACGGACAGTTTCGGCACTCGGAATCCTCGGCTCGCGTAGCGGTACGGGCGGGCAGACTAGACAGCGCTCTTCTCCGGTGAACGAGCCGGATGTGCACGGGTGGTGAACTCTTCCGGTCCCTCGGGTGCGCGGGTCCGGCGCCGGTGGAGCACGGCGGTGGCCAGCAGGGCGAGGAGGGCCGCGGCGCCGACCGCGCCGCCGAGCCGGACGCCCGGCGGGCGGAAGGAGCAGGTCACGGAGGTGGCCTTGCCGTCGAGGGGGACGGCGAGCAGGCCGAGGCGGCTGCGCGCGGGCGTGAGCGGCGCGTCGCCGGCGGCGCAGCGCCAGCCGGAGATCCGGGGGACGGCGAGCACGGCGGTGCCGGTGCTGCCGGCGGGGAGGTCCGCGGTGACGGTGTGGCCGGTGGTGCGGACGTCGGTGGCGCCGGTGGCGGTGAGTTGCCGCACGGCGGCGGCGAGCCGGCGCTGCTCCAGGCAGCCGACGGGCTGCGCGGGCAGCTTCAGCCGGGGCTTCGCCCCGTCCTCGGGGCGCAGTTCGATCCGTACGGCGCCGGTGGCCGGGACGGTGCCGAGCGGCTGCATGGGGGCGAGTACGGCGGGCAGCTTGCCGGCGAAGCCGACGGCCGGGCCGCCGACGAGCGCGGCGGTGCCCTGGTACTCGGGCGCCCAGAACCAGACCTGGGAGCCCGCCGGGCACCGGGTGGTGAGGGTGGCGGTGCCGTCGGGGGCGCCGGCGGGGCGCGGGGCGGCGGGGACCTCGTACACGATGTGGCCGAGCATCTGTTCCTGCCGGGCGAAGGCGTTGCCGGCGGGGGTGGTGTCGGTGTCGGCCGTGTCGGCGGTGGCGGCGGCCGTTTCGGCGGTGGCGGCCGTGCCGGCTCCGGCGGTGTCGGCTCCGGACGGCTCCGTCCCCGGCTCCCGCTCCGTCCCCGGCTCCCGCTCCGTCCCCCGCTCCGTCCCGGCCCCCGTCCCCACCTCCGCCCCCGCCCCCGCCTCTCGGGCCGGGTGGACCGTGACGAGCGGCGGTACGGGGGTGTCGGTGACGGTGATCTCCGCCTCGGGGAGCCGGTCGACGGCGAGTTCGGACTTCGGCGTGGACCGCATCCGGGTGCCGATGGAGAAGATCGCGTCGGTGACGGGGTTGTCGAGGCTGACGGGGTGCCGGCCCTTGGCGTAGAAGCCGAAGCCGAGGCCGGCGAGGGTACGGGAGTACGTGTCGGCGGTGAGGCTGCTGTAGTAGTCGGCGCCCTCTCCGCCGACGAGCAGGACGTCGTTGCCTCCGGGCACCTCGCCGGGGTCCGTGCGGTGCTTCGGCCAGGCGTCCTTCGCCGCGACGGCGCGGGTCATGTCGGTGTGCCAGGGGCCGACGCGGGGCGCCCAGGACACCTTGGCCAGCTGCTGTTCCTCGATGCGCTTGCCGGTGACCAGGGTCTCTCCGGCCTGCGCGGTGAGCAGCAGTCCGACGGCCAGGACGGGCAGCAGCCGCGCGGCGCGGCGGCCCGTCACCGCGCGGGCGAGCAGCGCGGCGACGGCGGCGAGCACGGCGAGGGCGGCGGCAGCGGCGGCGGCCGGGTAGGTCCAGCGGTCGATGTCCCTGCTGACGGCGGCCGCGCGGGCGGCGAACGCGAGCAGTCCGGCGCCGCCGAGCAGCGCGAGGGGCCTCGGCACGCCCCGGGCCACGGACAGCCAGGCCGCCATGACGAGCAGGCCGCAGAGGACGAAGGTCTGGCGGTAGGGGATGCCGTTGGGTGAGGCGCCCGCGTGCCAGATCAGATGGGTGGGCTCCCACTGGAGGGAGAGGGTGACCAGGACGATCGCCACGGCCCAGCCGGCGCGGACGCGGGCGGCGACGGAGGTGTGGAAGGGCAGGGTGAGGGCGAGCGCGAGGGCGGGCGTGCCGATGAAGAGCGCGGGCGAGGCCACGCTCGCCGTGGCCGGCAGGAAGCGGGCGAGGACGTCCGTCCAGGCGGCCGGGGCGAAGGCGGTGGGTGGGGTGGGGTCGGCGACCTTGGTGGCGAGGAAGACGACGACGACGAGCGGGGCGGCGAGTCCGATGCCGATGAGGACGGCGCGGGCGGCCCGCAGCAGCCCGGCGAGCCGCGGTCCGAGGCCCGCGCCGGGGACGTCGTCGGCGGTGAGGAGGCGTACGGCGAGGACGACGGCGGCGCCGAGGGTCGCCATGTAGGCGGTGTAGAAGTTGGCGCACCAGGCGAGGGCGACGACCAGCGGTCCGAGGACCGGCCTGCGCCGGCACCGGGCCCACTCCCCCACCAGGCAGAGCAGCGGGAAGGCGACGAGTCCGTCGAGCCACATCGGTACGGTGGCGGCGTAGTTGAAGGTCCAGCCCGACAGCGCGTACGCGGTGCCGAGGACGGCCGCCACCGGCCACGGGCCGCGCCTGAGCGTGAGGAGCAGGGCCGCCATGGCCGCGCCCGCGGTGGCGATCTTGAGCGCGGTGACGACGTACAGGGCGAGTTCGGTGCGGTCGGCCGGGAAGAGGACGACGAGCAGGTCGAACGGGCTGCTCAGATAGGTGCCGACGTCGCCGAGGAAGTTGGAGCCGAATCCCGACGTCCAGTTGAGGAACAGGTCACCGTGGGTCTCCCCGGTCAGCAGCTTCCGCCAGTACGCGTGGAAGGGCAGGTACTGCTGGCCCAGGTCGACGATGTTCCGGGTCCTGGGTCCGAAGGGGTGGCTCCCCGCCAGCCGCCCCGCGAGACAGAACAGCAGGCCGGTGAGCGCGGCCGCGCCGGCCGCTGCCCGCAGCCTCGGCCGGGACGGGGAGGGCTCGGGCTCGGCAGCGGGTGGCACACGTCCTCCAGGAGCTCTGCGGTGATCGCCTCGGAGCCGCATTACCGCCGAGCCGGACGACCCCCACCCGAGCGGCAGGAGGTTCCTGGGCGCACCTCAGGTGAACACCCGGTGCCCCGGTCCGTACGATGCGGATCATGAGCACCCTCGGACGCCTGATCGTGATCGTCCTCTTCGAGGGGGTCGACCTGCTCGACGTCACCGGACCGCCCGAGGTGTTCGCCCTCCTGCGGCGGGAGACCGACGACGCGTCGGGTTACGAGGTCGTCCTGGCCGCCGAGACCATGGCGCCGATCACCACCTCGGCCGGCGTGCGCGTCCTGCCCGACCTCACCTTCGAGGAGGCGGCCGGCAGGAGCATCGACACGCTGCTGGTGCCCGGCTCCGTCGAGGTGGACGGCGAGCGGCGGGTGCGCGCCCTGGTCGATCCGACGGTGGTCGGGTGGGTCCGGACCCTGGCGGAGCGGACCCGGCGCGTCACCTCGGTCTGCGTCGGCGCGCACATCCTGGCCGCCGCCGGGCTGCTCGACGGCAGGCGCGCCACCACCCACTGGTCGACCGCGCAGCAGCTCGCCGCCGACCACCCGGCCGTGGAGGTCGACGCCGACCCGATCTTCATCCGGGACGGCGACGTGTGGACCGGGGCCGGCATCAGCTCCTGCCTCGATCTTTCGCTGGCGCTCGTGGCCGACGACTTCGGCGAGACGCTGGCGCTGCGCGTGGCGCGGCAGCTGGTGATGTACCTGAAGCGGCCCAGCGGGCAGAGCCAGTTCAGCGTGCCGCTCGAACCGGTCTCCACGACCCGGCGCGTCGAGGACCTGCGGCACTACATCACCCGCAACCTCGGCTCCCCGCTCACCCTCGCGGACCTCGCCGCCAGCGCCCACGTCAGCGAGCGCCAGCTGACGCGGATCTTCAAGGCCGAGCTCGGGACGACCCCGAGCGCCTACGTCGAGTCGGCCCGCGTCGAGCGCGCCCGCCACATGCTGGAGTCGACCGACGCGACCCTCGAACGCATCACGAGCAGCTGCGGTTTCGGCACGACGGACACGCTGGTGCGGGCGTTCCGGCGGAGGCTCGACACGACGCCGATGGAGTACCGGCGCCGTTTCCGGGCGGTGCCGTCGGTCGTGCCTGCGGCGGGCGCTCCCTAGGTCCTGTCGTCGAACTCCCGCCCGCCCCGCGACGGGCGACGACGGGAGTTCGACGACAGGACCCGGGGCGCGCGGCCGATCGGCCCGCCGGGTTCAGGCGAGGTCGGCGGCGATCAGTTCCGCGACCTCCCGGGTGTGCTCGGTGAGGTAGAAGTGGCCGCCCTCGTACGCGCGGAAGCGGATGTCCTGTGTGCCGTGCCGCTTCCATTCCAGGACCGCGTCCGCGGGGGTGCGGGGGTCGCGGTCGCCGGTGAGCACCGTCAGCGGACAGGACGGTTCGGGGCCCGGCCGCCAGCGGTAGGTGCGTACGGCCCGGTAGTCCGCCCGCAGCGCGGGCAGGATCAGCTCCAGGAGCGCCGGGTCGGAGAGCAGCTCGGCGTCCGTGCCGTCGAGCGCCCGCAGGTCGTCGAGGATGCCCTGGTCGTCGGTGATCTCCCGCTCGCTCTCGACGCCGCGCGAGGGGGCGGGGCATCCGGAGACGTACAGCCGCGCGGGGTTCAGGAGGCGGGCCGCCTCGTACGCCACCAGGGCGCCCATGCTGTGTCCGAACAGCACCACCGGGCGGTCGTCCAGGGCCGGTTCGAGCGCGGCGACGACCTGCCGGGCCAGCTCGTGGAGGTCGTCGACGGCGGGTTCCTGCCAGCGGTCCTGGCGTCCGGGGTACTGGACGGCCAGCACGTCGGCCACCTCGCACAGTTCCGCGGAGAGGGGGACGAAGTAGCCCGCCGCGCCGCCCGCGTGCGGCAGGCACACCAGCTGGACCGGGCGGGTCGCCGGGTCGGGCGTGCTGTGGAACCTGCGCAGCCAGGTCCTGGGGCCCACCGCGGCCGTCATGCGCCCGCCTCGCTCACGTCGGTGAGCGCCGCGGCGGTCGCCTCGCGCACGGTGCCGTCGGGTCGGGTGAAGACGTACGTCAGCTTCGGCAGCGCCTCCTCCAGGGCGTCGAGCATCGCCGTGTGGTCGGCGCAGGAGCCCCAGATGACGTCCAGCGGCGTGGTCATCACCCCGCCGGCCAGGTCGGTGCCCGGGCGGACGTAGGGGCGGATGCCGTCGATGCCCTCCACCTTGCGCACGTCCGTGGCCCCGTGGATGGCCTCCAGCCGGCACGGCTCCACCGGGGCCATGGTGTTGAACAGGAAGTGGACGCGGCCGCCGTAGTCGAACTCCGGGATCTGCGAGGTGTCCCCGAGGGCGAGGAGGCCGCCGAGGCGCACCATGTCGACGCCGCAGACCCGGCGGCTCATCAGGTTGAGATGGCCCGAGAGCCGGCCGTTGACCTCGATGACGCGCGGGCCGTCGGCCGTGAGCTTGAGCTCGGTGTGGGTGATGCCGTAGCGCACTCCGAGGGCGTCCAGGGCGCGGGTGGTGAGGTCGGTGACCTCCGCCAGGACGTCGTCCGGCAGGTGCGAGGGCCAGAAGCTGCCCAGCTCGCGGAACGGCTTGAGCAGCGGGAACTTGCCGGTCACCGCCAGGTGCCGCACGCCCTGCGGCGTGCAGACGCTCTCCACGGACACGTAGTCCCCGTACGGCGCGCTCGGCACGCCCTCCAGGAGCTCCTCGACCGTGTACGCGGCCTCCGCGCCCTCCGGGAACAGCCGCGGCAGCAGCTCCGCCACCTCGGCGGCGGTCGTGACGGCGTAGGTGTCGCGACTGCCGCCGCCGCGCACCGGCTTGACGATGGCGGGCAGGCCCACGGCGTCGTACACCCGCGGCCACTCGTCGGGTGAACTCAGCGGGTGGGAGCGGACCTTGTCGACGCCGGCGTCGCGCATCACCTGGCGCTGGCGGATCTTGTCGGTGACCGTCGCGGCCACCTCCGGGGTGTGGGACGGCAGGCCCAGCGCCTCGGCGATCTCCGCCGTCCTGCGGACCATGCGCTCGCTGTAGGTCACCACCGCGTCCGGCGCCAGGTCCCGCGCGAGGGCGATGTCGCCCTCCGTGGTGCCCGTGAGCGGCACGACGGTGCCGAAGTTCTCCAGGACGGGCCGCAGCCGTTCGGCGTGGCCGGTGGGCGGGAGCAGGAACACGATGTCCCCGAGGTCGGCCAGGCCGACCCCGATCTCGCCCGCGGAGGCCGCGCCGTCGTCGTAGAGCACCGCCAGGGTGCGGCGACGCTCGCTCATGCGGTGCCTCCGGCGGCCGTGAGGGCGGCCTCGAAGTGGCGGGCGTACTCGCGCACGCGGGCCTCGTCGAGCAGCGCGGGGTCGTAGGCGACCGAGACGCGGCTGCCGGCCTCGGCGCCGTCGACCTCGAAGTCGACGCGGAAGGGGAAGCTCGGCTTGCCCTTCACCCACCAGTCGCGGGTCCGCAGGCCCTGGGTGCCGTCCAGGTCCTCGTAGACGTGGAAGTTCATGAAGTTGAAGGTCACGTCGAAGGGCGGCCGGCCCAGGCGGCTCTCGATCTGCGCGAGCGGGAAGGCCCGGTAGGGCGCTCCGTCGCGCTCCGACGCGTGGGCCCTGCGGGCCAGCTCGGGCAGGGGCGCGCCGAGGTCCGTCAGCCGCAGCGGCACCGTGTTGAGGTAGAGGCCGACCATCAGGTCGGCGCCCGGCCGCTCCGGGCGGGTGTTGACGACGACACCGGTGACCACGTCGTCGCGGCCGGTCCAGGCGGACAGGGCACGCGCGTGGGCGGCGAGCGCCAGCGACTTCAGCGAGACGCCGGCGTCGCGGGCGGTGGCGCGCATGCCGTCGAGCACCGCACCGGGCACGGTGAACTCGACGCCGGCGACCGCGTTGGCCGCGCCGTGGAACTGCCCGCGGGAGAACAGCAGCGGCTCGCTGTCGGCCTGCCCGTGCCAGAAGTCGGCGGCCTCGCCGGAGGCGAGCAGCTCGCGCTCGGCGACGATGAAGTCGTGCTCGCCGGTGGCGGGCGGCCGCGGCAGTTCGGCGTCCTCGCCGCGCAGCTTGGCGGCGTACAGCTCCAGGAGGTCGACGATGAGCCGGCCGTAGCTCCAGCCGTCGACGATCGCGTGGTGGCTGGCGATCGCGACGTGGAAGGAGTCGGGCTGGGCCACGACGTGGCAGCGGAACAGGGGCGCCCGGCTCCAGTCGATGGGCAGGGTCAGGCCCTCGCGGCTCCAGTCGCGGATGCTGTCGTGGCCCTTGGCCGGGTTGTCGTCGCCGATCCGTTCGACGGTCAGCGGGGGTTCGACCTTCTCCCACTGCAGCTGCACCGACTCGGAGTACGTGCCGAGGTCGAAGGACGTGCGCAGCGCGGCGTGGCGGTCGCACAGTTCGGCCAGGGCCTCGCGGAACAGCCGCTCGTCGAAGGCGGCGACGGTCTCCCAGCCGATGATGGAGTGGTAGAGCTCCGGGTCACCGCTGGTCTCGCACAGGTAGATGATGCCGACCTGGAGGGCGGAGGCGGGCAGGGCCGCCGCGACGCCGGCCGGTACGAGGATGCGGTCGCTGGGGTCGAGGAGCGCGTCCCGCTCCGCGGCCGGCGCCGGGGCGGCGGCGGGCGCGGGGGCCTGTGTCGCGAGGTGGGCGGCCAGCTCGCGGACGGTCGGGTGGAAGAGAAGGTCCTTGAGGGTCATCGCGATGCCCCGCTCCTGCACGGCCGAGACGACGCGCAGGGCGATCAGCGAGTCGCCGCCCAGGGCGTAGAAGTCGTCGTCGGGGTCGACCTCCTGGCCACCGAGCTGCTCGCCGACGATGCCGGTCAGTACGGCGGTCAGGTCCGTCGCGGACTGCTCCATGGTGTGGGGGTTCCTCTCGTTCATCGGCCCGCCACCGCCTCGACGCGGCGCGGTACGGCGCGGACCGGAAGGCTGGTGAAGCCCGCGACGAAGTTGGACACAAGGTGCTGCGGTTCGCCGGCCGGCACGAACTCCTCGAACCGGTCGAGGACTTCCTCGAAGAACAGGCGCAGGGTGAGGCGTGCCACGGTCGCACCCAGGCAGTAGTGGGCGCCGTAGCCGAAGGCGATGTGGCGGTTGTCGGAGCGGCGCACGTCGAAGCGGTACGGCTCCGGGAAGACGTCGGCGTCGCGGTTGGCGGAGCCGACCCACACGGCGACGGCCTCGCCCCGGGGCACCACTCCCCCGGCGATCTCCACGTCGTCCACGGCGTAGCGCAGGAAGCTGCTGGCCGGGGAGGTCCAGCGCAGTCCCTCCTCGACGAGCGAGGGGATCAGCTCGGGGTTCTCGCGCACGGCGCGGAGCTGGTCGGGGCGCTCCATCAGGGCGAGGACGGTGCCGGCCACGGTGTGCGGGGTGGTCGCGTTGGCGCCCAGGAGCAGGCTGTAGCAGTTGACGACCACCTCCTCGCGGGTCAGTTCGCCGTCCCGCATGGTCATCAGCAGCCGGAAGGCGTCGTCGCCGTCGGTGCCCTTGCGGGCCTCGTACTGCGTGGCGAAGTACTCGAAGAGCTGGTGGTGCGCGATGGCGAGGGTGGCGTGCGGGTTGCGGATGGTGAACACCGGGTCCTGCGGGGCGGCGGCCATCCCCGTCCACTGGACCAGGTCCTTCCAGTCCGGCTCGGGCAGGTCCATCAGGGCGCCGGCGATGGCCATCGGCAGCATGGTGGCCTGCTGGGCCAGGTCCCAGACGGGCCCGTCGAGGGCGCCGGCGACCAGGGAGCGCACGGCCTCGCGGATGCGGTCCTCGCTGCGGGCCAGGCCGCGGCCGGTGAACATCTTGTTCAGGGGGCGGCGCAGTTCGCTGTGGCGGGGCGGGTCGGTGGCGACGAGCATCCGGCCGGAGGCGGCGTCGTCGTGTCCGAGCTGGCTGAGCAGGCTGCCGCGCTCGGAGGTGAACTCGCGGTGGTTGCCCAGGACCCGGCAGGCGTCGTGGTAGCGGGTGACGTTGAAGAAGGCGCGTCCGTCGGGCAGTTCGCTGCGGTGCAGCGGGGCCTGCTCGCGCATCACGGCCCAGGCGGCGTGCGGGTCGCCCTCTGCGTGGTAGGCCGCGTCGAACAGGTCGACGCGGGACAGGTCGACCGCGGCCCGGTCGGCGGCCGTGACGTCGGTCAGCTTCACCTGGTCACTCCCGCCTGGGTCAGGGACCGGGCCAGTCCGGCCGGGGTCGGGTCGAGGTAGAAGGAGATCGGGGAGATCTCCACGCCGAACTCGCGGTGCAGTTCGGCGATGAGCGCCACCGCGAGCAGCGAGTGCCCGCCGAGCTCGAAGAAGTCGTCGTCGGCGCCGATGCCCTCCAGGCCCAGGTGGTCGCACCACATGCCGGTGACGGCCTGCTCCAGGACGCCTTCGGGCGCGCGGTGGGAGGCGTTGACCTCGGGGCGCTCCTGGACGGAGCGCTGTTCCAGCGCGGTGCGGTCGACCTTGCCGTTCGGGGTGAGCGGGAGCTCGTCGACCACGCGCACCAGGGAGGGGACGGCGTAGGCGGGCAGGGTCTCGGCGAGCCGGGTGCGCATCTCGAGCGCGGAGGGCCGGGCCGCGGTGTCGGCGGGGACGACGTAGGCGATCAGCCGGCGGGTGCCGGAGCCGTCGCGCGGGGCGACGACCTCGGCGCGGGCGACCGCGGGCAGGGCGGTCAGCGCGGCCACGACCTCGCCGGTCTCGATGCGGAAGCCGCGGATCTTGACCTGGCCGTCGGCGCGGCCGAGGAACTCCAGGGTGCCGTCGGCGGTGCGGCGTGCCAGGTCGCCGGTGCGGTACATGCGCTCGCCCGGGACGCCGGTGGGGGCGGCGACGAAGCGGGCGGCGGTCAGGCCCGGGTTGCCGAGGTAGCCGTGGGCGAGGCCGGTGCCGGTCGCGTAGATCTCGCCGGTCTCGCCGTCGGCGACGGGGCGCAGCCGCTCGTCGAGGAGCAGGACGCCGGTGCCGGAGACGGGCCGGCCGACGGGGACGGCCGTCGCCCCGGTCGGCTCGGTCATGGCGTGCACGGTGGTGAACGTGGTGTTCTCGGTGGGCCCGTAGCCGTTGGCGACGACGGTGTGCGGGAGCGCGGCGAGCGCCCGGTCGACGTGTGCGGCCGAGAGGGTGTCGCCGCCGGCCAGCAGATGGCGCAGCGCGGGCAGGTCGCGCAGCCCGAGGTCCACGGCCTGGTGGAAGAGGCCGGCGGTCAGCCACATGACGCTGACCCGCTCCTCCCGTACGAAGGAGAGCAGTCCTTCCAGGGAGAGGTCGCCGTCGGGCGCGACGGCGAGGCGGGCGCCGTTCAGCAGGGCGCCCCAGACCTCCAGCGTGGAGGCGTCGAAGGCGAGCGGCGCGAAGTGCAGGAACACGTCGTCGGGCGTGGCGGTCAGGAAGTCCGCGCCGCGCACCAGGCGCAGCACGGCGCGGTGGGGGACGCACACGCCCTTCGGGGTGCCGGTGGAGCCGGAGGTGTAGGCGACGTAGGCGACGCGGTCACCGCCGGCGACGGGCGCCGGCGGGGCGGTTCCGGTCTCCGTCTCGTCCGAGGGCTCGTCCTGGGGGACGAGCACGGTGTACGCGTCCCCGAGGTCGTCGGCGGCGCCCTTGTCGGCGAGCACCACGCGGACCGCGGCGTCGCGCAGGATCAGGTCGCGGCGCGCGGCCGGCTGGCGGCGGTCGAGGCCGAGGTAGGCCGCGCCCGCCTTGAGGACGGCGAGCAGGTGGACGGCGGTCGCGGCGCCGCGGCCGGCGGCGAGGGCGACGATCTCGCCGGGGCGTACGCCCTCGGCGCGCAGACGGTGGGCCAGCCGGTTCGCGCGGATGTCGAGTTCGGCGTACGTCAGCGTGGCGTCGTCGCCGGTGACCGCGGTGCGGTGCGGGTGTTCGGCCGCGAGGCGGGCGAACAGGGAGTCGATGGTGTCGGTCATCAGTGGTGTCCTTCGGCGGGCGAGGAGACGGCCGCGGCGGGCAGCGGGGCGCCGGGCAGGGCCAGCGAGTGCAGCAGCCGGGTCAGTTCGGCCGGGGCGTTCAGGAACGCGTAGTGCGCGCCGGGCAGTTCGGTGAAGGTGACCTGCTCGGACCACTCCCGCCAGCCGGTCAGCTCGGCGGGCTCGATCTCCGGGTCCTCGCTCCAGGTGAGGGCGGTGACGGCGGAGGGCAGCCGGACCGGCTCCGGCCGGTGGTAGACCCGGTTGGCGTCGAGGTCCTGGTGCAGCACGTGCAGGGTCAGTTCGATCAGCATGGGGTGCGCCTCGCCGCCGCGGGCGACGACGAGTTCCGACAGCTCGGCGCCGAGCGCCTCGTCGGTCATGTCCAGGAACCGGTCCTTGGGGCAGTCCTGCGGGGCGACCTGCGCGGAGACGACGACCTCGCGCGGCACCGGTCCGCCCAGCTCCGCGAGGCGCAGCGCGGTCTCGAAGGCGGGCAGGGAGCCCGCGCAGTGCCCGAAGAACACGGCCGGCCGGTCGAGGTAGGGCAGCAGCTCGTCGGCGAGGTTCTTCGCGAGGTCCTGGTAGGTGCCGTAGTGGGCCTCGCGGAAGCGGTTCTCGCGGGCCGGCAGCTGCACGGGGCAGATCTCGACCTCCCCGATCATCCGCGGCCACCGGTTGAACATCGAGGCGCCGACACCCGAGTACGGGAAGCAGAAGACGCGGGCGGCCGCGTCGTCCGACGGCTTGCGCAGCAGGGAGCGCGGGAACTTCGCGGGGGCGGTCGGGGCGGCGTGGGCGGATGCGGTCATGCCTTGCTCTTCTCTGCGGCCTCGGCCCCGGCCTCGTGCCCGGCCTCGGATTCGGGTACGTCGGTCACGGTCCGCACCGAGCGCAGCAGCAGGACGGCCGGTCCCGCGAGCATGATCAGCGCGGCGGCTCCGTACAGGGCGGTCTGCACACCCACGGCGTCGGCCACCGGACCGGCGCCCGCCATGCCCAGCGGCACCAGGGCGAAGGAGCCCAGGGACTCGTAGGACATGACGCGCGACAGGGCGTGCGGCGGCACGTTCTTCTGCAGCGCCGTGTCGAGCAGGACCTCGTAGACGTCGATGACGACGCCGGCCAGGAAGGTGGCGACGGCGATCGCCGCGAGCGGTGCCTCGGCGGCCATGAGCAGCACCGACAGCGGGAAGCCCATGGTGAGGAGGGCGGCCGCGCGCACCGGGCGGCGCGGGCGGAACTTGATGGCCACCACGCTGCCCACGATGAAGCCGAGGGCCTGCGCGATGAGCACCACGCTCCAGGCGCCGGCCCCGCCCAGGGACCGGTCGGCCATGACCGGCCCGAGGACGTAGAAGCTGCCGGCGAGCAGGACGTTGACGTAGGCGAGCTGGGAGACCATCACCCAGACCCACTGCTTGGCCGTGAACTCCTGCCAGCCCTCGCGGATCTGCCGGATCAGCGTGGGCGCGTCGGACGGCGGCGGCTGGTGGGCGACCTTGACGCCGAGCAGCAGCAGCGCGGAGAGCGTGAAGGTCGCGGCGGGCACGACCATGGTGTTCCCGGCCCCGATGGTGGAGACCAGCACACCGCCCAGGGCGGCGCCGAGGATGCCGCCGCCCCGCATCGAGAGCTTGAGCAGCGAGTTGGCGGACTGCAGGTCGTCGCCCGAGACGAGCAGCGGCATCGCGGAGCGCGAGGCGGGCTCGAAGAGCGCGGTCGCCGCTCCGGCGAGGGCCGCGAAGCCGGCCAGCATCCACGGGGTGGCGTGTCCGGTGATGACCAGGACGGCGGCGAGCCCCTGGGTGAGGCCGGCGGCCAGGTCGGCGCCGACCATGACGCGCAGTTTCGGCAGCCGGTCGGCGATCGCCCCGCCGAGCAGCACGAACGTGACCTGGCTGAGCAGCCGCGCGGCCAGGACGACGCCGAGCATCGTCGGGGAACCGCCGGGCAGGTGCAGCACGGTGAACGCGAGCGCGATCGGAGCGATCGCGTTGCCGAGCAGGGAGGTGGACCTCGCGGCGAACAGCGCGAGCACGGAGCGGTCCTTCAGGACCGCGAAGTCGCTGGTCATACCGGTGCGCCCTCCTCGACGGGGGCGGGACGCAGGTCGGTCCAGTTCGCCTCCACGTAGGCGAGGCACGCCTCACGGCTGTCGGTCGGCAGGACCACCGACCAGCCGGCCGGCACCTCGGCGAACTCGGGCCACAGCGAGTGCTGTCCCCGGGCGTTGACGATCACCTGGAAGCGGCCGGTCTCGTCGTCGAACGGATTGGTCATCGGTCATTCCCCTGCTTCTCGCTGCGCCGGGCAGCGGTGATCTCGGCCAGCGCCTCTGCGAGAACCGGCCCCATCTGGGCCAGCGACTCCGGCTGGTTCATGGCGGTGTGGGTGGTCTTGACGGAGTGCCAGGTGACCCGGCCGGCGACGTACTGCTCCCAGACGTCGGGCATGGGCGCGCCGTCGTTACGGCCCTCGGTGGCCAGGAAAAAGAGCACGTCCCCGAGGAACTTCTCCGGCTCGTGGTCCTTGACGATGTGGCGGTTGTGCGACATCGCCGTCAGCAGCGCGACGAGCTGGTCCTCGGTGAGGCTCGCCAGCGCGCCGGTGTCCTGCTTGAGCACCTCCAGGACGTCGGTGATCTCCTTGGAGCCGGCCTGCGGCACCACGCCGGGCCGCTCGGGGTCGAGGAGGGCGGCGACCATGTTCTGCTCGTTGACGCGGTAGTGGTCGGGCACGCCCGGGTAGCAGTCGAGCATCGTGAGCAGCGCCGTCTCGTCGCCCTCGGCCTGCAGCTGGGTGGCCATCTCGAAGGCGACGACGCCGCCGAAGGACCAGCCCAGGAAGTGGTAGGGCCCCTGGGGCTGGATGCGCCGGACCTCCTGGACGTACGCGGCCGCCATCTCCCGTACGGTCGCGGGCATGTCGTCGGGGTGCAGCAGGCCGCGGGCCTGGATGCCGTAGACGGGCATGTTCTCCGGTACGTACTTGAGGAAGCTGGAGTAGCTCCAGGCGAGGCCGCCGCCGGGGTGGATGCAGAACAGCGGCTTCAGGTCGCCGCCGGTGCGCAGCGGCAGGACCGTCTCCAGGGCGGCGGCGCCGTTGTCGACGCCGGCCCGCTCGGCCAGGCCGGCGACGGTGGGCGCCTCGAAGAAGGAGACCATCGACAGTTCGAGTCCGAGGGCGGCGCGGACCCGGGCGATGAGCCGGGCGGCCAGCAGCGAGTGCCCGCCGAGCTGGAAGAAGTCGTCGTCGATGCTGACGTGCGGCAGGCCGAGGACCTCGGCGAACAGCTGGCACATGACCTCTTCGCGCGGGCTGCGCGGGGCCCGGCCGGAGGTGGTGGCGCCGATCTCGGGGCGCGGCAGCAGGTCGCGGTTGAGCTTGCCGTTGCCGCGCAGCGGCAGCGCGTCGAGCGGGACATAGGCGGCCGGGACCATGTAGTCGGGCAGCCGGGCGGCGACCTGGCCGCGCAGCTCGTCCGGGGTCGGCGCCTCGGCGCCTTCGACGGGCACGACGTAGGCGGCCAGGCGCCGGTCGCCCGGCTGGTCCTCGCGCACCACGACCGCGGCGCGGGCGACGGCCGGGTGTTCGGCCAGCACCTCCTCGATCTCGCCGAGCTCGATGCGGAAGCCGCGCAGCTTGACCTGGCCGTCGACGCGGCTGACGAAGTCCAGCGTGCCGTCCTTGCGCCGGCGGGCGAGGTCGCCGCTGCGGTACATGCGCTCGCCGGGCCCGCCGAAGGGGTCGGCGACGAAGCGGGTGGCGGTCAGACCCGCGCGGCCCAGGTAGCCGCGGCCGACCCCGATGCCGGCCAGGTACACCTCGCCGACGACGCCGACGGGCACCGGGTTCAGGTGCGCGTCGAGGACGTGGACGCGGGTGTGGGAGAGCGGGCCGCCGACGGGGATGCGCCCGTCGAGGTCCGCCGCGGTGACCGGGTGGACGCACGACATCATCGTGTTCTCGGTGGGGCCGTACTGGTTGACGACCTCGCAGCCCCACTCGTTCAGGAGCGTGCCCGCCTCCGGTGCGCGCAGCGCCTCGCCGCCGGTGCCGACCAGGCGCAGCGCGGCGACGTCGGCGGGCCGGAGGTCGTAGGAGAGCACGGCTTCCAGGAGGGACGGGACGATGAACAGGATCACCGTGGGGCGGACGGCGCGCAGTTCGTCGACGACGACGCGCGGGTCGCGGGCGCCGTCGGCGGGCAGCAGCGCCACCGTGGCGCCGACCGCGAGCGGCGCGAACAGCTCGCGGACGGAGGGGTCGAAGCCCAGGGCGGTGATCTGCAGGCTCGTGTCGGCAGGGGTGAGCCGGAAGCGCTCGATCACGTCGGTGAGGCGGGTGGCGACACCGCGGTGCTCGATCAGGACGCTCTTGGGCCGGCCGGTGGAGCCCGAGGTGTAGATGATGTACGCCAGGTCGCCGGCGCCCGCGACGGGGGCGGGGCGGTGCACGGGGGCGGCGGCGAGCTCCTCGTCGCGGTCGGCCCGCAGCAGCCGCACCGACTCGGGCAGGCTGAGGTCGTCGCCGAGGTCGGCCTCGGTGAGCAGGACGCCGGCACCGCAGTCGGCGAGCATGAACTCGCGCCGCTCGGCCGGGTGTTCGGCGTCCAGCGGGACGTAGGCGCCGCCGGCCTTCCACACGCCGAGGATCGCCGCGACGGCTTCGGGGCCGCGCCGCAGGCACAGCGCGACACGGCTGTCCGGGCCGACGCCGAGGGCGCGCAGCCGGTGGGCGTACTGGTTGGCGCGCTCGTCGAGTGCGCGGTAGGTCCAGGTGGCGCCGGACTGGGTGAGGGCGACGGCGTCCGGCGTCGCGTCCGCCTGGCGTTCGACCAGTTCGGCGGTCAGCTCGGTGGTGGCGGGCCGCGTCGAGGTGTCGTTCCAGCGCACCAGCGACGCCCGCTCCGCCTCGGTCAGCAGCTCGACCTGGCTGAGCCGGGTGGCGGGGGCGGTGGCGACGGCGCGCAGCAGCCGGGCGAGGCGGTCGGCGATCGACTCGGCGGTGTCGCGGTCGAACAGCGCGGTGCTGTACTCCAGGGCGGACCGGATGCCGAGGGTCTCGCCGTCGGCGCCGCGCCGCTCCTCGAACTTGAAGGACAGGTCGAACTTGGCGGTGCCGCTGAGGACGGGGTAGGCGGTGCCGGTGACGCCGGGCAGGCCGAAGTCGTCCGGCATGCTGTTCTGGGCGGCCACCATCACCTGGAACAGCGGGTGGCGGGCGGCCGAGCGCACCGGGTTGAGCGCCTCCACGAGCCGCTCGAACGGCAGGTCCTCGTGGTCGAACGCGGACAGGTTCACCGCCCGCAGGCGCCCGAGGAGCTCGACGAAGCTGGGGTCGCCGGAGGTGTCGGCGCGCAGGACCAGGCTGTTGACGAAGAAGCCCACGAGCGGGGTCAGCGCGTCGTCGGTGCGGCCGGCGACGGCGTTGCCGAGCGGGATGTCGGTGCCCGCGCCGAGCCGGGTGAGCAGGGCGGCGACGGCGGCCTGGAGCACCATGTTGACGGTGGTGCCGGTGGTCCGGGCCAGGGCCGCCACCGCGGTGTGCAGCTCCGGGTCGAGGTCGCCGACGACCATGTCGCCGGCGAAGTCGCCGCCGGCGGGCCGGGGCCGGTCGGTGGGCAGGTCGAGCTCGTCGGGAAGCTCCGCGAGCGTCTTCGTCCAGAAGTCCAGCTGGCGCGAGACGAGGCTGTCCGGGTCGTCCTCGCCCGCGAGCAGCTCGTGCTGCCAGGCCGCGTAGTCGGCGTACTGGACGGGCAGCGGCTCCCAGTCGGGGGCCGCCCCGGACAGGCGCGCCGTGTAGGCCCGGGCCAGGTCGCGGATGAGGGGTTCGAGCGACCAGCCGTCGCCCGCGATGTGGTGCAGGACGAGGAGCAGGACCCACTGCTCGTCGCCGGTGCGCAGTAGCCGGGCGCGCAGCGGCAGGTCGCGGGTGAGGTCGAAGGGGGCGCGGGCGGCGGCCGTCACCTGCTCGTCGACCAGCTCGGGCGTGGTCTCGACGACCTTCAGCTCCGGCCGCGCGTCGGCGGCGGCGAGGACGCGCTGGTGGGCGACGCCGTCGCGCTGCGGATAGACGGTGCGCAGCACCTCGTGGCGGGCCACCACGTCGCGCACGGCCGCCTCCAGCGCGGCGACGTCGATGCTGCCGGTGAGGTGCAGGGCGTGCGGGATGTGGTAGGCGGCCGTGCCCTCGTGGACCTGCTGCAGGAACCAGAGCCGCTGCTGGGCGTACGAGAGCGGGGCGTCGCCCTCGCGGGTGCGGGCCCGTACGGCCGGGCGGGTGCGTCCGGTGTGCGCCCGGGCCGCGAGCGCGCCCGGGGTGCGGGCGTCGAAGAGGTCCTTGACGGCGACCTCCAGGCCGAGGACGGCGCGGATGCGGTTGACGAGGCGGATCGCCATGAGGGAGTGGCCGCCGAGGGCGAAGAAGTCGTCGTCGGGGGTGACCGAGGTGCGGCCGAGGACCTGCGCGAACAGCTCGCACAGCAGTTCCTCGCGCAGCGAGCGGGCGGACGCCGCCCCGGCGACGGCGGCGGTCTCGGCGGCGGTGGCGGCCGGCGCGGGCAGCTTGTCGCGGTCCAGCTTGCCGTTGACCGTCATCGGGAACTCGCTCATCGCCCGGAAGGCGACGGGCACCATGTACGAGGGCAGCAGCGCGAGCAGGTGGGCGCGCAGCCGCGCCACGTCCAGGGCGGCGCCGTCGGCGAGCACGACGTATCCGGCCAGCTCGCGCTCCCCGTCGAACTCCTTGACGGCGACGGCCGCCTGGCGCACGTCCGGGTGGGCGCCCAGCGCGGTCTCGATGTCGCCGAGCTCGATGCGGAAGCCGCGGATCTTGACCTGGGCGTCGCGGCGGCCGCGGTATTCGAGGTCGCCGTCGGGCAGCCGGCGGGCGAGGTCGCCGGAGCGGTAGCCGCGCAGCGGCGAGCCGTCCGCCGCGGTGAGGGTGACGAAGCGCTCGGCGGTCAGGTCGGGGCGGCCGAGGTAGCCGAGGGCGACGCCGGGTCCGGTGACGACGATCTCGCCGGTCTCCCCTTCGGCGACCGGGGTGAGGTCCTCGTTCAGGAGCTCGATGCCGAGGTCCGGCAGCGGGCGGCCGATGAGGCTGCGGTCCTGCGCCAGGTCGGCGGCCGTGACCCGGCGGTGGGTGGCGTGCACCGTGATCTCGGTGATGCCGTACATGTTGACGAGCTCGGGCGTGGCGTCGCCGTACTTGGCGATCCAGGGCGCGAGGTCGGAGAACCGCAGGGCCTCGCCGCCGAAGACCACGGAGCGTACGGGCAGCCGGTCCTCGTGGCCGCGCTCCTCGGCGATCAGCTGGCCGAAGGCGGTGGGGGTCTGGCTGAGCATGGTGACCCGCTCGTCGCGCAGCAGGGCGCGGAAGCGGGCGGGGTCCTTGGCGACGTCCCCGGGGACGATCACGACGGTGCCGCCGTACAGGACGGCGCCCCAGATCTCCCAGACGGAGAAGTCGAAGGCGAAGGAGTGGAACATCGACCAGACGTCGTCGGGCCCGAAGCCGAAGAGCGACTCGGTCTCGGTGAACAGCCGCACGACGTTGCCGTGGGTGACCTCGACGCCCTTGGGGCGGCCGGTGGTTCCCGAGGTGAAGATGATGTACGCCCGGGTGTCCGGGGTGATCGTCACGGGCCGCGGGGGCGCGGCCGGCGTCTCCGGCGCGGGGTCGTCGAGGACGAGGACGTCCTGCCCGGCGGGGAGCGCGGAGGCCAGCTCGGCGGTGGTGAGGACGAGCGCGGGCGCCGCGTCCTCCAGGATGGTGGCCAGGCGGGCCGCCGGGGCTCCCGGGTCGAGCGGCACGTAGGACGAGCCGGTCTTCAGGACCGCGAGGGCGGCCACCACCATGTCGCAGGAGCGCTCCAGGAGGATCGCGAGCGGCCGGGCGGGCTGGTCGGTCCGCGCCTGGACGCGTGCCGCGAGGGCGGTCGACGCGGCGTCGAGTTCCTCGTAGGTCAGCGTGTCCGCCCCGCACTTGACGGCGACGCGTGCCGGATGGCGCTCGACGGTTGCCAGGAAGGCACTCACCAGAGTCGCTTCGGTCGAATGGTTGGCAGCGCTGTTCGGCATGCCCAGATCCCCCGCTTCCGAGAAGGGTGCGACGTACGTCCGCACTCGACCGGAAAGTGATCGGCGGAACCGTACTGATGACGAGAACGTAAGAGCACTTGCCAGATCTTGTCAATCTCTTGCCTAACCCGAGGCAACTCGCTACCTTCAGGATGTAACCCCTGGTCAGACACTTCGGACGACCGCCCGGACGGAGTGTCGCCGCCGCCGGGCCCGACCCTGGTCCGAGGTGGCGAACAGAAAGAGAAACCCCCCATGAAACGCATCAGCCGCATACTTCTGGCCGCCCTCGCCGTCGTCGCCCTGGGCACCTCCGCGACCGTCGTCGCGCAGGGCGGGGAACCCCTCCGGAACACGGCGCAGCAGGCGTCCATCGAATGGCCGTGAGAGCACTCGCCCACCGCGAATTCACTCACTGTTTGACTTATCAAGTACCTGATTGACAACATTGCGGTCAGGGAGGGGGAACACGGACACGAGCCTGGGGACGAAACATGCTGACGCAGCCCTCATTCGGCCGCCGACTGAAGCAACTCCGGCAGCAGCGCGGAAAGACCCAGTCGGACCTCACCGGCCCCGGCATGTCCTCCGCCTACCTGTCGCGCCTCGAATCGGGCGCCCGCCCGCCCACGGAGCGCGCCGTCGCCATCCTCGCGGAACGCCTCGGCGTCCCGGCCGGCGCCTTCGAGGCGACGGACCCCTCCGACCTGGTGGACGTCCTCGCCGCGGTCCTCGTGGCGGGCGAGGAGTCCGGGCACGCCCGGCGGATGCTCGAGTCGGCGCTCCTGCGCGCCGAGCACGTGGACGTGGGGGGGGCGGGGGGGGGCCCCCCCCCCCCCGCCCCCCGCCCCCCCCCCCCCCCCGGGGGGGGGGGGGCCCCCCCCCCCCCCCCCCCCCGCGGGGGGCGCGCGGCCGGGCGCGGGCCCCCCC
>NZ_JBITXX010000010.1:4564-127201 GCF_044544925.1 Streptomyces sp. NPDC053431 | reverse complement strand
GCGGGCGGGGGGCGGGCGGGGCGGCGCGCCCGCCGGCGCCGGGGGGGGGCTGGGCGCGGGGGCGCCGGGGCGGCCCGCCGCGGGGCGGGGGGGCGCCCGCCCCCCCCCCCACGCCCACCTGGCCAGACTCCTCACGGCCGACGGCGAGCGGTCCGAGGCACGCACCACGCTGACCACGTTGGTGGCGCTCTCGGACGAGCTCGGCCACGCCGTGCTGCGGGTCTACTCGCGCCTGCACCTCGCCCGCGTCCAGCGGGACCTCGGCGAGGCCGACCCGGCCCGGACCACCGCGCTCGAAGCGCTCCGGATCGGCGGCGAGGACTCCCTCGACAACCACGACATGCTCCGATGTCGCCTGTTGCTCGCCTCCGTGACGGCCGAACTCGGGGACCTCGCCGAGGCCTTCCGCCTCAGCGAGGAGGCCTGCGCCCGACTCGGCACGCAGACCGGCGTGCTGGCGGCGCAGGCCCTGTGGACCGCCGCGACGGTCTCGACCCGCCAGGGCAACCACGAGCTGTCCGCCTCCTTCCTGGAGCGGGCGATGACCGCCCTGTCCAGCCGCGAGGACCTGCTCCTGTGGATGCGCCTGCGCCATGCCGCCGCGGCGCTCGCCCTGCAGGCACTGCCACCCGCGCCCGACAAGGCGCAGCGCTACCTCGACGAGGCACGCCCCGCCCTGGAACTCGTCGGCACGGCGCAGCACCAGCAGGAGTACGCCTTCCTGCTCGCCCAACTCGCCTACGTACGCGGCGAGTACGAGGAGGCCGCCCGGCACTGCGAGCAGGCGGCCACCGAGAAGGTCCAGCTCAACTTCCGGGACCGGATCCGCCTGGAGATGCTCAAGGAGCAGATCCGCGTCAAGCAGTCCGACCCGACGGCCCGCGCGCGCCTGTGCGCCCTGGCCGGCGAGGCGCAGGCCCGCGGCATGCTCGACCTCACCGCCGAGGTCTGGCGCGCGGCGGCGGAAGCACAGCAGTGACGGAGGCGGGGCTGCGGCCGCCGGGCTGAGGTCGGCGGGCTGAGGTCGGGAGGGCCCGTGCGTAGGGCCGCCGGGCTGAGGTCGGGAGGGCCGTGCGTAGGGCCGCCGGGCTACGGCCGGCAGGTATGGAGCGCCGGGCTACGGCCGGCAGGTATGCGGCGCCGGGCTACCGCCGGCAGCGACGGGCCGGCCGGTGCGGGGCCCGGTCGGTCGTCAGCTCGGCGTGACCGGCAGCACGTCGGGCGACAGTGCCGCCGCGCGGGCGGTGGCGGCCGTCATACGGCGCCGGTGGTGGCGCCGGCACAGGACCTCGTACCCCACCTGGTCCCCCGCGTTGACGTCGCCGACGACCACCTGCGCGCCCTCGACGACCATCTCGCCGCCGACGGTGCGCGCGTTGTGGGTGGCGCGGGCGCCGCACCAGCACAGGGCCTCGACCTGGAGGACCTCCACCCGGTCGGCCAGCTCGACGAGCCGCTGCGAGCCCGGGAACAGCTTGGAGCGGAAGTCGGTGGTGATGCCGAAGGCGAACACGTCGAGCTCCAGGTCGTCGACGATCCGGGCGAGCTGGTCGATCTGCTCGGGCGCCAGGAACTGGGCCTCGTCGGCGATCACGTAGTCGCAGCGCCCGCCCTTCGACAGCTGGGCGACCAGGTACGCGTAGAAGTCGAAGCCCTCACCGGCCTCGACGGCGTCGGTGACCAGCCCGAGCCGGGAGGAGAGCTTGCCCTCGCCGGCCCGGTCGTCCCGCGTGAAGATCAGACCCTGGAGACCGCGGGCGGAGCGGTTGTGTTCGATCTGAAGAGCGAGGGTGCTCTTTCCGCAGTCCATCGTTCCGGAGAAGAACACCAGCTCGGGCATGGGAGGTCGAGGACCTTTCGGGAGAGGAGGAGTCGGAAGGAGGGATGGGGGCGGGACCGGGCGGAAGCGGGCGGGAGCGGCGGCGCCGCGGGCCTCAGGAGCGGACTTCGAGGAGCGGGACGAGCTGCTCCGCCGCCGTCATGGAGCCGTGCATGCCCACCATGGCGGACTCGTTCGGCTCGTTGACCGAGGCGGTGATGGCGAGGTCGCCCTGGGCCGCGGCGACCACGTCGCCGATCCGGCCGTACACCCGCTCGTCGACCCGGTCGCCGAACCAGCCGAGGTCGATCGCCTCGTCCCGGCTCGCCACCCAGAAGCGGTCGCCGACGACCTCCTGCCAGCAGGTGAGGACGTCCGCCGCGGCGCCCGGAACGGCGTAGACGTGCCGGGCGCGGCCCTCGCCGCCGAGCAGGCCGACACCGGCCCGCAGCTCCCAGTCCTCGTCGAAGTCGATCCGGTGGTCCTCGTCGAAGGGGATGTCGACCATGCCGTGGTCGGCGGTGACGTAGAGGGCCGAGCGGGGCGGCAGCTGTTCGGCGAGCCGCTGGACGAGCCGGTCGACGAACATCAGCTGGCCGCGCCACGCGTCGGAGTCGATGCCGAAGCGGTGCCCCGCGCCGTCGAGCTCGCTGTAGTACGTGTAGACGAGGGAACGGTCGCCGGCGGCGAGCTGCTCGGCCGCGCAGTCCATGCGCTCCTCGCCGGAGAGCCGCCCGAGGAAGGTGCCGCCGCTCAGCGCGATCTTCGTGAGCGGGGTGTCCTGGAAGATCGGCGAGGAGACCTGGGCGGTGTGGACGCCGGCCTCGTCCGCGAGCCGGAAGACCGTGGGGTACGGCTGCCAGACGTGCGGCGCCGTCCAGGGCTTCCAGCGGAGCTGGTTCATCAGTTCGCCGGTGTCCGGGTTCCGCACCGTGTAGCCGGGCAGGCCGTGGGCGCCGGGGAAGTGGCCGGTGCCGACCGAGGCCAGCGAGGTCGCGGTGGTGGCGGGGAAGCCCGCGGTGAGGGGGCGTCCGGTGCCGCCGCGCGAGGTCGCGAGCAGCGAGCTGAGGTACGGGGCCTCGTCCGGGTGGGCCTTGATCTGCTCCCAGCCCAGTCCGTCGATGAGGAAGACGCAGTTGCGGTCGGCGGGCGAGAGCTCGGCGATCCGCGCCTCGCAGCCGGCCACCCCCTGGGCGGCGACGAGGGTCGGGAGCAGGTCGCCGAGCGACCCGCTGCCGTACTCGGGGAGCGGGGCGGTGGCGGGGTCGAGCGGCACCGGTTCGTCGGGCCAGCCCTGGGCGAGCGCGGCGGGCTGGACCATCAGCGGCTGACCGTGGTGGCTGCGGTGGCCTCGGAGAGGGCCTGGGCGAAGGCCAGGGTCTGCCGGACGGTGTCGGGGCCGTCGCCGGCGTCGCTGACCCGGAGGCTGAGGTCGTCGGCGGTGGAGCTGCCGGTGTAGCCGTGGTCCGCGTCGCAGTTGGGGTCACCGCAGGCGGCCGGCTCCAGGTCGATCCGGGAGACCGCGCCCCAGCCGATGGTCAGGACGACCTCGCGGGGCAGGGTGCCGGGGGTGTACGACTCCGGGTTGGCGACGACGCGGCTGACGACGATCGACGAGATCCGGTCGAGCTTCACGGACTCGGTGGACGTCGTGGCGTAGGGCGTCGGGGAGCTGTTGTCGGCGGCCTGCTCGTCGGTGTGGCTGACGATGAAACGGTTGGCCGTGAGGACGAGGACGGTGACGTGACGCCGGACCTCGTTGGCGTCGAAGGTGGTCTCCTGGTGGACCACGTACGACGTGACGGCCTCGCCGCCGACGGCGGCCTCCACCGCCTCGGCCACGAGGGCCGGGTAGTAGCCGCTGCGCTCGATCGCCGCGCGCAGCCCCTGGGTCGTCGTACCGGTCTTCGCCATGGACTCCATCCTACGGGGCGGTGGGGCCCCCTCCGGCCCTCCGGCGGCGCTGGTCGGCTCGGTCATCCTGCGGCCTCTCTAGTAGCTGGGGAGGCGGCGCGGGCCGAGGTCGGTGCGGGGCGGTGGCGGCGCGAGGCGGACGGTGGCACCGAGGACGGAGAGGCCGCGGGGGGCGACGACGACGGGTTCGAGGGAGATCGCGACGACCTCGGGGTGGTCGTCGACGAGCCGGGAGACCCGCAGCAGCAGCTCCTCCAGGGCGGGGGTGTCGACGGGCGCGGAGCCTCGCCAGCCGAAGAGGAGCGGCGCGGTGCGGATGGAACGGACCAGCTCGGCGGCGTCCCGGTCGGTGGCGGGGACGAGCCGGTGGGACATGTCGCCGAGGAGCTCGGAGGGGGCGCCGGCGAGGCCGAAGGAGAGCACGGCGCCGACGGCGGGGTCGATCGCGGAGCGCACGACGGTGTCGACGCCCCGCGGCACCATGGCCTGGACGACCGGCTGGAGCTCCTCGGGCTTGCCGAGGGTGTCGGTGAGCTCGGCGTACGCGGTGCGCAGCTGTTCCTCGGTGGCCAGGTCGAGCCGGACGCCGCCGAGGTCCGGCCGGTGCCGCAGGTGGGGGGCGGTGGTCTTGAGGGCGACGGGGAAGCCGAGGCGGGCGGCCGCGCGGACGGCCTCGTCGGGGGTGGGCGCGGGCAGGGTGGGCAGCACCTCTATGCCGTACCGGCCGAGCAGTTCGAGGGTGGCGTCGAGGCCGAGGGTGACGCCGCGGCCGTCGTCCTGCGGCTCGCCGAGGATCCGCTGGATGAGGGCGGCGGCGCCGGGCTCGTCGATCCGGTCGAACTCGGGTACGCGCCCGGGGTCGGCGGCGGCCTGGCGGCGCCATTGGGCGTAGCGGACGGACTCGGCGAGGGCGCGGACGGCGCGCTCGGCGGCCGGGTAGGCGGGGATGGGGCCGGGGACGGGGGCGGGGGCCTGCGCCGGGGCGGCATCGGTCGCGGTCCCGGCCGCGGCTGTGGCGCCGGCGCCGGCCGCGGCGGGGTCAGTCGCGGCGGGGTCGGTCGCGGCGGGGTCGGTCGCGAACGCGGAGCCGATCGCGGAAGCGGAGCCGGTCGTGGTCACGGGCCCGGGCCCGGGCCCGGTCGTGGTCGCGCCGGCGGTCCCGGGCCGAGTCGCGGTCCCGGGCCGAGTCGCGGTCCCGGGCCGAGTCGCGGTCCCGCTCTGCGTCGGGGTCCCGGTCCTCGCCGCCGTCCAGGGATCCGTCGTGGTCGCCGTCTCCCCCGCCGTCGTGGTCGCCGTCTCCCCCGCCGTCGCTGCCGCCGTCGCCGGCCCCGGCGCCCCCGTACGGGCGGGGCCCGACGGGTCGGCGCCCTGCTGGGCGGTGGCAGGGGCGGTGCGGCCGGCGGGGCGGGTGCGGGTGGCGGCGGAGAGGGCTTCCGCGAGGGCGCCCATCTCGACGTGGACCACGACCACCGGTTTGGCCGGGCCGGGAGCCGCCGCCACCGCGGAGCTGAGGGCCGCGGCGAGGACCTCGCCGTCGCCGGACTCGATGGCCCCGTTCTCGCCGACCCAGGGGATGGCCGTGACGACGACGGCGTCACAGGCGTCGTTGGCGAGGGCCGCGGTGAGCGCCGCGCGGAAGTCGGCGGGGGTGGCCCCGGTGGTCAGGTCGAGGGGCCGCAGCGGACGCAGGCCTTCGGTGAGACAGGCGTCGTAGGTGAGCAGGCCGAGGGATTCGCTGTTGCCGAGGATGGCGACGCGCGGGCCGGCCGGCAGGGGCTGGTCGGCGAGGAGGACGCCCGCGTCGACGAGTTCGGTGACGGTGTCGACGCGGATGACGCCGGCCTGCCGCAGCAGGGCGGAGACGGTGGCGTGCGGGACGCGGGTGACCGGGACGCGGTGGCCGGGCGGGGCGCTGCCGCTGTGCCGGGCGCCCTTGACGACCACGACGGGCTTGACGGCGGCGGTCCGGCGGGCGAGCCGGGTGAACTTGCGGGGGTTTCCGATGGACTCCAGGTAGAGGAGGACGACGTCGGTGGCGGGGTCGTCGTACCAGTGCTGGAGGAGGTCGTTGCCGGAGACGTCGGCACGGTTGCCCGCGGAGAGGAAGGAGGAGAGCCCGGCGCCGCGCCGGTGCAGTCCGGCGAGCAGCGCGATGCCGATGGCGCCGGACTGGGTGAAGAGACCGATCCGCCCGGCGGCCGGCATCTGGGGGGCGAGGGAGGCGTTCAGCCGGACGGACTCGGCCGTATTGATGATCCCGAAGGCGTTGGGCCCGATGATCCTCATGCCGTACGAGCGGGCCTGGCGCACCAGCGCGCGCTGGCGCTCGCGGCCCTCGGCCCCGCTCTCGGCGTATCCGGCGGCGAGCACGACGAGGCCGCGGACCCCGTGCTCGCCGCAGTCGGCGACGGCCTCGGGGACGCGCTCGGCGGGTACGGCGACGACCGCGAGGTCGACCGGTTCGCCGATGTCGGCGACGGAGCGGAAGGCGGGGACGCCCTCCAGCTCGTGCGGCCCCTCCCCCAGGGCGGCGTTCACGGCGTGGACGCGGCCGGTGTAGCCGGCGTCGAGGAGATTGCGCAGCACGGTCCTGCCGACGCCGCCGGGGGTGCGGCCCGCGCCGATCACGGCGACGGAGCCGGGGGCGAGGAGCCGCTGCACGGAGCGGGCCTCGGCGCGCTGTTCGCGGGCGCGCTGGACGGCGAGCGAGCGGTCGGTGGGTTCGAGATCGAGGTGGAGCCGGACGGACCCGTCCTCGAAGCTGCGCTTCTGCGTGTAGCCGGCGTCCGTGAAGACCTTGATCATCTTCGTGTTGGCGGGCAGCACCTCTGCGGCGAACCGGCGGATCCCCCGCTCCCGGGCGACGGCCGCGATGTGTTCGAGGAGGGCGGAGGCGACCCCGCGCCCCTGGTGGGCGTCCTGGACCAGGAAGGCGACCTCGGCCTCGTCCGCGGGGAACGTGGCGGGGCGTCCCAGCTCGTTGATGCGGTCGTACCGCACGGTGGCGATGAACTCGCCGCCCACGGTCGCCGCGAGTCCCACCCGGTCCACGAAGTCGTGGTGGGTGAAGCGGTGCACGTCCTTGGCGGAGAGGCGCGGGTAGGGCGCGAAGAAGCGGTAGTACTTCGACTCGTCCGAGACCTGCTCGTAGAAGCTGACCAGCCGGTCGGCGTCGTCGACGGTGATGGGCCTGATGCGCGCGGTGCCGCCGTCCCTGAGGACCACGTCCGCTTCCCAGTGGTCGGGATACGCGTGCTCCGACCGTCCCGACTGCTCCGACGCGCTCTGCATGGGGCAAGCCTACGGCCGGGGTACGACAGTGGCACCGGTCGCGCGGCGCCTGGCCGCCGTGCAAGGTAAGGACCGAAGGGCCCGCCCCCACCCGGGTCGAGGGGCGGCAGGAGCACGTCGCCACCCGTGAGAGACTGGTCTAGACAACCGCTGAAAGTTGAAGGGCAACCACCATGGCTGAGCGCCGCGTCAACGTCGGCTGGGCCGAGGGCCTGCACGCCCGTCCCGCCTCCATCTTCGTCCGTGCCGCCACGGCCGCCGGCGTCCCCGTGACGATCGCCAAGGCCGAAGGCAACCCGGTCAACGCCGCGTCCATGCTCGCGGTGCTCGGACTGGGTGCCCAGGGCGGCGAGGAGATCGTGCTCGCCTCGGACGCCGACGGCGCCGAGGCCGCGCTCGACCGCCTCGCGAAGCTGGTCGCCGAGGGTCTCGAGGAGCTTCCCGAGACCGTCTGACCCGTGTCCTCCCCGACGACGGATCACGAAGAAGCCGTGCCCACCCGCATTCCGGTGGCCACGGCTTCTTTCGTCGCGAGGCGTCACGGCTTCTTTCGCCTCGAAGTGGCCACGGCTTCTTTCGTCGCGAAATGCCACGGCCTCTTTCGCCGCGAGGAGTAATTCGGGCAGCGCGTATCGGTGCACGCTTACCCCGCCGCACACTCCGCCGACTCCGCGTCATCCGATTACGGCACTCACGCCGCACGGAATTCTTCGCCTCTTTGTATACGGCGCGCGTGTTAATTCCGAGGGCCGGCCGTGTTGACGACATGTTGCGAAACCCTCACACGAGGCCGCTCCGCCTGTTTCAGGCGGTGCAGCGGCCAGGCGTGCTCGGCATGAAGGGCGGTCAGCGCCCGGGCCCGCTCGGCGTCGCCGCGCGCGACCGCGTCCACGATGGCCCCGTGCTCGGCCCAGGCCTCGACGGGCCGCTCCGACGGCTCGACCGCGTACATCCAGGCGATCTTGTGCCGCAGCTGGGTGAGCAGCGCCGTGAGCGGCGGGCTGCCGGAGGCCTGCGCCAGGGTCTCGTGGAACCAGCCGCCCAGCGAGGCCAGGTCCTCGCCGCGGCCCCGCCTGGCCCGCTCCTGACCCAGCCTGACCAGGCCGCGCAGGACCTTCAGGTGGGCCTCGGTGCGCCGCTGCGCGGCCCGGGCGGCGCCCAGCGGCTCCAGCAGGGAGCGCATCTCGAGCAGATCGGCCGCCTCCTGCTCGGTGGGCTCGGCGACATGGGCGCCCGCGTGCCGGCGGCTCACCACGAAGCCCTCGGACTCCAGGGTGCGCAGGGCCTCGCGGACCGGGACGCGGGAGACGCCGTAGCGCCGGGCCAGCTGTTCCTCCGTCAGTCTGGCGCCCCGCGCGTACACCCCGGAGACGATGTCGTCCCGGATCGCCGTGCATACCGAGTGCGCGGGAACGCGCATGTCCGACCTCCGCTTTTGTCCGCGCGAAACACCGTCTCGCGGCGTCTGTCCGGCGACTCTATTGCAGGACGCCGGAATTTCCGATGCCGCCCGATGGAAAGGGACGCAAAAAAGCCCCGACTCGTTTCGAGCCGGGGCTTTCGTACGGGATTCGACCGTCAGACGTTCACGCCGCGGGAGCGGAGGTAGGCGATCGGGTTGATGTCCGTGCCGTACTCGGCTCCGGTGCGCGCCTCGAAGTGGAGGTGGGGGCCGGTGGAGTTGCCCGAGGAGCCGGAGACGCCGATCTGCTCTCCAGGGGTGACCTTCTGGCCGACGTGCACCTGGATCGCGGAGAGGTGGCCGTACTGCGTGTACGTGCCGTCGTTCATCCGGATCACGATGTTGTTGCCGTACGCGCCGCCCCAGCCGGCCTCGACGACGGTGCCGGAGCCGACGGAGACGACCTTGGTGCCGTAGGCGGCGTGGAAGTCGATGCCGGTGTGGCTGCCGGAGGACCAGAGCGAGCCGCCGGTCTTGTAGCCGGTGCTCACGTACGAGCCGGCCACGGGGAGCTGGAAGGACGCCAGGCGCTTGCGCTCGGCCTCGCGGGCGGCGCGCTCCTTGGCGGCGCGGATCTCCTTGGCTCGGGCCTCGGCCTTGCGCTTGGCCTCGGCGGCGGCCCTGGCGCGGGCGGCGGCCTCGTAGGCCTCCTTCTCCTGCGCGGCGGCCTGGACGTCGACCCGCTCGGCGAGGGACTCCTCGGTGATCACCTGGGTGAGACCGGTGTCCTCGACGGAGGGCTGCTCCGTGTCGGCGGCGAGCGCCGGGGAGGCGAGGGTGCCGATGACGCCGGTGGTGGCGAGGGTCGCCACGCCGGCGAAGCCCGCGCCACGGCGCGCCATTCGGCTCGGACCACGATGCTTCCCGGTGGCACGGGTGAACGCCATGTAGTGGCTGATCCTTTCCTTCCCTCTCGCCTACCGGGTTAGCTGACGGGTTCGGAGCAGGAAGGTCTCCTACGGGCCCCTCCGCGTCGCGCGAAGGCGTCCGATTCACCCCAGGGGACTACGTGTGGGTCCCCGGCTCCCCAGGCTCGCGCCTTGCGGGGACTCGGCGATGACTGTCCGTTGCCGCGGGTGCGGCGTCGTGCGTCGGCCGGACAGCCGGATCGACGCTAGGCGGATCTTCGGTCAATCGCCAAACAGAGCGCATGATTTGTAAGACATGCCACAGGGCATTCGATCACAGCCACCCTCAATACGGACAAAGGGGAGGACCCCGGCGAACCAGGTCGCCGGGGTCCTCGTCCGTGCGTGACGGCGGCTCAATCAGCCGGTGACGACGCGCACTTCACCGATGCCGAGGGCGCGCACCGGCTCCTCGATCTGCGCCGCGTCCCCGACCAGGACGGTGACGAGCCGGTCCACCGGGAAGGCGTTGACCACGGCCGCGGTCGCCTCCACGGTGCCCGTCTCGGCCAGACGCGCGTACAACTGGGCCTGGAAGTCGTCGGGCAGGTGCTGCTCGACCTGGTCGGCGAGCGTGCCGGCGACGGAGGCGGCCGTCTCGTACTTGAGCGGGGCGACGCCCACCAGGTTCTGCACCGCGACATCGCGCTCGGCGTCCGTCAGGCCCTCGGCGGCGAGGGTGCGCAGCACCTTCCACAGGTCGTCAAGTGCCGGACCGGTGTTGGGGGTGTCGACGGAACCGCTGATGGCGAGCATCGACGCGCCGTGGCCCGCGCCGTCGGAGCGCAGCACCTGGCCGAAGGCGCGCACGCCGTAGGTGTAGCCCTTCTCCTCGCGCAGGACGCGGTCGAGCCGGGAGGTGAGGGTGCCGCCGAGGCAGTACGTGCCGAGCACCTGGGCCGGCCACACGCGGTCGTGGCGGTCGGCGCCGACGCGGCCGATGAGCAGCTGCGTCTGCACTGCGCCCGGGCGGTCCACGATGACGACCCGGCCGGTGTCGTCGGCGGTGACCGGCGGCATCGGGCGCGGCGCGGCCGGGGCGCCGGTCCAGGCGCCCAGGGTGTCGTCGAGCACCTTGTCCAGGTCGACGCCGGTGAGGTCGCCGACGACCACGGCGGTGGCCGCGGCCGGCCGCACGTGCGCGTCGTAGAAGGCGCGGACGGCGGCGGCGTCGATGGCCTCGACGGTCTCCTCGGTGCCCTGGCGCGGCCGGGACATGCGCGCGGTGGCCGGGAACAGCTCCTTGGAGAGCTGCTTGGCCGCGCGGCGGGCCGGGTTGGCCGTCTCGTGCGGGATCTCGTCGAGCCGGTTGCGCACCAGGCGCTCGATCTCGGACTCGGCGAACGCCGGGGCGATCAGGGCCTCGGAGAGCAGGCCGAGCGCCTTGGGCAGCCGGGAGACCGGGACCTCGAGGGAGACCCGTACGCCGGGGTGGTCGGCGTGCGCGTCGAGGGTGGCTCCGCAGCGCTCCAGCTCGGCCGCGAACTCCTCGGCCGAGTGCTGGTCGGTGCCCTCGGACAGGGCGCGGGCCATGATCGTGGCGACGCCGTCCAGGCCCTCGGGCTCGGCGTCGAGCGGGGCGTCGAGGAAGATCTCGACGGCGACGACCTGCTGGCCGGGGCGGTGGCAGCGCAGCACGGTCAGGCCGTTGTCGAGAGCGCCGCGCTCGGGGGCGGGGAAGGCCCAGGGCTTGGCCGCGCCCGGCTGGGGCTGCGGGTGGAAGGTCATGCTCGTCAAAGACGCGGCAGCGTCGGTCACTGGTCCGCTCCCTCTTCCTCGTCGCTGTCGCTGTCGTCGGCGCTGTCCGGGCTCACCGGCTCGTAGACCAGGACGGCGCGGTTGTCCGGGCGCAGCCGGGCCTTGGCGACCTCCTGCACCTCCTCGGCGGTGACGTCGAGGACCCGGTTGACGGCGGTGAGGGCCAGCTGCGGGTCGCCGAACAGCACCGCGTAGCGGCACAGTTCGTCGGCGCGGCCGGCGACCGTGCCGAGCCGGTCCAGCCATTCGCGCTCCAGCTGGGCCTGGGCGCGCTCCATCTCCTCGGGCGTCGGGCCCTCGGCGGCGAACCGCGCCAGCTCCTCGTCGACGGCCGTCTCGATCTGCGGGACCTCGACGCCGCCGGAGGTCTTCACGTCCAGCCAGCCCAGCGAGGGCGCTCCGGCGAGCCGCAGCAGGCCGAAGCCGGCCGCCACGGCGGTGCGGTCGCGGCGGACCAGCCGGTTGTGGAGGCGGGAGGACTCGCCGCCGCCGAGGATGGTCAGCGCCAGGTCGGCCGCGTCGCACGCGCGCGTGCCGTCGTGCGGCAGGCGGTAGGCGGCCATCAGCGCGCGGGCCGGGACCTCCTCCTCGACGACCTCGCGGAGCTGCTCGCCGATGACCTCGGGCAGGTCGCCGGGGCGCGGCTCGGGCTTGCCGTCGTGGCCGGGGATGGAGCCGAAGTACTTCTCGACCCAGGCGAGGGTCTGCGCCGGGTCGATGTCGCCGACGACCGACAGCACGGCGTTGTTCGGCGCGTAGTACGTGCGGAAGAAGTTCCGCGCGTCTTCGAGGGTGGCGGCGTCCAGGTCGGCCATCGAGCCGATGGGGGTGTGGTGGTACGGGTGGCCGTCGGGGTACGCGAGGGCGGTGAGGCGCTCGAACGCGGTGCCGTAGGGCACGTTGTCGTAGCGCTGGCGGCGCTCGTTCTTGACGACGTCCCGCTGGTTCTCCATGGACTCGTCGTCGAGGGCCGCGAGCAGCGAGCCCATGCGGTCGGCCTCCAGCCAGAGCGCCAGCTCCAGCTGGTGCGCGGGCATGGTCTCGAAGTAGTTGGTGCGCTCGAAGCTCGTCGTGCCGTTGAGCGAGCCGCCGGCGCCCTGCACCAGCTCGAAGTGTCCGTTGCCGTGGACCTGCTTCGAGCCCTGGAACATCAGGTGCTCGAAGAGGTGGGCGAGCCCGGTGCGGCCCTGGACCTCGTGCCGTGAGCCGACGTCGTACCAGAGGCAGACCGCGGCGACCGGGGTCAGGTGGTCCTCGGACAGCACCACGCGCAGGCCGTTGGCCAGCCGGTGCTCGGTCGCTGTCAGGCCGCCGGAGCCGGCCTCGGCCGTGGCCGTGTGACCCATGGGCATGTACGTCCCTTCGATCGCGGTGTGGAAAAGTCCTGCCACTGTATGCAAGCGCGCCGACACCTGGCGAAGTTCCCGCCCGTTCGTGATGTCCCTCTTCCGGGTCGAGGTCGGCGTTGTCGGTGGCACGGTCCACAATGGTCCGCGTCAGATCAACCTTGTTGGTGAAGGAGCCGCAGCCGCGATGGCCCGCCGCAGCACGAAGACACCGCCGCCGGACGACGCGTTCGAGGAGCGAATCCTCGACATCGACGTCGTTGACGAGATGCAGGGCTCCTTCCTCGAGTACGCGTACTCGGTGATCTACTCCCGCGCGCTGCCCGACGCCCGCGACGGCATGAAGCCCGTGCAGCGCCGCATCGTCTACCAGATGAGCGAGATGGGTCTGCGGCCCGAGCGCGGCTTCGTCAAGTGCGCCCGTGTCGTCGGCGAGGTCATGGGCAAGCTGCACCCGCACGGCGACGCGTCGATCTACGACGCGATGGTCCGCATGGCGCAGCCGTTCTCCATGCGCCTGCCGCTCGTCGACGGCCACGGCAACTTCGGCTCCCTGGGCAACGACGACCCGCCGGCCGCCATGCGGTACACGGAGTCGCGGATGGCCCCGGCCGCGCTGCTGATGACGGAGTCCATCGACGAGGACACGGTCGACTTCGCGCCGAACTACGACGGCCAGGAGCAGGAGCCCGTCGCCCTCCCGGCGGCGTATCCGAACCTGCTGGTCAACGGCGCGTCCGGGATCGCGGTCGGCATGGCGACGAACATGCCCCCGCACAACCTGGGCGAGGTCGTCGCGGCCGCCCGGCATCTGATCCGCTACCCGAACGCCGATCTGGAAGCGCTGATGCGCTTCGTGCCGGGCCCCGACCTGCCCACCGGCGGCCGGATCGTCGGCCTGTCCGGCATCAAGGACGCGTACGAGACGGGCCGCGGCACGTTCAAGATCCGCGCGACGGCCACCGTGGAGACGGTGACGGCCCGCCGCAAGGGCATCGTCGTCACCGAACTGCCCTTCACCGTCGGCCCCGAGAAGGTCATCTCCAAGATCAAGGACCTGGTCGGCTCGAAGAAGCTCCAGGGCATCGCCGACGTCAAGGACCTCACCGACCGCAACCACGGCCTGCGCCTGGTCATCGAGGTGAAGAACGGCTTCGTGCCGGAGGCCGTCCTGGAGCAGCTGTACAAGCTGACGCCCATGGAGGAGTCCTTCGGCATCAACAACGTGGCGCTGGTCGACGGCCAGCCGCTCACGCTGGGCCTGAAGGAGCTCCTGGAGGTCTACCTCGACCACCGCTTCGACGTCGTCCGGCGCCGCTCCGAGTACCGCCGCGGCAAGAAGCGCGACCGGCTCCACCTGGTGGAGGGTCTGCTCGTCGCGCTCCTCGACATCGACGAGGTCATCCGGCTGATCCGCGAGAGCGAGAACTCGGCGGAGGCCAAGCAGCGCCTGATGGAGCGCTTCTCGCTGAGCGAGATCCAGACGCAGTACATCCTGGACACCCCGCTGCGCCGGCTGACCAAGTTCGACCGGCTGGAGCTGGAGAGCGAGCGCGACCGCCTCAACGGCGAGATCGACGAGCTGACCGGGATCCTGGAGTCCGACGCGGAGCTGCGCAAGCTGGTCTCGGCGGAGCTGGCGGCGGTCGCGAAGAAGTTCGCCACCGACCGGCGCACGGTCCTGCTCGAGTCGGCGGGCGCGCCGGTCGCGGCCGTGTCCCTGGAGGTCGCGGACGACCCGTGCCGGGTGCTGCTGTCCTCGACGGGTCTGCTGGCCCGTACGGTGACCGAGGCGCTCCCGCCCGCCGAGGACGGCAAGCGGACCAAGCACGACGTGATCGTCTCGGCGGTGGCGGCGACCCAGCGTGGTGACGTGGGTGTGGTCACGTCGGCCGGCCGGCTGCTGCGGCTCGCGGTGATCGACCTGCCGCAGCTCCCCGACACCGCGACGGCGCCCAACCTGGCGGGCGGCGCGCCGCTGTCGGAGTTCGTCTCCCTGGAGGCGGACGAGACCGTGGTGTGCCTGACGACCCTCGAGGAGGCCTCGCCCGGTCTGGCGCTCGGCACGCTGCAGGGTGTGGTCAAGCGTGTGGTGCCGGACTACCCGGCGAACAAGGACGAGCTGGAGGTCATCACCCTCAGGGACGGTGACCGGATCGTCGGCGCGACCGAGCTGCGGACGGGCGAGGAGGACCTGGTCTTCATCACCTCCGACGCCCAGCTGCTGCGCTATCCGGCCTCCCAGGTGCGGCCGCAGGGCCGGCCCGCCGGCGGTATGGCGGGCATCAAGCTGGCGGCGGGCGCCGAGGTCATCTCGTTCACCGCGGTGGACCCGGCGGTGGAGGCCGTGGTGTTCACGGTGGCCGGTGCGACGGGCACGCTGGACTCCTCGGCCGGCACGTCGGCGAAGCTGACCCCGTTCGACCAGTACCCGCGCAAGGGCCGCGCGACCGGTGGCGTCCGCTGCCAGCGCTTCCTGAAGGGCGAGGACGTCCTGATCCTGGCCTGGGCGGGCGCCGCCCCGGCCCGTGCCGCGCAGAAGAACGGCATGCCGGCCGAGCTTCCCGAGCTCGACCCGCGCCGGGACGGCTCGGGCACGCCGCTGGCCAAGCCGGTGGACGTATTGGCCGGTCCGACGAGCTAGGCGGCCCGGAGTCCCGCTTCGTACGCCCCCTGTCCCGCGCGAGTGCGCGGGGCGGGGGGCGTCGTCGTGTCAGGCGTCGGCGAAGTAGGTCGCCTCGATCCCGGCGACGATCAGGCGCAGCCCCTCCTCGAAGCGGCTGTCGTAGTCGGTGAAGATCTCCGCCCCGGCGGCCGCCGCGAGCGGGAACTCGGCGAGGCGTTCCGCGCGCTCGGTGACGTCGAAGCCCTGCCGGGGCTCGCCGGGGACGGGCTCGGTGCCCTGTTCCTCGGTGACGAAGCCGAGCGTGTACATGTACGCGGTGGTGCTGGCCCGGACCGCGTCGCGCAGCGTGAAGCCCGCGTCGACGAGGGCGCCGAGCTGCTCCTCCATGTCGGCGGCGTGGTCGGTGCCGGTGAACCGGGCGCCGCTGTAGACCTTGGCGCCGTCGCGATAGCGCAGCAGGCCGGCGCGCAGGCCCCGGTTGGCCGCGAGGAGGCGCTCCTGCCAGCTCACGTCGCCGGCGGGGCGGGCCGCGGGGTCGGCGACCATCCGCCGGTACATCACGGTCGCCATCTCGTCGAGCAGCGCCTGCTTGTTCTTGAAGTGCCAGTAGAGCGCGGGTGCCTGGACGTTCAGTTCCTGGGCGATGGCGCGCAGGGTCAGTCCGTCGAGCCCCCGCTCGTTCAGCAGGCGCAGGGCGGTCTCCGCCACTGTCTCGGGTTGCAGCCGGGTCGTCTTCTTGGTCGCCACCCCGTCACGTTATCCCCTTGACAGCTTAACGGCGTTAAGGGGATGCTCTTCCCGTCGGAACTTAACGACGTTAAGGAAACGGGAGGAGCGGCATGGACACGGACGTCGTCATCGTCGGAGCGGGGCCCACGGGACTGGTGCTGGCCATCGACCTGGTCCGCCGCGGGGTGCGCGCGGTGCTCGTCGAGAAGGGCGAGGGGCTGTTCCCCGGCTCGCGGGGCAAGGGCCTGCAGCCGCGGAGCCTGGAGGTCCTCGACGACCTCGGCGTGCTGCCCGCCGTCCAGGAGGCGGGCTCGCTCTATCCGCGGATGCTCGGCTGGGAGGGCGCCGAGCGCCTCGCCGAGTGGGACATGCTGGCGCGCTCGCAGCCCACGGAGCAGGTTCCGTACGCGAACACGCTGCTCATCCCGCAGTTCCGCACCCAGGAGCTGCTGCACGAGCGGCTCACCGAGCTCGGCGGCGACGTCCGGTTCGGCACCGCCCTCACCGGGCTCCGCCGGTCCGAGGACGGCGTCGAGGCGGATCTCTCCACCGGTGAGACGCTGCGCGCCGCCTATCTGGTGGCGGCCGACGGCGGGCGCTCCACGATCCGCAAGGCGCTCGGCATCGGGATGACGGGCGAGACCGTGGATCCCCGTCCGATGCTCGTCGCGGACGTCCGCCTCTCCCCCGACGCGATCGTCGACCGGGGCAACTGGCACATCTGGCTCAAGGCCCCGGGCGGCGCCGTGGCGCTGTGCCCGCTGCCCGGGGGCGACCGGTTCCAGCTCATCGCCGGCTTCGAGGACGGGACGGCGGCCGTGGACACCGCTCCCGAGGCGGTGCGCACGCTCCTCACCACCCGCACCCCGCTGACCGGGGCCGACGTCGTCGAGGTGCTCTGGGCCTCGGACTTCCGCGCCCGCGCGGCGATGGCCGACCGGTTCCGCGCGGGCCGGGTCTTCCTGGCGGGCGACGCGGCCCATGTGCACTCCCCGGCCGGCGGTCAGGGCCTCAACACCAGCGTCCAGGACGCCTACAACCTGGGCTGGAAGCTCGGACAGGTGCTGCGGCACGGCGCTCCGGCGGCCCTGCTCGACTCGTACGAGGCCGAGCGGATGCCCGTCGCCGCCGACGTCCTCGGCATCAGCACCCGTCTCCACCGGGCGAGCTCGGAGGGCGGGGGCGCCCAGCGCGGCGAGGAGGTCCAGCAGCTCACGCTCGGATACCGCGACTCGACGCTCGCCGTGGAGACCCGCGACGGACTCGCCGAGGACGCGCTGCGCGCGGGCGACCGCGCACCGGACGGACCGTACGGCGAGGCGCGCCTCTTCGACGTCTTCCGGGGACCGCACTTCACCCTGCTCGCGGTCGGCGTCCCGCTCCCGGCACCGGCCTCGGGGCACGTGCGCACGGCCCGCCTCGACGCGTACGAGTCATACGGCACGGGCCTCTTCCTGATACGCCCGGACGGCTACGTGGGCTGGGCCGGCGCGACCCCGGACGGCGTCGACGACTACCTGGCCGCCGTCGGCGCGGTCCTGGCCTAGCCCCGGGGTCGATGCCCGTCTCCGCCGCCCGGCCGAGGCGGACCGCTCCGCGGGGGGATGTCCGGCCCGGTCGGCCCGGCCGGCCTGGACCCATGCCGAGAGTGCACACCCTGCCCGAGGTCCCAGGCTCGGACGGGCGTCAGCCCGCCCAGGGCGGCTCGGCGGCCCCCGTCTCGTCCTCGTCGCCGGTCACGTTCGGCTCGGCCGTCTCCGGCTCGTCCTCGTTGCCCGTCACATAGCGAAGGACGCCCCACATGCTGGGCTCGTCCGGCACGTCCTGGGGGCCGTCGAGCTCGCAGGCGGCCAGCTGCTTGCGGAGCGCCGCCGCGTCCACCCCGGAGCCGATGAGGACGAGCTGGGTGAGACGCTCCTCGCCGGCCGGCCACGGCTCCGGGTAGAAGCGCAGGAAACGGCCGACCGCGTGGACGAGATAGCGGTTGGCCGGGTCGGCGGCGCCGAAGTCGACGAAGCCCTTGATCCGGTAGAGGCCCTCGGGCCGGGAGTCGAGGAAGGCCATCAGCCGGCGCGGGTGCAGCGGGGTCGCGGACGTCAGCGAGACCGTCTCGTAGGCCGCGTGCGGGTGGGCGTGCGCGTCGTCCTCGGGGCCGTACAGGATGTCCTCGATCGACATCTGGCCCGCGATCTCGTCCTCGGGCACGACCCGGTCGAAGAGCAGCTCCGGGTCGATCCGCCCGTGCGCCGCCTCGACCACCGCCGCCCGCGGGGCGATCCCGGCGACCGTCTTCCGTACGGTGCGGAGCTCCTCCGGCGGCACCCGGTCGGCCTTGTTGACGACGACGAGGTCGGCGACCGCGAGATGGCGGTCGGTCTCCGGGTGGCGGGCGCGGGTCGCGGCGAACTCGGCCGAGTCCACCACCTCGACCAGACCGCCGTAGACGATCCGCTCGTTGTCGCTGGCCAGGACCATGCGGACGAGCTCCTGCGGCTCGGCGAGGCCGCTCGCCTCGATCACGATCACGTCCAGCCGGAGCTCGGGGCGGGTCAGCACCTCCAGGTACTCGTCGAGCTCGCTCGCGTCCACCGCGCAGCACAGGCAGCCGTTTCCCAGCGAGACGGTGGAGCCGACCTGGCCGGCCACCGTCATCGCGTCGATGCCGATGTCACCGAAGTCGTTGACCATGACCCCGATCCGCGTCCCGCGCGCGCTGCGCAGCAGATGGTTGAGCAGGGTGGTCTTCCCCGCCCCGAGAAACCCGGCCAGGACGACGACGGGGATCTGCTGGCTGGTCAAGGGTCATGCCTCCGGACCGTCGGTGCGTACGGGTGGTGTCCGCGGTCGGTCCCGCGGCCGCGAAGGCTTCAGGATAGGCAGGCCCCGGCGCGGATCCGGGCAGCGCCGGTCCCCTCGGGGCGGAAGCGGTATTTCCGGTCGGCCTCCTCGTCCCCGTACCTTTTCCGTCATGAGCCCCGGATCGAGCCCCTCCGCGCGGCCGCCCGGCCGCCGGCGCAGGTTCGGGTGGCCCAGGCGGGTGTTCTCGCAGGTCCTGCTGATGCAGCTGGCCATCGCGACCGGTGTGACGGTGCTCGCGACCGGCCTGTTCCTGGCCCCGCTCAGCGCCCAGCTCGACGACCAGGCGATGCGCCGTGCCCTCGCCATCGCCCAGACCACGGCCTCGCCGCGGGTCGCCGCCGAGGTGGCGACGACCCGGCCGTCCGCCCAGGGGCCCGTGCAGGCGGAGGCGGAGCGCATCCGGCGCTCGACCGGCGCCGAGTACGTGGTCGTGATGGACACCCACGGGGTCCGCTGGTCGCACACCGACCCGGAGCGGATCGGCAGGGTGGTCTCCACCGATCCGAGCGACGTGCTCGCGGGCTACGCGGTCATGGAGATCGACAGCGGCACTCTCGGGCGTTCGGCCCGGGGCAAGGCGCCGCTGCGGGACTCCCGGGGCGAGATCGTCGGCGCGGTCTCGGTCGGCATCGAGTACGACAGCGTCCGCGACCGGCTCGTGGCCGCCATCCCCGGCCTCCTCCGGTACGCCGGCGGCGCCCTGGCGGCGGGCGCGCTCGCCGCGTACCTGATCTCGCGCCGGCTCCAGCGGCAGACCCACGACCTGGCCTTCTCCGACATCTCGGCGCTGCTCGCCGAGCGGGAGGCGATGCTGCACGGCATCCGCGAGGGCGTCGTGGCCCTCGACCGGACCGGCCGGATCCGGCTGATGAACGACGAGGCGCAGCGACTCCTCGGGCTCGGCCCCGAGGCCACCGGACGCCCGCTGGAGGACGTGCTGGGCGAGGGCCGTACGGCCGATGTGCTCGCGGGCCGGGCCACCGGCGAGGACCTCGTCACCGTGCGCGGCAGCCGGGTGCTGATCGCCAACCGGATGCCCACGGACGACGGCGGCGCCGTCGCCACCCTCCGCGACCGCACCGAGCTGGAGCGGCTCGGCCGCGAGCTGGACTCGACGCGCGGCCTGATCGACGCGCTGCGCGCCCAGGACCACGAGCACGCCAACCGGATGCACACCCTGCTCGGGCTGCTCGAACTGGAGATGTACGACGAGGCGGCCGACTTCGTCACCGAGGTGGTCGGCGTGCACCGCGCCACGGCCGAGCAGGTCACCGAGAAGGTCCACGACCCGCTGCTCGCCGCGCTCCTCGTCGGCAAGGCCGCCGTCGCCGCCGAGCGGGGCGTCTCGCTGCGCATGGCGGCCGGCTCGCTCCTCCCGGACCGGCTCGTCGACCCCCGCGAGCTGGTCACCGTCGTCGGCAATCTCGTCGACAACGCCCTGGACGCCGCCTCCGGCAGCCGCCACGCGCGCGTGGAGGTGGATCTGCGGGCCGAGGGCCGGACGGTCGTGCTGCGGGTGGCGGACAGCGGCCCCGGTGTGCCCGACGAGCGGCGCGAGCTGATCTTCACCGAGGGCTGGAGCACCAAGGAACCTCCGGCGCACGGCAAGCGCGGTCTGGGCCTCGCCCTGGTGCGCCGCCTCGCGGAGCGCCGCGGCGGCAGCGCCCGGGTCGCCACCGGCGCGGACGGGGGCGCCGCGTTCACCGTGGTCCTGCCGGAGGCACTGGCGGACGCCGGACCCGGCACCGACGGATCGCCGGTGCCCGCCCCGGCCGGGGAGGAGCGATGACCGCGGACCCGGCGGCGATCGGTGTCCTCGTCGTCGACGACGACGAGCGGGTGGCGCGGATCAACGCCGCCTACGTGGCCAAGGTGCCCGGCTTCCGGGTGGTCGGCATCGCCCACTCGGCGGCCGAGGCGCTGGCCCGCAGCGCCGAACTCGCCGAGGCCGATACCCCGGTGGAGCTGATCCTGCTCGACCACTACCTGCCGGACGGCAACGGGCTCGCGGTCGTCCGCGAGCTGCGCGCCCTCGGCCGGCCGTGCGACGTGATCATGGTGACCGCGGCCCGTGACGTGGCCACCGTCCAGGCGGCGATGCGCCACGGAGCGCTGCAGTACCTGGTGAAGCCGTTCAGCTTCGCGGGCCTGCGGGCCAAGCTGGAGGCGTACGCGGAGCTGCGGCGCACCCTGGACGGCGGCGGCGAGGCGGAACAGGCCGAGGTGGACCGGATCTTCGCGGCGCTGTCGGCGGGCGCGGTCGAGCCCGAGCTGCCGAAGGGCCACTCCCCCACGACGGCCGAGCTGGTGCGGCAGGTACTGCTCGCGGCGGACGGGCCGCTGTCGGCGCAGGAGATCGCGGAGCGCGCCGGGGTGAGCCGGCAGACCGCCCAGCGCTATCTCAAGCTCCTGGAGCGCACCGCCCGGGTGCGGCTCTCGCTGAAGTACGGCGAGACGGGCCGCCCCGAGCACCGGTACGTCTGGGCCGCCTCGGCGGCGCGCTGAGCGTGCTCAGACGGCCCCGGCGCCGGTGAGCGCCCGGACCTCGGTCTCGGCGTGCCGGGCCTCGTCCGGCGGCTCGCTCGAGGTGACGGTGCCGAGCCAGCCCGCGAGGAAGCCCAGCGGGATGGAGACCACGCCGGGGTTCTGCAGCGGGAAGAGCTGGAGGTCGGCTCCCGGGAAGAGCGACTCGGGGCTGCCGGAGACGACGGGCGAGACCACCACGAGCAGCACCGCGGGGATCAGCCCTCCGTACACCGACCAGACCGCGCCGCGGGTGGTGAACCTGCGCCAGAACAGCGAGTAGAGCAGCACGGGCAGGTTCGCGGAGGCGGCGACGGCGAAGGCGAGGCCCACGAGGAAGGCCACGTTGAGGTCGCGGGCGAGCAGCCCGAGCCCGATCGCGGCGACCCCGATCCCGGCGGCGGCGCACCGGGCGACGGTGACCTCGCTGACCTGCCGCGCGTGCCGGCGGCACAGCGAGGCGTAGAGGTCGTGCGCGACGGACGCCGAGGAGGCGAGGGTGATGCCGGCGACGACGGCCAGGATGGTGGCGAAGGCCACGGCGGCGACCACCGCGAAGAGCACGGTGCCGCCGGTGGATCCCGCGCCGCCGCCGAGGTCGAGGGCGAGCAGCGGTACGGCGGTGTTGCCCGCGGCGTTGGAGGCGCGGACGGCATCGGGCCCGACGAGGGCGGCGGCGCCGAAACCGAGCACGATCGTCATCAGGTAGAAGCTGCCGATGAGGCCGATGGCCCAGACGACGGAACGGCGGGCGGCGCGCGCCGTGGGCACGGTGTAGAAGCGGGACAGGATGTGCGGGAGTCCGGCGGTGCCGAGGACGAGGGCGATCCCGAGGCTGACGAAGTCCAGGCGGGCGGCCCAGTCGCCGCCGTAGCGCAGTCCTGGGGCGAGGAAGTCCCGGCCGTGTCCGCTGCGTTCGGCGGCGGCGGTGAGCAGCTGGTCGACGTCGCCGTGGAAGCGGACCAGGACGAGCACCGTGAGGGCGATCGTGCCCGCCATGAGGAGCACGGCCTTGACGATCTGGATCCAGGTGGTGGCCCGCATGCCGCCGAGCGTCACGTACACGACCATGAGCGCCCCGACGCCGATCACCGTCCAGGAGCGGGCCGCGTCGCTGGTGCCGCCGAGCAGCAGGGCCACGAGGCTTCCGGCACCCACCATCTGGGCCACCAGGTACAGCACGGAGACGGTGACGGAGGAGGCGCCGGCCGCGATGCGGACCGGGCGCTCGGCCATCCGGGAGGCGACCACGTCGGCGAGGGTGAACCGGCCGCAGTTGCGGACGAGTTCGGCGACCAGCAGGAGCACCACGAGCCAGGCGACGAGGAAGCCGACCGAGTACAGCATCCCGTCGTAGCCGAACAGCGCGATGAGGCCGGAGATGCCGAGGAAGGAGGCGGCGGACATGTAGTCGCCGGCGATGGCGAAGCCGTTCTCCAGGGGCGAGAACAGGCGGCCGCCGGCGTAGAACTCCTCGGCGGAGCCGCGCCGGTTACGGCTGACCCAGGTGGTGATCCCCAGGGTGACCGCGATGAACGCGCTGAACAGCAGCAGCGCCAGGGTCTGGTGGTTCTCGCTCACGGCCGCACCCCCCGGGTCATCTCCTGGGTGTCCCAGCGCAGTTCGAGGGCGGCCCGGTCCCGGCGCAGCCGGGCGTGCCGGGCGTAGGCCCAGGTCAGCAGGAAGGTGGTGGCGAACTGGGCGAGTCCGGCGACCATGGCGACGTTGACCGCTCCGGCGACGGGGCGGGCCATGAGGCCGGGCGCGGCGGTCGCGGCGACCACGTACGCCAGGTACCAGAGGAGGAAGGCGGCGGCGGCCGGGAAGACGAACCGGCGGTAGCGGCCGCGCACCTCCTGGAAGGCGGGGCTGCGCTGGACCTCCAGGTAGATGTCGGCGGTGGTCGGCGCGCTCGGCTGCCGGGGCAGGGCGCCCGGCGTCGCGGCGGGGTCCTCGGGACCGCCCGCTTCGTGCTCGCCCCAGCCCGCCGCCAGCTCGTCGTACCAGGGATCGTCGATCCGCACCGCCGCGGGGTCGCGCCCTTCCTGCTTCTCCACCGGTGAACTCTCCTTGTCAGCGAACCGTTTCGGCCGCGTGCCCAAGGATGGACAGAGCGGGAAGATCCCGGACTCTTCTCCCGCCTCTCTTCACCCCATTGTGTGATGCCGCCCCCGACATGCCTGACCGGCCCGTCCGACAGTCGTATCGGGCGGGCCGGTCAGGGCGGGTCGGTCATGTGCCGGCGTGGGCGCCGGGGCGTGGGCGCCGGTGGCCGCGCCCGCCGGGCACGCACGGGGGTGCCGGGGGCGCGGGTCCGGGCGCCGACGTCAGGCGTCGGGCCTCAGGTGTCGGTCGGGCGTCGGGCGTCGGTCGGGCGTCAGGCGTCGATGCGCGAGCGGTCGAGGGTCGCCGCGGAGCTGGTGATGAACTCCTTGCGGGGCGCCACGTCGTTGCCCATCAGCAGGTCGAAGACCTGCTCGGCCGCCTCCAGGTCGCCGATGTTGATCCGGCGCAGGGTGCGGTGGCGCGGGTCCATGGTGGTCTCCGCCAGCTGGTCGGCGTCCATCTCACCGAGGCCCTTGTAGCGCTGGATGGAGTCCTTGTAGCGGACCCCCTTGCGCTGGAACTCGAGCAGGGTCTGGCGCAGCTCGTTGTCCGAGTACGTGTAGACGTACTTGTCCTGGCCCTTCTTGGGCTGGACCAGCTCGATGCGGTGCAGCGGCGGCACGGCGGCGAAGACGCGTCCCTGCTCGACCATGGGCCGCATGTAGCGCTGGAACAGGGTCAGCAGCAGGGTGCGGATGTGGGAGCCGTCGACGTCGGCGTCGGTCATCATGATGACCTTCCCGTACCGGGCGGCGTCGATGTCGAAGGTGCGGCCCGAGCCAGCCCCTATGACCTGGATGATCGCTCCGCACTCGGCGTTCTTGAGCATGTCCGAGACGGAGGACTTCTGGACGTTGAGGATCTTGCCCCGGATCGGCAGCAGGGCCTGGAACTCGCTGTTGCGGGCGAGCTTGGCGGTGCCGAGCGCGGAGTCTCCCTCGACGATGAAGAGCTCGCTGCGCTCGACGTCGTCGCTGCGGCAGTCGGCCAGCTTGGCCGGCAGCGAGGAGGACTCCAGGGCGGTCTTCCTGCGCTGCGCCTCCTTGTGCTGGCGGGCCGCGATCCGGGTACGGGCCGCGGCGACGGCCTTCTCCAGGACGGCGCGGGCCTGGGCCTTGGCGTCACGCTTGGTGGAGGTCAGGAACGCCTTGAGTTCCTTGCTCACCACGTTGGCCACGATCCGGCGGGCCGCCGAGGTGCCGAGCACCTCCTTGGTCTGGCCCTCGAACTGCGGCTCGGCGAGGCGCACGGTGACGACGGCGGTCATGCCTTCGAGGGCGTCGTCCTTGACGATGTCGTCCTCGGCGACGCGCAGCATCTTGCCGGCGCGCAGGACCTCGTTGACCGTCTTGGTGATCGCCTGCTCGAAGCCGGAGACGTGGGTGCCGCCCTTGGGCGTGGCGATGATGTTGACGAAGGACCGGACGGTGGTGTCGTAGCCGGTGCCCCAGCGCAGGGCGACGTCGACGCCGAGCTCGCGGGTGACCTCGGTCGGGGTCATGTGGCCGCGGTCGTCGAGGACCGGGACGGTCTCCTTGAAGGTGCCCTGGCCGGTGAGGCGCAGCACGTCGCAGACGGCCTTGTCCTGGGCGAGGAACTCGCAGAACTCGCTGATGCCGCCGTCGAAGCGGAACGTCTCCTCGCTCTTGCCGATCCCGTCCAGGTCGCGCTCGTCACGGACGACGATGGTGAGGCCGGGGACGAGGAAGGCGGTCTGGCGGGCGCGCTGGTGCAGCGTCTCCAGGGAGAGCTTGGCGTCCTTGAGGAAGATCTGCCGGTCCGCCCAGTAGCGCACCCGGGTGCCCGTGCGGGTCTTGGGGACGCGCTTGCCCTTGAGGAGGCCGCCCGAGGGGTCGAAGGGGCTGTCGGGGCCCTGCTCGGTGAAGATGCCCGGCACGCCGCGGCGGAAGCTGATCGCGTGCGTCGCGCCGTTGCGGTCGACCTCGACGTCGAGGCGGGCGGAGAGCGCGTTCACCACGGAGGCACCCACACCGTGCAGACCGCCGGAGGCCGCGTAGGAGCCGCCGCCGAACTTTCCGCCGGCGTGCAGCTTGGTCATGACGACCTCGACACCGGAGAGGCCGGTCTTCGGCTCGACGTCCACGGGGATGCCACGGCCGTTGTCCCGGACCTCGACCGAGCCGTCGTCGTGGAGGATGACGTCGATGTGGTCGCAGTAGCCGCCGAGGGCCTCGTCGACGGAGTTGTCGATGATCTCCCAGAGGCAGTGCATCAGACCACGGCTGTCCGTGGACCCGATGTACATACCCGGACGCTTGCGAACCGCTTCGAGCCCTTCGAGGACGAGCAGATGCCGAGCGGTGTAGTTGGAACCGTCACGGTCTGCGGTCAGCAGCGCACTGGACGGCACGGACTTCTCGGCGGTCACGCGGTTCGCTCCTCGCTGAATTTGAAATCTGGCCCGGTGGGTAAGGCCCGGCGTCGGTCACCGGTCAGAGGGTACCGATGCCTGGTAGAGCCGTTGTCACGCCACCCTCTTGATTCCTCATGCTAGTCCAGGGTCGCATGGATGTTCGATCCCTCGATGGGGTGACGCGAACATCACGTTCCCTTCCAGGCATGAACCATTTAGGGTTCGGGCACGTCCTCATGAACAACCGGCAACCCGCCGGAGGGACACGACCACACACAGCAATGCGAAACCCGTAGAGCGAAGCAATACGGCTCATTCGCCGCCAACCGGCAGCAGACAGCCACCTTGAAGAACTTTCGAGGAAAAGGCACGAGCGGGAACGTTTTCGGCCTGGTTGGATGTTGACCCTGGTACGACAGCTCGTCGAGCTAGAGAAGAGGCGACGTGACTACTGTTCTGACCCCCGCGAGCCCCCTGACGGCCGCTGACCGCTGCGACCGATGCGGCGCCCAGGCTTACCTGCGTGTCGTCCTTGTCAGCGGCGGTGACTTGCTCTTCTGCGCCCACCACGGGCGCAAGTTCGAGCCGGAACTCAAGAAGATCGCCGCAGAGATACAGGACGAGACCGACCGGCTCACCGACGTGCCGGCGCGCACCATGGGCGACGAGCACTGACGCCTCGCATCCACGACGAGCGAAGTGCCGGTCCCTGACGACCGGCCGACGGGCGGCCACTCCCGCCGTTCAAGGGGGGTGGCCGCCCGTTCTCGTACCGTCACGACGTGACGACGGACAGTCAGAAGCGTTGTGGCAGCACTGCCGACACCCGGGTGTAGACCCCCGGGTTCTCGGCCTGACCGCACCCGCTCCCCCAGGAGACGAGGCCGATCAGCCGCCCCCGCGCCACCAGCGGGCCCCCGCTGTCCCCCTGGCACGCGTCCCGGCCGCCGTTCGGATCCCCGGCGCAGAGCATGTCCTCGCCGCGGTACGAGACGCCCAAGCCGCCCGGGTACGCCCGCTCGCAGGCGCTGTCCGGCAGCACCTGCACCTGGGCCGAGCGCAGGGACATCGCGTAGGAGCCGTTGCCGGTCATGTCCCCCCACCCGTACACGGTCGCCGGCGTCCCGGCCCTCGTCGCCGGGTCCTTCGGGCCGGCCACGGCGATCACGTACGACGTCGGCAGCGCCTTCTCGAGCGTGAGCACCGCCAGATCGCCGGAGTTGCTCCTCGGGTCGTAGCCCGGGTTCACCCAGGTGTCGCCGACCCTGACCTCCTGGCCGCCGTGTCCGCGCAAGGACGTGCGTCCCGCGATCACCGTGAAGTCGGAGAGCTGCCACGGCTCTCCGCCCAGCACGTCACGGCCCAGGCAGTGGGCCGCCGTGAGGACCTTCGTCGGGGCCACGACCACCCCTCCGCAGAACTGCCCTGCCCGCATACCCCCGAACCGGTCACGACTGGACAGCGCGACGACCCAGGGGGCCTCGGTGATGCGGGTCGGCTGCCCGCCGACCACGACGCTGTCGGCGGACGCGGGGGCCGAGGCGGCGAGCGGTGCCACGGCCGCCGCGATCAGGCCCAGGGCACCGGTCATTGCTCGGGCGATGGGACGACGCATGGAGCCTCCTGACTCTCCGGTGATGTCGGTTCACCCAGCGTCGTCCAGGCGCGCCCGCCGTGCACCCGCGCGCACGCCGAAGGGCCCGGCTCCCCACGCGGGGAACCGGGCCCTTCGTTCGTCGTACGGGCCCTCGGCCGGACGAGTCCCTGAGCGGGTCCCGTATCAGTCGAGGTAGTCGCGCAGCACCTGCGAACGCGACGGGTGACGCAGCTTCGACATGGTCTTCGACTCGATCTGACGGATGCGCTCACGCGTCACGCCGTAGACCTTGCCGATCTCGTCGAGGGTCTTCGGCTGACCGTCGGTGAGGCCGAAGCGCATGGAGACGACGCCGGCCTCACGCTCGGAGAGCGTGTCGAGGACGGAGTGCAGCTGCTCCTGCAGAAGCGTGAAGCTGACCGCGTCGGCCGGGACGACCGCCTCGGAGTCCTCGATGAGGTCACCGAACTCGCTGTCGCCGTCCTCGCCCAGCGGGGTGTGCAGCGAGATCGGCTCACGGCCGTACTTCTGGACCTCGATGACCTTCTCCGGGGTCATGTCGAGCTCCTTCGCCAGCTCCTCCGGGGTGGGCTCGCGGCCCAGGTCCTGGAGCATCTGGCGCTGCACACGGGCGAGCTTGTTGATGACCTCGACCATGTGCACCGGGATACGGATGGTGCGGGCCTGGTCGGCCATGGCGCGGGTGATCGCCTGACGGATCCACCAGGTGGCGTACGTGGAGAACTTGTAGCCCTTGGTGTAGTCGAACTTCTCGACGGCGCGGATCAGACCCAGGTTGCCTTCCTGGATCAGGTCCAGGAAGAGCATGCCGCGGCCGGTGTAGCGCTTGGCCAGCGAGACCACCAGACGGAGGTTGGCCTCCAGGAGGTGGTTCTTGGCGCGGCGGCCGTCCTCGGCGATGATCTCCAGCTCGCGCTTGAGCTTCGGCGCCAGCTTGTCGGAGTTCGCCAGCTTGTCCTCGGCGAACAGACCGGCCTCGATGCGCTTGGCGAGCTCGACCTCCTGCTCGGCGTTGAGCAGCGGGACCTTGCCGATCTGCTTCAGGTAGTCCTTGACCGGGTCCGCGGTGGCACCGGCGACGGCGACCTGCTGCGCCGGTGCGTCGTCCTCGTCCTCGTCGGACAGGACGAAGCCCTTGCTCTCGCCCTCGGCCTCTTCGTCGTCCTTGCCGGGCGCGACGTCCTCGAGCAGCTCCTCGCCCTCGAGCAGCTCGTCGTCCTCGCCCTTCTTGGCCGTGGTCTTCTTGGCCGCCGTCTTCTTGGCGACGGTCTTCTTGGCCACCGTCTTCTTGGCGACGGTCTTCTTCGCCGCGGCCTTCTTGGCCGGGGCTCCGGCCTCGTCGGCCGGGTCCGCGCTCTCGGCCGCCGGGGCCGCGGTGGCGGCCGAGACGGTCTTCGTCACGGTCGTCCTGGCGGTGACGGTCTTGGTGGCGGTGCGCTTGGCCGGGCTCTTCGCTGCGACGCTCTTGCGGGCGCGCTTCGGCGACTCCGCTGCACTGACCATCAGCGTCACACCCTCTTCCTCGAGGATCTGATTGAGGCTGCGCAGAACATTCTTCCACTGGGTTGGCGGAATCTGGTCAGCCTCGAAGGCCCGACGCACGTCATCGCCGGCGATCTGCCCATCAGCCTTTCCCCGCTCGATGAGCGCCATCACAGACTCGGACTCGGCGATCTCCGGCGGGAGCGTACGGGATGTGCTGGCCGACACGAACAACCTCTCGGAACGATGGAAAACGGCTTCCGGCCCCGCCCTGGATCAGGCTGGAGCCGACGACCGACGGCCAGGAGTGTGCCGACGGCGCGGGCTGGACCGGGGAACTGCACAGCGCCCTGAGCGGCTGCTGTATTCCTTCCTCGGCTGTCACCTCTTAGGTCATCGCGCGGCTTCGAGGAGTGTTACGCCCGATCCGCGTGGCCCGAGTCACACCTCATTTGCGACGAATCCACCATGAAACCTCCGGAACGCGACACAATCAAGGGGTTCGGACCGGCCGATTCCGGTCCCACCTTCCACGGTCGCACCTTCGCGCCGCCAGACCCGGGCGCACCCGGGGGCGGTTTCCCGCCCCCGGGTGCCGCTCGGGTCCGGCGGCACGCGGCGCGGGTGTGACGGCGCTCCTGGCCACGACGGGGGGATCAGTGCTCGCGGGGAGCCGGAACGACGCGCTCCACCTCGGGGTGGACGGTCAGCAGCTGGCGCATGGCCGACTCGGCGGCGGTGGCGTCCCCGGCGGCGAGTGCGTCGACGATCCGGGCGTGGTGGGCGAGGCAGCTCTCGTTCGGCCGGTCGCAGCCGGTGGCGGGCGCCCCGGACACCTGGAGGGCCGCGGTGACGATGCCGGAGAGGTGCTCCAGCATGCGGTTGCCGGCGAGCTGGATGAGGAGGGCGTGGAACTCGGCGTCGGCGCGGGAGAAGGTGATGCCGTCGCCCTGCGCGTACGCGTGGCCCATGATCTCGACCATGTCGGAGAGGCGCTGCTGGATGTCCTCACGGCCGTGTCCGGCGGCGAGCCGAGCGGCGAGGGGCTCGATGGTCCAGCGCAGCTCGTTGAGCTCACGACGCTGGTCGTCGCGCTGTGGGCCGAAGGCGCGCCACTCGATGATGTCGGGGTCGAGCAGGTTCCAGTCGCTGACCGGCCGGACCCGGGTGCCGACGTTGGGGCGGGCGCTGACCAGACCCTTGGCCTCGAGCACCCGCAGCGACTCGCGGACGACGGTGCGCGAGACCTCGAAGCGCTGGCCGATCTCCTCGGGGACGAGGGGGCGGTCGGCGCCGAGGTCGCCGGAGACGATCATCTGGCCGAGCTGCTGGACGAGCTGTCCGTGCAGACCGCGGCCGCGACTGCCGGCGGTCCTGCGGCCGACCCGGCCGAGGTCTTCCGTCGCCTCCCAGACGGGCGGACCGACGCGGTCGGCTCCGGGCGCCTCCGCGTAGGGGTAGCGGTCGAGGTCGCCCGGGGCGCCGAGGCCGGACTCGACGGGGCGGGCGGGGGTCATCATCGTGTGCGCAAGGGTACTCACGCATCCTTTGTCGGCGTGGCTCTCGTGCCCCTTGAGGTCTTTGGTGAAAAGCACACGAAAGGGTGATCGGCACCCCCTACACAATTGACGATTAATCGGACATAGAGGGCATTTTTTAAGGCAGTTGCCCGCCAAGCGAAACCTTTCGATCCAAACATGATCACCAACGCGCTCTGCTGTGGCGGCCGGTGAGCACATAGGCGCAGAGCAGGACCGTCAACGTCAGGGTCAGAGCCACCCCCACGGGCTGTCCGACCACCCTCAGCGCCCCCAGCAGCCACCGGTCGGCGGCGGACGCCCACTCGGCGCGGGCGAACTCGCGGAGGCGGGCCGGAAGTCCGGTGACGGACCGGCGGGGCGCCCCGGCCAGGACGCGCTGCAGCGGCGGCGCGAACAGCACCGGCACGGCGAGGACCGCGGCCACTCCCGCGGCCGCCGCCCGGAAGACCCCCGCGCCGAGCACTCCGGCCCAGGCACACCCGACCACCAGGCCGAACCAATTGGCACACAGCGTGGACCAGTTCTCCGGTACGGGGATCAACTCGTCGCCGCAGACGAGCCGCAGGGCCTCCAGGTCGGCCACGACGACCAGCACCGCGAGGACCGCCCCGACGGCCGCGGCGACCGCGAGCTTGGCGAGCAGCAGGCCGAGACGGCGGGGGACGGCGCCGCGCCCGGTGGTCAGGGCGGGGTAGCGGTACTCCTCACCGAAGGAGAAGGCGCCGAGGAGCCCGGCCCCGACGGCCGCGGGCGGCAGCGGGGAGATCCCCGGCCAGCCGGCCAGAAGGGCGGGCAAGGGCGTGCGCCCACCGCGCGCGAGCAGCACGGCGAGCGTCACGGACACCAGCAGCACGCCCACGAAGACGAGCGGCGTCGACGGCACACCGAGCAGCCTGCGGATCTCGTAGCGCAGGGGACGCAGCGGGGAACGGCACGGCGCCCGCCGCGCCCGGGCAGCGCGGGCGACGGGCCGCTCAGGCACCGCTCGCCCGCCGGAGGGCGTGCCTCCGGCGGCGAAGTCCTCACCGGCCCGCCCCTTCCTGGGCCACTTCTTCCAAGCCGGCTTCTTCCCGGCCGGCGCCTCGTCGCCGTGCCACTCCTCGGCCGGGTCGTGCCCGGCAGGGCGGTGGCCGGCGGGGCGGTGGCCGGACGGGCGCACGGCTGCGTGACGGGAGACGGGCACCTCGGCGGCTGCGGTGGCAGGGGTAGCGGGGGTGGAGGGGATCGAGGGGATCGAGGGGGTGGAGGGGGTCGAGGGGGCGAAGGGGGTGGCCCGGGCGGAGGCAGTCGCCGCGGAGGCGGTCCCGGCGGAGGCTGTCCCGGCGGAGGCTGTCCCGGTTGAGGCTGGCCCGGTGGAAGCGGGGAGGGCGAAGTCGGCGAAGGTGGGGTGCGTACGGCCCGCGAGGTGGGGATACGCACCGCCCGCGAGGGCGGGCCTCGCACGGCCGCCCCTCGCACCGCCCACGTCCCCGCTCCCGCCCGCGCCCCCGGTGCCGACCACGCTCCCGGGCCCGCCCGAGCCGCCGGCGCCACCCGTGTCGCCGGCGGCGCCGACCTCGTCGGCGAGTTGGTGGATGAGGACGCCGTTGCGGAAGGCGCTCTCGCCGACGGTCGCGCAGTCGCTGCCGTACACCGAGAGGCGGTTGCCGCCCTCCGTCACCACCTCCACCGGGCGGCGGGCGGCACGGGCCTCCTGAACGAGGACCGCGGCGAGCCGGGCGGCGTGCGGAGTGCGTACGGCGACCCGGGGGCGCAGCCGGGTGCGGGTGAAGTCGGCGGCGTCCTGGTCGGCGGCGAGCCGCCCGCCGTCGAGGGTGACGACCCGGTCGGCGTTACGGGCGGCGTCCTTGGGATCGGCCGTGGTGTAGAGGACGGTGCCGCCCTCGTCGGCGTGGGCGCGCAGGAGTTCGTGGAGCCAGGCGCTCTCGCGTACGGAGAGTCCGGCGCCGGGCTCGTCGAGGAGGAGGGTGTGCGGATCGCCCAACAGGGCGGAGGCGAGGCCCAGTCGGCGGTCCATGCCACGGGACAGGGTGCCGATGCGCTGGTCGTGGATCCCGGTGAGCCCCACCGCCTGGAGCATGTCGTCGGCGCGGGTGCCGGGGACGCCTGCGGCGGCGCAGAGCATGCGCAGCTGGCTGCGCAGGGTGCGGGAGGGGTGGCCGGGGACGTCGCCGAGGAGGACGCCGACCTCGCGGGCGGGGTGGGCGACGCGGTGCAGCGGGCGGCCCCGGAAGTAGGTGACGCCACGGCCCGGTTCGAGCTGCAGCATGAGCCGCAGGGTGGTGGTCTTTCCGGCGCCGGCGGGCCCGAGCAGGGCGGTGACGGTGCCTGGCCGGGCCTCGAAGGAGAGATCGTCCACGGCGGGCGGAAGATCCCGGCGGGGGGTGCTGGTGAGTCCGATGGCCTGGAGCATCGCTTCTCTCGCGGGTAGGTGAGACCGCTCCGCGGCAGGGCGGCTGTCCCAGCAAGATAACGCCACATTTCGGACTTTTGGCGCAGGATTGGCGGCTCGGGGCGGCCGGACGACCGCCCGTCAGACCTCCGGGCGGAGCATCGGCGGGTTCAGCAGTGTGGCCCCACCAGCGCGGAACAGCTGGGCCGGGCGCCCGCCCTGGCGGGTCGTGGTGCCGCCGGCCGGTACGAGGAAGCCGGGCGTGCCGGTGACCTTGCGGTGGAAGTTGCGCGGATCCAGCGCCACGCCCCACACGGCCTCGTAGACCCGGCGGAGCTCGCCGACCGTGAACTCGGGCGGACAGAAGGCGGTGGCCAGGGAGGAGTACTCGATCTTGGAGCGGGCGCGCTCCACGCCGTCGCCCAGGATCCTGGCGTGGTCGAAGGCGAGCGGCGCCGGCGGCTCGCCCTCCGCCGCCGCGTCCTGCCCGAGCAGCTCCTCGACGGGTGCCCAGCGGGCGCTGTTGGCATCGCCGCCGGCCCGGGGTGCGGGCAGGTCGGGTGCGAGGGCGAGGTGAGCGACGCTGACCACCCGCATCCGCGGGTCGCGGTCGGGCGCCCCGTAGGTCGCCAGCTGTTCCAGGTGCGCGCCGTTGCCGGCTCCGAGCTCCGGATCGCCCGGGTCGTGGACGCAGAGCCCGGTCTCCTCGACGAGCTCGCGCGCGGCGGCGGTGTCGAGGTCCTCGTCGGCCCGGACGAAGCCGCCCGGCAGCGCCCAGCGGCCCTGGAACGGGGCCTCCCCCCGTTTCACGACCAGGGCGCACAGGGCGTGGCGCCGCACGGTGAGGACGACCAGATCGACGGTGACGGCGAAGGGCGGAAAGGCCGACGGGTCGTAGGGAGACATGCCCGCGATCATAGTCGTCTTCCTGACGATAAACACGCCTGCCGGAAGGATCCGGCACCACTTCTTCCCCGCCCCGCCCCTCCCCGTCCCCCTCTTCTTCCGCTCGGACTCGCTTTCCGCCGCGGAAACGCCCGAGGCGGGGTCAGAGCCCCAGCTGAAGACCCGGCGCGGCCTCCTCGACCATGCCGAGCCCGAGCCGGCCCACCCGCGCCGCGAACGGCTCGCCCGCGACCCGCAGCCCCGACAGGCGCACCTCGCCGAGCGGTGCCGACCGGAGCGGGCGCAGCGCCACCGTGCGACCGGGGGCGTCGGGCCGGACGCCGAGCACGGCGGTCAGCAGCTGCACCCCGGCCGCGGCGGCCACGGCAGCGGGCCGGCAGGCCGCGGGGTGCGGCACGGGCACGGTGCCGGCCGTCCGCCGCTCCCCCGCGTACATCTCGGGCAGCCGGTACTCGAAGGCCTCCGCGGCGTCGAGCGCTCCGCGCAGCAGCGCCGCCGCCTCGCTCTCGTGCCCCGCCGCGGCGAGCCCCGCGACGGCGACCGCCGTCTCGTGCACCCGGACCGCCCCCGACCGGTGCCCGAACGGGCTGTATCCGGGCTCCTTCTCCCCCAGGCCGCGCAGGCCCCAGCCGGAGTCGAGCCCCGGGGCCGCGAGCAACCGGGCCAGGCGCTCCGTCTGCGCCTTGTGCAGCAGTCCCGGCGCCTGGTGCCCGGCGGCGGTCAGCCCGGTGTCGAGGAGATGGGCGGCCCAGCCGCCCAGGTGGGGCAGCGGCCGGCCGTCCGCCGTGCGGGCCAGCACGGGCCGGCCACCGGAGGGGTCGTCGAGCCAGAACCTGCCGCGGAACCGCTCGCGCAGTCCCTGGGCCCACTCCCGCCACGCCTCGCCGCCCGGCCGCCCGCAGGCGTCGAGGAGATCGGCGCCGAGCACGGCCGCGCGGTGCGCGTGCGCCTGGGTCTCGGCCCGCGCCGGCCCGGCGGGCCACGGGTCCGGCACGAAGCCGCTGTCGTCGACGGCGCCGCGCAGCCAGTCGAGGCAGCGTTCGGCGACGGGGAGCAGGTCGGCCAGGTCCTGCTCCGGCAGGCCCCAACGCCGGGCCTCGGCGAGGACGGCGGGGAAGGCGAGGGTCGCCTCGATGCCGGTGCACCGGGGCGGGAGGTGCGGGCCGGCGTCCCTGAGCGGTCCGGGAATCCGCCCCGATTCGGTCCCCGCCCCCGCGAGTTGGGTGCGGGCGAGGGCCCGCAGGGTGGTCGCGGCGAGCCGGGTGCCGAGTGGAAGGGCCATGCGAGCGGCCCAGAGTGCCTCGGCGGTGACGGGTCCCGATCGCCAGGGCACTCCGGCGGCGAGGTGCACGTCGGCGGGGTGCGCGGGATCGCGCTGGAGGAGGGCGCGGAGATCGGCGACGGAGGCCCGGAGCAAGGGGCCGAGGCGCGGATCGTCCCCCTCGGCGACGGCGTCGGCAACGACATGCCCGCCGGGTCGGCCGTTGCTCGCGCCGAGCGGCCGCCCGGACCGCTCGCCACGGATCCGGAGGGTGAGGACGAAGCAGCCCCCCGGGGCCAGTTCGGCCTCCCACCGGAGGAGTCCGGCCGTCGCCAGCGCGTCAGTGGGCGGCGGGTCCGCCGAGACGGTGACGGCCACGCCGTCGGCGGCGGTCCAGCGCAGCCCGGTGCCGTGGACGCTCGCGGAGAGCTCCGCCGCGGGCCACCCGGCCGCCACCGGGCCCAGCTCCCCGAGATCCGTTCCCAGAGCGAGCTCCACCGGGAGCCGCAGCGGGCGGGCGACGGAGCTGCGCAGGGTGATCCGCTCGGTCCCGTCCGCCTCGCGCGACCGCTCGACGACGAGGCCTGGATCCGGGCCGGTGTCCCCGGGCACCCGCAGGACGCCCAGGAAGTCCGCCCGGTCCGCGCCGGTGGACCGGCTCCGGAGCGGGACGGGCTCGCGCCCGGCGACGCGCAGGAGGCAGCGGGAGAGAAGCCGGCGTCCGGCGAGGAAGACGCCTTCGAGGCCGGAGCCCGTGAGCTGTCCGTGCCGGGGGCTGACGGAGAGCGCGGGGAGAGCGACCCCGACGCACATGTCGTGCACGGCGGGGAGGTCACCGGGGCGAACGGGCCCGGCTCCCGGCCCCGGGGGCGGAGCTCCGTTGCGGGCGGGGTGTCCGGGTGCCTGGGTGGGGCTGGGGGCCATGACGGAAGTACGGCGCTCTCTGTGCGGTCCGGGCGACCCCGCCGGCCCCGAGGGCGATCCCCGTCGGGCCCGTGCGTGCGGCACCGACGGTCCGCGGGTCCGTCCGTGGGTCGGCGGTACGGCTCCTGCGGGACCGCCACAGACCTGAACGCCCCTACGGCCCGCGGGGTCACGGCCGACCGCACCCAGGCCCGCAGCATCCGGACACCCGGCGGGGCGTCGAGCCCCTTCATTCCCCGCTCCTCGCCCCACGCCGTCGCGTCCGCGTCCGCCGCGCCGCTGCCGCCCGGGGCGGCCTGGGTTCCGCGGCGGGCCGGCGGGTGGCCGTCACGCGCGCCGGGCTTCGGCCCGCGCCGGCGGCGCGCAGGCTCGCGTGGCGGGCGGTGCGGCGGGCGGCCCGGCGGGCCTGCTGTCGCGTTCGGGCCGGGGGTTCGCCTTGGACCGGGCGAGGGTCTTGGACGTCGGCCGTCGGGCTGCCGGGGGCGGGGGCCGGCTCCTGTCCCGAGGCGTGCTCGGCCGTGACGCGGGCGTCTCGTTCCTTGCGCAGACAGTCGCGCAAGGACTCCGGGTCCAGGCCCTCGTTGCACGCCTGATGGAGCAGTCGGGCGAACAGGTACTCGGGGTCGGCCTCCAGGGCGAGACCGAGGGCGACTCGGGCGGAGGGTTCGTCGCCGGTGGACCAGGCCACCCAGCCGGCGAGGGTGAGCGGGGCCGCCGCGTATTCCTGGTAGGGGGCGACGCACCGGCGGGACAGGGCGCGCCAGAGCCGTAGGGCCGGAAGGGCCTCGGGGCCCTCCATCCATTCGGCGGCCCGGTCGCGGGTCTCGCGGTCCTGCAGTCCGAGGATGACCGTGGCGGCCTCGTCGGGCGTGAGGAGCTCGTCGTCGCGGGCGTCGGCCGTCGCCGCGCCCGTCGCCGCCCCGCTCGCCAGGCCCGCGAGCCCGGCCGGAACGGCACTCCGGCCCGCGTCCGGGTCCGTCGCCGGGCGCTCCGCCGGGCGCGAGAACCGCTCGATGAGGCGGCGGACGACGGCCAGGGTGGTCTCGCGCGTCTCCTGCCGCCCCAGGGCGCCCGTCGGCGTGGCCAGCAGGCGGGGCACGACGACCGTGGCGGCCTCGTCGAGGGCGGCGCGCTGCACCGCGTCGCCGTCCGATCCCTGCGGCTTCAGCCGGGCCTCCATGTCCTTGAGCGTGCCGCGTACCTGGATGCCGGCGTAGGCGGCGGACGCCGCCATCACCGACGTACCGGAGAGGGCGAGCGGTGTCCCGTCGGGCGGGCAGCAGCGGGCGTCGGGGCAGCAGTACGAGAAGTAGAGGCCGTCGGAGATGCAGAGGGCTTCGAGGACGGGGATGTCGAGCGCGCCGCAGGCGGTGCGCAGGCGCTGGGCGAAGGGGCGCAGCCGCTCCATCACCCGTCGGCCGGTCTCGCCGGGCGCGGGTTCCTGGCAGAGGAAGACGACGATGGCGTCGGGGCGGTCGCCGCGCCGGGCGCTGCCCTCGACGAGGCATTCGGCCAGGTGGTCGGCGGTGGCGGACCATTCGCGCGGTGATCCGGGGATGCCGACCCTGACCCGGCCGCCGAACCGTCCGCGCTCGCCGTGCAGCGCGACGAGGACGACGGAGTCGCTGGGATGGAAGCCGAGCATGAACGGCAGGGCGTCGGCCAGCTCGGCCGGTCCGCGCAGGGTGATCTGCCGGCTCGTGGACGGTGCGTGGGATTCGTGGTGGTTCGCGTTCATGGTCACGACGGTCCCGCGAGCCCCGCCGATCGCGAAACCCCTGTGGATAACTCCGGCCGGACGGCCCGGGAAGTTGTCCACAGGCTTCGCGGCTCGTTCGCGCATTGTCGGACCGATCGGGTTGCATGGAGGCATGACCAACGCAGACCGCCCCGAGGACCGCGCCGCGCTGCGCGCGGCCGCCGACGCCGTGCTCGCCCGTCTCGTCTCGGACCCGACGGGTGCCGCGAGACTGCGCGAGGACCAGTGGCGCGCCATCGAGGCCCTGGTCGCGGACCGGCGCCGGGCGCTGGTCGTGCAGCGGACGGGCTGGGGCAAGTCGGCGGTGTACTTCGTGGCGACCTCGCTGCTGCGCGAGCGCGGCGCGGGTCCGACCGTGATCGTCTCGCCGCTGCTCGCGCTGATGCGCAACCAGGTGGACGCGGCCGCGCGGGCGGGCATCCGCGCCCGCACGATCAACTCGTCGAACACCGAGGAGTGGGACACCGTCCAGCAGGAGGTCGCGGCCGGCGAGGTCGACGTGCTGCTGGTCAGCCCCGAGCGGCTCAACAACCCGGACTTCCGGGACCAGGTGCTGCCGCGCCTCGCGGCGGCGACGGGGCTGCTCGTCGTCGACGAGGCGCATTGCATCTCCGACTGGGGCCACGACTTCCGGCCCGACTACCGGCGGCTCCGCACGATGCTCGCGGACCTGCCGAGCGGGGTGCCGGTGCTGGCGACGACGGCCACGGCCAACGCCCGGGTGACCGCGGACGTCGCCGAGCAGCTGGGGACCGGCACGGACACGGACGCGCTGGTGCTGCGCGGGCCGCTGGACCGCGAGAGCCTCAGCCTCGGCGTGGTGCGGCTGCCGGACGCGGCGCACCGGCTGGCCTGGCTGGCCGACCACCTCGGCGAGCTGCCCGGCTCGGGGATCGTCTACACGCTGACGGTGGCGGCGGCCGAGGAGGTGACCGCCCATCTGCGCCAGTGCGGGTACGCGGTCGCCTCGTACACGGGCCGGACGGAGAACGCCGACCGGCAGCAGGCCGAGGACGATCTGCTCGCCAACCGCGTCAAGGCTCTCGTCGCGACCTCGGCGCTCGGCATGGGCTTCGACAAGCCCGACCTGGGCTTCGTGGTGCACCTCGGTTCGCCCTCCTCCCCCATCGCCTACTACCAGCAGGTGGGGCGGGCCGGGCGCGGTGTGGAGCACGCGGAGGTGCTTCTGCTGCCCGGCAAGGAGGACGAGGCGATCTGGCAGTACTTCGCCTCGGTGGCCTTCCCGCCGGAGGAGCAGGTGCGGCGCACCCTGGACGTCCTCGCCCAGGCGGGCCGACCGCTGTCGCTGCCCGCTCTCGAACCGCTGGTCGAGCTGCGCAGGACACGCCTGGAGACGATGCTGAAGGTCCTCGACGTGGACGGGGCTGTCAAGCGGGTCAAGGGCGGCTGGGAGAGCACGGGGCGGCCCTGGGTCTACGACACGGAGCGGTACGCGTGGGTGGCCCGGCAGCGGGAGGCCGAGCAGCAGGCCATGCGGGAGTACGCGGCGACGGACGGCTGCCGGATGGAGTTCCTGCGCCGTCAGCTGGACGACGAGGCGGCGGCCCCGTGCGGGCGGTGTGACAACTGCGCGGGCGTCAGGTTCGACCCGAAGGTCTCGGACGCGGCGCTCGACACCGCCCGCGGCGAGCTGGGCCGGGCCGGTGTGGAGGTGGAGCCGCGCAAGATGTGGCCGACCGGACTCGCCGCGGTCGGCGTGGATCTGAAGGGGCGTATCCCGGCGGGCGAGCAGGCGTACGCGGGCCGCGCGCTCGGCCGGCTCTCGGACATCGGCTGGGGCAACCGCCTGCGTCCGATGCTCGCCGAGTCCGCTCCGGACGGGGAGGTGCCGGACGACGTCGTGCAGGCGGTGGTGCGGGTGCTCGCCGACTGGGCGAAGGGGCCCGGGGGTTGGGCGTCGGGCGCGGCGGACGCCCCGCCCCGGCCGGCCGGCGTGGTGACGGTCGCCTCGCACCGCAAGCCGCGGCTCGTGGGCTCGCTCGGCCACCGGATCGCCGAGATCGGGCGGATGCCGCTGCTCGGCTCGGTCGAGTACGCGCCGGAGGCGGAGGACCTGCGGATCTCGCGGACGAACAGCGCGCAGCGGGTGGTCGGTCTGCAGCGGGCGCTGGTCGTCCCGGCCGGACTGACGGAGCGTCTGGCCTCGGCGGGAGGACCGGTCCTGCTCGTGGACGATCTCGCCGACAGCGGCTGGACGTTGGCGGTGGCGGCGCGGCTGCTGCGACGGGCGGGGGCGGAGGGAGTGTTCCCACTGGTGCTCGCTGTCCAGGCATGAAACGGCGAGTGAAGAATAGGTAACTGGGCAGGGATATGAGAGGCATACCGGATGATTCCAGTCAGCGGCCTCAATTGCTCGTTGCCGCCCGCGCACGGGCCAGGAAGAATTGGGAATCCGCCCCGCACGGCCCGAACGCGGTCCGGTTGGACCGTGCCGTGGTGCGCCCTCACCCGACCCTGCCCGCGGAGCGGGCGCGTCTCCGAAGGGAGGATCGTGACCCTCGGATTCGCTCCGTCCTCATCCGCTCCTGCCGCATCGTCGTCCGGGTCGGCCAGCCGCCTCGCTCGGATGCTCGAACCGGCCGAGTGGGCAGCCGCCGGAATCCCCTTGCTGCGCAGTCCCCGTGAGGTCGTCAGCGGCCTGCACTCCCGTCACAGGCCGACGCCCTCGACGGCGGTGGTGGCCGTCCTCGACCACGAGGAACGGCTCGCCGCCAGCGCCTCGTTCCTCCGTCGGCCCACTCCGGCGGACGGCTGGGAGTTCCGCAACGCGCTGCTCGCCCATCTGCGCCGGGTCCTGCCGCACGACCTGCGCCGGCGGACGCCCGTGCGCACGGCCGTGCTGCTCTACTGCCGCGAGGGCGACGAGCGCTGGACCGAGGAGGACGGGGCCTGGATGTGGGGGCTGCGGGACGCCTGCACGCTCCACGGGCTGCGCTGCGGCGCGTACATCACGCTGACCTCGGGCGGCTGGCAGGTGCTGGGCGAGGGCCGGGGCGGGCGCAGTCCCAGTTCCGACTCGCCCCCGACGCCGCTGGGCGAGGACTCCGCGCTCGACCGGCTGGTGCCGCGGATCGCGAGCGGTGCCCCCGAGCCCCTGCGGCGGGCCGCCGCCCGCTGAGCGGAGATCCGGGGGCGCCCGGAGCCGGAGCGGTCAGCAGTGGCGGACGGCCACCCGGCCGCCCGTCGGGCGGCCGGGGTGTGGACCGGTGGGATCAGACGCCGGCGCCGAGCACGGCGTCGACGCGCTGCGGATCGCCGCAGACGATCAGCAGAGCGGTCGCCCGGGTCAGCGCCTCGGGCAGCCGGCGCGCGACGTCCTCGTCGGAGCCGCCGTTGACCGCGACGACCACCACGGGCCGGGCGGTGGCCCGGGTCACGGCGGCGGCGTCCGCGAAGAACACGTCCTCGCGGGCGTCCTGCTGCGCCCAGTAGGCGGCCTCGCCGAAGGACAGCTCGTGCGCCGCCCACGGGTGCTGCTCACCGGTGGTGAGCACGAGGACGTCGCCGGGGGCGCGTCCGGACTCCAGGAGCAGGTCCACGGCCTCCTCGGCGGCGTCGATCGCGCCGTCGGCGGGGGCGGGGATCAGTTGGATCTGCGGGCCGGACCGTTCGTCGGAACGATTCTCCGCCGGGGCGGCGGGGGCCGCTCCGGCAACGGGCGGGCGCGGCCCCGGCGGTGCGGGCCTGGCCGGACCGGGGCCCGGACGCCCGGGACGCGGGGAGGCCGCGGAACGCGGGCCGGGTACGGGTCGAGGGGTCGGCACGGGGCGGCCGGCGGCCGCGGTCGCGCGGGGACCCTGGGCACTCTCGTGAATCTGAGGCTCCTCGGGGATGAGAGGCATGGGTGGATGTCTATCAAACGCCGTCGCGCGGGGCTCCGGCGGGTGGGCACACAGGCGTGCCCCGGCTGCTGAAAGGGCTCTGCCGGAAGGTTCCCTAGGGGTCCGCCGGAGAATCCAGAAGCCGGAAGTCAGAAGTCGAAGCCGAGTTGGCCCCCGCTTTCCAGTGCGGCCGCCTCGGCGGAGATGCGGACCTTCTTGAGATGCCGCCAGCGGGGCATCGCGTCGAGGTAGGCCCAGGAGAGCCGGTGCTGCGGGCTGGGCCCGAGCTCCTGCAGCGCCGCCTTGTGGACCGGCGAAGGGTAGCCCGCGTTGGCCGCGAAGGCGTACGGGACGTATGTCTCCGCCTCGGCCTCCAGCTCGGCCATCAGCGCGTCGCGCCGGACCTTGGCGATCACGGAGGCGGCGGCGACGGCGACGCAGGACTGGTCACCCTTGATCACCGTACGGACCTGCCAAGGACCGCCCAGGTAGTCGTGCTTGCCGTCGAGGATCACGGCGTCGGGACGGACCGGCAGGCCCTCCAGGGCGCGGACCGCGGCCAGCCGCAGCGCCGCGGTCATCCCGAGCTCGTCTATCTCGGCGGGCGAGGCGTCGCCCAGCGCGTACGCCGTGACCCACTGCTCGAGCTCCGCGGCGAGCGTCGTACGGCGCTTCGGCGTGATCAGCTTGGAGTCGGTGAGTCCGGTGGGCGGGCGGCGCAGGCCGGTGACGGCGGCGCACACCGTGACGGGACCGGCCCATGCCCCGCGTCCGACCTCGTCGATCCCGGCGATGATCTTGGCGCCGGTGGTGGCTCGGATCGAGCGCTCGACACTGTGGGTGGGTGGTTCGTACGGCATGGCGCCCTCAGGTTACGCCGCGGAATACCTCCCTCGGTACCCGGATTCCACGTGATGATCCACTCCAGGCCGAAAGACCCCCCGCCCACGCGCCCTCTTCGCCGCCCCTTCCCTCCGCCCTCGGTCCGCGCCCGGCCGCCCCGCCCGCCCGGCTACCGCCGCAGCAGGGGCACCATGACCAGGTCGATCATCTCGGCAAGCTCGGCGTCGTCCCATTCGCTGCCGCACACCTTGGCGCGGTACATCATCATCGCCGGGATCACGTCGTAGACCACCTCGTGGGCGGCCTCCTCACGCACCTCGCCCCGGGCGATGCCGCGCCCCACCACCTCGCGCAGCAGTCGCTGCGAGGGCTCGATCACTCCCTTGAGGATCAGCTCGTGGAAGCGTTCGGCCGACTCGTTGTCGCATTCGTGAAGAACGGACCGGAGGGCGTAGCCGGGCTTCGAGTACATCGCGGCCCGCACCCGTCGGCACAGCTCGTACAGGTCCTCGCGCACGCCGCCGTGGTCCGGTGTCTCGTCGAGGGCGGGGAGCCCCGTCCTGAGCGCGTCCGCGACCAGATCTTCTTTGGACGGCCACCGGCGGTACACCGCGGCCTTGCCCGTCTGCGCGCCGACGGCGACACCCTCCATGGTCAGACCGTTCCAGCCGACGGTGCTGAGCTGCTCGAGAGCGGCTTCCAGAATGGCGCGTTCCAGTACCGGACCGCGCCGCCGCGGCGTCGCCCCGTGCGGCCGAGCGGCGGCCTCGGAGTGCGAAGTGCCCATCGCTACCTCTCTGTTGAGATCGATCGGATCGTCCGGCGGTGCTCAGTGAACGGTTGCGTTCCTTGAGGGGGAGTCACTACCGTGGACGACAGTGAACGAGTGCGTTCACTAAATTCTTCCGTGGGGGATACATAGTGACAACATCGCCGGTGGACACCCAGACCGATCCCGGGACCGCCCGGTATCCGAATCGGCCGGGAATCGCCCTCGCCGTCATCGCCGCCTGCCAGTTGATGGTCGTTCTGGACGCCACGATCGTGAACATCGCGCTTCCGCACATCCAGGAGGCGCTCTCCTTCTCGACGACCGACCTGTCCTGGGTGCTCAGCGCGTACACGCTGACCTTCGGCGGGCTGCTGCTGCTCGGCGGCCGGGCCGGCGACATCCTCGGGCGTCGCCGGGTGTTCCTGACCGGCATCCTGCTCTTCACCCTCGCCTCCCTGCTGGGCGGCTTCGCGCAGGAGCCGTGGCAGCTCCTCGCCGCGCGCGCCCTCCAGGGCGCCGGCGGTGCCATCGCCTCGCCCACCTCGCTCGCCCTGATCACCACGACGTTCCCCGAGGGCCCCGAGCGCAACCGCGCGTTCGGCGTCTTCGCGGCGGTCTCGGCCGGTGGCGGCGCGATCGGTCTGCTCGCGGGCGGCATGCTCACCGAGTGGCTCGACTGGCGCTGGGTGTTCTTCGTGAACGTGCCGATCGGCCTGCTCATCGCCTTCCTGACACCCCGTTTCATCAACGAGTCCGAGCGGCACCCGGGCCGCTTCGACCTCGCGGGCGCGCTCTCCTCCACGCTCGGCATGGCCGCGCTGGTGTACGGCTTCATCCGCGCCTCCGAGGAGGGCTGGAAGGACTCGCTGACCATCGGCTCGTTCATCGCCGCGGTGGTCCTGCTCGCCGCCTTCGCCGTCGTCGAGTCGCGGGCGCGCGAACCCATCACGCCGCTGCGGATGTTCGCGGACCGCAACCGCTCGGGCACGTACGTGATCATGCTCAGCCTGGCCGCCGCCATGTTCGGCATGTTCTTCTTCATCGTCCTCTTCGTGCAGAACGTGCTGGGCTACAGCCCGATCCGCGCCGGACTCGCCTTCCTTCCGGTCACGCTCGCGATCGGCGTCGGCGCCGGACTCGCCCAGCGGCTGCTGCCCGTCCTCGGCCCGAAGCCGTTCATGGTGACGGGCGCGGCGCTCACCGGGACCGGCCTGTTCTGGCTGACCTTCATCGGGCCGGACAGCTCCTATCTGACCGGCGTGCTCGGTCCGATGGTGACCTTCGGCTTCGGCATGGGCCTCAACTTCGTGACGCTCACGCTGACCGCGGTCTCCGGAGTCGCCCAGCACGAGGCCGGCGCCGCCTCGGGCCTGCTCAACGCCACCCAGCAGGTGGGCGGTTCGCTCGGTCTGTCGATCCTGGTCACGGTCTTCGGCACGGCGAGCAAGGACGAGGGCAAGCGGCAGGTCCCGGACTTCCTCGCCCACGCGACCCCGGAGCAGCAGGCGGCGTTCCTCAAGGACAAGCAGCTGCCGGCGCCGTGGTCCCACGACGTGCTGACGGCCGGCATATCCAGCGCGTTCACCGCCGCCGTCGTCATGGCGCTGATCGCGCTCGTCACGGCCGTGACCGTCATCCGGGTCCGCAAGAGCGACCTGGAGGCCCTCAGCGGCAGGGCGGAGGCCGCCGGGCCGGTCGCCTGACACACGCGGACGGCGTGCTCCCTTCCCGTACGGGAAGGGAGCACGCCGTCCGCTGTGCCGGGCCGGGCGGATCAGGGGGCGTACGGGTCCGGGTACGGATCCGCGTCCGGGTCGTAGTCCTCGTCACGGGTGGCGCCGCGGCACGAGGCCGCGCGGCTCACGCCCCGCTCGGCCAGGATGTCCCTGGCCCGGGCCTCGGACAGGCTCGTCTCGTACCAGCTCTCCTCGGGCTCCTCCTGGAGGTGCTCGGCGACGTCCCGGAGGGCGCAGGAGCGCAGCGGCTCGGGCAGCCGGTCGAGGGCGGGTACGGCGTCGGCCGACAGGCCCCGCAGATAGCGGACGTCGATCTTGTCGAGCCGCTCGTAACGCTCGACGTTCTGCTGCGCGATGACCGCGTCCGGCCGGATCACGCCGAAGGCGAGGACGAACCCGGCGGCGCTCACCGCGAGGGCCCGGGGCAGCATGCGGGCGCCCCAGATGCCGGCGGCCATGATCAGCAGGATCGTCACGCCGAGCCAGAGCTCCATGGTGAGGACGGAGATCCGCAGCCGGGTGAGCCCGTACGCGTCCACGTACAGGTCCATCCGGCGCAGGGCCGAGGCGACCACGACCAGGGTGAGGACGCACAGGGTGCCGAGCACCGACCGGACCAGCCGCCGGTCGCCGGCGCCGTCACGCGGCGCCCAGCGGAGCGCCAGGCCGATCACGACGAGGGTGAGCAGCGTGGCCCACAGCAGCTGCCAGAAGCCCTGCCGGGCGTACTCGGAGTAGGTGAGCCCGGTCTCGCGGAGCACCTTGTCGTAGCCGCCGAAGAGCACGGCGAGCTGGATCGCGTTGAAGGCCGCGAAGAGCAGGTTCAGGACGATCAGCGGGAGCGCCCACTCGAACCGGCCGCGGGCCCGGCCGGGGCTGAAGGTCAGCCGGTCCCAGCGCAGCGGGGCCGCGCCGGTGCGGGCGACGGCGAGGGCGCCGAACAGGCCGAGGAGGAAGCAGAGCACCCGCCAGGGCGCCTGCTCGAGCGAGATGTCGGGCATGAGCGAGCCGAGCAGGTCGGCGAAGGCGGCGTCGGCCCCGGCGAACAGCGCGCCGAAGACGACCAGCAGGCCGAAGGCGATCAGCAGGGTCCGCAGCACCGGCACCAGGCGTCCCTGTGAACCGCTCGCCCGCTCGCGCACGCCGCGCCACGTCCACGCCATGCCGGTGCCGACGGAGTCGAAGAGGCCGAGCGGTCCGAGCAGCATGCTCGGCCAGCCCCGGCCGCCGTGCAGGGCGTAGCCGGTGAGCCCCAGGGCGGCGACGATCGCGAGGAAGGTCGGCCAGCCCGCGTCGCTCAGCGCGGGTACGACGAGCAGGCCCCCGCCGCCGATCGCCCAGACCAGTGTCCAGGGGCGCAGCCGGCGGCCGGCCGCACGGGCGGCGAAGGCGCCGGCGAGGGTCGCGGGCACGGCGACGAGCAGCAGGTTCACGCCGGCGCCCGCACCGATGAAGAGCGCGGCGAACAGCGCGGTGGCCAGGATCGCCCAGAGGGTCGCGACGGTCGGGCGGGCCGGCTCCGCGGGCCGCAGCTTGCTCGGCGCCGGCTTCCGCGGCGGCCCCCAGGCCTGGTACGGCGGATAGGTTCCCGGCCCGTACGGCCCGGGAGCCCTCCCGCCGGGAGCGGGTCGCCAACCGGCCGGCCCGGCGAACCCGCCCGCCGCGGCGGCGGGCTGCCCGGCGGCTGACGTCACGCCCTGTGGACCGGCGGCTGACGTCACGCCCTGTGGACCGGCGGGCCCGCCGGCGGCAGCCGCCGCAGTGGCCGCCGGTCCTACGGGCGGCTGCCCGGCCGCGGTCGGCGGCGTGGTGGGCGTCGCCGCTGCGGGCTTCTCGGTGGGCGACGCGCCTGCGGCCGGCTCCTCGGTGGGCGACGCGGCCGAGGCCGGCTTCTCGGTGGGCGACGCGGCCGAGGCCGGCGGCTTCGGCGATTCGGCCTGCTCGCTCGAGGCGCCGCCGGCGCTGCCGTTCGCGGCGTCGCCGACGGCGGCCCTGGGTTCGGCGCCGTCCTGCGGTGACGCGCCTCCCTGCGGTGACGCGCCTCCCTGCGGCGGCGGGCTGTCCTTCGGCGGCTCTGCGGATGGTGTGTCGGTCACGGGACCCCCTCCCGGCCCGGTCCGCGCGGCCTTACGGCCGAAGGCGGCGGTCCCGGGTGTCTCGTCGGCACGCTGTTGTCATGATCAGCGCTGGGAGTGGCCGACTCTAACCGCGGTACCCCCAGGTGAACCGGCCCGGCCGCAGCTGTGGCAGGACCGTGACACTCGGCCCGTCCTGCCGACGCCCGGGTCCCGAGGGCGCCGGGGGCGCGGGCGCCACTGGTGGTACGCCTAGGAGTGGGCCGCGGCGGGCACCCAGTCGGGCAGCTCCTCGGTCTGCTCCAGCCACGCGGCCGGCGGGGCACCGGCCGAACCGGCGGCGACGACGCCACCGGCGATGGCGCAGGTGGTGTCCACGTCACCGCCCACGCCCGCGGTCGTCCAGAACATGCGCTCGAAGTCGCCGAGGGACCGGGCCGCGGACCAGAGCGCGAACGGCACGGTGTCGTGCGCGCTGGTGCGCCGGCCGCTGCCGAGGACCGCCGCGACCGTCCCGGCGTCGCCGTAGTCGAGCATGTCGCGGGCCCGGCGCAGCCCGGCCCCGACCGCGCTGCGCGGGATGAGCGCCACGACTCCGTCGAGCAGCGCCTCGGGCGTCGGCGGTCCGGCCGGGTCCGCGACGAGCGCGGCCGCGGCGGCGACGGCCATCGCCCCGACCACGGCCTCGCGGTGCTGGTGGGTCGTGTACGCGGAGATCTCGGCCTGATGGGTCGCCTGTTCGGGATCGTCGGCGTACCAGGCGCCGAGCGGCGCGATCCGCATGGCGGCACCGTTGCCCCACGAGCCCTGTCCGTTGAAGAGCTCTGCCGCGAGCTGCCGCCAGTCCCCTCCCTCGCGGATGAGCCGGAGCATCCGGTTGACGGCGGGGCCGTAGCCGCGGTCGAAGTCGTGGTGCCGGGCGAAGGACTGGGCGAGCGCGTCCTGGTCGATGCGGCCGTGGGAGACGAGCACGGCGAGGACCGAGCAGGCCATCTCCGTGTCGTCGGTCCACTGCCAGGGACCGGTCGGCGGCTCGTGCCGCTTCAGCAGGGGGTAGTTGGCGGGGACGAAGTACTGGGAGCCCAGGGCGTCTCCCACGGCCAGCCCGCGCAGGCTGGCCAGGGCGCGGTCGAAGCGCCGGTCGAGAGAGGAGTCAGCGGTCATCGCCCTGCCACTCTATCCGGTGGGGCCGTACGGTTCCGGGGTATGCCAGCGTTCGAAGGGCCGGTCGAGCCGGTACTTGCCGTCCGCTCCGAGCAGCAGCATCCGGGTCTCGGCGTTCCCGGGGTTGGACAGGGACTCGAATTCGGCGACGGTCCAGTGGAACCAGCGCATGCAGAACAGGCGCATGGTCAGCCCGTGGGTGACGAGCAGGACGTTGGGAGGGTGGTCGGGCGCCTCGAAGCTCCGGTAGAGGCTCTCCAGGAAGGCGCCGACCCGGTCGTACACATCGGCCCCCGACTCGCCCTGGGCGAAGCGGTAGAAGAAGTGCCCGTAGGCGTCCCGGTAGATTTTCTGGAGGCGCACGTCCTCCCGCTCCTGCCAGTTTCCCCAGTCCTGCTCGCGCAGCCGGGGCTCCTCCCTGACCCGGACGCGACGGGGGTCGAGCCGGAACGCGCGCAGCGTCTCGTGGGTGCGGCGGTACGGCGAGACGTAGACGCTGACCCGCTCCTCCCCGAACAGCTCCCGCAGTCGCTCCCCCGTCTCCTCCGCCTGCCGCCATCCGGTCGCGGTGAGCCGGAGGGCATGGTCGGGCTCCCGCTCGTACACCGTGTCATCGACATTGCCCTCGGACTCTCCGTGCCGTACGAGAACGATGCGTCGCGGTCTTGCCATGCGACGACCCTAGACGGCCGTCTGCCGGACGGCTCAGTCGAGGAGGCGTCCGGAGTCCATCCGGCGTATGCGGCCGGTGAACCTGCGGCGCGGTTCACGGTCGTGGCAGACGACGACCACGGCCCCCTGCCACTGCCCCCGACCTGAGGTCCGGCCCCAGCCCGGCCGCCGCCCCTCCCCCGCTCCCGGCAGCCGGCGCCCCGGCGGGCGCGCCGCCCGCACCCGCGCCGCCGTCTGCGCAGCCGTCCGCGCCGCCGTCCTGCTGACGGGCCTGGCCGAGCACGGCTACCCGGCGCTCCCGGACGGTCGAGACGGCTGATCACCGACCGCCTCCCCGGCCGGCCAGGCGAACGGCGGCGCCCCTCGGACCGTGCGAACGGCAGACGCCCCTCAGGCCGCGCGAACGGCAGACGCCCCTCGGACCGTGCGAACCACGGACGCCCCTCAGACCGTCCACGCCGGCTCGAGCTGGACCACGTCGCCCGTCATCGCGGCGACGTCCGCCTCGGTCTGCGCCCGCAGGCCGAGGCGCTCCAGCCGTTCGACCCGGTACTTGCCGTGCTCCGCCGCCGACTTCCACATCGACAGGACCAGGAACTCGTGCCCGGGCGCGTCACCGAACATCCCCCGGAGCATGCCGGGAGACCCGGCCATCGCCGGGTTCCACACCTTCTCCTGCATCAGGGCGAAGTGCTCCACGCGCTCCTCGTGCACCCGGCAGTGCGCGACCCGGACCACGTCGGCGTCGGTGAAGAGCGGCTCGAAGCCCGTCTTCACGTCGAAGCGGTGGTCGAAGAGCTTGGCCTGGAGATTCCGGTGCGTGCCGACCTGCGCGGCCGCGAGCCGGTCGTGCGACCTCGCCATGAACGAGTCGTAGAACGCCCTGCTCTCCCAGAACGCGAAGATGTGGGCGACATCCGGCCTCCGCCGGCTCCAGCCCCCACCCTGCCCCCGGAATCCCGGCTCACCGAGCAGCCCCGCCCACTTCCGCTGCCCCCGCTCGAACCCTCGACGGTCCACCACGGTGCAGCGAATCCACTTGACCAGCACCGCGCCATGGTACGGGGCGGAGCGAAGCCCCGTCAGATCTCTCCGGACTGCACCCGGACGAGACCGTCGACCTCCTCGTCGTCCAGTTCGATTCCGAAGAGTTCGGCGAGGGTCCCGGCCAACTCCTCGGGCCCGACACGCCGTTCCTCTGGCGCCCAGTCCAGGCCCATGGCGGTGAGACCGTCGCGGACCAGGGCCCTGCGGACCTCGGCGCCGGGCTGGTGGGCCACCACCTGCCCGAGGAAGCGCGAGCGCGGATGGCTCGAGCTGTAGTGGTTCATGAGCTCGAAGTCGACGGGGTACAGGGTGTGCGGCGCGAAGGAGTAGAGGTCGGTCCACCCCTCCGGGCGAAGCGAGCGCAGCACGTGGACGCCCTCCGCCTCAGTGGCGACGCCGAAGACCCAGCCGTCCTGCTCGACGCGTGCGCCGTCGACGAGCGGCACCGGCTCCAGGGGGCCCTGCCACCCGAAGCCGGCGTCCGCCAGCCACTGTCCGCCGTCGACAGTGACGACGAGCAGGGCGTGGGTGATCGGCGTCAGCACGTCCCCTCGCGTGCGGTTCCTGGCGCCCCGCCCCGCCACCTGGAAGCCGATCCGCTCCAGGGCGGCGGCGAGCAGGCTGTTCTGTTCGTAGCAGTAGCCGCCGCGCCGCCGGCCGACGAGCTTGGCCTCGAGATCCTTGACGTCGAGGGAGACGCGCCGTCCCAGCGCCACGTCCAGGTTCTCGAAGGGGATCGCCGCCACGTGCGCCCGGTGCAGGGCGCGCAGGGTCGCGAGATCGGGCGCGACCCTCCCCGAGTACCCGATCCGCGCCAGATATGCGTCCAGATCCAGCTCTTCCCCGCCCCACATTCCGCGGCCCCCCTCTTCCGATGACATGTTGATCACATGACACCATGAACGGCTCGTCAGGAACCGTGCGGAGAGAGGGGATTCATGATGAGCGGGCTCAACAAGGGGGTCGGCAAGGCCGAGGTGGCGCTCAAGTGGGACCCCAGCCCGGCGGGCGCTCCGGCGCACGATCTGGACATCGTCGCGGGGGTCTACGCCGAGGACGCCCCGTACGGTCCTCCGGCCTATCTCGTGCACTTCGACAGCCGCTCCCCCGACGGCACGATCACCCTGCACCGCGACAGCCGTACGGGGCAGGGCTTCGGCTACGACGAGGCGATGACCCTGGAGCTCACGCGGCTAGCACCGCGGTACGCGCGCGTGGTGGTGGGCGTGGCCATACAGCAGGGCGGCGGACGGCTCACCTTCGGTCAGGTGGCGGGACGGGGCGTACGCGTCCGCGAGGGGTACACGGACCTCCTGAACGACGACCTCTCGTCCGTGGCGGACACGACCGCGGCGACGATCGTCGAGTTCGTCCGCGACGGCGCGGAGGGCTGGGTCTTCCGCGCCCTCCTTCACGGCTTCGACATGGATCCGCGTGACTTCGGCACCGTGATGGGCGAGCGGCGCACCTGAGACGCGGTACCGACGCCTCAGGACGGCATGGAAGAGGGACCGGCCGCGGGCCGCCCCTCTTCCACCGGCACCCGCCCCAGCCCGGACCGTCCTCAGCGCCCGCCCGTGGAGCCCGTCCCAGCCCGAAACCGTCCCTCAGCGCCCGTCCCACCCCGGGACCGTCGGCAGCACGCTCTCGGCCATACGCAGCAGGGCCGCGTCGTCGGGGGCCGCCGTGTCGTAGCGCCAGATGACGAGCTCGTAGGAGCCGCCGCCGTCCCTGGCGTCCTTGGCGACGAGCAGATGGCGGGCGATGCCGCCGGTGCGGGTCTCGGCCTTGCCCCCGCCGCCGAGCGGCACGGAGAACGCGATGGTGCGGTCCGAGTAGAAGAAGGCCTGGCGCCCCAGAACCTTCGTGGGCTCCGCCATGTTGCCCAGGAGCCGGCCCAACTGGGCCACGGGGAGCCGGTCGTACGAGACCCCGAGCTTCACGGAGTACGTCGGCAGGGTCACGTTCCCCTCGGGCGAAGGGCTCTTGTCGTCGCCGCCGGTCCAGCCGTCGCTGCCCCAGGCCGTGCGCGCCTGCTCCGCGGGGGTGCCCAGCAGCGCGGGAAGATCCGGACGGTTCAGCACCTCGCACAGCCGCGTCCCGGAGACGTACCGGGCCGGCAGGTGTCCGGTCGACGCCGTGCACACGGCCGGCTTCTCCGCGGCGACACTCTCCTGCGAGGTCTTCGCCATGTACCAGAAGCCCCCGGCGAGCATGCCGCCCAGGATCAGCGCGGTCGCCACCTGAGCGCCCACGTTCGGCCGCCCGGCCGCCCCGGCCTCGTCACCAGCCATGTTTCCCCCTGCTCTCCGTGCACGTCATGCGCCGCAGAGCGTAGCCGGTGATCGTTCCGAGGCGGACCCGAGCGGTGCGCGGACGCAAGAGAGGGCGCCGGCTCGTGGCCGGCGCCCTCTCTCATGCGCTGTTCAGGACGGTCAGCTGCAACCGCTGGTCGAGCCGCAGCCCTCGCAGATGTAGCAGGAGCCGGCGCGCTGCATCTTCGTGCCGCAGGAGAAGCAGAGCGGGGCGTCCGCGCTGATGCCGAGCTGCATCTCGACGAGTTCCGCGGAGGTGTGCGCCTGCTTCGGGGCGGGGATCTCGGCCTTGGCGACCGGGGTCTCGACGGCCTTCAGCTCCTGGGCGCGCGGGGCCGACTGGGCCAGGCCCTCGACGTCGACCTCGTCCTCGGCCACCTCGTACGAGCCCGTCTCCAGGTGACGCTGGCGCTCCTCGGCGGAGTGGATGCCGAGCGCGGAGCGGGTCTCGAACGGCAGGAAGTCGAGCGCCAGGCGGCGGAAGATGTAGTCGACGATCGACTGCGCCATCCGCACGTCCGGGTCGTCCGTCATGCCGGCCGGCTCGAAGCGCATGTTGGTGAACTTCGAGACGTAGGTCTCCAGCGGCACGCCGTACTGCAGACCGACGGAGACGGCGATGGAGAAGGCGTCCATCATGCCGGCGAGGGTCGAACCCTGCTTGGACATCTTCAGGAAGACCTCGCCGAGACCGTCGTCCGGGTAGGAGTTGGCGGTCATGTAGCCCTCGGCGCCACCGACGGTGAAGGAGGTGGTGATCCCCGGGCGGCCCTTCGGGAGGCGCTTGCGGACCGGGCGGTACTCGACGACCTTCTCGACGGCCTCACGGATCGTCGCCTCGGTCTTCGCGGTCACCTCGGCCTTCTCGTCCTCCTTCTTCTTGGCGGAGAGCGGCTGGCCGACCTTGCAGTTGTCGCGGTAGATGGCGAGCGCCTTGACGCCCATCTTCCAGGCCTCGAAGTAGACCTCCTCGACGTCCTCGACCGTGGCCGTCTCCGGCAGGTTGACGGTCTTGGAGAGGGCGCCGGAGATCCACGGCTGGATGGCGGCCATCATGCGGACGTGGCCCATCGCGGAGATGGAACGCTCGCCCATGGCGCAGTCGAAGACCTCGTAGTGCTCGGTCTTCAGGCCGGGGGCGTCGATCACGTTGCCGTGCTCGGCGATGTGGGCGACGATCGCCTCGATCTGCTCCTCCTGGTAACCCAGGCGGCGCAGGGCCTGCGGGACGGTGCCGTTGACGATCTGCATCGAGCCGCCGCCGACCAGCTTCTTGAACTTGACCAGGGCGAGGTCGGGCTCGAGGCCGGTGGTGTCGCAGGACATCGCGAGACCGATGGTGCCGGTCGGGGCGATGACCGAGGCCTGCGCGTTGCGGAAGCCGTTCTTGGCGCCGAGGCGGACGACGTCCTGCCAGGCCTCCGTGGCGGCGGCCCAGATCGGCGAGTCGAGGTCGTCCATGCGGACGGCCTTGTCGTTGGCGTCGGCGTGCTGCCGCATGACGCGCTGGTGCGGCTCGGCGTTGCGGGCGTAGCCGTCGTACGCGCCGACGACCGCGGCGAGCTCGGCGGAGCGCTTGTACGAGGTGCCGGTCATCAGGGAGGTGATGGCACCGGCGAGGGCGCGGCCGCCGTCGGAGTCGTACGCGTGGCCGGTCGCCATCAGCAGGGCGCCGAGGTTGGCGTAGCCGATGCCGAGCTGGCGGAAGGCGCGGGTGTTCTCGCCGATCTTCTGGGTCGGGAAGTCGGCGAAGCAGATGGAGATGTCCATCGCGGTGATGACGAGCTCGACGACCTTGGCGAAGCGCTCGACGTCGAAGGACTGGTTGCCCTTGCCGTCGTCCTTGAGGAACTTCATCAGGTTCAGCGAGGCGAGGTTGCAGGACGTGTTGTCCAGGTGCATGTACTCGCTGCACGGGTTCGAGCCGTTGATGCGGCCGGACTCGGGGCAGGTGTGCCAGTGGTTGATCGTGTCGTCGTACTGGATGCCCGGGTCGGCGCAGGCCCAGGCGGCCTCGGCCATCTTGCGGAAGAGCGCCTTGGCGTCGACCTCCTCGATGACCTCGCCGGTCATGCGGGCGCGCAGGCCGAACTTGCCGCCGGACTCCACGGCCTTCATGAACTCGTCGTTCACGCGGACGGAGTTGTTGGCGTTCTGGTACTGGACGGACGTGATGTCGTCGCCGCCCAGGTCCATGTCGAAGCCCGCGTCACGCAGGGCGCGGATCTTCTCCTCCTCCTTGACCTTGGTCTCGATGAAGTCCTCGATGTCGGGGTGGTCGACGTCGAGGATGACCATCTTGGCGGCGCGGCGGGTGGCGCCACCGGACTTGATCGTTCCGGCGGAGGCGTCGGCGCCGCGCATGAAGGAGACCGGGCCGGAGGCGTTGCCGCCGGAGGAGAGCAGCTCCTTGGAGGAGCGGATGCGGGAGAGGTTCAGGCCGGCGCCGGAGCCGCCCTTGAAGATCATGCCCTCTTCCTTGTACCAGTCGAGGATCGACTCCATGGAGTCGTCGACGGACAGGATGAAGCAGGCGGAGACCTGCTGGGGCTGCGGCGTACCGACGTTGAACCACACCGGGGAGTTGAAGCTGAAGATCTGGTGCAGGAGGGCGTAGGCCAGCTCGTGCTCGAAGATCTCGGCGTCGGCGGGCGAGGCGAAGTAGCCGTACTCCTCGCCGGCCTTCGTGTAGGTCTTCACGATCCGGTCGATGAGCTGCTTGAGACCGGTCTCGCGCTGCGGGGTGCCGACGGCCCCGCGGAAGTACTTGCTGGTGACGATGTTGACCGCGTTCACCGACCAGAAGTCGGGGAACTCGACGCCGCGCTGCTCGAAGTTGATCGAGCCGTCGCGCCAGTTGGTCATGACGACGTCACGACGCTCCCAGTTCACCTCGTCGTACGGATGCACGCCGGGGGTGGTGTGGATGCGCTCGATACGCAGGCCCTTGCTCGCCGCCTTGGCTCCCTTGGCGCGGGAACCACGTGCCGGACCGCTCGCCGTCTCTGTCATGCCGCCTCCCATATACGGGCAAAACACCCTGGAGCGCCCGGAAAATTCCAGGGCTCCGTTTTCTGTACTGCTGTCTGTAGTGCTCTTGCCACGAACGCCTCGCGGATCGTTCGGGGCAGGTCTTGTGGGGCCGCGTGGCGGCCGGTCGCCGGACCCTTCCGGTCCGGCCCGCCGGTCAGTCGGCGGCGGTGGCGGGAACGGGGACCGCGGGGGTCGCTCCGGTCCCGCCGTTCTCAGCGGGAGGCCGCTCGCGGAGCTCCGCGATGGCGGCCTCGAAGTCTTCGAGGCTGTCGAAGGCCTTGTAGACGGACGCGAATCGCAGGTACGCGACGAGGTCGAGCTCCTGCAGCGGGCCGAGGATGGCCAGACCCACGTCGTGGGTGGTCAGCTCGGCGCTCCCGGTGGCGCGCACCGCCTCCTCGACCCGCTGGCCGAGCTTGGCGAGGGCGTCCTCGGTGACGGGCCGCCCCTGGCATGCCTTGCGGACGCCGGAGATGACCTTGGTGCGACTGAAGGGTTCGGTGACCCCGGACCGCTTGACCACCATGAGCGAACACGTCTCCACCGTCGTGAAACGACGGGAGCAGTCGGGGCACTGGCGGCGGCGTCGGATCGACGTCCCGTCGTCGGTGGTGCGACTGTCGACGACGCGGCTGTCGGGGTGCCTGCAGAAGGGGCAGTGCATGTGGTTCCGACCCTCCCTCACGGCACGACTGAATAGCCTCGCCGGGCCCGTCAAGGCCCCTCGAAGCGACCACCAGCATAGGCGATCCGAGCACCCCCGGCCGACCGGGGACCACTACTTGTGGGTTGCAGCTGACATGCAACCACTAGATCTTGGGTTGGTCCGCAATTTCGCCCCCGTGCGCGTGTCGCGCTCGCGGCGGGCGCTCCGGGGCGCCTGCGGCCGGCCACGAGCGTACGGGAAGGGCGCGGCGGCGCCGATTCCGGGGTGGCCGGTGCCACACTGGGAGAGCGGCTCCGGCGGGCGCCGGGCCTTCCGGCGCGACCCGCCCCGGTCGGTCCGGCCCGGTCGCGAAGGCTACCGTAATGACCGATTTGAGACGGCGGCCGGGTCTGCATATACACCCACACGCGCACCCACGTAAGGCGAACTGCGAATTTTCACTCGAACGTGTGTTTGGCGCAACCTTTCGAAAGCCACTACCGTTGTGCCAGCCAGGGAGACCATTCGAGAGGGGCCGCCGACGTGACCACCACCGCAGACAGTGCCACCATCACTGCCCAGGACCGCTCCCAGGGCCGACTCGAGCCGGTACACGCGATGAATGACGCACTCATGAACGGGGAGGGGGAGCCCGGGCGACCCGCGCGCTCGCTCCCCGGACGACCTCCAGGCATCCGGGCCGACAGCTCCGGCCTCACCGACCGGCAGCGCCGGGTCATCGAGGTCATCCGGGACTCGGTGCAGCGCCGTGGCTACCCGCCGTCGATGCGCGAGATCGGCCAGGCCGTCGGCCTCTCCAGCACCTCCTCCGTGGCCCACCAGCTCATGGCTCTGGAGCGCAAGGGCTTCCTCCGTCGCGACCCGCACCGGCCCCGGGCGTACGAGGTGCGTGGCTCCGACCAGCCGAGCACCCAGCCGACGGACACCACGGGCAAGCCCGCCGCCTCCTACGTCCCCCTGGTCGGCCGCATCGCGGCCGGTGGCCCCATCCTGGCCGAGGAGTCCGTCGAGGACGTCTTCCCGCTCCCCCGGCAGCTGGTCGGTGACGGCGAGCTGTTCGTCCTCAAGGTGGTCGGCGACTCCATGATCGAGGCCGCGATCTGTGACGGGGACTGGGTCACGGTCCGCCGCCAGCCCGTCGCCGAGAACGGTGACATCGTGGCCGCCATGCTCGACGGCGAGGCCACGGTCAAGCGCTTCAAGCGCGAGGACGGCCACGTCTGGCTGCTGCCGCACAACGCGGCGTACCAGCCGATCCCTGGCGACGAGGCCACCATCCTCGGCAAGGTCGTCGCCGTGCTGCGACGGGTGTGACCCCACCTCGTCGGCCCTGAACCGGGCCCCGGGACCCACTGCGCCGGTCCCGGGGCCCTGCTTGTGTCCTGCACAGGCAGCGGCTCCGTCGCCAACGGCGATCGGGCTCTTCCCATGGCCCACACCCGTCCGCCGGCTGCGGCCGCTAGACCCCCGCCGCGGCGCCGGCGGCCGCGTCGATCGCCGCCAGGGACTTCCGCACCTGGTTGCGGTCCGTCGTGTACCAGAAGTCGGGCAGCGAGGCCTTGAGATAGCTGCCGTACCGCGCCGTCGCCAGCCGCGGATCGAGCACGGCGACCACACCGCGATCCCCCGTCGCCCGTACGAGTCGGCCGGCGCCCTGCGCCATGAGCAGCGCCGCGTGCGTCGCGGCCACCGCCATGAACCCGTTGCCGCCGGCGTCCTCGACCGCCTTCTGGCGCGCGCTCATCAGCGGGTCGTCCGGACGCGGGAAGGGGATCTTGTCCATCACGACCAGCTGGCAGTTCGGCCCGGGGACGTCCACGCCCTGCCAGAGGGAGAGCGTGCCGAAGAGGCAGGTCTTCGGATCGGCGGCGAAGTTCTTGATCAGCTCACCGAGGGTGTCCTCGCCCTGGAGCAGGATCGGCAGCTCCGGAATCCTGCTCCGCAGCTCCTCGGCCGCCTGCTGGGCGGCGCGCATCGAGGAGAACAGGCCGAGGGTGCGCCCGCCGGCGGCCTGCATCAGCTCGGTCAGCTCGTCCAGCATGTCGCCGCGCTCGCCGTCCCGCGCGGGCCGGTTCAGGTGCTTGGCGACGTACAGGATGCCCTGCTTGGGGTAGTCGAAGGGCGAGCCGACGTCGATGCCCCTCCAGACCGGAAGGTCGTCGCCCTGGGTGCCCTCCGGGGCCAGGCCCAGCGAGGCTCCCACCCCGTTGAAGTCGCCGCCCAGCTTGAGGGTGGCGGAGGTGAGGACGACCGAGCGGTCGGCGAACAGCTTCTCGCGCAGCAGGCCCGACACCGTCAGCGGCGCGACCCGCAGCGACGCGCCGAAACGGTCGTGCCGCTCGTACCAGACGACGTCGTACTCGGATCCCTGGGTGATCCGCTCGGCGACCCCGTGGACGGTCTCCACCGAGGCCAGGGCCTGCTTGCGGACCGCGTCCTCGTCCTGCACCGAGCGGTCCCGCGTGGAGCCGAGGGCCGTGATCACCGCACGCGAGGCGTCACGCAGCGCCATCAGCGCGTACCCCAGGTCCTCCGGGATCTCCTCCAGGCGGCCGGGCAGGGCCAGCTCCATCAGCTTCTCGAAGCCCTCGGCCGCGGTCTGCAGCTGATCGGCGACCTTCTCGTCGACCAGCTTCGCCGCCCGCCGCACGGCCCGGTTGACCTGCCCCGGCGTGAGCTCACCGGTGGCGACCCCGGTCACCCGGGAGACCAGCTCGTGGGCCTCGTCGACGATCAGCACCTCGTGCTGCGGCAGCACCGGCGCGCCCTCGATCGCGTCGATGGCGAGCAGCGCGTGGTTGGTGACGACGACCTCGGCGAGCTTGGCGCGCTCGCGGGCCGCCTCGGCGAAGCACTCGGCCCCGTACGCGCACTTGCTCGCGCCCAGGCACTCGCGCGAGGAGACGGAGACCTGGGCCCAGGCCCGGTCGGAAACGCCCGGCGTGAGGTCGTCGCGGTCGCCGGTCTCGGTCTCGTCGGACCAGTCCCGCAGCCGCAGCAGGTCCTGCCCGAGCTTGCTGGTGGGGGCCGCCGCCTCGAAGGGGTCGAAGAGGCCCTCCTCCTCGTCCTGCGGCACGCCCTCGTGGAGACGGTGCAGACACAGATAGTTCGACCGGCCCTTGAGCATGGCGAACTCCGGGCGGCGCCGCAGCTGCGGGTGCAGCGCGTCGACCGTCCGCGGCAGGTCCCGCTCGACGAGCTGGCGCTGGAGCGCCAGCGTCGCCGTGGCGACCACCACCCGCTCCCCCTGCGCCAGCGCCGGCACGAGATAGCCGAGGGACTTACCGGTGCCGGTGCCGGCCTGGACGAGGAGGTGGGAACCGTCGTCGATGGCCTCGGCCACGGCCTCGGCCATGGTGACCTGGCCGGGGCGCTCCACACCGCCGACGGCGGAGACGGCGGCGTGGAGGAGATCGGGGAGGGATGGCTTCGTCATAGCCCTTCCACCCTACGGGGCGGCACCGACAGCCGGGGCCGTGCCGGTGATCACGCGAGCGGGTTCGGGACGGTGCCGTGGACGGCGGCGTGCGGCCGCTCGGGGCGGTCGCGGTAGCCGTCGAGGTGGAGGCGGTTGCGGTTGAGACAGAGCCGGTCGATCCGGGGGACGAGGAGATCGAACAGCTCGAACCGTTCCTTCAGCTCCGGGAAGCGCGCCTGGTGGCGCAGGATCTCGGCGCGCACGAGCGTCCAGAACTCCTCCTCGGGAACCTCCAGTTGCTCCTCGCACAGCGGCGCCAGGTAGCGGAAGACACCCACGAAAAGGCCCGAATGGATGAACTGGGTGAGGAAGTCCGGCTCCTCCGTGAGCAGCACGGCCCGCACGTCGTCCGGCATCGTGGCGTGCTCGGGCAGGGGGACGGCGCTGATGTTCACGTCGTCGACGAAGTCCTTGATCGCCAGGCGGACGGGCACGTCCTGCTCGTCGTAGACGACGATGGCGTTCTCGCCGTGCGGGGAGAAGACCGTGCCGTACTGGTAGAGGAAGTGCAGCAGCGGGGGCAGCAGCGCGGCGAAGAGGCGCTGGAGCCAGGCCCGCGGGGCGAGTCCCGAGCGCTCGACGAGCTCGGCGACGAAGGCCCGGCCCTCGGGGTCGGTGTGGAGCAGCGAGGCGAGGGTGCGGGCGCGCTCGCCCGGCGGCAGCCGCAGGGGCTCGCGCCAGATCGCGCCGAGGAGCTCCTTGTACTGGTACGGCACCTCCGGCAGGCGGTCGTACAGCGGGTGCTCGACGGTGACGGAGGCGACCTCGCCGAGCAGGATCACGCCGCACTCCTCGCGGAGGAAGGGGTCTGCGTCGCGCAGCCCGTGGACCCAGGCGGTGACGGCGGGCGCGGCGAGGGTGCGCTCGGTGGGCAGGCCGCGCCAGACCAGGGTGTTGAGGACGGACAGCGGCAGCTTGACGGTGTGCCGGTCGGGGCGGCTGGTGTTGAGGAAGGTGCGGATGGACTGCTGCGGCAGCCGGAGGTCGCCGTCGGACGGCAGCGGGATGACCGCTCCGGAGGCGACGGCGGGGGCGAAGAGCGGCAGCAGGATCTCGTCCCACTGCCAGGGGTGGACGGGCAGCAGGAGGTACGCGTCCGGGTCGAGGCCGCGGGCGCGCAGCGTCGCGTGGAAGGTCTCGCGTACCTCGGGGTCGAGTTCCCGGGCGTAGAGCAGGTCGGGGGTGTCGAGGCCGGCGACGCCGCGGTAGGCGGCGATCCGGCTGCTGACGGCGATCCACGGCAGCGGGGTGGGGCGGCGGGCCTCGGGGGCCCAGCGGGCGGCGTCGGTGGCGGAGAAGCCGATGCGGCCCTTGCTGACGACGAGCCACGGGTGCCCGGTCTGGTGTCCTTCGAGTTCCGCGTAGCCGAGGTCCGCGAGGCGGGCGGCGGGCAGGGCGGTGTGGGCGAGCCGGGCGTCGGCGGCGAGGGTGGTGGTGAGTTCGCGGATGAGGTGCCCGAGGGTGGCGCCGTCGAGGCCGAGGAGGCGGCGTGCCCGGGCCAGGAAGTCGAGGGGGTCGGTGGCGGGGCGCCCGTCGAGCGTGAGCGAGTCGGGGTCGACGAGCCAGCCGTCGTACGCGCCGCGGCGGGCGCTGAAGGCGAGCGTGGCGCCGTCGTCGAGGGTGAGGGTGTAGCGGTCGGGGCCGTCGGCCGGCCGTGGTCGGACGATCTCCTCGTACGCGAACTCCGCGACGGCCTTGGCGAGCAGCCGGGAGGCGGCCCGCGACCAGGCGTCGGGGTTGAGCTCGGGTGGCGAGAAGAGGGCCGGCGGCGCGGGCTGTGCGGAGTCGTGGGGTGCAGGGGACGTCGACACGAGGACTCCTCGGGGTGGGAACCGCTGTGGGTCGAGCGGTGTATGTAAGGCAGAGGGTGTTCAGAGGACGTGACGCAGGGCGCGGTCGCGGACCATGAGCGCGGCTCGTTTGTCGGGCAGGTCGACTTCCGCGGAGAGCCGGAAGCCGGCGCCGAGGAAGGCGGCCACGGAGGGGGTGTTGCGCAGGTCGGGTTCGGCGAGGACGCGGGTGCACCGGGGACGGTGGTCGAGGACCAGGTCAGCCACGGCCCGCAGGAGGGTGGTGCCGACTCCTCGGCCGCGGTCGGAGATGCCGCCGATGAGGAGGTGGATGCCGGTGTCGTGCGGGCGCGCGGGGTAGTGGCGGGCGAGCGGGTCGAGATCGGCGCGGTAGATCTCGAAGTAGCTCATCGGCGTGGAGTCGAGGACGCCGAGGCAGGGCACGCTGCGTCCGTCGCCGTCGAGTTGGGCGCGGATGTGCTCGGCGGTCACGCTCTCGGGGCCTTCGAGTTCCCAGAAGGCGGCCACGGCCGGGTCGTTCATCCAGCGGGCGATGAGCGGCAGGTCACGGTCGAGCCGGACGGGGACCAGCTGGAAGCTGCCGACCGGGGTGACGGCCGGCTGCCAGCCGGCGAGGTCGTCGAGAAGGTCGCCGCGGGTGCCGGCGCTCGGCTCGCCCGGGGCGAGGAGGGCGACGAGTTCCTCGGACAGGTGGAGGTCCAGGGTGTCGTCGGCGCCCCGGTCCGCGCCGGGCGGGGTGGTGGTGCCGGGGTGCGCTTCGGTGGGAGGCACGGGGGCGCTCTCCTCTCGGCGGGTCGGTGACGTGGGACGGGCACGGGTCGGCCCGGGGCTTCGGGGCGGGGTGTCCGGGCGGGGTGGCCGGGCGGGTGTGGTTCAGGGTCGGAGGGGGTTGGTGATGGTGACGTAGACGGACTGGGTGTCGACGGGTCCGACGAGTTCGTCCAGGCCGTGCAGCCGGGTGAGGAGGTTGGCCTTGCAGCGCAGGGTCGCGGCCTCCAGGAGTCGGTGCGGCAGCGGGGAGCCGAGGCTGGTGGCGGTGGCGAGGAACCGGCGCAGGGCGGCGAGCAGGACGCGTTCGTCGGCGAGCTGCTGGGAGCCGAAGGCCCCGATGAGGCCGAGGACGTTGTTGATGCCCAGGTAGTAGGCGAAGCGTTCGTCGGTGACCTGGTCGGAGACGAAGGTGTCGCTGGCGGCCCCGATGCCGGGGAGGCGGCTCTCCAGCTCGTCGCGCCGGGACTCGCGGAAGTAGTAGCCCTGGTTGTCGCGGTAGCGGCCGCCGACGGGCCAGCCTTCGGGGTCGAGGAGGACGAGGGTGTTCTGCTGGTGGGCCTCCAGGGCGACGCCGGCCTGGCCGTCGAGCCACAGGACGGGGCGGACCACGAGGTCGAGGTAGCGGAGGAACCACTCGGTGGCCACGGCCGTGGTGGGGCGGCCGGTGCGGGCGGCGAGCCGGAGGACGAGTTCCGCGAGGCGGGAGCGCATCCGGATCGAGCCGGGCCAGGGGCGCGGGGCGGTGAGCGCGGCGAGGCAGACGGCGTCGTCGCCGGCGGCGAAGGGGTTGTGGCGGATCATGACGTCGAGTCCGGGGACGGGCTCGCCGTCGGGGGTGTCGACGGCGAGCCAGGCCGGGTCGCGGACGATGTCGAAGGCCGGATGTGCGGCCTGCCACTGGTCGACGAGGCCGGTGCGCAGGAGGCGGTGCACCTCGACGCCGCGGTGGAGTTCCTTGCGGAGGTTCTCCCGGCGGGAGTTGGTGATCCGCAGGCCGAGGGAGAGCTTGAGCATGGCGCGGGCGCCGGGGCGGTGCACGGTGCGCACGGAGGAGGTGGGGTGCCAGTGGCTCCCGTGGGGGCCGAGGTCGTGGAGCAGGCCGGCGTCGAGGAGGGCGGCGACGGCGGGGCGGTGCCGGAGCTCGCGGGCCTGCCAGGGGTGGAGGGGCAGGGCGGCGGTGCCGGCGGGGAGGTCGAGGCCGTCGGCGAGGGCGGTGGTGAGCTGGGGGGCGGCGACGGGGCGGCCCTGTTCGGTCCAGGCGGAGTCGGTGGCGAGGACGGTGTGGTCGACGGCCATCCAGTGGAGGGGGAAGGAGCCGTGCAACTCGGGTGAGTAGAGCCGGGCTTCGGCCTCGGAGAGGCCTTCGCGGCTCTTGGCGGTGGGGTGCAGCGGGTGGCCGAGCAGGAGGGACTGTTCGGCGGTGAGGAAGAGGTCGGCCTCGGGGTGGGGGCGCGGGTCGCGTCGGCGTTCGGCGATGAACTCGGTGGTGCGGCGGGCGGAGTCGGCGACGCGGCCGACGAGTTCGGTGCCTTCGGGGCGGCCGGTCTCGCGGCTGAGCAGGGCCGCGACGGTCACCGCGTCGACGGCGGGCGCGGTGGCGGGGAGGCCTTCGAGGACGGGGGCGCCGAAGCGGTGCCAGCCGGTGGGCGACCAGTGGCGGACGGGCACGAGGAGGGCGGTGCCGCTCGCGTCGAGGGGGATGCGCAGGGGGCCGGCGCCGTCAGGGGCGGGCAGGTTCTTCTCCCGTACCCAGCAGCGCAGCAGGTTCTCGACGGTGGCGCTGTCGGCGGCCCGGGCGGGGTCGGGGTCGTCCAGCGGATCGGCCGAGGGGCCGGGCGAGGCGGCGGAGAGCCGGTCGGAGGTGAGGGTGGGGGCGGAGGCGGGGGGCGGGCCGAGGACGGTGTGGGGGCTGGGGTGGTGTCCCGGGTACTGGCGGGGGACGGTGTGCTCGACGGTCAGCGGGCCGCCGGCGGCGCCGGTTCCGGTGCCGGTTCCGGTGCCGGTGGTCTCGGGGGCGGGAGTGGGGTTCACGGGGGCTTCCTTGGGAGGGGGGAGCGGGCCGGGCGGGATCGGTCCGGGTTCAGCGGGACGGCTGGGACGGGCGGGGCCGGTCGGTCCGTTCGGCGGCGGCCAGGGCGTCGGCGAAGCGGTCGAGGACGGCGGCCGCCTGCTCGTCGGTGAGCGTGAGCGGGGGCAGCAGGCGGACGACGGCGTTGTGGCGGCCGCCGAGTTCGACGATGAGGCCGCGGTCGAGGCAGTTGCGCTGGACGGCGAGGGCGAGCTCGGGGTCGGGCGGCGGGGCGAGGTCGTGGGTGCCGGGGGCCTCGGTGGGGGTGGCCTCGGGGTCGACCAGTTCGACGCCGATCATCAGGCCGCGGCCGCGGACGTCGCCGATGCGGGGGTCGGTGGCGGCGAGGCCCTGGAGCTGTCCGAGCATGCGGGCGCCGAGAGTACCGGCGCGTTCGGCGAGCCCGTTCTCCCTGACGTAGGCGAGGGTGGCGGCGCCGGCGGCCATGGCGAGCTGGTTGCCGCGGAAGGTGCCGGCGTGGGCGCCCGGTTCCCAGGCGTCGAGTTCCGCCTTGTAGACGACGACGGCGAGCGGGAGGGAGCCGCCGATGGCCTTGGACAGGACCATCACGTCGGGGACGACGCCGCTGTGTTCGACGGCCCAGAAGGCGCCGGTGCGGCCGACGCCGGTCTGGATCTCGTCGGCGACGAGCGGGATGGAGCGGGCCTCGGTGATCTCCCGCATACGGCGCAGCCAGCTGTCCGGGGCGGGGATGACGCCGCCTTCGCCCTGGACGGGTTCGAGGATCATCCCGGCGGGGGCGGGGACGCCGCTCTTGGGGTCGTCGAGCAGGGACTCGGTCCAGCGGGCGGCGAGTTCGGCGCCGCGTTCGCCGCCGACGCCGAAGGGGCAGCGGTAGTCGCGCGGGTAGGGCAGCCGGGCGACGCGGACGTCGGTGGCGCCCCCGGAGGCGTCGAGGGCTCCGGCGGTCATGCCGTGGTAGGCGCCGCTGAAGGAGAGGACGCCGCGCCGGCCGGTGGCGGTGCGGACGAGTTTGAGGGCGGCTTCGACGGCGTCCGTGCCGGCGGGCCCGCAGAACTGGATGCGGGCGTCGGCGGCGAGCTTCTCCGGCAGGGTCGCGAACAGCTCGGTGACGAAGGCGTCCTTGACCGGGGTGGCGAGGTCGAGGATGTGCAAGGGCGCGCCGGAGTCGAGGACCTTGCGGATGGCCTCCAGCACGACGGGGTGGTTGTGGCCGAGCGCGAGGGTGCCGGCGCCGGACAGGCAGTCCAGGTAACGCCGCCCGTCGGCGCCCTCGATGGTGAGTCCCCTGGCCCTCACGGGGACGATGGGCAGGGAGCGCGCATAGGTGCGCGCGGCGGATTCACGCTGCGCCTGACGGCGCAGGATGCCCTCGTGTGCGCCTCCCTCACCGGTCGCACGACGGTCCTCGTGGATCGTCGCGCCCGGTGGTACGGCCGGAGCTGGTTCGGTCACGGCCACAGCTCGGTGTCCTCCCGCGATAACGGTTGCGTTGCACATCGGTACGTTGCAGGGCCGCCCCGTCGGACGTGCTGAAGGCGGCAGACGGGTCCCCCGTACGTACCAACGACGGTGACTGCCGGGGATCACGGGCGGCGGCCAAGTTCCTTGGCGTGTCCCGGATCACGGCACGGCAACGACCTGCAGGGGGCGGAACCGCGGACCTGCGTCGTGCCGTCCCACCCGGCACCGGCATAGTGGGGGGTTCGTGCGACGCGGCCTGCCGCGTCGCCGCTGTTCACTGATGCACAAGTTGACGTAGTCCCAGGGGGATCACGAGATGCGATCGATTCGTCCGCTGCTGGCCGCAGCGTCCGCCGTCGCGGCGCTGACGCTGACGGCGACTGCCTGCGGTCCGACCGAGGACAACGCGGGGGGTGACAAGCCCAGCGCCACCGCGACCCCGTCCGGCGGCGGCAAGATCACGATTCCGGACGACGTGAAGAAGCGTCTGAAGGAGCACGGGATCGACGTGGACAGGTGGCGCGGCGGCGAGTGGAAGAACTGGGACAAGGACAAGTGGCTGCGGGAGGCCAAGGACTTCGTCAACCCGATCATCGAGGACCTCTGGGACCCGGACCGGATGCGGGACGCCGAGCGTCCGGACAAGCCGGTCGAGGAGGAGGACATCTCGGGTGACAAGGGGGTGACGGACCCGACGCCGGAGCCGGTGAAGGCGAAGGCCGTGCAGGCGCCGTACCACTCGAGCTCGCCGGCGTCCGGCAAGGTCTTCTTCGACGGCCCCGAGGGCTCGATGGTGTGCTCGGCCACGGTCGTCCAGGACCCGGCGCACCCGGGGAAGTCGAACATGGTCTGGACGGCCGGGCACTGCGTGCACGCGGGCAAGAAGGGCGGCTGGTACCGCAACATCGCCTTCGTCCCGTCGTACAACGACAGCGGCAGGCCGACCTCCGAGCTGGAGAACGCGACGCGCGAGGAGATCGCGCCGTACGGCGTGTGGTGGAGCGACTGGGCGCAGACCTCCCAGCAGTGGATCGACCAGGGCGGTCAGACCGGCGGCAAGGGCGCTCCGTACGACTTCGCCGTGCTGCACGTGACGCCGGAGAAGGGCTCCACGGGCAAGTCCCTGGAGGAGACGGTCGGTTCGGCGCTTCCGGTGGACTTCAACGCGCCGGCGGTGCCGAAGATCGCGAGCATGACGGCGACCGGCTACCCGGCGGGCAAGCCGTTCGACGGCCAGAAGATGTTCCGGTGCGCGGACAAGCCGGGCCGGCTCTCGGTGAAGGCCGAGCAGCCGACGATGTACCGCATCGGCTGCACCATGACCGGCGGTTCGTCCGGCGGCGGCTGGGTGGCCACCGGTAAGGACGGCAAGCCGGCGCTGGTGTCGAACACCTCGATCGGTCCGGTGACGGCGGGCTGGCTGGCCGGTCCGCGGCTGGGCGCCGAGGCCAAGGCCCTCTACGAGGGCGTGAGCAAGAAGTACGCGAACCAGTAGGTCGCGCCGTCGCGCCGGGCGGGACCTGTGCGGTTCCGCCCGGCCGTACGGGCATACTGTGCACCGCTAGTGACGCGTCCATGGCAATGCCATCCGTGGCGGCCGCTGCCGAACACCGGCCGGACGCGCGAACACCCCAGGGGGACACCACTTCATGCGTTCCATACGACTCCTGCCCGCCGTCACCGGCGTGGCGGCGGCGCTCGCCATCGCGCTGACCGCCACGGCCTGCGGCCCCACGGAGACTCCGGCGGCCGACAAGCCCGCCGACACCACCGCCACCGCGAGCCCCTCCGAGGGCGGCTCCGGCTCCGACGCCTCCGATCTGGCGAACGGCTTCGCCGACAAGCTGAAGAAGCACGGCGTCGACGTCGACAAGTGGAAGGACGGCGAGTGGAAGAACTGGGACCAGGACACCTGGCTCCGTGAGGCCGAGGACTTCGTCAACCCGGTGATCGACGGCCTCTGGGACACCGAGCGGATGCAGTCCGCAAAGAGCCCCGACCCGACCGTCGAGACCCAGGCGACCACCGGCGGCAGCGACCCGGTGCCGCGGCCGGTGACGGCGCAGCGCGAGAAGACCCCGTACCACCGCTACGCGGCCCCGGTCGGCAAGATCTTCTTCGACGCCCCCGAGGGCCACATGGTCTGCTCCGGCACGATCGTGAAGGACCCGCGCCGGCCCGGTAAGTCCAACCTGGTGTGGACCGCGGGCCACTGCGTGCACGCCGGCAAGAAGGGCGGCTGGTACCGCAACATCACCTTCGTCCCGGCCTTCAACGACCTGGGCAAGTCCCCCGCCGCGCTGCGCAACGCGCAGCCGCACGAGGTCTACCCGTACGGCCAGTACTGGGCCGACTGGGCCGTGACCTCCGGCGAGTGGATCCAGGGCGGCGGCACCAACCAGGCCTGGCCGTACGACTACGCCGTGCTGCACGTCCAGCCGCAGCAGGGCCGCAAGTCCCTGGAGGAGACGGTGGGCGTGGCCCTGCCGGTCGACTTCTCGGCTCCCACGCCCGCGCAGGCCGGCACCGTCGGCGCCTGGGGCTACCCGGCGGCGCCGCCGTACAACGGCATGATCATGCACAAGTGCCTGGACCGCGCCACCCGTATGACCACGGCCCCGGTCACGCCGACCATGTACCGCATCGGCTGCACCATGACCGGCGGTTCGTCCGGCGGCGGCTGGTTCCGCGTGCTGCCCAACGGCACGACGGCGCTGGTGTCGAACACCTCGATCGGCCCCGCCGGCCGCAACGGCTGGCTGGCCGGACCCCAGCTGGGCAGGGGCGCCAAGGCGGCCCACGAGATGGTCAGCAAGAAGTTCGCCCGCTGACCTGACCGGACACACGCGGAAGGCGCCGGCCCCCTCCCTCGCGGGAGGCGGCCGGCGCCTTCTTCATGAGTGCGCGGCGCCGGAGCGCCGGGCGTCAGTGCGCGGCCGGAACGTACGGCGCGAGCAGCGCCGCCAGTTCCTCGTGGACCCGCGCCTTGAGCAGCGTGCCCTCCGGGGTGTGCTCCTCGGAGAGGAGATCGCCCTCGGCGTGCACCCGCGAGACGAGACCGCCCTGCGTGTACGGCACGAGGGCCTCGATCTCGACCTCGGGGCGCGGCAGTTCGGCGTCGATGAGCGCGAGCAGCTCGTCGATGCCCTGGCCCGAGCGCGCCGAGACCGCGAGGGAGTGCTTCTCGACCCGCAGCAGGCGCTGGAGCACCAGCGGGTCGGCCGCGTCCGCCTTGTTGACGACGACGATCTCCGGCACGTTCACCGCGCCGACCTCGCGGAACACCTCGCGCACGGCGGCGAGCTGCTCCTCCGGGTTCGGGTGCGCACCGTCCACCACGTGCAGGATGAGGTCGGAGTCGCCGACCTCCTCCATGGTGGAGCGGAACGCCTCGACCAGGTGGTGCGGCAGGTGCCGGACGAAGCCCACGGTGTCGGCCAGGGTGTAGACCCGGCCGCTGGGCGTCTCGGCCCGGCGGACGGTCGGGTCCAGGGTGGCGAACAGCGCGTTCTCCACCAGCACACCCGCGCCCGTGAGGCGGTTGAGCAGGGACGACTTGCCGGCGTTGGTGTATCCGGCGATGGCGACCGAGGGCACCTTGTTGCGCCGGCGTTCCTGGCGCTTGATGTCGCGGCCGGTCTTCATCTCCGCGATCTCCCGGCGCATCTTCGCCATCTTCTCGCGGATCCGACGCCGGTCGGTCTCGATCTTGGTCTCACCGGGACCACGGGTGGCCATGCCGCCACCGCCGCCGCCACCCATCTGCCGGGACAGCGACTGACCCCAGCCGCGCAGGCGCGGCAGCATGTACTGCATCTGCGCGAGGGCGACCTGCGCCTTGCCCTCTCGGGACTTGGCGTGCTGGGCGAAGATGTCGAGGATCAGGGCGGTCCGGTCGACCACCTTGACCTTGACGACGTCCTCGAGGGCGATGAGCTGGCCGGGGCTGAGCTCACCGTCGCAGACGACGGTGTCGGCGCCGGTCTCGAGGACGATGTCCCGGAGCTCCTGCGCCTTGCCCGAGCCGATGAAGGTGGCCGGGTCCGGCTTGTCGCGGCGCTGGATCACGCCGTCGAGCACGAGGGCACCCGCCGTCTCGGCGAGGGCCGCGAGCTCCGCGAGGGAGTTCTCCGCGTCCTGCACCGTCCCCGAGGTCCACACACCGACCAGCACGACGCGCTCGAGGCGCAGCTGGCGGTACTCGACCTCGGTGACGTCCTCGAGCTCGGTGGAGAGGCCCACGACACGTCGCAGAGCCGCGCGCTCGGAGCGGTCGAACTGCTCGCCGTCCCGCTCTCCGTCGATCTCGTGGCTCCAGGCGACGTCCTCTTCCATCAGGGCATCGGCCCGAAGGCTCTCGGTGCGGCTCGTCTCCGCGAAGCTCTGCTTGTCCTGGGAAGCGGAAGAAGAGGAGGTCATTTGATCCTTACGTCGAAGAAAAGTCCGTTACGGCAGTCACAACGCGTGATCCGCCGGAAGAATTCCCGGGGGCCGGCCGCGCCGCCGACCTGAAGATGGTGACACGGCCGGACCTGGCCCGTCATCCCGGTTTCACGGTGCCCGCCGCGGCCTCGCTGCCCACGCCGGCCCTGACCCCCGTACCCGTACCCCGGTGCGGCGCCCGGCTGCGCCAGTCGGGGTGCCCGGGCATGGGCGGGGTCTTCCCCGCGTACAGCCAGTCGGCGAAGAAGCGGGTCAGATCGCGCCCGGAGACCTCGTCGGCCAGGGCCGTGAAGTCGGCGGTGGTCGCCGTGCCGTCCCGGTGCTCGTCGACCCACCGGCGCTCCAGGCTCTCGAAGGCCTCGGTGCCGATCTCGTGGCGCAGGGCGTAGAGCGCGAGGGCGGCCCCGTCGTAGACGACCGGGCGGAAGAGGCTGATCTTCTGGCCGGGCGCCGGCGGCTTCGGCGCGGCCGGCGGGCCGCCGTCCGCCCGCCACTGGTCGGAGGCGGCGTACGCGGCCTTCATGCGCCGCTCCAGGGTCGGACCGCCCTTCTCCTCCGCGTACAGCGCCTCATACCAGGTCGCGTGCCCTTCGTTGAGCCACACGTCGGACCATGCGCGCGGCGAGACGCTGTCGCCGAACCACTGGTGGGCGAGCTCGTGCACCATGACGGAGTCGACGTACCACTCGGGGTAGCCGGGTTCGGTGAACAGGCCGCGTTCGAAGAGGGAGAGGGTCTGCGTCTCCAGCTCGAAGCCGGTGTCGGCGTCGGCGACGAGCACCCCGTAGTTCTCGAAGGGGTACGGCCCGATCCGGCGCTCCAGCCACTCCAGATGGCCCGGGGTGCGCCGGAGCCAGGGCTCCAGAAGCTCCCGGTCGGCGGTGCGGACGACGTCCCGTACGGGCAGGCCGTGGGGGCCCTCGCGGTGCACGACGGTGGACTTACCGATGGAGACCTGGGCCAGCTCGGTCGCCATGGGATGGACGGTGCGGTACGTCCAGGTGGTGGTCGCGCCGTCGCGGACGGGGCTCTCGGCGAGGCCGTTGGCGACGGCGGTCAGCGTGCTGGGGGCGGTGATCCGGAAGGTGAACCAGGCCTTGTCGGAGGGGTGGTCGTTGGAGGGGAAGACCCGGTGGGCGGCGTCGGCCTGGTTGGCCATGGCGAGGCCGTCGCCGGTGCGGACCCAGCCGCCCGAGTCGGCCGGGCCGCTGGGGTCGCTGGTGTGGGTGACGGTGATCTCGACCGCCTCCCCCTGGTCGACCGGCTCGGCCGGGGTGATCACCAGGTCCTCGCCGCTGCTCGCCCATGCGGCCGGCTCGCCCTCGACGGTGACGGCCGAGACGGTGCCGTGGGTGAAGTCGAGGTTGATCCGCTCCAGGTCGTCCGTGGCCAGCGCCTCGATGGTGGTGACGCCGGCGAGCGGCTCGGTGTTGCGGCCGGGGTAGGTCAGGGCGATGTCGTACGACAGGACGTCGTAGCCGGGATTGCCGAGCTGGGGGAAGAGCGGGTCACCGATGCCCAGCGGCGCGGGCGCGGGCAGGGCGGCGGCGACGAGGCCCGCGGAGAGGGCGACGAGAACGGCGGAGCGCAGCACGCGCGCGCGTGCTGCCGTCTTACGGGGCGTGCGGGAGGGGAGCGGCATGGGCTACCGCTACCAGGGCGCGGGCCGCGCCCCCGGGCGACGCGCGCGCCCGCCACCCGAAGGGGGCATGGGCGGCCGGCGTCGGATTCTGGATTCTGGATCTTGGATTTTGGATCCGATGTCCCGGTGTTTCCGATGTCCCGATGTTAGGGAGATGGATCCCGTGGAGAGCTTGGATCCGATATCCCGGAGATCGGATCCCGGATCACACGTCCGGCGAGGCCGGGTGTTTCGCCCTGCTCACGTCGTACACCCCCGGCACGTCCCGCATCGCCTTCATCAGGGCCGGCAGACCGGCGGCGTCGGGGAGTTGCAGGGTGTAGGTGTGGCGGACCCGCTGCTCGCTCGGGGGCTCAACGGTGGCGGAGACGACGGCGGCGCCCTCGGTGGCGATGGCCTCGGTGAGGTCGGCGAGGAGGCGGGGCCGGCCGAAGGACTCGGCGACGAGGGTGACCCGGCATTCGGCGGTGTCGCCCCAGTGGACGGTGACGGGCTCCCGGCCGAGCCGGCGCATGGTGTCGGCGGAGGCGCAGCCGGTGCGGTGGACGGTGACGGAGCCGCCGCGGACGACGAAGCCGGTGATCTCGTCGGGCGGTACGGGAGTGCAGCACCCGGCGGGGCGTACGGCACCGGCCGGGCCGTCCGGCAGGTCGGCGCGCAGCCGCGTCCCGGACCGCCGGTCCGCGGTGACGCTGGCGGGCGGGCGGGGGGCCGCGGCGGGCGCCTTGGCGGCCTCGGGGTGCGCCTGGAGCCAGCCGGTGATGGCGATGCGCGCGGCGGGCGTGCGGGCGTGGTCGAGCCACTGCGGGGAGGGCCCGGAGGTGGCGTCCTGGGCCAGCAGGAGCTGGACGGTGTCGCCGTCGTGGAGCACGGTGCTGAGGGGCGCGAGCCGGCCGTTGACCCGCGCCCCCAGACAGCCGTGCGCGGCCTCGCCGTGCTGCGCGTAGGCGGCGTCGACGCAGGTGGCGCCGGCGGGGAGGCCGAGGGTGCCGCCGTCGACGCGGAAGACGGTGATCTCCTGGTCCTGGGCGAGGTCGGCGCGCAGCGAGGTCCAGAAGGTGTCCGGGTCGGGGGCGGCCTGCTGCCAGTCGAGGAGCCGGGAGAGCCAGCCGGGCCGGGTGGGGTCGACGCGCTCGCCGTCCTCGGGGACCTCGGCCGCCCCAGCCGCCCCGTCCGCCCCTGCTGCCCCGGGGGCTTCGGAAGCTCCGGCGGCCCGACCCGCGCGGGCAGCTCGGGCCGCCCCGGCACCTCCGGCAACCCCGGCAGCGCGCGCCGCACCGGCACCTCCGGAAGCCCCGGCGCCTCCGGCAGCCTCGGCGCCGTCGGGGGCCGCCGCCGCGTACGGGTTGCCGAGGGCGACGACGCCGGCCTCGGCGACCTTGTGCATCAGATGGGTGCGGATGAGGACCTCGGCGACGGCGCCGTCGGGGGCGGCGACGGCCGTGTGCAGCGACTGGTAGAGGTTGAACTTGGGCGCGGCGATGAAGTCCTTGAACTCGGAGACCACCGGCGTGAAGCAGGTGTGGAGTTCGCCGAGGACCGCGTAGCAGTCGGCGTCCTCGGCGACCAGGACGAGGAGCCGTCCGAAGTCGCTGCCGCGCAGTTCGCCGCGCTTGAGGCGCACGCGGTGGACGGACACGAAGTGCCGTGGCCGCACGAGGACTTCCGCGCCGATGCCCGCCTCCCGCAGGACGGCCGCGACCTGCTCGGCGATGGCGGCGAGGGCGTCGCCCGCGCCGGAGTTGTCCGCGATGAGCGCGCGGGTGGTCTCGTACTCCTCGGGGTGGAGGATGGCGAAGACCAGGTCCTCCAGCTCGGTCTTGAGCGCCTGGACGCCGAGGCGCTCGGCGAGCGGGATGAGGACGTCCCTGGTGACCTTGGCGATGCGGGCCTGTTTCTCGGGGCGCATCACGCCGAGCGTGCGCATGTTGTGCAGGCGGTCGGCGAGCTTGATCGACATGACCCGGACGTCGTTGCCGGTGGCGACGAGCATCTTGCGGAAGGTCTCGGGCTCGGCGGCGGCACCGTAGTCGACCTTCTCCAGTTTGGTGACGCCGTCGACGAGATAGGCGACCTCCTCGCCGAACTCCCTCCGCACCTGGTCGAGCGTCACCTCGGTGTCCTCGACGGTGTCGTGCAGCAGCGCGGCGGTCAACGTCGTCGTCTCGGCCCCGAGTTCGGCGAGGATCAGCGTGACCGCGAGCGGATGGGTGATGTACGGCTCGCCGCTCTTGCGGAACTGGCCCCGGTGCGAGGACTCGGCGAGGACGTACGCGCGGCGCAGCACGGCCAGGTCGGCGTCCGGGTGGTGGGCGCGGTGGGCCTCGGCGACGTGCCCGATGGCGTCGGGCAGCCGGTCGCGGACGGCGGGCCCCGCGGTCGCCCCGAGCAGCGCGGCACGGCCCAGCCGGCGCAGATCGATCCTCGGGCGGGCTCGTCTGCGGCCGGGAGCGTCGGGGCCGGTGGCCCCGGCCTCGCTCACGGGATTGGTGGCCTCTGCGCTCATGGGGGCACCTCCGGCGGCGTCGACCGGCGGTGGGCCGGGCAGGCGTGCCCGGTGGGCCGGTGCTTGATGCTACCGACCCCACCACGTGGCGCAGTCCCGCTCTCGCCGAGCGTGAACGGGATCACCCATTCGAGGGACCGATCAGTCGTTGACGGTTTCGATTCCGCCGCGTCCGAGGGCCCGTCGGAGGGGCTGTGTGCGCCTCAGGCGTCGAGCCACGACGGCTCGACGGTGCCCTCGGCGACGATCACGGCCGGGCCGGTCATCTCGATCTCGCCGTCGGGGTGCTCCGTGATGACGAGCGTCCCGCCGAGGACGTCCACGGTGTACGTGACGGGGGTGCCGGTCACGGCCGGGTCGGCGCCGTCCCGGCGGGCGGTGGCGACCGCGACGGCGCAGGCGCCGGTGCCGCAGGAGCGGGTCTCGGCGGCGCCGCGCTCGTGGACGCGCATGGCGACGTGGCGGGGGCCGCGGTCGGCGACGAACTCGATGTTGACGCCCTCCGGGTAGACCGACGCCGGGGCGTAGGGCGGCTCCTCGTACAGGCTCCCGGCGTGGGCGAGGTCCTCGACGAAGGCGACCGCGTGCGGATTGCCCATGTTCACGTTGCGGGCGGGCCAGCTGCGGCCGTCGACGGTGACGGTGACCCCGGCCTCGGGGAGCACGGCCCTGCCCATCCGCACGGTGACGGAGCCGTCCTTGTCGAGGTGGACGCGCTTGACGCCGCCTCGGGTGGCGACGGCGACCTCGCCGGCGGTGACGTGGCCGGCGTGCTGCAGATAGCGGGCGAAGACGCGGACGCCGTTGCCGCACATCTCGGCCACGGAGCCGTCCGCGTTGCGGTAGTTCATGAACCACTCGGCCTCGTCGGCCATGTGCCGCGCCTCGGGGTGCGCGGCGCTGCGCACGACATGCAGCACCCCGTCGCCGCCGATGCCGGCCCGGCGGTCACAGAGCCGGGCGACGGTGGCCGGGGGCAGGTCGAGGGTGTTCTCCGCGTCGGGGACGATCACGAAGTCGTTCTCGGTGCCGTGTCCCTTGAGGAAGGCGAGGGGCGAGGTCTGCGCGCTGGTCACGGGATCAACTGTACGGGTCGGGTACGACGAGGGGCGCGACGGTCCACGGAGCGGTACGGGCGTGAAACCACGGCCCCGCCCTCGGCGCCGGCCTCCCGACACCCGGCCGCTGCCCCGGGCCGCCCGCCCGGCACCGACCTCCCGACACCCCGCGCCGCCCGCCCGGCACCGGCCCGTAGGGCTGCTCCCGGCCGTCGGCGGCCCGTAGGGCTGCTCCCGCCCGTTGCCGGCCCGTAGGGCTGCTCCCGGCCGTCGGCGCGGCTCGGCCGCCTGCGCGGCTCCGGCCGTAGGTGCGTACGGGATCCCCGTCGCGCTCAGCGCAGGCGGGCCACGCGCCAGACCGCGAGGGCGACCAGGAGGGCGCTGAGGGAGACGTACAGGGCGAGGACGCGCCAGTCGGGACGCTCGCCGGAGCCGCGGGCGGGCAGGCCGGGCCAGGTGTGGCCGACCCGGCGGGCGGCCATCATGCCCCAGCCGGCCGCGCAGGAGCTGATCAGCAGGCCCAGCATGGCGACGACGGCGCCGCCGTCACCCGAGCCGAAGGCGAGCGGGAAGGCGAACATCAGGGAGCCGACGGCGGCGAGCCCGACGATCGGGGCGAGCTGCCAGATCCTCAGACGCCGCTGCGGGCGCAGTTCCACCTCTACTTCCGCCGCGTCCACCTCGACGGCGCTGCCCTCGGCCTCGTCCGGGCCGTCCGGGGTCAGTCCGGGCGCCTCACCGGGGATTTCGCCCCGTACGGCGCCCTGCTGCTCTGTGTCGCGAGGGCCGGCCTCCATCGCCACGCGCCCTCCCAACTCGGACTCCACTTGGTCGATCGATGCTCGATGATGGCACGCCCCCGACCCCCGGAATGACGGGCATGACGTCCCGATGCCATCACGTGATCAGGCTGTAACCGCTCGTTCGAGCAACGTCAGCGCCCGCCGCGGGAGTTCCCCGCGGTCCTCGGCGGCGCCGCTGAGCCAGTGGACCCGGGGATCACGCCGGAACCAGGAGTCCTGGCGGCGGGCGAAGCGCTTGGTGGCGCGTACCGTCTCGGCGCGGGCCTCGTCCTCGGTGCACTCCCCCGCGAGCGCCGCGAGCACCTGCTGGTAGCCGAGCGCGCGGGCCGCCGTGCGTCCCTCGCGCAGGCCCTGCGCCTCCAGGGTGCGGACCTCGTCGACGAGGCCGGCCTCCCACATGCGGTCGACCCGGGTGGCGATCCGCTCGTCGAGCTCCGGGCGGGCGACGTCGACGCCGATCTGCACGGTGTCGTAGACGGAGTCGTGGCCGGGGAGGTTGGCCGTGAAGGGCTTGCCGGTGATCTCGATGACCTCCAGGGCACGGACGATGCGGCGTCCGTTGCTCGGCAGGATCGCCCGGGCGGCCTCGGGGTCGGCGGCGGCGAGGCGGGCGTGCAGGACGCCGGAGCCGCGCTCCTCGAGCTCGGCCTCCAGGCGGGCCCGGAGCTCCGGGTCGGTGCCGGGGAACTCCATGACGTCGAGGGCCCCGCGCACGTAGAGACCCGAGCCGCCGACCAGGATCGGGGTGCGGCCCTCGGCCAGCAGCCGGTCGATCTCGGCGCGGGCGAGCCGCTGGTACTCGGCGACGCTGGCGGCCTCGGTCACGTCCCAGATGTCGAGGAGGTGGTGCGGGACGCCGCCGCGTTCCTCCACCGTCAGTTTGGCGGTGCCGATGTCCATCCCCCGGTAGAGCTGCATCGAGTCGGCGTTGACGACCTCGCCGCCCAGCTGCTGGGCGAGAAAGACGCCCAGATCGGACTTTCCGGCCGCTGTGGGACCGACGACGGCGATGACCCGCGGGGCGGGAGCTGCAGTTCTCACTTCCCCAGTCTCGCAAACCTCACGGCCCGTCCCCGAATGAGCTACGTGACGGCCCTCATCCGGCTTCGTTGCCTGTTGCGGAATTCCGACCCTGAGTACGCTAGGGAGCAGATATGGGCGTTTTCTCACTGTTTCGCCGGAAGAGCAAGGACGAGGTCTCCGGGACGGCGACCGTGACGGAGGAGACGGAGGCCGCGGCCGAGGCGCCCGAGGGCACCGCGTCCGACGAGGACGGCGAGGCCGTCGCGGTGGCCGCCGAACCCGCGGTGAAGGCCGAGGCCGTCGAGATCCCGAAGCAGCAGTCGGCGGAGGAGGCCGCGGACAACGAGGCCGGCGAGAACGCCCGTAGCTAGGTACGGCACGGATTCGCACGGAACGACACGGACCCCCGCGGGTCCGGCGGAGGGACGGTGACCCCATATGGGTCTCATGGATTCACTGAAGGCCAAGCTCGCCCCGGCCAAGGACAAGGTCTCCGACCTGGCCAAGGAGCACGGGGGCAAGGTCGAGCACGGTCTGGAGAAGGCCGCCCGGAAGGTCGACGAGAAGACCAAGGGCAAGTACAGCGACAAGATCGAGTCCGGCACCGGCAAGGCCAAGCACGCCATCGAGCGGCTCGCCCACAAGGACGAGGGCCCGACCACGCCGCCGGCCGCCTGACCCCCGGGCGCCCGTCCCTCCCCCACGGGGGGGGGGGGGGGGCGGCCCGCCCGCCCCCGGCGGGGCCCGGGGGGGGGGGCGGCGGCGGGGCGGCCCCCCCCCCGCGGGGCCCCCGGCCGGGGCGGGTGGGGGGGGTGGTGGGGGCGGTGGGGGCGTGCGGGCGCGCGTCACCCCACCCGCCGGGGGGCCCCCCCCCGCCCCCGCCCGCCTGACCCCCGGGCGCCCGCCCCCCCCCCCCGGCGGACGGCCGCGGAGCACGACGCCCCGCGGCCGTCCGCCGTTGCGCGTCCGTACGGCTGTCCGCCCGCCCGGCTGTTCCGTCCAGGGCGGCCGGACGCAGAACCTGACGCCGCCCCAGCTCCCGGCCCGCTCCGGGCCGCGAGAGCTAGCTCCAGGCGGCGACGAAGTAGCCGACGCCGTAAGGGGCGTCCTCGTAGAGGAGCCGGCCCGCCAGGCCCGCGCCCTCCGCGGCGCCCGCGAGCACCTGCCAGGGAGCCCGGCCGGCCGCCTTCAGCTCGTACGCCAGCTCCTCGTCCAGGGCGAGGAGCGCGGCCGGGTCCGCCGTGCCGAGCGCCCGGGCGGCCTCCGCGTCGAAGGCCTCGGCGCGCTCGTCCAGGTAGCCCGGCGCCTTCACCGTGCGGCAGGCGCTGCCGTCGCCCATCACGAGCAGGGCGACCCGCTCCGCCGACGCGGCGATCTCCCGGCCGGTCGCCGCGCAGCGCGCGGCCTCCAGCTGCTCGCCGACCCCGAGGCCCTCGACGGGCGCGTCGGCCCAGTCGGTGTGTTCCAGGAGCCAGCCCGCGACGGCGAGGGAGGCGGGCAGCGGGCGGTTGCCGCCGGTCCCGCCGCCGAGCCGTACGGTCAGGTCGACGCCGAACCCGGCGAAGGAGCCGGCCGAACCGGCCGGGAACGGGCCCCGGGCGGCCTCGGCGGCCGGGCCGACGACGACGAGCCGGTCGGGCCTGGAGGCGGCGAGCACGCCGAGTGCGTCGGAGCAGGCCGTACGGGCCTCGGCGAGCTCGGGCGCGGCACCGGCCGCGACGGCGGGCACGAGCAGCGGGGGGCAGGGGCAGACGGCTGCGGCGACAAGCATGATCCGCAGCCTACTGCGCGGGCGCGCCCGGGGCCGGTCCTCCGCTCGCCGGCCCAGGGCTCCCCGAGTCGGTGGCTCCCGCAGGCCGACGCGTCCGTGACGGGAGGACCTTCTGTCAGTGGCTCCCGCAGGCCGGGGCGTCGGTGACCCGGGGCGCCGACCTGCCCCTGACCGGGGGTCCCACTGCCAGCCGCTCGCGCAGGCCGGCCCCTCCGTGCCCGGAGGGCCTTCTGTCAGTGGCTCCCGCAGGCCGGGGCGTCGCTGACCGGAAGGGGCTCCGGCACGCCGATCTTCGGCAGGCCGAGGAGCACGCCGGCCGGCTTGGCGGCGGCCGCGGCGGTGCGCTTCTCCCAGGCGTCGCCCGCGCGCGTGCGGCGGACGGCGGTGGTCGGACCCTCGGCGAGCAGGTGGTGCGGGGCGGCGTAGGTGATCTCGACGGTCACGACGTCACCCGGGCGCACGTCCTCGTCCGGCTTGGTGAAGTGGACGAGGCGGTTGTCGGGGGCGCGGCCGGAGAGGCGGTGGGTCTCGCCGTCCTTGCGGCCCTCGCCCTCCGCGACCATGACCTCCAGGGTGCGGCCGACCTGCTTCTTGTTCTCCTCCCAGGAGATCTCCTCCTGGAGGGCGACGAGGCGCTCGTAGCGCGCCTGCACGACCTCCTTGGGGATCTGGCCCTCCATGGTGGCCGCCGGGGTGCCGGGGCGCTTGGAGTACTGGAAGGTGAAGGCGTTCGCGAAGCGGGCCTCGCGGACGACGTGCATGGTCTGCTCGAAGTCCTCCTCGGTCTCGCCCGGGAAGCCCACGATGATGTCGGTGGAGATGGCGGCGTGCGGGATCGCGGCGCGCACCTTCTCGATGATCCCGAGGAAACGCTCCTGCCGGTACGAGCGGCGCATCGCCTTCAGGATTGTGTCCGAACCGGACTGCAGCGGCATGTGCAGCTGCGGCATCACGTTCGGGGTCTCGGCCATGGCGGCGATGACGTCGTCCGTGAAGTCGCGCGGGTGCGGCGAGGTGAAGCGGACCCGCTCCAGGCCCTCGATCTCCCCGCAGGCGCGCAGCAGCTTGCTGAAGGCCTCGCGGTCGCCCAGGTCGGAGCCGTAGGCGTTGACGTTCTGGCCGAGCAGGGTGATCTCGGAGACGCCCTCGCCGACCAGCGCCTCGATCTCGGCGAGGATGTCGCCGGGACGGCGGTCCTCCTCCTTGCCGCGCAGCGCCGGGACGATGCAGAAGGTGCAGGTGTTGTTGCAGCCGACGGAGATGGAGACCCACGCGGCGTACGCGGACTCGCGACGGGTCGGTAGCGTCGACGGGAACGCCTCCAGGGACTCGGCGATCTCGACCTGCGCCTCTTCCTGGACGCGGGCGCGCTCCAGGAGGACCGGCAGCTTGCCGATGTTGTGGGTGCCGAAGACCACGTCGACCCAGGGGGCCTTCTTGACGATGGTGTCGCGGTCCTTCTGGGCCAGACAGCCGCCGACGGCGATCTGCATGCCGGGCCGGGCGGCCTTCTTCGGCGCGAGGTGGCCGAGGTTGCCGTACAGCTTGTTGTCGGCGTTCTCACGGACCGCGCAGGTGTTGAAGACCACGACGTCGGCGTCGCCGTCGGAACCGGCGGGGGCCTTGACGTAACCCGCCTCCTCAAGGAGGCCGGAGAGCCGCTCGGAGTCGTGGACGTTCATCTGACACCCGTAGGTGCGTACTTCGTAGGTTCGCGTCACGCCCTGCTCGGCCACGGCTCCGGTCCCGTCTTTGCTGCTGGTCACCTGACAAGGGTAAGGGGGTCCGAGGGTTGCCCCGCCCCGGTCGGGGCCGCCCCGCCGCCGCCCGCCCGCGGCCGCGTCCCCACCGCCGCCCGCGGCCGCGTTCCGCCGGGCGTCGCCACCGGCGACGCCGCCCGCCGTCACGCCCTCCCGCCGCTCGCCTCCATCACGGCGGTGAGCTGGGCGGCGAGGCCGCCCGCGTCCGGTCGGACGGCGCCCGCGAAGGCCGCCGAGCCGACCGTGAAGGCGTCGGCGCCGGCCTCGGCGAGGGCCCGGATCTGGGCCGGGGTGGTGAGCGAACCGGCGACGACGAGCCGGCCGGTGGTCGCGGCGCGGGCGGCGCGGACCAGGGCGAGGGGGTCGGCCTCGGTGGCGCGGTGGGCGAGCAGGTCCACGCCCGCGCAGCCGGCCGCCTCGGCCCGGCGGCAGTCCGCGGCGATCCGGGCCGGGTCGCCGGCCAGGCGGGTCGGGTGCCCCTGGGGCTCGCCCACGAAGGGCAGGTAGCGGACGGAGGTGCCGGCGAGCAGGGCGAGGGTCTCGGCCACCCAGGTGCCGCCCATCAGCCAGTCGACGCCGAGGTCGACGGCCGTCCGTACGGAGTCGACCGCCTGGTCGCGGCCGGTGGAGACGACCTCCAGGTGGCTGGTGGCGCCGAGCGCCCTGATCTCCTCGTGGAGGCGGCGCAGGGTGGCGGGGGCGACGCCGACGTCCTTGAAGCCGATGTGCGTGATGCCGAGCTCGCGGACGGAGTCGAGGACGCGCAGGCAGTCGGTGACGGTCCGGTCGTCCCGGGTGAGCATGAAGACGAAGTCCATGGGAGTCCCTAGGGGTGGGCGGCGGCCAGCTCGTGGGCGTGGCGGAGAGCGGTGAGCAGGCTGGTGTGGTCGGCGGTGCCGGTGCCCGCGAGGTCGAAGGCGGTGCCGTGGTCGACGCTGGTGCGCACGAACGGCAGGCCGAGGGTGATGTTGACGCCGTGCTCGAGCCCCAGGTACTTCACCGGGATCAGCCCCTGGTCGTGGTACTGGGCGACGACGGCGTCGAACTCGCCCGACCGCGCCCGCATGAAGACGGTGTCGGCGGGCCAGGGCCCGCTGGCGTCGATTCCCTCGGCGCGGGCGGCGCGCACGGCGGGTGCGATGACGTCGAGGTCCTCGCGCCCGAAGAGGCCGTTCTCGCCGGCGTGCGGGTTGAGTCCCGCGACGGCGATCCGGGGCCGGCGGCCCGTGCCTTCGGCGGCGCGCAGGGCCTCGTGGGTGAGCCGGATGGTGTCCAGCTCGCGCGCGACGGTGAGCGTGTCGATCGCGGTGCGCAGCGACTGGTGGACGGTGACGAGGACGACCCGCAGCTCGTCGTTGGCCATCATCATCGCGTAGCGCTCGGTCCCGGAGAGCTCGGCGAGGATCTCGGTGTGCCCCGGGTGGGGCACACCGGCCATCCGCAGCGCCTCCTTGTTGATCGGGGCCGTGACGATCGCCCGGACGGCTCCGGCGAGGGCCAGCTCGACGCCTTTCCGGACGTACGCGTAGGAGGCCGCGCCCGCCTCGGCGGCGGCGGTGCCGAGGGCGAGGTCGTCGGGGAGGGCGGGGCCGACGGCGAGGACGTCCAGGACGCCGGGGGTGCGCCCGGCCCCGGCGGGGCCCGGCACGGTGCGTACCCGGAGCGGGACGCCGGTGACGCGGCAGGCGCGGGCGAGGGCGCCCGGGTCGCCGATGACGAGGAGGGGGGCGGCGCCGGGCCGGCGCGGGTCGGCGCAGGCCTTCACGGTGATCTCGGGGCCGATGCCGTGCGGGTCGCCCATGGTGAGGGCGAGGGGACGGGGCGCGGGGCCGGGCACCGCGTCGAGCGCGGGGGCGGGCGCCGGGCCGGGCGCAGGGCCGGGTGCCGGGCCGGGTGCCGGGCCGGGTGCAGCATCGAGCGCGGGGCGGATCATTGGGCGGGTCACGGGGCCGATCACGGGCCGGGTCACGGGGTGGCCTCCCCTGCCGCCAGCACGGCGTGGAGGCGGACCAGGGTGCGGTCGTCGCCGAAGCCGCCCGCCTTGACCAGCACGGGGAGGCGGGGCGCGTGCGCTCCGTGGAGGGTGCCGCGGGCGATACCGGGCTCCGGTTCGTCGTACAGCTCGATGCCGGTGGCGCCGAGTGCGCCGAGGACGGCGGCGGCGGTCTCGCCGCCGGTGAGGACGAGCCCGTCGGCGCGCCGCTCCCTGATCAGCTCACCCGCGGCGTCGGCGAGCCGGTCGAGCAGCCCGGTGGGATCGGCCGACCGCTCGTCGGGCGTGTGGAGGGTGAGGGCCGGGTTCGGGTAGGGGGCCGGGGCCGGGGACGAGGCTGGAGACGGGGCCGGGGACGAGGCCAGGGGCGCGGACGAGGACGGGGACGACGGGTGCGTGGTGGCCTCGCGCGCTCCGGTCTCCTCGTACAGCACGGCGAGTTGGCGCCGGCTGGCCGGGTTGGCGCTGCCGACGACCGCCAGCGGGCGCCGTACGACGGGGAGTTCGGGAAGCGGGTCGGCGGGGTGGCGGGCATGGCGGCGGGCGAGGGCGGCGGCCAGGCCCGGGGAACCGACCCAGAGGACGTCCTCGGGTCGGGTCACGGCGGCCACGACGGCGTCGAGGTCCGCTTCCGTCGCCGCCGAGCAGACGAACACCCCACCGGACTCCACCAGACGGGGCAGGTCGGCCGCTCGGCCGGGCTCGGGACCGACCAGGACCGCCTCCGGCAGGAGCTCGGCGAGGTCGGCCGTGCGGACCGGGTGGGCCGGATCGCGCGCGAACTCGCTCGCGTCGACACGTACCCCGCGCACGTACTGGACACCCCCGACGGTCGTTCGCCCCTCCGTCGGAAAGGCCGGGGCGAGGATCGCGGCGCGCCGGCCCGATCCGGCGAGCGCGGCGCGCAGTTCGGCGGCGACATGGCCGCGCAGGGTCGAGTCGACCGTCTTGAAGAGGAGGTCCGCCTTCGCGTACGCCTCGGCGGCGTGCCGGGTCCGGGCGGCGGCCTCCGGCTCTCCCAGGAGGCGGGTGCCGAGGTCGACGGCGGTCACCCCGGGCGGAGCGGGCTCACCGGGGACGTCTGCGGGGCCGAAGAGGACCAGGGCCCGGTGGCCGGACCGCCGGAAGGGGGCGGCGCCGTCGGCGGCGCTGGTGAGGTCGTCGGCGAGGACGACGACGGTGGATGGCGGCATCTGGGCGGGTCCTGTCCCTCGGGTGGTGGCTGCTCGTCGCGGATCGCCGGTGCTCGCGGGGTCGCCGGGCTCGCCTCTGCTCGCCGTCGCTCGCGCTTCCGTGACGGGATCAACCCTGTCCCGCCGCGAACCCGCAGGACAAGCGATTCCTTCTCACCGCACCTGTGACTAGATTTCACACATGACCAGGCCGGACCTGCCCCCTCTGAACACCCTGCTGCCCTTCGAGGCGACCGTCCGGCACGCGAGCATGACCCGGGCCGCCCAGGAGCTCCACGTCACGCACGGGGCGGTCAGCCGACAGGTGCAGAACCTGGAGAAGGCCCTCGGAACGCCCCTGTTCGAGCGCGGGGCGCGCTCGCTGCGGCCCACCCCGCAGGCCCGCCGCCTCGCCGCGGCCGTGCGGGACGCGCTGGACCTGATCGAGTCGGCCGCCCGGGAGGCCGCGGGCCGGGACCGGAGCACCGGCCCGCTCGCCCTGTCCTGCGAGCCCACGCTCCTGATGCGCTGGCTCATCCCGCGCCTCCCGGACCTCGCCGCCCGTCATCCGGAGCTGACCGTGCACCTGTCGGCGGGCGGCGGCCCCGTGGTCTTCGCGCGGGACACGGTGGACGTGGCCCTGCGCCGGGACGACTTCCCGGTGCCCGAGGGGGTGAGCCGGCTGCCGCTGTTCGAGGAGTGGATCGGGCCGGTCTGCCGTCCCGAGCTCGCCGCCCGGCTGGCGAGCGGGGAACCGGTGACGCTCCTGCACACCAGCACCCGCCCGGCCGCCTGGGACGACTGGCGCCGACTGACCGGGGGCGCCCCGGCCGCCGCATCGACGTCGACCACGGCTACGACTTCGCCCCCGGCCTCGATCTCGACCCCGGACTCGACGCCGGACTCGACCTCACCCCCGGCCCCGGCCTCGACCCCGACCCCGGCCTCACTCCCGGCCTCGACCCCGACCCCGACCCCGACCGCGACCCCGATCAAACCCCCGGCCTCGACCTCTCAGCAGACCTTCGAGCACTTCTACCTGGCCCTCCAGGCCGCCGTCGCCGGGGTCGGCGTCGCGGTCGGACCGTACGCGCTGGTCCACGACGACCTCGTACGGGGACAGCTGGCGGCCCCGTACGGGTTCGTCGCGGACGGCACCGGCTACGGGCTGCTCAGCCCGCGCCCGCCCGAGCGGGACGCGCGGATCGCCACGCTCCTCGACTGGCTGCGGGAGCAGGCGGGGTCCTTGACGCCGCCCGCCCGGGACCGGTTCCGGGCGGGCGGAGACAGGGACTGAGGTCGGTACGGCGGGGTCGACCGCGCGGGACGGTCCGGGCCGGCGCGGTGAGGCCGGGTCCCGGCCGGGGCGTGACGGCCGCCCTGGCCAGGAGCGGGACCGAGCTGGCAGGATCGCGCCATGCCCGCCGCACTGTCCCGCACCGCCCGCCGCCGCCTGCTCCAGGTCTCGGCGGCCCTGCTGGTGCTGGTCGGGCTGCTCGTCTGGTGGCTGGTTCCGTTCGGTACGAAGACGCCGAGCGGGCACATCGCCTTCAGCACGGGAGTGCCCACGGGCGTCTACCAGCGGTATGGGGAGCTGCTCCAGCAGGCGCTGGCCAAGGATCTTCCGGACGTCTCGATAACGCTGAAGAACAGCGAGGGGTCCCAGCAGAACCTGGCCCGGCTCGCCTCCGGGGAGGCCGATTTCACGGTGGCCACGGCGGACGCCGTGGCCCAGTACCAGCGGGACCGCAAGCCCGGCTTCGAGCGGCTGCGCGGCTGTGCGCGGCTCTACGACGACTACGTCCAGCTGGTCGTCCCCAAGGGCTCGAACGTCCAGTCGGTGGCCGACCTGCGTGGGCTGCGGGTCGGGGTGGGCCAGCCGGGATCGGGTGTGCGTCTGATCGCCGACCGGGTGGTGGCGGCCGCCGGACTCACCCCGGACGTCGACATCGTCCCCGTGTCGGCCGGCATCGACACCATGCCGGGCCTCATGGAGCGGCGACGGCTGGACGCCTTCTTCTGGTCGGGCGGGCTGCCCACCCTGGCCGTGCAGACGCTCTCCGAGCGGATGCCGATCCGGCTCGTGCCGCTGGACGACGCCCTGATCGACAGCCTGCACGACGTGGGCGAGTCCACCCGCTACTACCGCTCGGCGACCATCCCGGCGGACGCGTACAGCCTGGCCCAGGACGGCAACCCGGTGGACACCCTGGCGGTGGCGAACATCCTGGTCACCACGGACAAGGCCGACGCGGACCTGGTGGAGGGCTTCACCCGTACGGTGATCGGCAGCCGGGACCGGATCGGCAACCAGGTCCACCCGGCGCAGCTGGTGGACCTGCGGACCGCGATCTACACGGACCCGCTCCCGCTGCACGAGGGCGCCCGGCGCTACTACCGCTCCGTGAAGCCCTGAGCCCGGCCCCCGCCCTACCGCCCGGACCCAACCGCCCGGACCCGGCCCCCGGCCCCGGCACTACCGTCCGGACCCGGCCCCCGGCCCCGCCACTACCGTCCGGACCCGGCCCCCGGCCCCCGGCCCTAACGCCCGGACCCGGCCCGCGGGCCCGCGTCCGGGCCCGGCTCCTGGCCGGCCCACGGGTCGTGGCGGGGGACGCGCACGGTCACCTTCAGTCCGTGGGGCTCGTTGCGGGCGTAGGCGATGGTGCCGCCGCCGGCCGTGAGCAGCACGCGGGAGATCGACAGGCCGAGGCCGGAGCCGTTGATGTTCTGGTGGCGGCCGGAGCGCCAGAAGCGGTCGCCGACCCGCTCCAGCTCCTCGTCGGTGAGCCCGGGGCCGTGGTCGGCGATCTCGATCTCGACGGTGGCGCCGCCGGGTGAGAGCCGGGTCGCGACGCTGACGTCCTCGCCCGCGGGGGTGAACTTGAGGGCGTTGTCGATGACGGCGTCGAGCGCGCTGGACAGCGCCACCGGGTCCGCCCAGGCGGTGACGGCGGCGGTGTCGGCGACGATCCCGACGCCCTTGTCGTCGGCGACCGGCCGCCAGGAGGCGACCCGCTCGGCGGTGAGCGCGCCGATGTCGGTGAGCCGGAGCTCGGCGGCGGTGTGCTCGGCGAGCGCGAGGTCGAGCAGGTCGTCGAGGACGCGGGCGAGCCGCTTGCCCTCGGTGCGGACGGAGGCGATCTCCTCGTTGCCCTCGGGGAGCTCGAGGGCGAGCAGCTCGATGCGCAGCAGGAGCGCGGCCAGCGGGTTGCGCAGCTGGTGGGAGGCGTCGGCGACGAAGGCCCGCTGCTGTTCGAGGACGTCCTCGACGTGGTCGGCCATCTCGTTGAACGAGCGGGCGAGGTTACGCAGTTCGGGCGGTCCGCCGGCGGCGGCGACCCGGGACTTCATCCGGCCGGTGGCGATGTCGTGGGTGACGGCGTCGAGGACCCGGACGGGGCGCAGCACCCAGCCGGTGAGCCGGAAGGCGGCACCGACGGCCAGCAGCATGGCGGCGGCCTCGCCGGCGAAGATCAGCAGCCAGTCGCGCAGGATGCGGGAGCGCAGCTGCGCGGTGGGCGAGTCGGTGACGACGACGGCGACGACGTCGCCGTCCCGGACGACCGGGGAGGCGATGGTGAGGCGGGCGTTCCGCTGCCAGGGCCAGACCTGCGGCGGGTCGTGGCTGCGGCGGCCGAGCAGGGCCTCGTTGAAGGCGCGCCTGCCCTCCCCCTCGTACGGTACGACCCAGTCCTCGGGGGCCGCGGCCATGGACCGGTTGTCGCGGTAGAAGATGCCGGCGCGGATGCCGTAGACGTCGTGGTAGCTGGTGAGTTCGCCGCTGAGGGTGGAGCGGCGTTCGTCGGGGCCGATGTTCCGCTCGCTGACGAACTGGGCGAGCGCGGCGAACCGGGCCGCGTCGTCCAGCCGGTCGACGACCACCCGCTGCTGTTCGGAGGCGGCGGTGCTGGCGGCCAGCGGGAAGCCGAGGGCCAGCAGGACGCCGGCCATCAGGACGATGAGGAGCGGGAGGAGTCGGGTGCGCACGGCCGGGCGGCCCCTCGGTTACGCGGCGGGCGCGACCAGGCGGTAGCCGACGCCCCGCACGGTCTCGATCAGGGCGGGCATGCGCAACTTCGAGCGCAGGGAGGCGACATGGACCTCCAGCGTGCGGCCGGTGCCCTCCCAGTTGGTGCGCCAGACCTCGCTGATGATCTGCTCGCGGCGGAACACCACGCCGGGCCGCTGGGCGAGCAGCGCGAGCAGGTCGAACTCCTTGCGGGTGAGCGGGACGGCGTCGCCGTCGACGCTGACCCGGCGGGTGGGCAGCTCTATGGTGACGGAGCCGAGCCGCAGGGTGCTGTCCTCGCCCGTTCCGGCCTGGTCGTCGGCGCCGGTGCTGCGCCGGCTGACGGCGTGGATGCGGGCGAGCAGCTCACCGGTGTCGTAGGGCTTGACGACGTAGTCGTCGGCGCCGAGGTTGAGGCCGTGGATCCGGGAGCGCACGTCGGCGCGCGCGGTCACCATGATCACGGGGGTGGTGGTGAGCTTCCGGATGCGCCCGCAGACCTGGTAGCCGTCCTGGTCGGGCAGGCCGAGGTCGAGCAGGATCACCCCGTACGAGGGGCGCTCGCCGTGCGCGGCGGGCAGCACGGCCTGGAGCGCCTCCTCGCCGTTACGGGCGTGGGTGACGGTGAAGCCGTGCTTGGCGAGGACCGCGGAGAGCGCGGCGGCGACGTGGTCGTCGTCCTCGACGAGCAGCAGTCTCATGGCCCTCCTCCGTGCTCTCTCCGTGCGGTGCGCGACGCGCGTGATGACGTTCTGTGTACCAGGGCATGAACGCCGATGGTCACGGTCACAGTCAAGTCTGCCCCCGGACGCTCGTGCTTCTGTTATCCACCCGGTACGGCCCCGGCCATCCCGTTCACGCAGTGTGTCCGATTGCGACCGGATCGTTATCCTCAAACTTCGCTCAGATGTGATGACGCTCCTCCGGCCCGGTCTCTAGTGTCCTCCCCAACCGAGCAGGACGGAGCGAGAAGCCGATGAGCGGAGTGTCAGTGACCAAGGGTTCCAAGGACGCGGTGCCGGCCACGGACGATCTGGTCGTGCTGTCCGACGTGAACAAGCACTTCGGCGCGCTGCACGTGCTCCAGGACATCGACCTGACGATCCGTCGGGGCGAGGTCGTGGTGGTCATCGGGCCGTCCGGGTCCGGCAAGTCCACGCTGTGCCGCACCATCAACCGCCTGGAGACGATCGACTCCGGCAGCATCACCATCGACGGGAAGCCGCTGCCCCAGGAGGGCAGGGAGCTGGCGCGACTGCGGTCGGACGTCGGCATGGTCTTCCAGTCCTTCAACCTCTTCGCGCATAAGACCGTGCTCGAGAACGTGATGCTGGGCCAGGTCAAGGTCCGCCGGACGGAGAAGAAGGCGGCCGAGGCCAAGGCCCGCGCCCTGCTCGACCGGGTCGGCGTCGGCACCCAGGCCGACAAGTACCCGGCGCAGCTCTCCGGCGGCCAGCAGCAGCGCGTGGCCATCGCCCGCGCGCTGGCCATGGACCCGAAGGTCATCCTGTTCGACGAGCCGACCTCGGCGCTCGACCCGGAGATGATCAACGAGGTCCTGGAGGTCATGCAGCAGCTGGCCCGGGACGGCATGACGATGGTGGTCGTCACCCACGAGATGGGCTTCGCCCGCTCGGCCGCCAACCGCGTGGTCTTCATGGCGGACGGCCGGATCGTCGAGCAGGCCACGCCGGACGAGTTCTTCAGCAACCCGCGCAGCGACCGCGCCAAGGACTTCCTCTCGAAGATCCTGCACCACTGAGATCCCGCACCACGGGAATCATCCACACCACCGGGAACTCCCCCGCCACGGGGATCTCCCGCACCACCGGGACCACCCGCACGACCAGGACCACCCGCACCACCGGGAACTCCCCCCACCACGGGGATCTCCCGCACCACCCAGGTCTCCCGCACCACCGGGATCGCGCCCCCGCGCGATCCTCCGCACCGACGCCACGCGCCCGGAACTCCTTAGTCACTGCAGGCGCCTTGCTGCACACTGACGACCAACTACCCTCGACCCTTAGGGATGTTCACGATGAAGCTCCGCAAGACCGCGGCCGTGGCCGTTGCCGTCCTCGCGCTGACCGCGACCGCCTGTGGCGGCAAGGAGGGCTCGGCCGGTGACAAGCCCGCCACCAAGCCCGGCGACGCCGGCGCCCCGCAGCTTCCCAAGTACACGGTGGCCAGCGGCGTCGACCTGGCCGCGTCGCCGACCTTCAAGAAGGCCAAGGAGCGCGGCAAGCTGATCATCGGCTCCAAGGCCGACCAGCCGTACCTCGGCTTCGAGGACCAGGCCACGAAGAAGCGCTCCGGCTTCGACATCGAGATCGCCAAGATGATCGCCGCCGACCTGGGCTTCTCCGAGGACCAGATCGAGTGGAAGACGGTCGACTCCAAGCTCCGCGAGACCGCCATCGCCACGGGCCAGGTCGACTACTACGTCGGCACCTACACGATCAACGACAAGCGCAAGGCGCAGGTCGGCTTCGCGGGCCCGTACTACCAGGCCGGCGCCGACCTCCTGGTCCGCAAGGACGAGGCCGGGATCACCGGCCCGGAGACCCTGAAGGGCAAGAAGGTCTGCTCGATCACGGGCTCGACCCCGCTCCAGGAGATCAAGAAGCCGCAGTACGGCGCGGAGACCGTCGAGCTCGGCAAGTACTCCGACTGCGTCCAGCAGCTGCTCACCAAGCAGGTCGACGCCGTCACCACCGACGACTCGATCCTCAAGGGCTACGCCGCCGCCAACGCCGGCAAGCTCAAGGTCATCGGCAAGCCGTTCACCAAGGAGCCGTACGGCATCGGCATGAACAAGGAGGACAAGGCCCTCCGCGACAAGGTGAACGACATCCTCAAGGCGCACGAGGACGACGGCACCTACAAGAAGATCTACGAGGCCACCCTCGGCCTCTCGGGCTCGGCCTACACCGAGCCGCCGGCGATCGTCAAGTACTGACGGCGCCCCACCGCCGCGAGCGCCCCGTGGCCCCGTAGTCGCGTACACGTCCTCCCCGGACGCCGGCTCCGAGGCCGCGGGGCGCCCGCCCCCTGCCCGTACCGCCTGCTGCCCGCAAGCCCGCCGCTGACTGCCGACGCGGAGTCCTCATGAACGTACTGCTCGACCATTTCGCGGAGTTCCGCAACGGATTCATAGGAACCGTGGAGATCACCGCCGTCAGTTCGGCCATCGCGCTGGTCCTCGGCATCCTCGTCGCCGGCTTCCGGGTCTCCCCCGTCACCCCGCTGCGCTTCTTCGGCACCGCGTGGGTGACGCTGCTGCGCAACACCCCGCTGACGCTGCTCTTCCTGGTCTTCTTCTTCGTGGTCCCGGAGATCCTCTTCCCGGGCATGAGCCCCTTCCTGCTGGCCTCGCTCGCACTCGGCTTCTACACCTCCTCGTTCGTCTGCGAGGCGGTGCGCTCCGGCATCGGCACGGTGCCGCTGGGCCAGGCCGAGGCCGCCCGGTCGCTCGGTCTGACCTTCTCGCAGACGCTGCGCCTGATCGTGCTGCCGCAGGCCACCCGGACGGTGCTGCCGCCGCTCAGCTCGATCTTCATCGCGCTCGCCAAGAACTCGGCCATCGCCGGCGCCTTCAGCGTCACCGAACTCTTCGGCTGGCAGACCCTGATGAGCGAGCAGGGTTACGCGATCGGCCCGGTCTTCGCCTGGGTCGCCGTGGCCTACCTCGTCATCACCTTCGCCATCAGCGGACTCTTCCGTCTCCTTGAGCGCAACCTGGAGGTCGCCCGATGAGCGCCAGCGTTCTCTTCGACGCCCCCGGCCCCAAGGCCCGGATCCGCAACCGGATCTACGCCGTCGTCGGCAGCCTCGTCCTGCTCATCCTGCTCGCGATCAGCCTGGTGCGGCTGAGCGACAAGGGGCACCTCGCCCCCGAGATGTGGGACATCTTCAACTACGCGGGCATCCGGCAGAACATCGCCGACGCGCTGCTCGCCACCCTGAAGGCCTTCGGGCTCGCCGCGATCGGCTCCCTCGTGCTCGGCGTGCTGCTCGCCGTGGCGCGGCTCTCCGACCACAAGGCGGTCAGCTGGCTGGCCACCGGCTTCATCGAGGTCTTCCGCTCCCTGCCGCTGCTCATCACCATCTACGCGGTGTGGGTCGCCTTCCTCACCGACTACTCGATGTGGGCCCTGGCGGTCGGCCTGTCCGTGTACAACGGCTGCGTCCAGGCCGAGGTGCTGCGCGCCGGCGTCAACGCGGTGCCGCGCGGACAGCGTGAGGCCGCCTACGCGCTCGGCATGACCAAGTCCCAGGTGATGACCAGCGTCCTGCTGCCGCAGGCGGTCCGGGCCATGCTGCCGACGATCATCAGCCAGCTGGTGGTCACCCTGAAGGACACCTCGCTCGGCTTCGTCATCCTCTACCCCGAGCTGCTCTACTCGGCCCGTCTGATCGCCTCCAACACGCTGGTCAACGGCCAGTACCCGTACGTCTCCGTGATCGTGGTCTTCGGCGCCATCTACATCGCGCTGTGCCTGGCGCTCTCCGCGTTGGCGACCTGGATCGAGAAGCGCGGACGGCGGGCGAAGACCGGAATCACGGTCGCCGACGCCGAGGCGCAGACCGTCGTGGTGACCGCGGACGGCGGACAGCACGGCGGCACCGGTGGGCCCGGTACGGCATAGAACTGACGGTATGTGACATCATCCGGGGGCAGTGGCGACGCCGCTGCCCCCGTCACTTGACGCACGCACCCCCAGTGGGTTGCATACGTTCTGTGATCAAGCTCCGGGCCCGTGCCACACTCTGCTGTGCTTCCCGCATGACCGTACGGCCTCGCACGCCTTCAGGAGCCGCGCCGTGGACCCGGTGATCATCGTGGGCGCGGGGCCTGTCGGCCTCGCGCTCTCCCTCGCCCTGGCCGCCCAGGACGTCCCCAGCGTCGTCCTCGACGAGACCACGGGCAAGGAGGAACCGCGGCCCGCCCGCACCGTCGTGCTCCGCGCCGACATGGCCGCCCTGGTGGAGCGGCTCGGCTGCGCCACGCTCCGTGACGAGGGGGTCCGCTGGGTCGGCTGGCGCTCCATGCGCCGCCGGCAGCAGATGCGGCACGTCCCGCTCGACCTGGGCCTGGCCGCGGACGTCGGCGCCGAGGGCGGCGCCGAGATGCCGGCCGCGCCGCTGCACATCCCCCAGCACGCCCTGGCCCGCGGCCTGCGCGACGCCGTCGCCCGCGAGGAGCTCGTCACGCTCGTGACGGACGCCCGGGTCGACACCGTCGAGCAGGACGCGCGCGGGGTCGGCGCGCACACCCGGGGGCCCGACGGCACCTGGTGGCGCGGCAGCCATCTGGTCGGCTGCGACGGCGCCCGCTCGACCGTCCGCAAACTGCTCGGCGTCCGCTTCCCCGGGCGCACGGCGGTCGAGCGGTACGCGGTCGCCGCACTGCGCACCGAGCTCCCCTGGGCCGGCGAGGCCCTGCTGCACCGCCAGCCGCCGTGGCGGGGCGTCGGCGACGAGATCGCGGCCCGGCCGCTGCCGGACGGCGTGTGGCGGATCGACTGGCTGCTGCCCCCGCGCGGCGAGCTCGTCACCCCCGACGCGCTGGTGACCCGCATCCGCGACACGCTGGCCGGCTGGTGCGAGGGCACGACCCCGCCGTACGACCTGATCGACACCGGCGTCCACACCGTGCACCACCGGCTCGCCCGGCGCTGGCGGGTGGACCGGGTGTTCCTCGCCGGGGACGCGGCGCACCTGCTGGGCGCGGTCGGCACCCAGGGCCTCGACGAGGGGCTGCGGGACGTCGAGAACCTGGCCTGGAAGCTCGCCCACAGCTGGCACCACCGGGACGCCTCGGCCACGCTGCTCGACAGCTACCAGAGCGAGCGCCGGGCCGCCGTCGCGGGTCTGCTGCGCGCCGCCGACCAGGCGCTGCCCGTACTGCGCGGCGGCGGAGGCCTGCGCACGTACCTGTCCGGCGGCGGGCGGGGCCACGACGCCCTGCTGGCCGACGGGCACCTGGGGCGCGGCCCGCTGGGCGCGCTGCCCGCCTACCCGCACTCGCCGCTGGCGCCGGAGCCCTCCGAGGGCCGGATCCCGGTGGGCACGCCGGACGGGGCGCCGGTCGAGGACGTCCGGGTGACGGCGCCCGACGGCACGACCGTACGGCTGCGGGACCGGCTCGGTCAGGGCCGGCTGCTCGTGCTCCTCGTCGCGCCGGGCACGGGGGTCTGGGACCGGCGGCACTGGGTGAGCGCGGGCGTGATGCCGCGGCTCGCCGAGGCCGTGGACACGCTGCCGGCGCCGGCCGAACTCCTGGTGACGGAGGCGTATCCGGGCGCCCCGGCGCACGCCGTGCTCCTGGTGCGTCCGGACGGGCATCTGGCGGCCGCGTTCGCCGGAGTGCGGCCGGAGGAGCTGCACGCCGCGGCGGACGCCGTACGGGGCGCCGACCCCGCGGCGGAGGAGGGGTCCGAGGACGCGGCCGACGAGCTGCCCGAGGACGTGACCGCGGACGTGGCCGCGGACGCCTCCTGACGGTCGATTGACCGCCGCAGGTGTCCATGGTGTACTCCGGAGCGTGACCGACACCGATGTGCGCCTGTGGCGGAGGGTCCATATGGACCTGATCCGCTACGCGGGCTGCGTGTGTCGCCCGTCCTGCTGAATTCGCCTTCCCTTCACGGCTTTCGCGCGCGCCCTCCGGGCCTCGCGCGCTTTCGCGAACCTCAGGACGGTCCTTGGTGTCTCAGACACAGCACGCCTCCACGCCCACTTCCGGGCCCTCCCCTTCCCCTTCCTCCTCCCCCGCCGCCGTTCCCTCCTCCGCTCCCACCGAGGCCGATCTGCTGGACTTCGTCCGGCGAACGGCCACCGACACCGCGCTGATCGACTCGCTCCCTCTCGACCCCGAGGGCCGGACGTGGGTACGGCTCGACGGCCCGGGTGGCAGCGAGGCCTGGCTGATCGGCTGGCCGCCCGGCACGGGGACCGGCTGGCACGATCACGCCGAGTCCTTCGGCGCCTTCGCCACCGCGCGCGGCACCCTGCGCGAGCACTCCCTCGCGGTACGGCTCCCGGCGGGCGGCTGGAAGAACCTGGAGCTCGCCGACGGCGTCGACCGCGGCCGTGAGCTCCCGGCCGGCCGGGGCCGCGCCTTCGGCCGCCATCATGTGCACGAGGTGCTGAACGAGTCGCGTGCCGAGCACGCGGTCTCGGTGCACGCCTACTATCCGCCGCTCCCGCTGATCCGGCGCTTCAGCCGGACGGGCGCGGTGCTCCGTCTCGAGCAGGTCGAACGTCCGGAGGACTGGCAGTGAGCGACACACTCAAGCGCGAGACCGTCGGCGAACGCGCCGGTGAGCCCTTCGGCGACGGCGTCGGCGAACGGATCGGTATCGACGAGCTGTTGGAGCGGGTTCGGACCGGTCTCGACCGGATCGACGCCCGGACCGCGTACGAGGCCTACCAGGCGGGTGACGCCCTGCTCGTCGACATCCGCTATGCCGCACTGCGCGACCGGGACGGCCTGGTCCCCGGCGCGCTGATCGTCGAGCGCAACGAGCTGGAGTGGCGGCTCGACCCGCTCGGCAGCCATCGCGCCCCCGAGGCGAACAGCCACGATCTGCGGGTCGTCGTGCTGTGCAACGAGGGCTACGCGTCCTCCCTCGCGGCCGCCTCCCTGCACCAGTTGGGCCTGCACCGGGCGACGGACCTGATCGGCGGCTTCCAGGCCTGGCGAGCGGCGGGCCTCCCGGTGCTCCTCCCGGCGAACGCGAACCGGGAGACGGATCAGGAGTAGAGGCACGGACGGCGGGGCCGGGAGAGCGGGGGCGGCGAGGCCGGGAGAGCGGGGGCGGCGGGGAAGGTGGGCCGGCACGACGGATCACGGGCCGGCTCGACGGACTAGAAAGGCTCCTCCAGTCCCTCCGTGTCCTCGCCCTCCTCCTCCAGCGCCCGGCGGACCACCCGCAGGGCCAGGCCCTCCGGGTACCCCTTGCGGGCGAGCATGCCGGCGAGTCTGCGCAGGCGCCGGTCGCGCTCCAGGCCGCGGGTGGCGCGCAGCTTGCGGTCGACGAGCTCGCGGGCGCGGACCTCCTCCTGGTCCGTGTCGAGCCGGTCGACGGCCTCCTGGATCACGGTGGGGTCGACGCCCTTGGTCCGCAGCTCCCGGGCGAGGGCCCGGCGGGCGAGCCCGCGGCCGTGGTGCCGGGACTCGACCCAGGCCCCGGCGAAGGCGGCGTCGTCGATGAGCCCGACGTCCTCGAACCGGGAGAGCACCTCGTCGGCCACCTCGTCGGGGATCTCCCGCTTGCGCAGGGCGTCGGCGAGCTGCTTGCGGGTCCGGGGGGTCCCGGTGAGCAGGCGCAGGCAGATCGCCCGCGCCCGCTCAGCCGGATCCTGGGACGACAGCTCCTTCTCGGCCCTCGACGAGTCGGGGCTGTCGTCCGGCCATTCGGTGCGACCGGTCACCGGGTCAGCTCTTGGCCGCGGTGGCCTTGGTCGCCTTGGCGGCCTTGGCCGGGGCCGGGACGGACTTGCCCGCCTCGTCCACGCCCGCCGCGTCCGTGCCGCCGGCGGCGTCCGCGCCCGGCTCCGCCGAGGGCTCCTCGGGCCGCACGCCGACGCCCAGCTTCTCCTTGATCTTCTTCTCGATCTCGTTGGCGAGGTCGGGGTTGTCCTTCAGGAAGTTGCGGGCGTTCTCCTTGCCCTGGCCCAGCTGGTCGCCCTCGTACGTGTACCAGGCGCCGGCCTTGCGGACGAAGCCGTGCTCCACGCCCATGTCGATCAGGCCGCCCTCACGGCTGATGCCCTGGCCGTAGAGGATGTCGAACTCGGCCTGCTTGAACGGGGGCGCGACCTTGTTCTTGACGACCTTGCAGCGGGTGCGGTTACCGACCGCCTCCGTGCCGTCCTTCAGGGTCTCGATGCGGCGGATGTCGATGCGCACCGAGGCGTAGAACTTCAGGGCGCGGCCACCGGTCGTGGTCTCCGGCGAGCCGAACATCACGCCGATCTTCTCGCGGAGCTGGTTGATGAAGATCGCGGTGGTCTTGGACTGGTTGAGCGCGCTGGTGATCTTCCGGAGGGCCTGGCTCATCAGGCGGGCCTGCAGACCGACGTGCGAGTCGCCCATCTCGCCCTCGATCTCGGCGCGCGGGACGAGCGCGGCGACGGAGTCGATGACGATCAGGTCGAGGGCGCCGGAGCGGACCAGCATGTCGACGATCTCGAGGGCCTGCTCACCGTTGTCCGGCTGGGACAGGATGAGGTTGTCGATGTCGACGCCGAGCTTGCGGGCGTACTCGGGGTCGAGGGCGTGCTCGGCGTCCACGAAGGCGACCTGACCGCCGGCCTTCTGCGCGTTGGCCACGGCGTGCAGGGTCAGGGTCGTCTTACCGGAGGACTCCGGGCCGTAGATCTCGACGACACGGCCGCGCGGCAGGCCGCCGACGCCGAGGGCGACGTCGAGGGCGGTCGATCCGGTCGGGATGACCTCGATCGGCTCCTTCGAGCGCTCGCCCATGCGCATGACGGCACCCTTGCCGAATTGCCGTTCAATCTGTGCGAGCGCGGCGTCGAGCGCCTTCTCGCGGTCGGTTCCTGCCATGGGTTCCACCCGGTTTGCTTGAGTCGATCGCTTCATGTGAAAGACGCTAACCCCTGCCACTGACAATGGGCCCCGACGTCCCTCCCGACCTGTGGATAACTCGGCGACAACCCCGTGATTCCAAGGCCCTGAACTCCCATGAGAATGGATGTTCGATTTTCGTGTCAAGCGCACCACGCCGGTGCCACGACCCGGCCCGCGGGCCCCTGGCGGGGGTGGGCTGTCCGACGACGAGATCGCGCAGCGCCTCGTCCCGTCTCCCGTCCCCTCCCGTCCACGGACCGTGCGCGGCTACGTCCCGCCCTCCTTCCGCCGGCTCTTCTCCGCCTGCTCCTTCTTGTGGTGCAGCGCCTTCTGGAGGCGGGCGACGACGGCCTCCCCGTACCGCCGGTGACCGTGCACGCGCGGGTCGTCGGTCACGTCGTACCGCTTCACGTAGGCACCGAGGAACGCCTGGAGGGTGGCGACGGCGGGGATCGCGATCAGCGCGCCGACGGCGCCGAGCAGCGCGGTGCCCGCGATGACCGAGCCGAAGGCCACGGCCGGGTGGATGTCGACCGTCTTGGACGTCAGCTTGGGCTGCAGCATGTAGTTCTCGAACTGCTGGTAGACCACGACGAAGCCCAGCACCCACAGCGCGTACCAGGGGTCCACGGTGAAGGCGATCAGCATCGGCAGGGCGCCCGCCAGATAGGTGCCGATCGTGGGGATGAACTGCGAGACCAGTCCGACCCAGACGGCCAGCGCGGGCGCGTACGGCACGCCCAGGATCTCGAAGAGCACGAAGTGCGCCACACCCGAGATCAGCGCCATCAGGCCGCGCGAGTAGAGGTAGCCGCCCGTCTTGTCGACGGCGATCTCCCAGGCGCGCAGCACCTCGGTCTGCTTGGCCGGCGGCAGGACGGAGCACAGCGCCCGGCGCAGCCGGGGGCCGTCGGCGGCGAAGTAGAACGCGAACAGGAAGATCGTCAGGAGCTTGAAGAGCCCGCCGAGGAGGGTCGCGGAGACGTCCAGTACGCCCGCCGCGCTGTTCTGGACGTACTTCTGGAGCCAGCCGGAGCGCAGCACGCTGTCCTGGACCTCGACCCGGGAGAGCTCGGTGTGGAAGTGCTCGTTGGCCCAGTTGATCAGGGAGTCGAGGTACTTGGGGAAGTTCTCGACCATGTCGACGATCTGGCCCGCGAGCATCGAGCCGAGCAGCACGACGAAGCCGGCGCCGATGACCAGGACGGCGAAGAAGACGATGAAGGTGGCGAGGCCCCGGCGCATCCCGCGCGCCGCCATGCGCCCCACGGCCGGCTCGATGGCGAGGGCCAGGAAGAAGGCGAGCAGGATGTTGACGAGGAGCCCGATGAGCTGGTGGAAGGCCCAGTTGCCGAGCTGGAAGCAGGCGTAGAGGGCGAGGGCGAGCACCAGGGCCCGGGGCAGCCAGCGCGGCATGCGTGCCGCGGCGGCGGGGGCGGCCGCCCCCGTGGAGTACGCCGACTCCGCCGACCGCTCCGCTTCCACCGACCGCTCCGCTTCCGCCGACTTCGCCGACCCTGCCGGCTCCGAAGAGCCGCGGGCGCCCCGCTGGAAGGCGCCGACTCCCGCGGGCGTGGCGGTCGGCCGGCCGGCCCGTCCGCCCGGGCCGGCCGGCCCGTCGGCCCGTCCACCCGGGGCGCTCGCCCCTTCGTCGCGTCCGTCCGGGGCGGCCGCACCGTCGTCCCGCCCGTCCGGGGCGTCCGGGGCGGGGGGCCGCCCCGGGGTCACCGGCCCGCCCTCGTCCGGGGCGCCGGCACGGCTCTCGTCATCGTTCTCGTCAGCGGTCTCGTCGTTCGCGTCAATCGGGGCCACCCCGCCAGTCTCGCGCACCGCGCGGACATTCCGGTCCGGACCCCTCACATCACCGCTTCTCGGCCGGTACGCCGACGGCCGCGCAGACCGCCCGCCAGACGTCCTTGGCCTCCCAGCCGGCGTCCAGCGCCTGGTGCACCGTGCGTCCGCCGAGTTCGGTCATCACATGGTCCCGGGCGAAGGTCTCGGCGTAGGACGCACCGAAGTGGTCCGTCATCCGTTCCCAGAAAATCGTCAACCGCATGACCCCAGTATCCCGCCCTCAGGAGTGCAGCCCGGGCCGTAGACCTTGTCAGCCGCGCTTTCGCCCCTACGGTCGGAACATGGCCGGAAATCCTCCTGAAACCCCCGCTCCTCCCGCGTCACCCCTCGCGCGGGCCGAGCACTTCGTCTGGCTGACTGCCCGCGTGCTCGAACAGCGCCGGTTCGCCTACCACTTCCTGCGCGGCGGGGCGGACCCCGTCGAGGCCGCGCTCAGCGCGTACCTGAACGAGGACGGCGGCTACGGCCACGCCCTCGAGCCCGATCTGCGCGGACCGGTCAGCCAGCCGCTGCACACCGCGCACGCGCTGCGGGTGCTCGACTCGATCGGCCGGTGCGGCGGACTGCGGATCGAGCGGATCTGCCGCTACCTGACGGAGGTGTCGACCCACGACGGCGCGCTGCCGGCCGTCCACCCCTCCCAGCGCGGCTACCCGACGGCGCCGTTCGTGCCCGTCGTCGACGACCCGCCCAGCGCGCTCCTGACCACCGGCCCGGTGGTCGGTCTGCTGCACCGCAACCAGGTCTGGCACGCCTGGCTGTTCCGGGCCACCGAGTTCTGCTGGGCGGCCGTGGACTCGCTGGAGAAGTCGCATCCGTACGAGGTCCAGGCGGCGGTCGCCTTTCTCGACGGGGTGCCGGACCGCGCCCGCGCCCAGGCGGCGAGCGACCGGCTCGGGCGGCTCGTGCGCGAACAGCGGCTCGCCGTCCTCGACCCGGACCGGCCGGAGGACTACCCGGTCGCCGACGGTTACGCGCCGGGCGAGCACCACTACCCGTACGACTACGCGCGCGTGCCGGACTCGCTCGCCCGCCGCTGGTTCACGGACGAGGAGATGAGCCGCTCCCTGGACCACCTCGCGGCGGCCCAGCAGGAGGACGGCGGCTGGCCGGTCACCTGGCGCCAGTGGGCGCCGGGCACCGCCCTGGAGAACCGCCCGATCGTCACCGTGGAGGCGTTGCGGACCCTGCGGGCGCACGGCCGGGCGATCGCCCGCGCCTGATCGGGCGGCTTCCGGCGGCCCGCCGGGTCAGCCGCCCAGTGCCCGGACGCCGGCCGTGACCGCGACGGCCGCGCCGACGACCACCAGGAAGGGCGCCCTCAGGAAGAGGGCGACGGCCGCGGCGGCGACCCCGGCGGCCCGGGCGTCCACGGTGAGGGCGCCCTGGGCGCTGAAGGTCTGCTGGGCGGTGAGGGCGGCGAGCAGGGCCACCGGCAGCAGGGCGGCGAGGCGCTGCACGAGGGGGCGTTCCAGCGTGTGCGCCGGGACGAGCAGGCCGAGGAGCTTGACGAGGTAACAGCCGCCGGCGGTCAGCGCGATGGCGATCCATACGTTCATCGGGCGTCCTCCTTGGAGCGGCCTTCGGCCTGGCGGCCGCGGAACCAGAGCACGGCGGGAGCGGCGAGCGCGGCGGCCAGGACGGGGACACCGGCCGGCAGGACCGGCAGCAGGCCGAGGCCGAGCAGCACGGCGAGGGCGGCGGTGGCCCGTTCGGTGGTGCTCTTCAGCATGGGCGCGAGCAGCGCGAGGAAGACCGCGGGACCGGCGGCGTCCAGGCCCCAGGCGGCGGTGTCCCCGATGGCCTCGGCGCCGAGGGCGCCGAGCAGGGTGGTGACGTTCCACAGCACGTACAGGGTGAGGCCGGTGACGGTGAAGCCGAGGCGGGCGGCCCTGCGGTTCGGCTGGGCGAGCGCGACAGCCGTCGTCTCGTCGATGACCCACTGCGCGGCGAACGGCCGGACGGAGCGCCGCAGCGCGAGCAGCTGGGAGAGCCGCAGGCCGTAGAAGGCGTTGCGGGTGCCGAGGAAGAAGGCTCCGGCGGCGGCGGTGAACGGGTTCCCGCCCGCCGCGAGGGCGCCGACGAGCGCGAACTGCGACGCGCCGGTGAACACCAGCAGGCTGAGCGCGCAGGTCTGGAGCAGGGTGAGGCCGGCCCCGGCGGAGGTCACGCCGAAGGCGAAGCCGGAGAGGCCCACGGCGACCCCGACCCCGAGGGCGTCGCGCACGACGGCGGCGTCGCTCTTGGGGGCGGTTCCGTCGCCGCGTATCACGGGAGGTGCTGTCTGTTCTGCCACGTCAGAGACGGTACGGGGAGGGCCGCGGCCGGGTCTTGTACGTTCTTGCGGCCGACCCGGCGGGGTCGCGGGAGCCGGCCCGGCGGGGTCACCGTAGGCCGGCCAGGCGGGGTCGCGGGAGTCCGGCCCGGCGGACGGCCGGAAGCGCCCGACGGGCGGGGCGGGCTACCGGGGGCGGGGCGGGCTACCGGGCGCCTCGCGCCCGCTGGTACGCGCCCGGGGGCACGCCCACGCTCCGGGTGAAGTGCCGGTTGAGGTGGGGCTGGTCCGTGAAGCCGACGGCGACGGCCGCCTCCGCCGGGGGCGTCCCCGCGTCGAGGAGGCGCCGGGCCCGGCGTACCCGGGCGTCGGTCAGCCAGGTGTGCGGCGGCATCCCGTACGCGGCCCGGAAGGCCCGCAGCAGCGCGAAGGGGCTGGTGTCGAGCTCCGCGGCGAGCTGTTCCAGGGTCGGCGGGTCGGCCATCCGCTCCAGCAGGACGGCACGCGCGCGTGCCGCGTCTCGCGCACCGGCGGCCAGCGGCGTCAACGGGGTGACCCGTCCGCCGTGGCTGCGCAGCATCCGGGCGGTGACGAGTCGCAGCAGACTGTCGGCGGCGAGCGCGTTGCCCTCCTCGGCGGCCCGGTGCACCCCGATGACGAGCTGGGCGGCGTACGGGTCGTCGACGACGGGGTCGGTGAAGCCCACGCCGCCGCGCAGGGCGATGGTGTCCTCGGCGATGGAGCGGATGAGCTCGGCGTCCGGGTAGATCGTGCGGTAGGTCCATCCCTCGGGGACCCCGGCGTGCCCGGTGTGCGGGGTGTCGGGGTTCACCAGCGCGATCTGCCCGGGGCCCGCGTACACGAGGTCGCTGCCGTAGTGGAAGGCCTCGACGCCCTCGGTGATGGCCGCGAAGACGAAGCTCTCGTGGGTGTGCCGGGAGAACGACTTCCGGACGTAGTGGGCGTGCAGCAGGTCCACCCCGGGCAGACCGACCGGCTGCCAGTACCGCGCCCGCTCCCCGCGTGTCGCCCCACCGCCCTGCGCCGGCGCCCCGCTGCGGTCGCCGGCGGCGACGGCATGTCCACGCGGCCGCGCGGCGGGACCGATGGGGGCCGCGCCGTGCGCGGGACCGGCGGGATCGGCAGAACGAGCGGGACCCCCAGGACCGGCGGCATCGGCAGGACGAGCGGGGCTCACGGGACCCACGGGGCCCACCGGGGCCGCCCGCTTCGCTCCGTCCGCAGAGGTCGCGGGCGCAGCGGGACCGGCGGGTCCGCCCTGGCGTGCCTCGCGTCCCTGCCCCCGCTCACCACTCGCCATTCCCCCATTCTGCGTCACCCTCGCGGGCCGCCACGAGCCGGTTTCCCCAGGTCCGGGGCGGTTGTCAGTGCTGGGGTGCACGATGGAGGGCATGGTCAGGTCCGCACTCGACTCGTTCTCGCCCGCGACCCGCAGCTGGTTCACGGGTGCCTTCACCGCGCCCACCGCGGCGCAGGAAGGCGCCTGGCAGGCCATCGGCGCGGGCTCGGACGTGCTCGTGGTCGCCCCGACCGGTTCCGGCAAGACGCTCGCCGCCTTCCTCGCCTCCCTCGACCGGCTCGCGGCCGTTCCCCCGCCCGCCGACGCCAAGAAGCGCTGCCGGGTGCTGTACGTGTCGCCGCTGAAGGCGCTGGCCGTCGACGTGGAGCGCAATCTGCGCTCCCCGCTGACCGGCATCCGCCAGGAGTCGGTCCGGCTCGGCCTGCCCGAGCCGGACGTGAAGGTGGGCATCCGGTCCGGCGACACCCCGGCCGCCGAGCGGCGGGCGCTCGCGACCCGGCCGCCGGACATCCTGATCACCACCCCCGAGTCGCTGTTCCTGATGCTGACCTCGGCCACGCGGGACGCGCTCGCGGGAGTGGAGACGGTCATCCTGGACGAGGTGCACGCGGTCGCCGGCACCAAGCGCGGCGCGCATCTGGCGCTCTCCCTGGAGCGGCTCGACGAGCTGCTGCCCCGCCCCGCCCGCCGGATCGGCCTGTCGGCGACGGTGCGGCCGGTGGAGGAGGTGGCACGCTATCTGTCGCCGCAGCGGAAGGTGGAGATCGTCCAGCCGCCGTCCGGCAAGGAGTTCGACCTCTCGGTGGTCGTGCCGGTGGAGGACATGGGCGAGCTCGGGGGCTCCCCCGCGTCCGAGGCGGCCGAGGGCGGCGAGCGGCCCTCCATCTGGCCGCACGTGGAGGAGCGGATCACGGACCTGGTGCAGGCGCACCGTTCGACGATCGTCTTCGCCAACTCCCGCCGTCTGGCCGAGCGCCTGTGCAACCGTCTGAACGAGATCGCGTACGAGCGGGCCACCGGCGAGGCCCTGCCGGACGGGGCGCCGCCCGCCGAGATCATGGCCCAGTCGGGCGCGGCGCAGGGCGCCCCGGCGCTGCTCGCCCGCGCGCACCACGGCTCGGTCTCCAAGGAGCAGCGCGCCCAGGTCGAGGAGGACCTGAAGGCGGGCCGGCTGCCCGCCGTGGTGGCCACGTCCAGCCTGGAGCTGGGCATCGACATGGGCGCGGTGGACCTGGTCGTCCAGGTCGAGTCGCCGCCCTCGGTCGCCTCCGGGCTCCAGCGCGTGGGTCGCGCGGGGCACCAGGTGGGGGCGGTCTCCACGGGCGTGGTCTTCCCCAAGTACCGCGGGGACCTGGTGCAGTCGGCGGTGGTGACCGAGCGGATGCGCACCGGCTCCATCGAGTCCCTGCGGGTCCCGGCGAATCCGCTGGACGTGCTCGCCCAGCAGCTGGTGGCGATGGTCGCGCTGGACAGCTGGCAGGTGGACGACCTGCTGGCGACGGTGCGCCGGGCGGCACCGTTCGCGGCGCTGCCCGAGTCGGCGTTCACGGCGGTTCTGGACATGCTGGCCGGGCGCTATCCCTCGGACGCGTTCGCCGAGCTGCGCCCGCGCGTGGTGTGGGACCGGGTCGGGGGCACGGTCACCGGCCGGCCGGGCGCCCAGCGGCTCGCGGTCACCTCGGGCGGCACGATCCCCGACCGCGGGCTCTTCGGGGTGTTCCTGGCGGGCGCCGACCCGAAGAAGGGCGGCGGGAGGGTCGGCGAGCTCGACGAGGAGATGGTGTACGAGTCGCGGGTCGGCGACGTCTTCACGCTGGGCACGACGTCCTGGCGGATCGAGGACATCACCCGCGACCGCGTCCTGGTCTCGCCCGCGCCGGGCGTGCCGGGGCGGCTGCCGTTCTGGAAGGGCGACCAGCTGGGCCGCCCGCTCGAACTGGGCCGCGCGGTGGGCGCGTTCCTGCGCGAGGTCGGCGCCCTGGCGCCCGACGACGCCCGGCTGCGGCTGCTCGCCGCCGGGCTCGACGCCTGGGCGGCGGAGAACGTGATCGCCTACCTCGCCGAGCAGCGCGAGTCCTGCGGCCATGTGCCGGACGACCGGACGATCCTGGTGGAGCGGTTCCGGGACGAGCTCGGCGACTGGCGGGTCGTCATCCACTCCCCGTTCGGCGCGCAGGTGCACGCTCCGTGGGCACTGGCGCTGAGCGCCCGGCTCGCCGAGCGGTACGGGATGGACGCCCAGGTCATGCACGCCGACGACGGCATCGTGCTGCGGCTGCCGGACGCCGACCTGATGGGGCTCGACCTGCTCGACGGCGAGCCGGTGGACCCGGGCCGGTTCGCCGACACCACCTTCGACAGCGAGCAGGCGCCCGTCGGCGCGGCCGACGTCGCCTTCGACAAGGGCGAGATCGAGCAGATCGTCACCGATCAGGTCGGCGGCTCCGCGCTGTTCGCCTCCCGGTTCCGGGAGTGCGCGGCGCGCGCCCTGCTGCTGCCCAAGCGCAATCCGGGCAAGCGCACCCCGCTGTGGCAGCAGCGGCAGCGGGCGGCGCAGCTGCTCCAGGTGGCGAGCGAGTTCGGCTCCTTCCCGATCGTCCTGGAGGCGGTCCGCGAGTGCCTCCAGGACGTCTTCGACGTCCCCGGGCTGCGGGAGCTGATGGGCGACATCGAGTCCCGTCGGGTGCGTCTGGTGGAGGTCACCACACCGGAGCCGTCCCCGTTCGCCCGCTCCCTGCTCTTCGGCTACGTGGCCCAGTTCCTGTACGAGGGGGACTCGCCCCTGGCGGAGCGCCGGGCGGCGGCGCTCTCGCTGGACTCCCGGCTGCTCGCCGAGCTGCTCGGCCAGGCGGAGCTGCGGGAGCTGCTCGACGCGGACGTGCTGGCCGAGCTGGAGCGGGAGCTCCAGTGGCTGACCGAGGACCGGCGGATCAAGGACGGGGAGGGCGTCGCCGACCTGCTGCGGGTGCTCGGGCCGCTGACCGACGCGGAGCTGGCCGCGCGGGGCGCCGAGGCCGACTGGGTCCAGGAGCTGTCCCGGGCCCGGCGGGCGATCCGGGTGCGGATCGCGGGGACGGACCACTGGGCGGCGATCGAGGACGCCGGCCGGCTGCGGGACGCGCTGGGCACGGCGCTGCCGGTGGGGGTGCCGGAGGCGTTCACGGAGCCGGTGAAGGACCCGCTGGGCGACCTCCTCGCCCGCTACGCCCGCACGCACGGCCCGTTCACCTCCTCGCAGGCCGCCGCCCGCTTCGGCCTGGGGTCGGCGGTCACGGACGGCGCCCTCCAGCGGCTGGCCGCCGCCGGCCGGGTCGTCCAGGGCGAGTTCCATCCCTCCGGGATCGGCCAGGAGTGGTGCGACGCCGCCGTCCTGCGCCGGCTGCGCCGCCGCTCCCTGGCGGCCCTGCGGCACGAGCTGGAGCCGGTGCCGCCGGCCGCGCTCGCCACCTTCCTGCCCCAGTGGCAGCACCTGGGGAGCAGCAGTCTGCGCGGGATCGACGGCCTGGCCCGCGCGATCGAACAGCTCCAGGGCGCGCCGGTGCCGGCCTCGGCCCTGGAGAAGCTGATCCTGCCGTCCCGGGTGCGGGACTACGCGCCGGCGCTCCTCGACGAGCTGACCACGACCGGCGAGGTGGTCTGGGCGGGCGCTGGCGCGCTGCCCGGCAAGGACGGCTGGGTCTCGCTCTATCTGGCCGACGCGGCGCCGCTGCTCCTGCCGCCGCCGCACCCGCTGGAGCTCACCGGCCTCCACGAGTCCGTCCTGACGGCGCTCTCCGGCGGCTACGGGCTGTTCTTCCGGCAGATCGCCGACCAGGTGCGGGCCACCACGCACCCGGAGGCGACGGATCCGCAGCTGGCCGACGCCCTGTGGGACCTGGCCTGGTCGGGCCGGCTCACGAACGACACCCTGGCCCCGCTGCGCTCCCTGCTCGGTTCGGGCCGCACGGCCGGCTCGACGGCGCACCGCGCCCGGCGCACGGTGCCCCGCGGCCGGTACGGGACGCTGAGCGCGGCCGCGCGCCCGACCTCGCGCACGGGTCCGCCCACGGTGAGCGGCCGCTGGTCGCTGCTGCCCCCGCAGGAGCCCGAGCCGACCCACCGGGCGCACGCCCTGGCCCGCACGCTCCTCGACCGCCACGGGGTGGTCACCCGGGGCGCGGTGGCCGCCGAGGGGGTGGAGGGCGGCTTCTCGGCGACGTACCGGATCCTGTCCGCCTTCGAGGACAGCGGCCAGGCCCGTCGCGGCTACGTGGTGGAGGGCCTGGGCGCCGCCCAGTTCGCCATGGACGGGGCCGTGGACCGGCTCCGCGCGGCGGCGAACGCCCGGGACCGCGGCGCCGAGGAGGGCGCGGGCCCGCGCGCGGTGGTCCTGGCGGCGGCCGACCCGGCGAACGCGTACGGGGCGGCCCTGTCCTGGCCCGAGCCTCCGACGGGTGCCGGTCACAAGCCGGGGCGCAAGGCGGGCGCGATGGTCGTCCTGGTGGACGGCGAGCTGACGCTCTACATGGAGCGCGGCGGCAAGACGCTGCTGTCCTGGCCCACGGAGCCGGACTCCCCGGCCCTGCGGGCCGCTGCCGAGGCCCTGGCGGCAGCGGCGTCGGCGGGTTCGCTCGGCACGGTCACCGTGGAGCGGATCAACGGCGCGACCGCTCTGACCTCCCCTCTCTCCCACTCCTTGGAGGCGGCCGGCTTCCACGCCACCCCCCGCGGTCTCCGCCTGCGCGCCTGACCGGCGCGGCGCGCCCCGCCCCCGAACCCGCCCAGCCGGCGCAGCCCGGCCGGTTACACGCGGGGGCCCCGCCAGGGCGCCGACCCCAGCCCGCCCCGCACCCCCGCCCCCGCCCCCACCCGCGCCCCACGCACGGCATCATGAACCCATGCCCGAAGGAGACACCGTCTGGTACGAGGCGCACCGGCTGGACTCGGCGCTCGCCGGGCGGGTGCTCACGCGGTCGGATCTGCGGGTGCCCCGTTTCGCGACCGCCGATCTGACCGGGCGGCGGGTGCTCGACGTCACCCCGCGAGGCAAGCATCTGCTCGCCCGGATCGAAGGCGGCCTCACGCTCCACTCCCACCTGCGGATGGACGGGGCCTGGCGGGTGTACGCCACCGGGGAGCGCCCGCGCGGCGGTCCCGCCCACCAGATCCGGGCGATCCTCGGGAACGCCGAGTTCACGGCGTACGGCTATCGCCTCCCGGTGCTGGAGTTGATCCGCACGGCCGAGGAGGAGCGGGTGGTCGGCCATCTCGGTCCGGATCTGCTCGGCCCGGACTGGGACCCGGCGGAGGCCGTGCGCCGCCTGGGGGCGGACCCGGCCCGGTCGCTCGGCGAGGCGCTGCTCGACCAGCGCAATCTCGCCGGGATCGGCAATGTCTACAAGTGCGAGCTGGCGTTCCTGGCCGCCGTCACGCCGTGGCTGCCGGTCGGGGAGCTCGCCCCGGGGGTCCCGGAGCGTCTGGTGGCCACCGCGCACCGACTGCTGGAGGCGAACAAGGACCGGCCCGGCATGCGCACGACGACCAGCCGCCGGCCCGGCGAGCGCCTCCACGTCTACGGCCGCGAGGGCCGCCCCTGCCCGCGCTGCGGCACACCGATCCGCAAGGCGGAGCTCGCCGACCGGGTGACGTACTGGTGCCCGGGCTGCCAGAAGGGCCCGCATCAGGAGCCGTCCCACTGATTGACGACCCGTCAGATCCGGTCGTACGGTCCCGGCATGGCCCTCACCGCGTACGACCTCACCGGCCGCACCGCCTTCGTCACCGGCGCCGCGAGCGGCATCGGCCGCGCGACCGCCGCGCTCCTCGCGGAGGCCGGGGCGACCGTCCACTGCGCGGACCGCGACGAGTCCGGCCTCAAGGAGACCGTGTCCCTGATCGCCGCCGGCGGCGGCATCGCGCACCCGCATGCCTTCGACGTCACCGACCGCGCCGCCCTCGCCGCGGCCGTGCGCGCCGCGGGGCCGCTCCACGTGATGGCGGCCGTCGCCGGGATCATGCACACGAGCTCGGTCCTGGAGACCCTCGACGAGGATCTCGACCGGGTGCTCGCGGTGAACTTCAAGGGGGTGCTGCACGCCTGTCAGGAGGCGGCCCGCTCGATGATCGACGCGGGGGTTCCGGGCTCCATCGTCACCATGGCCTCGGGCGCGATGGACACCGCGAGCCCCGGCCTGCTCTGCTACAGCGTGGCGAAGGCCGCCGTGGTGCAGCTGACCAAGACCCTGGCCGCCGAGGTCGGCCGGCACGGCATCCGGGTCAACGCGGTCGCGCCGGGCTGGATCCGCACGCCCATGACGGACCGCCACGAGCCGGCCGCCCAGGAGCAGGCCGAGGCCGCGATGGTCCGTGTGTCCCCACTGGGCCGGGTCGGCGAGCCGGCGGACATCGCCCACGCGGTGCTGCATCTCGCCTGCGACGCCTCGTCGTTCACGACGGGTCAGATCCTCCGCCCCAACGGCGGCGTGACGATGCCCTGGTGACCGCCGCGGCGACCCACCGGGGCGCGCCGCCGCGCCGTCCCGAAGAGGCGGCCACGTGCACCGGCAACAGGCTCAGCCCCCAGCCGCCCGCGGCCACCGCCCCCTCGACCGGTCCCGTCTCCCCCGGCGCCAGCAGCAGGCGCATCACCGCCCACCACCAGAGCCCGCCGACCACCAGTCCGACCGCGACCAGCATGAGCGTCACCAGCGGAACCCGTCGCCGTACCATGGCCGCCTCCTCCGGTCGACGCTAGTCCGGCAGGATCACCCGGCGGGAGGGCGCACAAGAGGCAGAGCGGGCGCACAGGACGCGTATCGCCCCCCGTATCGCCGTCGGCTCCGTCATCGTCAGGCGCTCTCCGCCTGGAACATCCAGGCGTGCTTCTCGAGGTCGGCCGTCAGCCCGATCAGGATGTCCTGGGTCACCGGGTCCGGGTCACCCGTCGCGTCGATCCGCTCGCGCATCCGCGTCACGACGGCGTCGAGCGCGTCCACCAGGATCCGTACGGCTTCCTCGTCCTTGATCCAGCCCTCGGGAACGGCACCGATCGCACTCCCGGACGCGACGGTCGCCGCACGGCCGTCCGGGTTCACCCCGATCGCGGAGGCGCGTTCGGCCACCGTGTCGGAGTGGGTGCGGGCCGTGGTGACGACCTCGTCGAGCTGGAGGTGCACCGACCGGAAACGGGGGCCGACCACGTTCCAGTGCACCTGCTTGGCCACCAGGGCGAGGTCGACGAGGTCGACCAGCGCGCCCTGCAGGGCGCCTCCGACCGTCTTGAGGTCGGTCTCGGACAGCGGGCTCTTCACCACGGACATGCGTGATCTCCAAACAGTCGTTCGTTCTCCCCACGATGCACGCATGACCTGAATCCGGCATCTCAAACGGAATCGCCCGAAGGCGGGACCAAAGGCCCGCCCGGAGTGGGCGGACCGGTGGCCGGGCCGGAGCGGGCAAGAGAAAAGGCTGGAGCGGGCAAGAGAAAAGCCCCGGCCGGGCACCCTTCCAGGGCACCGACCGGGGCTCCGCCCCACTTCGTTTCGTGCTGGGTCTCGCCTCAGGCGGCGACGACGTCCACTGCCTCCGCGGGCGCCTTGATGGTCACCCGCTCGGTGGGCACACCGCCCACGGACGTCACCGACACCGAATTGAGCATCGGTCGCACCGGTGCCGTCACCGGTTCGCTCGCCGCTGCCGACTCGGCCAGTTCGGCCAGCGACAGCTCGTCGCTCACTTCACGCATGAGCTCGGACATCCGTACGTCCAGCGCGTCGCAGATCGCGGAGAGCAGCTCGGAGGAAGCCTCCTTCTGCCCCCGCTCCACCTCGGAGAGATAGCCGAGTGAGACTCGGGCGGACGAGGAGACTTCGCGCAGAGTACGGCCCTGGCGCTGGCGCTGCCGACGCAGCACGTCACCCAGCAGGCGACGGAGCAGAATCATCGGTGGCTCCCTCCTCGGACCGCGTAGCCGCATCCTTCACGCCCCACCGTACCGCCTCGCGCCGCGGCCGTGCGGGGAGCGATGTCGTGTTCACTCATGGCTGCAAACATCAATCTCCCCCGTTCTGTTCCGTATCCTGTGCCCGCGCATTTTCCGAGTGTTCGTCGGCGAGCAGTTCCCGAAGCAATTCGAGCACGCTCCGTACACTCTCTCTACGGATTTCCGCTCGATCGCCGTTCAATCGCAACGAGGCCACCTTCCCGGCCCCGGCGCCCTCCCCCGCGGGCCCGGCGACGGCCACGAACACGGTCCCCACCGGTTGCCCGTCCTGCGGATCGGGGCCCGCGACCCCGGTCGTCGCGATGCCCCAGTCGGCCCCCAGCCGCCCCCGGACACCCGCCGCCATCTGCAGCGCCACCTCCGGGTGGACCGCTCCGCGCTCCGCCAGGAGGGTGCCGTCCACGCCGAGCAGTTGCTCCTTGAGCGGCGTCGCGTAGGCCGTGACGGAGCCGCGGAAGGTCCGGGAGGCTCCTGGCACCCCGGTCAGCTCCGCGGCCACCAGACCGCCCGTGAGGGACTCCGCCACCGCCAGCGTGTGACCACGCTCCGCGAGCAGCGCCAGCACCCGGGCGGCCTCGTTCATCGTCCGTCCGCCTCCGCGCGGTCCGTCCCGGCCGCGGCGGCGCGTTCCGCCGCGAGTCCCCTGCGCCTCAGCACGACCGCCTGTCGCACATAGTCCAGACCGGTGACGACGGTCAGCACGACGGCCACCGCCATCACCCAGAAGCGCAACGTGGCCAGTGGACCGGTGAGCATCAGCACGTACATGCCCACCGCCGTGCCCTGGGCGAGCGTCTTCATCTTGCCGCCGCGGCTGGCCGGGATGACCCCGTGCCGGATCACCCAGAAGCGCATCAGGGTGATCCCGAGCTCACGGGCGAGGATCACGCCCGTCACCCACCACGGCAGGTCGCCGAGCGCGGACAGGCTGATCAGACCGGCCGCCATGATCGCCTTGTCGGCGATCGGGTCGGCGATCTTCCCAAAGTCCGTGACCAGGTTGTACGTCCTCGCCAGGTGCCCGTCGAAGACGTCCGTGATCATGGCGACGGCGAACGCCGCCCACGCCCAGGCGCGCCAGGCGGGGTCGTGCCCGCCGTCCTGGAGCAGCAGCACCACGAAGCCGGGCACGAGCACGAGCCGGACCATGGTGAGGATGTTCGCGATGTTCCACAGGCTGGCCTGGTTGACGGCCGCAGCGCCCAGCTTGCCGCGAGGCGCCGGCCTACCGGTCCCGCCCGTCGCGGATGCCGGGACTCCGGTCATCTGCCCGCCTCCTCGAAAAGACACTCTGCGACCAGGTCGACGCCCTCGGTGTCGACGACCTTGGCGCTGACCATACGGCCCGGGGCCAGGTCGAGGCCCTCGGCCGAGTCCGCGGGGACGAGCACCTGACCGTCGGTCTCGGGCGCCTGGTGGGCGGCCCGGCCGATCCAGCCGTCCTCCTCCTCGTCGAAGGACTCGACCAGTACTTCCAGGGTCTCGCCGATCCGCTCCTCCGCGCGCTGGGCGGTGAGCTCCTCGGCGAGCCGGGACAGCCGCGCGAGCCGCTCGTCGACCACGTCCTGCGGCAGCTTGTGCTCGTAGCCGGCGGCCTCGGTGCCGTCCTCGTCGGAGTAGCCGAAGACGCCGATGGCGTCGAGGCGGGCGTGCGTGACGAAGCGTTCCAGCTCGGCGAAGTCCGCCTCGGTCTCGCCGGGGAAGCCGACGATGAAGTTGGACCGGGCACCGGCGGTCGGCGCCTTGGTGCGGATGGTCTCCAGGAGCTCCAGGAAGCGGTCGGTGTCGCCGAAGCGGCGCATGGCCCGCAGCACGTCCGGGGCGCTGTGCTGGAAGGACAGGTCGAAGTACGGGACGACCTTCTCGGTCGAGGTGAGCACGTCGATCAGACCGGGGCGCATCTCGGCGGGCTGCAGGTAGCTCACCCGGACCCGCTCGATGCCGTCGACGGCCGCGAGCTCGGGCAGCAGGCTCTCCAGAAGGCGGATGTCGCCGAGGTCCTTGCCGTACGAGGTGTTGTTCTCGGAGACCAGCATGACCTCCTTCACGCCCTGCTCGGCGAGCCAGCGGGTCTCGTTCAGCACGTCCGAGGGACGGCGCGAGACGAAGGAGCCGCGGAAGGACGGGATGGCGCAGAAGGAGCAGCGCCGGTCGCAGCCGGAGGCCAGCTTCACCGAGGCGACGGGGCTGGTGTCCAGGCGGCGGCGCAGGGGCGCGCGGGGGCCGGAGGCGGGGGCCAGCCCCTCGGGGAGGTCGGCCGGCACGTTCTCGGGGGCCTCTGCGGCCGCCACGGCGCCGTCCCCGTGCCCGGGCAGGGCCACGGACGCGGCGGCCTGCTGCCGCTCCACGGGGGACAGCGGGAGCAGCTTGCGCCGGTCGCGCGGGGCGTGGGCCTCGACGCTGCCGCCGCTCAGGATGGTCTGGAGGCGGCCGGAGATGTCGGCGTAGTCGTCGAAGCCGAGCACGCCGTCGGCCTCGGGCAGCGCGTCGGCGAGCTCCTTGCCGTAGCGCTCGGCCATGCAGCCGACGGCGACGACGGCCTGGGTGCGGCCGTGGTCCTTCAGATCATTGGCTTCGAGGAGGGCGTCGACGGAGTCCTTCTTGGCGGCTTCGACGAAGCCGCAGGTGTTGACGACGGCGACATCCGCGTCCTCGGCGTTCTCGACGAGCTCCCAGCCGTCCGCTGCCAAGCGGCCTGCGAGCTCCTCCGAGTCCACCTCGTTACGGGCGCAGCCGAGAGTGACAAGGGCGACGGTACGGCGTTCGGGCATGGACTCAAGACTACTTCGTCCCGGCCGTACCTCCGTCGCGCAGGGTTCACCTGCGCGACGGGCGTCACATGAGGGGGCGGGCTCAGCCGGCCTGCGGGTCGCCCTTGGTGTACGACAGGCGCTCGACCTGGCCGGACTCGAAGGTGTCCTCGATCTTCTTGCCGTTGACGTAGAGCTCGATCGGCCCGGCGTTGCCGAGGATGAGATCGATGCGCTCGTCGTCCTGGAAGGTCTTGGACTCGCCCTCGTTCAGGAGGCCGTCGAAGAGCAGCTTGCCGTCGTGCGCCTTGGCCGAGATCCAGCTCTTGTCGTCGGTCGCGGTCAGCTTGACCGTGACCTTGTCGGCCGGGACCGCGGCGATGGCGCTCTCGGAGGGCACGGGCTTGGGGTCGGCCGGCTTGGCCGGCTTGGGCTTGGCGGGGGCGGAGCTGGTCTTGGGCGCCGGGGCCGGGCCCTCGGCGACCGCGCCGTTGTCCCGCACGTCGCTGCCGTTGAACATCGTGAAGCCGACGAAGCCGACGACGGCCACGATGGCCGCGACCATGGCGGCGGTCCAGTTGGGCCGGCGGGGCTCGGGGCGGATGCGTTCCGCCTCGAACAGCGGGGCGGCGGGGGTGGGCGACGGGCGGCCGCCGTGCTCGGCGTCGTACTGCTCGATCAGGGAGGCCGGATCGAGCCCCACGGCGCGCGCGAGCGTGCGGATGTGCCCGCGGGCGTAGACGTCGCCGCCGCAGCGCGAGAAGTCGTCCTCCTCGATCGCGTGCACGATCGGGACGCGCACCCGGGTGGAGGCACTGACCTCTTCGACGGTGAGACCGGCGGCGACACGGGCCTGCTGGAGGGCACGACCGATCGAATCCCGGTCATCTGCCGGGAAGTTCCGGTCGTCCTCGGGGGATTCGGGGGAGTTGCCGATGGACACGAGAGCGCCTTTCGAGCGTGTAGCCACCTGCTGGATGTTCAGTCTATGGGTGGTACGAAAGGGTGGGGCAACCGGGCGGGCGTCGTTTGTACGCCATGAGGCTGGGACAGGGTCCTGTCCCTCCCTCCAACTTGACGTACGGCCAAGGGAAACGGTTGCCCTCGTTCCCTTACGAGTGAGTCTCGGCCCGGTCTCGTTACGGCAGCTCCCCCGTCGTCCCCCCTCAGACGCCCGGGTCACCGCCCCGGATGACGTCGAGCACGGCGTCCAGCTCGTCCGGCTTGACCAGCACGTCCCGGGCCTTCGAACCCTCGCTCGGCCCCACGATGTTGCGCGACTCCATCAGGTCCATGAGCCGGCCGGCCTTCGCGAAGCCCACACGCAGCTTGCGCTGGAGCATCGACGTGGAGCCGAACTGGGTCGAGACGACCAGCTCGGCCGCCTGGCACAGCAGGTCCAGGTCGTCGCCGATCTCCTCGTCGATCTCCTTCTTCTGCTTGGTGCCGACCGTGACGTCGTCCCGGAAGACGGGCGCCATCTGGTCCTTGCAGTGCTGGACGACGGTGGCGACCTCGTGCTCGGTGACGAAGGCGCCCTGCATGCGGATCGGCTTGTTCGCGCCCATCGGGAGGAACAGGCCGTCGCCCTTGCCGATCAGCTTCTCGGCGCCCGGCTGGTCGAGGATGACCCGGCTGTCGGCGAGCGAGGAGGTGGCGAAGGCGAGCCGGGAGGGCACGTTCGCCTTGATCAGGCCGGTGACGACGTCCACCGAGGGCCGCTGGGTGGCGAGCACCAGATGGATGCCGGCCGCGCGGGCCAACTGGGTGATGCGCACGATCGCGTCCTCGACGTCCCGGGGCGCGACCATCATCAGGTCGGCGAGCTCGTCGACGATCACGAGCAGGTACGGGTAGGTCTTGAGCTCGCGCTCGCTGCCCGGCGGCAGCTGCACCTTGCCGTCCCGGATGGCCTGGTTGAAGTCGTCGATGTGCCGGAAGCCGAACGCGGCCAGGTCGTCGTAGCGCAGGTCCATCTCGCGCACGACCCACTGCAGCGCCTCGGCGGCCCGCTTGGGGTTGGTGATGATCGGCGTGATCAGGTGCGGGATGCCCTCGTACGCGGTGAGCTCGACCCGCTTGGGGTCGACGAGGACCATCCGGACGTCCTCCGGGGTCGCTCTTATCATCACCGAGGTGATGAGGCAGTTGATGCAGGACGACTTGCCGGAGCCGGTCGCGCCCGCGACGAGGATGTGCGGCATCTTCGCCAGGTTGGCCATCACGTAGCCGCCCTCGACGTCCTTGCCGAGCGCGACCAGCATCGGGTGGTCGTCCTCCGCCGCCTCGGCCAGCCGCAGCACGTCGCCGAGGTTGACCATCTCGCGGTCGGTGTTCGGGATCTCGATGCCGACCGCGGACTTGCCGGGGATCGGCGAGATGATCCGCACGTCGGGGCTGGCCACGGCGTACGCGATGTTCTTGGTGAGCGCGGTGATCTTCTCGACCTTGACGGCCGGGCCGAGCTCGACCTCATAGCGGGTGACCGTCGGGCCGCGGGTGAAGCCGGTGACGGCGGCGTCGACCTTGAACTCGGCGAAGACGTTGGTGAGCGACTCGACGATGGCGTCGTTGGCGGCGCTGCGGGTCTTGCCGGGGCCGCCGCGCTCCAACAGGTCCATGGAGGGCAGCGCGTAGGTGATGTCGCCGGAGAGCTGGAGCTGCTCGGCCCGCGCCGGCAGGTCGGTCGGCTCGGGCGCCGGCTTCGTCAGGTCGGGTACGGAGCCGCCGGCCGTCCGGTCCCGGGCGGCGCCCCGCGCGGTGGGCACCGGGGCGGCCGGGCCGCGCGAGACGTCGGGGGCCTCCTGGTCCGCGTCGGCCGCGGTCCGCTCCGCGGCGGCCGCGGCCACGGCGGCGGCCCGCTCGGCGGTGACGTCCCGGGTGAGGTCGGCGACCAGCGGCGAGGGCGGCATGCCGTTCAGGACGGCGCCGTCCAGCGCGGCGGCGGCCGCCGCGGCCACGTCGACCGGGTCGAGCCCCGAGGTGTCGAAGGCGGAGGCGGGCGGGGTGCGGCGGCGGCCGCGCCGCTCCAGGGCGGCGGCCTCGGCCCGGTCCGGGTCGTGGTCCGCCCCGGCCCCGGGGCCGGGCGGGCGCCGGCGCACCGGGCGGGCGGCCCGGGGCGCGTCGTCACGCCAGTCGTCGCCGTACGGGTCGTGGGCCCCGCCCTCCTCGGGCTCGTAGTCCGGTTCGACCAGGCCGAGCCGAACGCCGAGGGCGCGCAGCCGCTGCGGGATGGCGTTGACGGGGGTGGCGGTGACGACGAGCAGGCCGAAGATCGTGAGCAGCACCAGCAGCGGTACGGCGAGCACCTCGCCCGTCATGAAGACCAGCGGCTTCGAGGCGGCCCAGCCGATGAGCCCGCCGGCGTCCTGCATGGCGTCGGTGCCGTCGCCCCGGCCGGGCGATCCGCAGGCGATGTGGACCTGCCCGAGCACGCCGATGACGAGCGCGGACAGACCGATGACGATCCGGCCGTTCGCCTCCGGCTTCTCCGGATAGAGGATCAGCCGCACGCCGATCGCGCCGACCAGCAGCGGTACGAGCAGGTCGAGGCGGCCGAAGGCGCCGGTCACCAGCATCTCGACCAGGTCGCCGACGGGACCGCGCAGGTTGGACCAGGTGCCGGCCGCGACGACCAGCGCGACGCCGAGCAGCAGCAGCGCGAGGCCGTCCTTGCGGTGCGCGGGGTCGAGGCCCTTGGCTCCCCGCCCTATGCCCCGGAACATCGCGCCGACGCCGTGCGCGAGCCCGAGCCAGAGCCCGCGCACGAGCCGGTACACGCCCCCGGTGGGGGACGGCGCCGGGCGGGGCGTGGGCCTCTTCGCCGCGGTCTTGCGCGCGGGCGCGCGCTTGGCCGGCGCGGCCTTCTTGGCCGGCGCCTTCTTCGCGGGAGGCTTGGCGGGGGACTTGGCGGGCGCCGCCTTCTTCGCGGTGCCGGTCGTACGGCCGGCGCGCGGCTTCGCGGTGCCCGCCGTGCCCTGGGAACCCTTGCCGGACGTACGTGAGGCCATGATGCTGAGGTTACCGGTGGGGCCGTCCGGGAAACACGCTCACCCGTTCGTGTCGTCCTTGCCATGGCAGGGAACTGACGCCCGTTCACGGCGGGCGCCGGGGCGATGACCGTACGTCAGCTCTGGGTGGGCAGGCTGGGAGCGCCGCCCGTGCCCGGCTCCAGGGCGTCCAGGGCCCGGCGCAGACCGGTGAGCTTGCGCTCCAGATGCGCGGCGGTGGCGACCGCCGCCGCGTCGGCGGAGTCGTCGTCCAGCTGCTTGGACAACGCCTCGGCCTGCTCCTCGACCGCGGCCAGCCGGGCGGAGAGCTCGGCGAGCAGGCCGGCGGACTCCTTGGCCTGGCCGTTCTGGTTGCCGCCCTCCAGCTGGAGCCGGAGCAGCGCCGCCTGCTCGCGGAGCTGGCAGTTCTTCATGTACAGCTCGACGAACACCGAGACCTTGGCGCGCAGCACCCACGGGTCGAAGGGCTTGGAGATGTAGTCGACCGCGCCCGCCGCGTATCCCCGGAAGGTGTGGTGGGGACCGTGGTTGATGGCGGTCAGGAAGATGATCGGGATGTCCCGGGTCCGCTCCCGCCGCTTGATGTGCGCGGCCGTCTCGAATCCGTCCATCCCGGGCATCTGCACGTCGAGCAGGATGACCGCGAAGTCGTCCGTCAGCAGCGCCTTGAGCGCTTCCTCCCCGGACGATGCCCGCACGAGCGTCTGATCGAGCGCGGAGAGAATGGCCTCCAGCGCCAGCAGATTCTCCGGCCGGTCATCGACCAGGAGGATCTTGGCCTTCTGCACCATGCCCCGTCCTCCTCGTCCCGGCACTGGTTCGCTCCGGCTCCGCGAGCCGGGGAAGGCACCGGGCGCCGCCCCAGAAGACGACTCCCATGCGCCGTCCGTCCTTGTGCCGGTCATCGTAGCCGCACCCCGCCCGTCGCCACACCCTGTCACCGCATTGTCACAGAGCACGCAGTTCCGTGCCCCTGTATCGAACGCGGTGGGAGACCAGAAGGTTCCCCGTCCGGCGGGCTCTCACACCCGTGTGGCGACGGCCGGTCAGCGTCGGGATCCCGGGGATTCCGGAGGCTCCGGGGGTGCTCCGGGGATCCCGACGTCCGGATCAGCGGCCCTCCCCCCGCATCCACTGCTCCATGACCGTCAGCAGGTGATCGGGGTCGACCGGCTTGGTCACGTAGTCCGACGCCCCGGACTCGATGGCCTTCTCCCGGTCGCCCTTCATCGCCTTGGCGGTCAGCGCCACGATCGGCAGCCCGGCGAACTGAGGCATGCGCCGGATCGCGGTCGTCGTCGCGTAGCCGTCCATCTCCGGCATCATGATGTCCATCAGCACCACCGCCACGTCGTCGTGCTGCTCCAGGACCTCGATGCCCTCCCGGCCGTTCTCCGCGTACAGCACCGCGAGCCCGTGCTGCTCCAGGACGCTGGTCAGCGCGAACACGTTGCGGATGTCGTCGTCGACGATCAGCACCTTCTCCCCCGCGAACGAGAAGGTCGGCCGCGGATCCGGCTCCGGCCGCTCCTCGCCGGCCGCCAGGTCGTCCCTGCCGGACCGTCCGGGCACCTGGGCCCGCTGCTCCGCGCTCTTGCGGCGATGCCGGAACAGCGCGCCGGCCCCCGACCGCGCCTCGGTGTGCACCGGTGCGGGTGCGAAGTGCACCAGGCCCCCGGAGACCTCCTCCTCGTAGCCGATCGGGTCCCCCGCGTCCTGCTGCTCCTGCCCCTGACCGGGGTGCACCGGCTCGATGGGGCTCAGCGGCAGGTACAGCGTGAACGTCGAACCGCGACCCGGCTCGCTCGCCGCGTAGATCTCGCCGCCGAGCAGCCGCGCGATCTCCCGGCTGATCGACAGGCCCAGGCCCGTACCGCCGTACTTGCGGCTCGTCGTGCCATCGGCCTGCTTGAACGCCTCGAAGATCACCCGCATCTTGCCCGCGGCGATGCCGATGCCGGTGTCCGTCACCGAGAAGGCGATCAGCTCGGCCTCCGGATCGCGCAGCGACCCGGCCTCCAGGAGCTGCTCCCGGATCGACTGCGGCACGTCCGCGCCGGCCGGCCGGATCACCAGCTCCACGGCGCCGGTGTCGGTGAACTTCACCGCGTTCGACAGCAGGTTGCGCAGCACCTGCAGGAGCCGCTGCTCGTCCGTGTGGAGCGTGGCGGGCAGCTCGGGCGAGACCCGCACCGAGAAGTCGAGCCCCTTCTCCGCGGTGAGCGGCCGGAACGTGGCCTCCACGTAGTCCACGAGCTGCACGAGCGCGATCCGCGTCGGCGAGACGTCCATCTTGCCCGCCTCGACCTTCGACAGGTCGAGGATGTCGTTGATCAGCTGCAGCAGGTCCGAACCCGCGCCGTGGATCGTCTCGGCGAACTCCACCTGCTTGGGCGTCAGGTTCGCGTCGGCGTTGTCGGCGAGCAACTTGGCCAGGATCAGCAGCGAGTTGAGCGGCGTGCGCAGCTCGTGCGACATGTTGGCCAGGAACTCGGACTTGTACCGCATGGAGACCGCGAGCTGTTCGGCGCGCTCCTCCAGGACCTGCCGGGCCTCCTCGATCTCGGTGTTCTTCACCTCGATGTCCCGGTTCTGCCGGGCCAGCAGCTCGGCCTTGTCCTCCAGCTCCGCGTTGGAGTTCTGCAGCTCCTTCTGCCGGTGCTCCAGCTCCGCCGAACGCTCCCGCAGCTGCTCGGTGAGCTCCTGCGACTGCTGGAGCAGCACCTCGGTACGGGTGTTGACGCTGATGGTGTTGACCGTGGTCGCGATCAGCTCGGCGATCTGGTTGAGGAAGTCCCGCTGGATCTGCGTGAACGGCTGGAACGACGCCAGCTCGATCACGCCGAGGACCCGGCCCTCGAACAGCACCGGCAGCACGATCACATGGGCCGGCGAGGCCTCGCCCAGCCCGGAGGAGATCTTCAGATAGCCCGGCGGCACGTTGACCTGGATGGTCCGCTTCTCCTCGGCGGCCGTGCCGATGAGCGTCTCGCCCGGCCGGAACGAGGTCGGCATGGAGCCGGCCGAGTAGCCGTAACTGCCGCGCATCCGCAGCTCGTACGAGCCCTCGCCCTCGCCCACCGGTTCGGCGTCGCTGTTGGCGGAGCCGGTCGGCATCGCCACGAAGAACGCGCCGTGCTGCGCGGAGACCACCGGCGTCAGCTCGCTCATGATGAGCGAGGCGACGTCGTCGAGGTCCCGGCGGCCCTGCATCAGACCGGAGATACGGGCCAGGTTGCCCTTCAGCCAGTCCTGCTCGTCGTTGGCGAGGGTCGTGTCGCGCAGGTTCGCGATCATGGTGTTGATGTTGTCCTGCAGGGCCTGGATCTCGCCGGCCGCGTCCACACCGTCGATCTTGACGTTGAGGTCGCCGCGGGTCACCGCGGTGGCGACCGCGGCGATGGCGCGCACCTGACGGGTCAGGTTCCCGGCCATCTCGTTCACCGACTCCGTCAGGTCCCACCAGGTGCCCTCGACGTCCCGCACCCGGGCCTGACCGCCCAGCTGCCCGTCGGTGCCCACCTCGCGGGCCACCCGGGTGACCTCCTCGGCGAAGTTCGACAGCTGGTCGACCATCGTGTTGATGGTGCTCTTCAGCTCCAGGATCTCGCCCCGCGCGTCGATGTCGATCTTCTTGGTGAGATCGCCCTTCGCGATGGCGGTGGTGACGGCCGCGATCTGCCGCACCTGACCCGTCAGGTTGTCGGCCATCGAGTTCACCGACTCCGTCAGGTCCTTCCAGGTGCCCGAGACACCGGGCACCCGGGCCTGGCCGCCGAGGATGCCCTCGGTGCCCACCTCCCGCGCCACCCGGGTCACCTCGTCGGCGAAGGAGGACAGGGTCGTCACCATCGTGTTGACGGTGTCGGCGAGCTCGGCGACCTCGCCCCGCGCCTCGACCGTGACCTTCTTCGTCAGGTCACCGTTGGCGACGGCCGCGGACACCCGCGAGATGTTCCGCACCTGGCTGGTCAGGTTGTTGGCCATCAGGTTGACGTTGTCGCTCAGGTCCTTCCAGATGCCGGTCACGCCGCGCACCCGGGCCTGGCCGCCCAGGATGCCCTCGGTGCCCACCTCGCGGGCCACCCGGGTCACCTCGTCGGCGAAGTTCGACAGCTGGTCCACCATCGTGTTGACGGTCGTCACCAGCTCCAGGATCTCGCCCTTGGCGTCGACGGTGATCTTCTTCGACAGGTCGCCGCGCGCGACCGCCGTGGTGACCTCGGCGATGTTCCGGACCTGGAAGGTCAGGTTGTTCGCCATGAAGTTCACCGACTGGGTCAGGTCCTTCCAGGTGCCGGAGACCCCCTGCACCTCGGCCTGACCGCCCAGGATGCCCTCCGTACCCACCTCACGGGCCACCCGCGTCACCTGCTCGGCGAAGCTGGACAGCTGGTCGACCATCGTGTTGAGGGTGTTCTTCAGCTCCAGGATCTCGCCGCGCGCGTCCACGTCGATCTTCTGCGACAGATCACCCCGGGCCACCGCGGTGGCGACCTGCGCGATGTTGCGCACCTGGGCCGTCAGGTTCCCGGCCATGCCGTTCACCGAATCCGTCAGGTCGCGCCACACACCGGCCACGCCCGGCACCTGCGCCTGCCCGCCGAGCCGCCCGTCGGTGCCCACCTCGCGGGCCACCCGGGTCACCTGGTCGGCGAACGCCGACAGCTGGTCGACCATCGTGTTGATGGTGTTCTTCAGCTCCAGGATCTCGCCGCGCGCGTCCACGTCGATCTTCTGCGACAGGTCGCCCCGGGCCACGGCCGTCGTCACCTGGGCGATCTGCCGCACCTGCGAGGTCAGGTTGCCGGCCATGAAGTTCACCGAGTCGGTGAGCTCCCGCCAGCGCCCGGACACCCCGTCCACCCGGGCCTGACCGCCCAGCCGGCCCTCGGTGCCCACGTCCCGGGCCATCCGCGTCACCTGGTCCGCGAACGACGACAGCTGCGACACCATCGTGTTGACGGTGTTCTTCAGCTCCAGCATCTCGCCGGCCACGTCCACCGTGACCTTCTGCGACAGATCACCGTTGGCCACCGCCGTCGTCACCTGCGCGATGTCCCGCACCTGACCCGTCAGGTTGCGGAACGCCGTGTTCACCGAGTCCGTGAGGTCCTTCCACGTACCGGCGGCGCCCGGCACCTCCGCCTGACCCCCGAGCAGACCCTCGACGCCGACCTCCCGCGCCACCCGGGTCACCTCGGAACCGAACGCCGACAGCTGGTCCACCATCGTGTTGACGGTGTTCTTCAGCTCCAGCATCTCGCCGGCCACGTCCACCGTGACCTTCTGCGACAGATCACCGTTGGCCACCGCCGTCG
>NZ_JBITXX010000010.1:0-4464 GCF_044544925.1 Streptomyces sp. NPDC053431 | reverse complement strand
TCACCTGCGCGATGTCCCGCACCTGCGTGGTGATGTTCCGGAAGACCGTGTTGACCGAGTCCGTCAGGTCCTTCCACGTACCCGCCGCGCCCGGCACCTGCGCCTGACCGCCGAGCAGACCCTGCGCGCCGACCTCGCCCGAGACGCGGGTCACCTCGTCCGCGAAGGTCCGCAGCGTCTCCGTCATCTGGTTGATGGTGTCCGCGAGCTGCGCGATCTCGCCGCGCGCCGACACCCGCACCTTCTGCGACAGGTCACCGTTGGCGACCGCCATGGTGACCTCAGCGATACCCCTCACCTGATTGGTCAGGTTTCCGGCCATCGTGTTGACGGAGTCGGTGAGGTCCTTCCACACACCGGCGACCCCGGCCACTTCGGCCTGACCGCCCAGCTCGCCCTCCGTGCCCACCTCACGGGCCACCCGGGTCACCTCGGAGGAGAACGAGGACAGCTGGTCCACCATCCGGTTGACGGTGTTCTTCAGCTCCAGCATCTCGCCGGCCACGTTCGCCGTGACCTTCTGCGACAGATCACCGTTGGCCACCGCCGTCGTCACCAGTGCGATGTCCCGCACCTGCGCCGTCAGCCGGTTCGCCATCGTGTTGACCGAGTCCGTGAGGTCCTTCCACGAACCGGACATACCGCGCACCTGGGCCTGACCGCCCAGAATGCCCTCCGTGCCCACCTCCAGGGCGACCCGGGTCACCTCGTCCGCGAACACCGACAGCTGGTCGACCAGGTTGTTCACGGTCCGCGCGACCTTCAGGAACTCACCCCGAAGCGGCCGCGTCACCCCGTCCGTACCCTCCGAACGCAGCTCCATGCGCTGCCCGAGATCACCCTCGGCCACCGCGGACAGCACCCGCCCCACCTCGGACACCGGCCGGGCCAGCTCGTCCACCAGCGCGTTCGCCGCGTCGACCGCCGCCGCCCAGGCACCCTCGGCCGCCCCGGCCTCCAGCCGCTCCGACAGCTTGCCCTCGCGGCCCACCACCCGGCGCACCCGCGACAGCTCGCCGGTCAGATGCGTCTGCCGGTCCGCGACCTCGTTGAAGACGGCGGAGATCTCCGCCATCATCCCCTCACCCGAGACCGTCAGCCGCTTGCGGAAGTTCCCGTCCCGCATCGACACCAGCGCGGCCAGCAGCCGCTGCAGCGCCGCCGCGTCCACCTGCACCGTGCCCGAGCCCCGGGACCGGCCGCCGCCCTTCGCCCGCGAACCGCCACCGCGTCGCGTCGTCGTGCCAGACTCCACCGTGTCCCTCCCGAAGGGGTCGACCGTACCGATCGGTCCTCGCTACCAGCCTGCCCAGTGTTTCACCGTGTCCGAACCAGGCGATAACAGTTCGGCAGCTTCGCACAACGTCCCCACGTCCGAGGGACGGAAACAGCGGTGACCGGCATCCGCTGGGACAGCGAAGGTAAGTAACCTGGCATCCGGCTGTCCAACCGCCCCGGTCCGCCCGGCGGGGGCGGGGCGGCGCGATCAGCGGTACCGGACAGCGGGAGGGGCAGACCGACCATGGCAGAGCCGGGCGTCGAGACGCGTACGAGGAGTTCAGTGATCACCGCGCGGGCGGCTGCGAGTTTCGAACCCGTCGGGCGGTCCGTCGCGACCGCCCGAGCCTTCGTCCGGGACACCCTCCAGGGCTGGGGATACGCCGAGATCGTCGACGACGCCGTCGTCCTCACCAGCGAACTCGTCACCAACGCCGTCATCCACGCCGGCACCGCCGCCGACGTCCTCTGCTTGCGCCAGGACGACGGCGTCCGCATCGAGGTCGCCGACCGCTACCCCGAGCGCGAGATCCCCCTCCAGCACAGCCGCACCATGGGCAGCCCCGACCGCGAGAACGGCCGGGGCCTTCTGCTCTGCGCCGCCCTCGCCGACCGCTGGGGCGTCGACTACGGCCCCACCCGCAAACACGTCTGGTTCCACCTCACCCTCCCCGAGCGCCCCGTCGGCACCCGCTCCGCCGGCCCCGTGCTGCCCGACGCGCTGCTCCCCCTCGCCGAGAACCGGGTCCGCGTCGCCGTCGCCCAGATCGACGCCACCGGCGCCATCACCGCCTGGAACGAGGACGCCGAGGAACTCTTCGGCTACGCCGCCGACCAGGTCACCGGCAAACCCCTCGGCGACCTCGCCGCCTGGCCCCACACGCCCGGCATCGGCACCGGCCTCGCCGAGGCCCTCCGCCTCTCCCGCTGGGAGGGCAGCTACGGCATCCGCTGCGCCGACGGCCGCGTCATCCCCGTCTACGCCTCGCACCTCCGGGTCCGCGACGCCCAGGGCGAACCGTCCACCGTCTGCCTCCTCGTACGGGAGTACGAGCGCGCCGTCCTGCAGACCCCGCAGCGCCCCGCCGCCGAGAGCGGGTCCGAGAGCCGCACCAACGTCGACCCCTTCGAGGTCTTCATCGGCTCCCCCGCCCCCGACGACCTCGACGGCCTCCTGCAGCGCACCGTGGAACGCGCCCGCGACATGCTCGACGGCGACTCCGCCTTCCTCCTCCTCGCCACCGACGACGAGACCGAACTCGAGGTACGCGCCACCACGGGCCTCCCCTCCGCCCGCCAGCGCTTCGCCCGCGTCCCCGTCGAGACCGGCGCCAGCCGCTACGGCTCCGCCCGCATGCCCGCCGTCCACGAGGACCTCGCCGCCGTCCCCGGCGCCGTGCCCCTCCTCGAAGGCACCGGAATGCGCTCGGTCGTCACGGTCCCGCTGAAGGTCGAGGGCCGCCTCACCGGCTCCCTCGGCGTCGCCGCCGAGAGCGCCAACCGCTACTCCAACGAGGAGGCCCTGCGCCTCCAGTTCGCCGCCGACCGCATCGCCCTGGCCGTCGAGTCCGCCCGCCTCGGCGAACTCGAACGCCTCCGCCGCGGCTCCCTCAGCTTCCTCGTCGAGGCCTCCGACCTACTGGCCGGCACCCTCGACCGCGACCAGACCCTGGCCCTCATGGCCCAGATGACCGTCCCCACCCTGGCCACCTGGTGCGCCGTCTACACGATCGCCGACCAGGCCTCCGACCCGTACCTCTCCTACGTGCTGCACGAGGACGAGGACCTCATCGACGGCCTGAAGGCCCTGCTCTCCTCCATCGACCCGCCGGACCCGGTGCCGACCCCCGGTGCCCGCGTCTGGACCGCCCCCGGCGAAGCCGCCCACCGCGCCGCGCTCGGCGCCAGCATGCGCGAACTCGGCGGCCCGGGAAGCCCGGTCTCCTCCGGCATCAACACCGCGCTCTCCACGGCCGCCGCCGTCGGCGGCGAGACCGTGGTCCTGCCGCTCTTCGCCCGCAACCGCGTCATCGGCATGCTCACCCTGGGCAAGCCGACCGACGACCACTTCCGCCAGGAGATCCTGGAGCTCGCCGAGGACCTCTCCCGCCGAGCCGCCCTGGCCCTGGACAACGCCCGCCTCTACTCCGAGCGCGTGGCCATCAGCCAGTCCCTCCAGCGCAGCCTGCTGCCGCCGGGCCTCCCCGACATCCCCGGAGTCGAGGTCGACGTCATCTACCGCGCGGCGGGCGAGGGCAACGAGGTCGGCGGCGACTTCTACGACCTCTTCCCCATCCGCGACGGCGCGTACGGCTTCGCCATCGGCGACGTCTGCGGTACGGGCCCGGAGGCCGCCGCCGTCACCGGCCTGGCCCGCCACGCCCTGCGCCTCCTGGCCCGCGAGGGCTTCGGCGGCCCCGCCGTCCTGGAGCGCCTGAACGCGGCGATCCTCGACGAGGGCGCCCGCAGCCGCTTCCTCACCCTCCTGTACGGCGAGATGCGCCCCCAGGAGGACGGCTCCGCGGTCCTCAAGGTCGTCTGCGCCGGCCACCCGCTGCCCCTCCGGCTGAGCCAGGACGGCACGGTCCGCCCCGCGGCCGACCCGCAGCCGCTGCTCGGCGTCATGGACGACCTGGAGCTCTACGAGCAGACGGTCACCCTGGACCCGGGCGACGTCCTGCTGTGCGTGACGGACGGCGTGACCGAACGCCGCGAGGGCACCCGCATGCTGGGCGACGACGGCCTCACCGAGGTCCTCAGGACCTGTACGGGCCTCACGGCCGGCGCGGTCGCGGCCCGGGTCCTGCGCGCGGTCGAACGCTTCGCCCAGGAGCCCGCGTCCGACGACATGGCGATCCTGGCCCTGCGCATCCCGGAACCGCACCACCAGTAAACGGAAGAAGCCGGCCTCCGCGAGGGGGCCGGCTTCCTCTGTCTCTGGGCGTCCGGGGCGGCGAGGAAACGCAAAAAGGCCCCCGCCTGATGGCGGGGGCCTTTTCTCTGAGCCCTTTAACGGAATCGAACCGTTGACCTTCTCCTTACCATGGAGACGCTCTGCCGACTGAGCTAAAAGGGCGGGTTGTTCGGCGGTGTCCTACTCTCCCACAGGGTCCCCCCTGCAGTACCATCGGCGCTGAAAGGCTTAGCTTCCGGGTTCGGAATGTAACCGGGCGTTTCCCTAACGCT
>NZ_JBITXX010000009.1:0-303345 GCF_044544925.1 Streptomyces sp. NPDC053431 | reverse complement strand
TCGTGCGCGGCCACGTCGATCGAGGTCAGCGGCTTGGTGTTGTTGGACCCGTCGCCGTAGGTCATGCAGAAGCAGGAGTCGGACCAGAAGGCGTTGACGTACGCGTTGCCGTAGTGGACCCGGGAGTACGCGCCGACGCCGTCACCGCGGATACCGGTGCGGCCGTGCACGTTCTTGTAGTAGTCCCAGGTGAGCGCGGCGCCGTAGTGGGCGTCGGCACCGGCGGTCTCCTTGTTGGAGGGGAGACCGTTGCCCCAGGTGTCGGTGGTGTTGCTGAACAGCGTGCCGGTGCCGGAGGTGCCGCCGTTGAGGTTGTACGTCTTGTGGTTGCCGCGGCCGGTGTCCGTCAGCGTGTACGACGGGGCGGTGCCGAGGGTGACCTGACCGCTGTACATCGTGTTGCCGATGCCGGTCTCGATGGCCTGCCACTCGAAGAGCTTGGCGCCCGTCCTGGCGTCCGTGATGACGTGCAGCTCGTTCGGGGTGCCGTCGTGCTGGAGGCCGCCGACGACGGTCTCGTAGGCGAGGACGGGGGACCCGTTGGCGGCCCAGACGACCTTGCGCGGGGCACGGCTGGCCTTCGCGGACGTGGAGCCCTCGGCGTTCGCGCGGCCGAGCGCCTGCTTCTCGGCGGCGGCCGGGGCGACGGTCGCGGCGGCGACGTCGACCTTGGTGATGTCGGCGCGGGTGGCCTTGGTGACCCCGGTGGTGGCGCCGGCCTTGGTCTCGGCGACGATCAGGTCACCGCCGAGGACCGGCAGCCCGTTGAGCGTGCGCTCGTAGCGCGTGTGGGTCGTGCCGTCGCGGTCCTGGACGACGTCGCGGACGACCAGCTTCTCCTGGGCGCCGAGGCCGAGCTGCTTGGCCGTCGCGGCGGTGTCCGCCTGGGCCGCGCGGATCAGCGCGGCGCGCTGGGCCGGGGAGAGGTCGGCCGGCAGCTTGCCGGGGTTGGCCTTGGAGGCGGCCTGGGCCTGGGGCGCGGCGCCGAACTGGTCGGCGGTGGCGGTGCCGGTCTGGACGCCGACGGCGATCATGGCGGCGGCAGCGATCAGGGCGCCGGTCGCGGTGGCACGGCGGCTGGGCGTGGATCTCACGCAGACTCCTTTTGCGAGGGGGGTACCGGGGGGCTGGGTGAGGCCGCCCGGGCAGAGCAAACAGAGCTGTGGAGCACTAACGGGTGAAGCGGTGAACGTTGTTGCGAAGAGCCGGGGGAGAGAGTGGCAGTTGCGACCGTCGCCTGTCAGGAGCGCGTCAATAAGTTGGCCGGAAATCGTTCGTTGCCCGTGCGTCGCTGTTCGTTAAGCGGACGTTTCAGCAATCGGAACGGAGCGGCCACCGCACCCCGTCGCCGGTGTCACCGCACGGGAGCCTCCGGATGGCGGCACGCCGTGCCGTACGGGGAGGATCCGCCCGCGGCCTTCCACTCCGTGAGACGGCGGGTGTTCGCCGAGCGGGACCACCGGCCGGCCGCGGCGGCGAGGGGAGGGCCGGCGCCGGCCGCCGAAGGGGCCCCGCGGAGGCGCGAGTCGACCGAGGAGAGAGCCTCCGCCCCCTCCTCGGACTCGTCCGGATCCCGGCGCTCGGCGCCGGCCTGGTACGGACCGCTCGACGCGCCTGCTCGGGGCAAGGGCCGTCGGCGCCGATCCGGCCGGTCCTTGGATGAGAGAGGGCGGGGTGACGGTACGGGGCTCAGCCCACCAGGCTGTCCCGCCAGGCCCGGTGCAGACCGGCGTACCGCCCCTCGCCGCCCACCAGTTCGGCGGGCGAGCCGTCCTCCACCACCCGGCCCCCCTCCATCACCAGCACCCGGTCGGCGACCTCGACCGTGGACAGCCGGTGCGCGATCACCACCGCCGTACGGCCCGCGAGCACCGTGTCCATCGCCCGCTGCACCGCCCGCTCGCCCGGCACGTCGAGCGAGCTGGTCGCCTCGTCCAGGATCAGCACCGCCGGATCGGCCAGCAACGCGCGGGCGAACGCCACCAGTTGACGCTGGCCCGCCGAGATCCGGCCGCCGCGCTTGCGGACGTCCGTGTCGTAACCGTCCGGCAGGCCCGTGATGAACTCGTGCGCGCCGATCGCCTTCGCCGCCTGCTCGATCTCCGCGCGGCTCGCCTCCGGCCGGCCGATCGCGATGTTCTCCGCGACCGTCCCCGAGAACAGGAACGCCTCCTGCGTCACCATCACCACGCCCCGCCGCAGCTCGGTCGTGGCCAGGTCGCGCAGGTCGACCCCGTCGAGCAGCACCCGGCCCTCGGTGGGGTCGTAGAACCGGGCGAGCAGCTTCGCGAGCGTCGACTTGCCCGCGCCCGTCGCCCCGACGACCGCCACCGTCTGCCCGGCCGGGATCGTCAGGTCGAAGCGCGGCAGCACCTCGCCGCCCGTCCGGTACGCGAACCGGACCCCGTCGAACACCACCGCCCGCCCCGGCGCGCCGGTTCGCGCGGGCAGCTCCCGCGGCGCCGTCGCCTCGGGGACACCCGGCTCCTGGGCCAGCAGGCCCGCGATCTTGGTGAGCGAGGCCGCCGCCGACTCGTACGAGTTGAGGAACATGCCGAGCCGGTCGATCGGGTCGTACAGGCGCCGCACGTACAGCACGGCGGCCGCCAGCACACCGAGCTCCAGGGTGTCCTCCGCCACCCGCCACGCGCCCCACAGACACATGCCGGCCACCGCGGTGTTGGCGACCAGCCGCGAGCCGACCACGTAGCGGGCCATCTCCAGGAGCGCGTCCCCGTTGCTGCGCGCGTGCCGCTCGTTCAGCACGGCGAACTCGGCGTCGTTGGCCCGCTCCCGGCGGAACGCCCGGACCGGCCGGATGCCGTTCATCGTCTCCGCGAACTTCACGATCACCGCGGCGATCGCCGTGGAGCGCTCCGCGAAGACCACCCGCGAGCGGCGCCGGTAGAGCCGTACGAGCAGATACAGCGGCCCGAAGGACGCCACCGCCACCGCGCCGATGCCCAGGTCGAGCCAGAGCAGCATCGCCGCGATCGACACGAACGAGAGCACGACCACGACGAGTTCCTGGAGCCCCTCGTTGAGCAGCTCCCGCAGCGACTCCACGTCGGTGGTGGACCGGGAGATCAGCCGCCCGGAGGTGTAGCGCTCGTGGAAGTCGACGCTGAGGGCCTGCGCGTGCCGGAAGATCCGGCCGCGCAGGTCGAGCAGCACCGCCTGGTTGACCCGGGCCGCGACGCGGATGAAGGCGTACTGCAGCAGGGCCCCGCCCGCCGCGCAGGCCAGGTACCCGAGCGCCACCGCGACGAGCGGCCCGTGGTCCCCGCCCCGGAAGGCCGGCACCCCCCGGTCGATCGCGTACGCCACGAGCAACGGCCCCGCCTGCAGCGCAGCCTGCTGCGCGAGCAGCACCACCGCGGCCACCACCACCCGCGCCCGGTGCGCGGCGAGCAGCGACCGCAGCAGGCGCCCGGTGGCGCCCGGGGCGGTGGGGAGGTCGTCCTGGTCGAAGGGGTCGGTGCGCGCGTCCCCCTGGGGAGTGGCGGGGTCCGGGGCCCGCGCGGGGGAGGGGTCCGGCGCGGCCTGGGCGGCACCGGACGTCGGCGTCCCGGACGCCGGTCCGGTGGGGTGCGTCCCCTGGGTGTCCGTGTCCGTCATCGCTCCTCGTTCCTCTCGCCGGACATCAGCCAGGCGTACTCCGCGCTGCTGCTCAGCAGTTCGTGGTGGGTGCCGACGGCCGTCACCCGGCCGCCGGACAGCAGCGCCACCCGGTCGGCGAGCAGCACGGTCGACGGGCGGTGGGCCACCACCAGGGCCGTCGTGCCGCGCAGCACCTCACGCAGGGCCGCCTCGACCCGGGCCTCGGTGTGCACGTCGAGCGCCGACAGCGGATCGTCCAGGACCAGGAAGCGCGGGCTCCCGACCACCGCGCGGGCCAGCGCGAGCCGCTGCCGCTGCCCGCCCGAGAGGCTCAGGCCCTGCTCGCCCACCTGGGTCGCGGTGCCGTCCGGGAGCCGGTCCACGAAGCCGTCCGCCTGGGCGACGGCCAGCGCGCGCCGCAGCTCCGGCTCGGCCGCGTCCGGACCCGCCCCCATCAGGACGTTCTCGCCGACGCTCGCCGAGAACAGGGTCGGCTCCTCGAACGCCATCGACACCAGCGTCCGCAGCCGCTCCCGCGGCATGAGGGTGACGTCCTCGCCGTCGAGCAGGATCCGCCCGCCGGTCGCCTCGTGCAGCCGCGGTACGAGCGCGGTGAGCGTGGTCTTGCCGGAACCGGTCCCGCCGACCAGCGCCATGGTCTCGCCGGGCCGGATGTGCAGGTCCACCCCGTCGAGCACCGGCGGGGCGTCCGCGGGGGCGTCCGGATAGCGGAAGGTGACGTTCTCGAACCGCACCCCGTCGGCGTCCGGCTCCGCACGGGGCGCCGCGGGCGCGTCCGGCTCCGTCTCCTCCGCCGCGTCCATCACCTCGAAGTACCGTTCCGTCGCCGTCGCCGCCTCCTGGCTCATCGCCAGCAGGAAGCCGATGGACTCCACCGGCCAGCGCAGCGCCAGCGCCGTCGACAGGAAGGCCACCAGCGTGCCCGCCGACAGGTCCCCATCCGCGACCTGCACCGTGCCGATCACCAGCGCCGCGCCCACCGCCACCTCGGGCAGCAGCGTGATCAGCGCCCAGATCCCGGCCAGCAGCCGGGCCTTGGCCAGCTCCGTGGCGCGCAGCCGCTCGGCCAGGGTCCGGAACGCCTCCGCCTGGCTGCGGTGCCGGCCGAAGCCCTTGACGATCCGGATGCCCAGCACGCTCTCCTCGACCACCGTCGTCAGATCGCCCACCTGGTCCTGCGCCCGCCGCGCCACGACCGCGTACCGCCGCTCGAAGACCGAGCAGAGGATCACCATCGGCGCCACCGGCGTCAGCAGCACCAGGCCGAGCGTCCAGTCCTGGGCGAGCAGCACCGCGTAGCCGGCCAGGATCGTCACGCCGTTGACCAGCAGGAAGGTCAGCGGGAAGGCCAGGAACAACCGGACCATCATCAGGTCCGTGGTGCCGCGCGAGAGCAGCTGCCCGGACGCCCACCGGTCGTGGAAGGCGATCGGCAGCCGCTGCAGCCGCCGGTACAGGGCGGCCCGCATGTCCGCCTCGACCCCGGCCAGCGGCCGGGCCACCAGCCAGCGCCGGTAGCCGAAGAGCACCGCCTCCGCGATCCCGAGCAGCAGCAGGTACAGCGCGCCGAGCCACACCCCGGTGGTGTCGCCGTCCGTGACCGGCCCGTCGACCAGCCACTTCAGGACGAGCGGGATGACCAGCGACAGACAGGACGCGACGGTCGCGACGACCGCGGCGGTGAACAGGCGTGCGCGGACCGGCCGGACGTACGGCCACAGGCGCAGCAGGGAGCGCACGGCCGATCGGGCGTGCGGGTCCTCGGGGGGTGTGTGTTCTGAAGGCATCAGGTCCGAGCCTAGGGTTCACCCCTGACATCGCTCACGTGGTTTTCCGGCCGCCGCCGGGGCCGGGGGCGCGGGTCTTCGGACAGGTGACGGTGCGGGAGACCGTCCGGGGCGGTCGGGGGCAGGAGCCGACCCGGACGGCGTCGCCGGGAGCGGAAGGGCTCTCCGGCGACCTCACCTGCGACGTGCGGACCTCGCGGACCCCGGAAGGTGTCCTCAGCCTTCCACCCGCAGCAGCACCACCGACCGCCCCGCCACCGTGATGGTCCCGCCGCCCCGGTGCACCGTGCCCGGGGCGGCGGTCTGCTCCTCCAGCGCGGTGTCCAGGAGGAGTTCGTACGACTCCGCCCAGGGCGGCCCCGGGAGCCGGTAGTCCACCGGGCGGTGGCCGGCGTGCAGGACCGCGAGGAAGCTGTCGTCGGTGACCTGCTCCCCGCGGGCGTCGCGGCCCGGTATGTCGCGCCCCGAGAGGTAGAGGCCGAGCGTGGCGGCGGGCGCGTACCAGTCGCGTTCGGTCATCTCGGCGCCCTCAGCGGTGAACCAGGCCAGGTCGCGCAGCCCGTCGGCCTGCGCGCGGCCCGAGAAGAAGGCGCGGCGGCGCAGCACCGGGTGCCGGTGGCGCAGCGCCAGGAGGCGGCGGGTCAGGGCGAGGAGCTGGGCGCGTCCGGGGTCCTCCGGGAGCGTCCAGTCCAGCCAGCCGATCTCGTTGTCCTGGCAGTAGGCGTTGTTGTTGCCGCCCTGCGTGCGGCCCATCTCGTCGCCGGCCACCAGCATCGGCACGCCGGTCGACAGCAGCAGGGTGGTCATCAGGTTGCGGAGCTGACGGCGGCGCAGGGCGTTGACGGCCGGGTCGTCGGTCTCGCCCTCGGCGCCGCAGTTCCAGGAGCGGTTGTCGTGCGTGCCGTCCCGGTTGCCCTCGCCGTTGGCCTCGTTGTGCTTGCGCTCGTAGCTCACCAGGTCGCGCAGCGTGTAGCCGTCGTGGGCGGTGACGAAGTTGACGGAGGCGTACGGGCGCCGGCCGCCCCACGCGTACAGGTCGCTGGAGCCGGACAGGCGGTAGCCGAGGTCCCGCACGTCGGGCAGGGCGCCCCGCCAGAAGTCCCGTACGGCGTCGCGGTAGCGGTCGTTCCACTCGGTCCACAGCGGCGGGAAGGAGCCCACCTGGTAGCCGCCGTTGCCGACGTCCCAGGGCTCGGCGATGAGCTTGACCCGGCGCAGCACCGGGTCCTGGGCGATGACGGCGAGAAAGGGGGAGAGCATGTCGACGTCGTGGAAGGAACGGGCCAGGGCCGCCGCCAGGTCGAAGCGGAAGCCGTCCACGCCCATCTCGGTCACCCAGTAGCGCAGGGAGTCGGTGATGAGCCGGAGCACCTGCGGCTGCACCACGTGCAGGGTGTTGCCGCAGCCGGTGTAGTCGGCGTACCGGCGGGCGTCGGACTGGAGCCGGTAGTAGCCGCGGTTGTCGATGCCCTTCAGGGAGAGCGTGGGGCCCAGCTCGCCCGCCTCCGCCGTGTGGTTGTAGACCACGTCGAGGATGACCTCGATGCCGGCCGCGTGCAGCGCCCGCACCATCCGCTTGAACTCGCCGACCTGCTGCCCGGCGGTGCCGGACGAGGAGTATCCGGCGTGGGGGGCGAAGTAGCCGATCGAGTTGTAGCCCCAGTAGTTGCTGAGGCCGCGCCGCAGCAGATGGTCCTCGTGGGCGAACTGGTGCACCGGCAGCAGCTCGACCGCGGTCACCCCGAGCCGTACCAGATGCTCGACGGCGGCCGGGTGCGCGAGTCCCGCGTAGGTGCCGCGCAGGTGCTCGGGGATGCCCGGGTGGCGCCGGGTGAAGCCCTTGACGTGCAGCTCGTAGATGACCGAGTCGGGCCACGGCGTCTTGGGGCGGCGGTCGTCGGACCAGTCGTCGTCGTCCTGGACGACCACCCCCTTCGGCACGTGCGGTGCCGAGTCACGCTCGTCGCGGACGGTGTCGGCGACGTGCTGCTGCGGCCAGTCACGGACGTGTCCGTACACCTCGGGCGGCAGCGAGAAGTCCCCGTCGACGGCCCGCGCGTAGGGGTCGAGGAGCAGCTTCGCCGGGTTCCAGCGGGCCCCGGTCCACGGGTCCCAGCGCCCGTGCACCCGGTAGCCGTAGCGCTGACCGGGCCCGACGCCGGGCACGAAGCCGTGCCAGATCTCGTGCGTCAGCTCGGTCAGCTCCAGGCGGGTCTCGGTGCCGTCGGTGTCGAACAGGCACAGCTCCACCGCCTCCGCCCCGCCCGCCCACAGCGCGAAGTTGGTGCCGGCGACCCCGTCGGGCCCGACCCGGCACCGGGCGCCCAGGGGCGTCGGTGCCCCTGGCCACACCACCCGGCCCGGTCGCCCCTCCGGGGCGCGGGCATGCTGACGTACCGCCTCCTGCTCGGCTGCGCTCGACACGTCCCGGCCTCCCGCGGCTCTCCCACGCACGGGTCTGGCCGGCGGTCCGGAGCCGGGGCGTCGCCCCGGTCTCCCGTCCACCGGCCAGGCCCAGGAGCGCGGCGTCCCGACCGCGGCTCCCCGCACGTGGTCCTCCCACCTGTTCTGCCCGCACGGCCGTGCTCCCAACATGCCCCGGACGCACGTTTCCCCTGGAGGGTGGCCGTCGTTGGGCTGAGCGTGACACTTGTACTGAAGCGGGCGGGGTACGCGCTCGCCGTCGCGGCCCTCCTCGCGGGCCTCGCGGGCTGCACCGGACCGGACGGCGGCGGGGGAGTGGATCTCACTCAGCCGGGCGAGGCACGGGCGCCCGGCGACGTGATCCGGGTGAGCCCGGAGGACGGCAGCCGCGGGGTGCCGGCCGACGGCCCCCTGGAGATCGAGGTGGACAGCGGGCGCCTGGAGCGGGTGCGCGTCGCCCAGGTGGAGGACGCGCAGCGGACCGAGGTCGCGGGCGAGATCTCCGCGGACGGGCTGCGCTGGCGCCCCCGGGCCGGCACCCGGCTCGCGCTCGCCGCCAAGTACAGCGTGGACGCGGTCGCGCTCGACGGGCACGGCCGCCGCTCGGCCCGGCACACCACCTTCACGACCGTCGTCCCCGAGCACCGCTTCATCGGCTACTTCAAACCGGAGAACCGCTCCACGGTCGGCACCGGGATGATCGTCTCCTTCTCCTTCAACCGGGAGATCGAGAACCGCGCGGAGGTCGAGCGGGCCATCCGGGTCACCTCCGACCCGCCGGTGGAGGTGGTCGGCCACTGGTTCGGCAAGGACCGGCTCGACTTCCGCCCCGCCGCGTACTGGCAGCCGGGCACCGAGGTCACCGTCGAGCTCGCGCTGCGCGACGTCGAGGGGGCGCCGGGCGTGTACGGCATCCAGCGCAAGACGGTCGGCTTCAGGGTGGGCCGCTCGCAGGTCTCGCTCGTCGACGCCGAGAAGCACACCATGGAGATCCGCCGGGACGGCGAGGTGCTCACCACCCTGCCGGTCACGGCCGGGGCGCCGAAGACCACCACGTACAACGGGAAGATGGTGGTCACCGAGTTGTACGACGTGACGCGGATGGACGGACGGACCGTCGGCTTCGGCGGCGAGTACGACATCAAGGACGTGCCGCACGCCATGCGGCTCACCGACTCCGGCACCTTCCTGCACGGCAACTACTGGGCCTCGGCCTCCACCTTCGGCTCGGCCAACGTCAGCCACGGCTGCGTCGGCCTCAGGGACGTGAAGGGCGGCGGCGCGGACACCCCGGCCGGCTGGTTCTTCGACCGGACGCTCGTCGGCGACGTCGTGGAGGTGGTGAACTCGCGCGACAAACAGGTCGCTCCCGACAACGGGCTGGGCGGCTGGAACATGGAGTGGAGCCGCTGGAAGGCGGGTTCCGCGCTGGGCTGAGGCGGCCCGGCAGGCCAGGGGCGTGCGAAGGGCCGCCGTACCACGCCAACTGGGACTGAACGGTGACATTCGCGAGGAACTTTCGTGTCCTCCGGTGTGATTATCTAACGCCGTGTGCGCGAGAGGATGCGCACGGGGGTGGGGCCCAGGCAGTGCCGGGTCGTGCGAGGGGAGAAGACCATAGTGAACGGGCAGCCGATATCCGGGACGACCGCCGGACGAAGCCGCCGTGGCGCTCGCCTGGGGGCGCTGGCGACGGGGACTCTGCTCCTCGTCCTCACCGCGTGCGGGGGCGGTGGCACGGGAAGCGGCGACGCCAAGGGCGGCCAGGACTCCGGCGGCGCCGGGGGGAAGCAGGAGATCGCGGCCTCCCAGGCCGTCGTGACGGTCGCTCCGAAGGACGGCGCCGACTCGGTCGCCACCAGCGGCGCGCTGAAGGTGACCGCCGAGCAGGGCAAGCTGACCACGGTCACCGTCGCCGACACCGAGGGCAACGCGGTCGAGGGCAAGCTGTCCGCCGACGGCAGCAGCTGGGAGCCGCTCGGCCACCTGGCCGCGAGCACCCAGTACAAGGTGCACGCGATCGCCAAGGACGCCGAGGGCCGTGAGTCGGCGAAGGACACCACCTTCTCCACCCTCACCCCGAAGAACACCTTCGTCGGCCACTACAAGCCGGAGAACGGCGAGACCGTCGGCGTCGGCATGCCGGTCTCCATCAACTTCACCCGCGGCATCACCAACCCGGAGGCCGTCGAGCACGCCATCAAGGTGACGGCGGAGCCGGCGGTCGAGATCGAGGGCCACTGGTTCGGCAACGACCGGCTCGACTTCCGGCCGAAGGAGTACTGGGCCGCGGGCACCAAGGTGACGGTCAAGCTCAACCTGGACGGCGTCGAGGGCCGTCCCGGCGTGTACGGCAAGCAGAAGAAGACCTTCACCTTCACCATCGGCCGCCGTCAGGTCTCCACGGTGGACGCCTCCGCGCACACGATGAAGATCGAGCGCGACGGCACCGTCATCAAGACCCTGCCGATCACCGCGGGCGCGCCGTCCACGACCACGTACAACGGTCAGATGGTCATCAGCGAGAAGTACAAGGTGACCCGCATGAACGGCGCCACCGTCGGCTTCGGCGGCGAGTACGACATCAAGGACGTGCCGCACGCCATGCGCCTGTCCACCTCGGGCACCTTCGTGCACGGCAACTACTGGGCCTCGTCCTCGACGTTCGGCTCCGCCAACGTCAGCCACGGCTGCGTCGGTCTTCGCGACGCGCGCGGCGCGGGGGACAGCTCGACCCCGGCGGCCTGGTTCTACGACCACTCGCTCATCGGTGACGTCGTCATCGTGAAGAACTCGAAGGACAAGCAGATCCAGCCGGACAACGGCCTCAACGGCTGGAACATGTCCTGGTCGGAGTGGAAGGCGTAACCACGCCCGCGTCGAGGGCCCCGGTGCTGTGAGCAACAGCACCGGGGCCCGATGCGTTAACGGCGACTAACCTTCGGACCATGACTGTGAACCTCGAAGTCGCCGAAGGCGTCGGCACGATCCGCCTCGACCGCCCCCCGATGAACGCCCTGGACATCGCCACCCAGGACCGGCTGCGCGAGCTGGCCCAGGAGGCGACCGACCGCGACGACGTGCGGGCCGTGATCCTCTACGGCGGCGAGAAGGTGTTCGCGGCCGGCGCGGACATCAAGGAGATGCAGGTCATGGACCACGCGGCCATGATCAAGCGGTCCCGGGCGCTCCAGGACTCCTTCACCGCGGTCGCCCGTATCCCCAAGCCGGTCGTCGCGGCCGTCACCGGCTACGCGCTCGGCGGCGGCTGCGAGCTCGCGCTCTGCGCCGACTACCGGATCGCCGCGGACAACGCGAAGCTGGGCCAGCCCGAGATCCTCCTCGGCCTCATCCCGGGGGCCGGCGGCACCCAGCGCCTGTCCCGCCTCGTCGGTCCCTCCAAGGCCAAGGACCTCATCTTCACCGGTCGCATGGTGAAGGCGGACGAGGCCCTCCAGCTCGGCCTGGTCGACCGGGTCGTCCCGGCGGCCGAGGTCTACGAGCAGGCCCACGCCTGGGCCGCCAAGCTCGCCCAGGGTCCGGCCATCGCGCTGCGCGCCGCCAAGGAGGCGATCGACCAGGGTCTGGAGGCGGACATCGACACGGGCCTCGCCATCGAGCGCAACTGGTTCGCCGGCCTGTTCGCCACCGAGGACCGTGAGCGCGGCATGCGCAGCTTCGTGGAGGAGGGCCCGGGGAAGGCCAAGTTCCTCTGAAATCCGCGCATTTCCGACCGGGCTCGCCTGACGTCGGCACATGCCAGAGGCAGCCCGGTGGAGTTGTCGGTTCCGGGGGAGGTGAATCCCCCGGAACGGCCCCGCGTCCCGCTCCGTGCGGCCATGATGGGGGGCATGGCGGGCCTGGAGGGTATGGATCAACCGCGGCAGCGCGGCGGTGCGACCGCCGCACGGTGGGTACCGGCCGCTGAGGACGAACAGGCCGCGGAAGCACTGCACTTGTACGGGAACCCGGCCGAGGAGGACGTGCGGCTGCCGTCCCGTCCCGAGTCCGCCGCGGTCGCCCGCCGGCTCACGCAGTGGGTCGTGCTGCGGCACTGGACGCTCACCCCGCAGATCGCCGAGCATGCGGTGCTGCTCGTCTCCGAACTCGTCGGCAACGCCGTCCGGCACACCGGCGCCCGCGTCTTCGCCCTCCGCATGCTCCGCCGCCGCGGCTGGATCCGCGTCGAGGTCCGCGATCCCTCGCGGGGCCTGCCCTGTCTGATGCCGGTCCACGAACTCGACACGAGCGGCCGCGGCCTCTTCCTCGTCGACAAGCTCTCCGACCGGTGGGGCGTGGACCTGGCCCCCCGCGGCAAGACGACCTGGTTCGAGATGCGGGTCAGCGACCGCTGAGCGGAGCGACGACCGCCGGTCCGGCCCCGGACGCACGAAAGCCCCCGTCCGCCGTGGTGGGGCGCTGGGGGGCTTCCGTGTGGAGCGCCGTGGAATAGGGGGGGTGTATCCACGGCCGCTTGGACGACCTGGCCCGGGTCAATGGGGGTCGTGTCTCCGACTATGGCAGACAGGTGGCCTTACCGCCAAAAGTCCCTACTGGGGCAGAGTAGGTCAAATGCGGACAGTTTACCGATGAAACGTTGGTGACCTAGAGCACGCACCTTGCAAAGCATGAATAAATATGGGGTTCATCGGGTGTTTCCTTGAGTCGTCCGCATGGTGGACGGTCGCGCGCGACCCGCAAACGTCCTGAATCGGACCAATCATTATTTTTCCGGCCTATCGGCTCTTAAATGGTCCCGTGATGCCGACCGACCGCCGCGGTGCCCTCCGGGCCGGCGCGGCCACCGCCCTCGCGGGAGCCCTCGCCACCGCCTGCGGTACGGAGCCCAGCCCCGCGCCCCGCCCCCAGGGCCCCGCCCCCGCCGCCCCCGTCGCCGCCCCCGCGCCCCGCCAGTGGCCCGGCCGCCCCGTCGAGATCGTGAACGGCCCCCGTGACCGGCCCCGGGTCGCCCTCACCTTCCACGGCCAGGGCGACCCCGCCCTCGCCCGCGCCCTCCTCGACCAGGCCGAACGGCACCGCGCCCGGATCACCGTCCTCGCCGTCGGCGACTGGCTCGACCGGCACCCCGAGCTGGCCCGCCGCATCCTCGACGGCGGCCACGACCTCGGCAACCACACCCAGCGCCATCTCGACGTCAACGCCATGAGCGAGTCCGAGGCCTACGCCGAGATCGAGGGCTGCGCCCGCCGGCTGCGCCGCCTCACCGGCTCCATCGGCACCTGGTTCCGGCCCTCCCGCACCCAGCACGCCGCCGAGACCGTCCGGCACGCCGCCCGCCGCGCCGGATACCCGCACGTCCTCTCCTACGACGTCGACTCCCTCGACTTCACCTCCCCCGGCCCCGGCGCCGTCGTCGCCAACGTCACCGGAAGCGTCCGGAACGGATCGGTCGTCAGCCTCCACCTCGGCTACCCGGACACCGTCGCCGCGCTGCCCCTCCTCCTCGCCGACCTCGACCGCCGCGGCCTCTCCGCGGTGACCACCACGGAGCTGCTGAGCTGATGCCGACCCCCGCCCCCCGAACGAAGACCCTGGCCGCCGCCCTGCTGCTCGCCCTCGGCCTCGCCGCGTGCGGCTCCCCCCGGCCCGCCGACCCCGGCGGCGGCACCAAGAAGGCCGCCGCGCTCCCCGCCGTGCCCAAGCCGGCCGCCGCCCCCGCCGGGCTGCCCGGGATGCCGCCACTGCTCCGGTCCGACGACGTCTACGCGGCCGACCGGCCGAACCAGCTCTCCCCGGTCGTCAAGGACTTCCCCTCCCGGATCTACGTCCCCAACACCAACTCCAACACCGTCACCGTCATCGACCCCGCGACCTACAAGGTCGTCGAGACCATCCCCGTCGGCGTGCAGCCGCAGCACGTCGTCCCCTCCTGGGACCTGAAGACCCTCTGGGTCAACAACAACCGCGGTCACACGCTCACCCCGATCGACCCGGCCACCGGCGTCGCCGGCAAGCCGGTCGAGGTGCACGACCCGTACAACCTCTACTTCACGCCGAACGGCAAGTACGCGATCGTCATGGCCTCGCTCGACCGCGAGCTCGTCTTCCGCGACCCCCACACCATGGAACGGATGAAGACCGTCCCGGTCAGCTGTTACGGCGTCAACCACGCCGACTTCTCCGCCGACGGGCGCTACTTCGTCGTCTCCTGCGAGTTCTCCGGCGAGCTGCTCAAGGTCGACACCGAGAAGATGGAGGTCATCGGGCAGCAGAAACTGCCCTTCCAGGGCGCCATGCCGCAGGACGTCAAGATCTCCCCCGACGGCAGGACCTTCTACATCGCCGACATGATGGCCCACGGCATGTGGGTCCTCGACGGCGAGAAGTTCACGACCCCTCAGCTCCTGCCCACCGGCAAGGGCTGCCACGGCCTCTACGTCTCCCGCGACTCCAAGGAGATGTACGTCTCCAACCGCGGCGAGGGCTCCGTCTCCGTCTTCGACTTCACCCGGAACAAGCTCACCAAGAAGTGGTGGCTCCCCGACGGCGGATCCCCCGACATGGGCGGCGTCTCCGCCGACGGCAAGGTCCTGTGGCTCTCCGGCCGTTACGACTCCGAGGTCTACGCGCTCGACACCGCCACCGGGAAGCAGCTGGCCCGCATCCCGGTCGGCAGCGGCCCGCACGGCCTGGCGGTCTACCCCCAGCCCGGCCGCTACTCCCTCGGTCACACGGGCATCTTCCGCTAGGTCGACCCAGGGCGGGGGCCGGTCCGCCGGACCGGCTTCAGCCCGCGACGAGCAGCAGCTCCGCGCCCACCGGGCGGTACCCCGCCGCCTGGAAGGTGCGGACGCTGCGCGCGTTGCCGGGACTGTTCTGGGCCCACACCACGGTGTCCGGGGTCAGGTGGCGGGCCGCCGTCGCCAGCGCCCGGCCCAGGCCCCGGTGCCGTACGTCCTCGTCGACCTCGACCGCCACCTCCCAGCGGCCCGCGACGCCCCGGCCCAGGATCAGCACCCCGCCGTCCGCCGCCCACACCCGTACCTCGTCGCGGTACTTCAGCGCCCGCGCCACCCGCGGATGCTCCTGGTCCTCGATCTCCCGCAGCTCGATCCCCGGCTCGCCCGGCAGGGCGGGCGCGACCGTCATCAGGTCGACCGTGTTCGCGTGGCGTCCCGTCCGCGCCGTCAGCGCCGCGTGGAACCGCGGCGTCATGCTCGCCACCAGCGGATCCGTCGACGCCGCCGCCAGCTCGGCCCGGATCCACTCCGGGTCCTCGTCCAGGAACACCACCGAGTGCGCCGTGAACGACAGCACCCCCGCGTCCCGGCCGCTCGGCTGGGGAACGATCGTCGTCGAGCCGTCCGCGGGCGGGAACTCCCCGCGTGCCGCCGCCGCCAGTATCCGTGCCACCTCGCTGCTCATACCGCCATCATCCGTCATGAGCGCGCCCGCTAATCTGACCCCCGACATCGAAGCACCATGAAGGGGCGGAAGCAGTGGCGGACATCGAGTCGGCGCGCACGGCATTCAACAAGTTCGACGTGGACGGGGACGGCTTCATCACGGCCGCCGAGTACAAGCACGTGATGGCCGAGATGGGCGACTTCCACGTGACCGAGACCGTCGCCGAGGCGCTCATCAAGCAGCGCGACGCCAACGGCGACGGCAAGCTCTCCTGGGACGAGTTCTGGTCCCACCTCAGCAAGGCCTGAGCCGACCGGGGCACGGGCGGGCGGAGCCGTACGACCACGCGTACGTACGTGAGCCGCCGTCCGTCCGGCCCCCGGTGACCTCACGGGGCGCCCCTCCCTCCCTGACGCGCGACGATCCGTCAGCGGGAGGACAATGGGAGTGACCCCACCCCCCTCACCCCCCCCATGTCCACTGCCCTGCGGTTGGTACGTCGATTGCTGACGGCGGTGCTCCTGAGCGCGGCGATCAGCGTGGGGCCGGTCGCTCTCTCCCCCCTGACGGCGCTGTTGCCGCGGGCGGCGGCGGCCTCCCTCACCCTCGACCCGGCCACGGGGCCGCCCGGCCGGTACGTGACGCTCCACGGGTCCTTCCCGGCGTGCGGGGAGGCGACGGTCACCTTCGACGGGGCCGGGGTCGGGGGCGCGGTCCACGACCCGGACACCCAGGAGCTCGACGGGTCGTTCACGGTCCCGCAGGACGCGCAGCCGGGCCCGCACCCGGTCACGGTGACCTGCCGACCGGAGGGCACGTCCGCCTCGGCCTCCTTCACGGTGACCGGCGAGCCGGACGGAGGCGGCACGACCACCACCCCGCCGCCCGCCGGGGACCTGACGCTCCGGCTCGTCCCCGACCACGCGTCGATCGGCGACGTCATCGACGTCCAGGGCACGGGCTTCGACGCGTGCTCGCCCCGGACCGTCGACCTCTACGTCGTCGACGGGCCCGACATCGCGTCCGGGATCGAGGTCTCCGAGACCGGCCACTTCTCGTACCAGGAGACCGTCCCGGACCGGACCGCCCCCGACACGTACACCTTCCGGGCCGCGTGCAGCGCGGACCCGTCCCTGTACGCGGACGCCGACCTCGTCGTCGGCGCGCCCGCGCAGCGGTCCCTCGCCCTCGACCCGGGCCAGGGCACCGTGGGGACGACGGTCACGGCGAACGGAAGCGGCTTCTCCTGCCCGGAGGTCCAGCTCCTGTGGGACGGCTCCGAGCAGCTCGCCACCACCCTCGTCGACGCCTCCGGCACCTTCGGCACCGACTTCCCGGTCCCCACGGGCTCGGCCGAAGGCGCGCACCCGGTACGGGCGGTCTGCACGGACGATCCGGAGCAGTACGCCGACGCCACGTTCACGCTCACACCGACGGGCGGGGGGACGGACAACGGGGGCACGCAGAACGGCGGCAACCAGAACGGCGGCACGGACAACGGCGGCACGGACAACGGGGGCACGCAGAACGGCGGCACGAACAGCGGCGGTGGCACCGACGGCGGGGGCGGAGGCGGTGGCGGCGGCTCCGCCACCCCCGTCGGGGTGGTCGTCGGGTCGACGACCGGTGCCGCGTTCGCCCTGGCCGCCGCGGCGGCCGTGTACTTCGGGCGGCTGCACCGCGGGCCCCGCTGGGTGCACAAGCACGTGCGCGCCGCCCTGCGGCCGGCGGGCGGTGCCACGGAGCTGATCGAGGACCGGGGCCCGGGCGAGCCCCCGACCCACACCACCCGGCTCGACCCGCACCCGGACCCCGGCCGGCAGACCCTCGACGAGGAGGAGCGATGACGACGACCACGACCATCCCGCCCCTGACGGCGCCGACGACCGTCCGCTCGTTCCTGCTGGGGCCGGGGGAGGGCCTCGACGGCCCGCTGCGGGCCCGGGGCACGGCGGGGCCGCTGCTCGCCCCGGTCCGGGGCCGCACGACGCCGGCCGCGGACCGGGCCGTCGAGCACGAGCTGGCGACGGTCGTGGACGACTTCCTGGGACTCGACGTGATCGATCTCGCGGCCGGCGGATGGCGCGGCCACTCCGCTCTGAAGGCCGCCGCGCGCCGCACCCGGGACCTGCCGGGCAGCGAGGAGGTCGTGGCGCTCGCGCGCCACCGGATCACGTCGACGCACCGGCCCACCGTCGACCTCTACGTGGACGGCGCGAAGCTCGGCACGGTCGCGGTGGAGCTGAACCTGGTCCTGTGGGTCTCCGGGCTCGTCTGCGTGGTCCGCGACGCGTGTCTGACCGGGGTGCGCTCGGGGGACTGCGCGGTGGACGTGAGCCTCGCCGTGCAGGGCGCGACGGTCGCCGAACGCAAGGGCGGCCGTCTCGACCTCCCCGGGGCCCTGGCCCCCCGCGGCCCGGTCCCCCTCCTCCGGGACGAACCGAGACCCCAGGAGACCCCGACCGTCCCGGGCGCCGGCCTACGGTGACCGGCGCGCGGTGACGGGAGTGCGGTGACCGGCGCGCGGTGATCAGTACGCGGTGACCGGTACGTGCTGATCAGCGCGCGGTGATCAGCACTCGATGATGTTCACCGCGAGGCCGCCGCGGGCCGTCTCCTTGTACTTCACGCTCATGTCCGCGCCGGTGTCCTTCATGGTCTTGATGACCTTGTCGAGGGAGACCAGGTGGCTGCCGTCGCCGCGCATCGACATCTTCGCGGCCGTGACGGCCTTGACCGCCGCCATGCCGTTGCGCTCGATGCACGGGATCTGTACCAGGCCGCCGACCGGGTCGCAGGTCAGGCCCAGGTTGTGCTCCATGCCGATCTCGGCGGCGTTCTCGACCTGCTCCGGGCTGCCGCCCAGGACCTCGGCGAGGGCGCCGGCGGCCATCGAGCAGGCGGAGCCGACCTCGCCCTGGCAGCCGACCTCGGCGCCGGAGATGGAGGCGTTCTCCTTGAAGAGCATGCCGATCGCGCCGGCGGCGAGGAGGAAGCGGACCACCCCGTCCTCGTCGGCCCCGGGCACGAAGTTCATGTAGTAGTGCAGGACCGCGGGGATGATGCCGGCGGCGCCGTTCGTCGGGGCGGTGACCACGCGGCCGCCCGCCGCGTTCTCCTCGTTCACGGCCATCGCGTACAGAGTGATCCACTCCATCGCGTGCGCGGCCGGGTCGCCCTCGGAGCGCAGCTTGCGGGCCGAGGTGGCGGCGCGGCGGCGGACCTTCAGGCCGCCGGGCAGGATGCCCTCGCGGGACATGCCGCGCGAGACGCAGGCCTGCATGACCCGCCAGATCTCCAGGAGGCCCTCGCGGATCTCCTCCTCGGTGCGCCAGGCCTTCTCGTTCTCCAGCATCAGCGAGGAGATCGACAGACCGGTCTCCTTGGTGAGGCGGAGCAGCTCGTCACCGGTGCGGAAGGGGTACTTCAGGACCGTGTCGTCGGGCACGATCGGGTTCTCGCCGGCCACGGCGTCCTCGTCCACGACGAAGCCGCCGCCGACCGAGTAGTACGTCTTCTCCAGGACGAGCGCGCCCTCGGCGTCGTACGCGAAGACCGTCATGCCGTTGGCGTGGTACGGCAGCGCCTTGCGGCGGTGCAGGATCAGGTCGTCGTCGAACGAGAACGGGATCTCGTGGGCGCCGAGCAGGTTGATCCGGCCGCTCTCCTTGATCCGCTCGAACTCGTCGTCGGCGGTCTCCACGTTCACCGTGCGCGGCGAGTGGCCCTCCAGGCCGAGCAGCACCGCCTTCGGGGTGCCGTGGCCGTGGCCGGTCGCGCCGAGGGAGCCGTACAGCTCCGCACGTACCGCGGCCGTGTGGGCGAGGAGCCCCTCGTTCTTCAGCCGGCGGGCGAACATGCGGGCCGCGCGCATCGGGCCCACCGTGTGGGAGCTCGACGGACCGATGCCGATCGAGAACAGGTCGAAGACCGAGATGGCCACGGGGGACTCCTTGTGGGGCTGGACGCCGTTGTCTGCCGGGGTGGTGCAGAACAGCAGGAAGAGCGGGAAGCGCGGAAAAGGGGTGGGGCACCGCGCTCACTGTCCAGTGTGCGCGGTGCCCCGGAGCTTTCGTACGAACGTGCGTCGTAACTAAAGCGTACGAAATTACTTCAGGCCGGGGTACAGCGGGTGCTTCTCGGCGAGAGCCGTGACCCGGGCCTTCAGGGCCTCGGCGTCGAAACCGGGCTTCAGGGTCTCGGCGATGACGTCGGCGACCTCGCGGAAGTCCTCGGCCTGGAAGCCGCGGGTGGCGAGGGCCGGCGTGCCGATGCGCAGGCCGGAGGTGACCATCGGCGGGCGCGGGTCGTTCGGAACGGCGTTCCGGTTGACCGTGATGCCCACCTCGTGGAGCCGGTCCTCGGCCTGCTGGCCGTCGAGCTCCGAGTTCCGCAGGTCGACGAGGAGCAGGTGCACGTCGGTGCCGCCGGACAGGACGGAGACGCCGTGCGCGGTGACGTCGTCCTGGACCAGGCGCTCGGCGATGATGCGGGCGCCGTCCAGGGTGCGCTGCTGGCGCTCCTTGAACTCCTCCGAGGCCGCGACCTTGAAGGAGACGGCCTTGGCCGCGATCACGTGCTCCAGCGGGCCGCCCTGGAAGCCGGGGAAGACCGAGGAGTTCAGCTTCTTCGCGAACTCCTTCTTCGCCAGGATGATGCCGCCGCGCGGGCCGCCGAGCGTCTTGTGCGTGGTGGAGGTCACCACGTCCGCGTACTCGACCGGGTTCGGGTGCAGACCTGCGGCGACCAGGCCCGCGAAGTGGGCCATGTCGACCCACAGGTAGGCCTCGACCTCGTCGGCGATCCGGCGGAACTCGGCGAAGTCCAGCTGGCGCGGGTAGGCGGACCAGCCCGCGATGATCACCTTCGGGCGGTGCTCCTTGGCGAGGCGCTCGACCTCGGCCATGTCGACCAGACCGGCCTCGTCCACGTGGTACGCGACCACGTTGAACTGCTTGCCGGAGAAGTTCAGCCGCATGCCGTGGGTGAGGTGGCCGCCGTGCGCCAGGTCGAGGCCGAGGATCGTGTCGCCGGGCTGGGCGATCGCGAACAGCGCGGCCTGGTTGGCGGAGGCGCCGGAGTGCGGCTGGACGTTGGCGTACTCGGCGCCGAACAGGTCCTTGATCCGGTCGATCGCGATCTGCTCGGCCACGTCGACGTGCTCGCAGCCGCCGTAGTAGCGGCGGCCCGGGTAGCCCTCGGCGTACTTGTTGGTGAGGACCGAGCCCTGGGCCTCCATGACCGCGACCGGAGCGAAGTTCTCCGAGGCGATCATCTCGAGGGTGGACTGCTGACGGCGGAGCTCGGCGTCGACGGCGGCGGCGACGTCCGGGTCCAGCTCGTGGAGAGGGGTGTTCAGAAGCGACATGAATCGATCCCTAGGGGGTCTCGGTTAGCCGGCGGTGAAGGCGGTGTACTCGTCGGCGGTGAGCAGGTCGTCCGGCTCGCCCGCGATGCGCACCTTGAACAGCCAGCCGCCCTCGAACGGGGCGGAGTTCACCAGCGACGGGTCGTCGACGACGTCCTGGTTCGCCTCGGTGACCTCACCGGTCACCGGGGAGTACAGCTCGCTGACGGACTTGGTCGACTCCAGCTCGCCGCACTCCTCGCCGGCGGTCACCGTGGCACCGACCTCGGGGAGCTGGACGTACACGATGTCGCCGAGGGCGTTGGCCGCGTGCTCGGTGATGCCGATCGTGGCGACGCCGTCCTCGACGGCCGACAGCCACTCGTGCTCCTTGCTGTACCGCAGCTGCTGGGGGTTGCTCATGGGGCTGATTCTCCTGGATCGGGGGAGTGCTGATGTACGTGGGTCTTGCGGGGTGAGACGTGTCCTGAGACGAATGCGTCACGTCCGGCGCCGGCGGTGCCGACGCCCCATGATCACTTCTGGCGCTTGTAGAACGGCAGCGCCACGACCTCGTACGGCTCGTGCGCGCCGCGGATGTCGACGCCGACACCCTCGGTGCCCGGCACGGCGAAGGCGGCGTCCACGTACGCCATGGCGATCGGCTTGCCCAGGGTCGGGGACGGGGCGCCGGAGGTGATCTCGCCGATGACCTCGCCGTTCGCGACGACGGACATGCCGGCGCGCGGCACCCGGCGGCCCTCGGCGACCAGGCCGACCAGCTTGCGCGGCGGGGCGGACTCGGCGCGCTCGGCGGCCTTCTCCAGCGCCTCGCGGCCCACGAAGCGGCCCTCGTTCGTGGTCTTCTCGAACTTCACGACCCGGCCCAGGCCGGCGTCGAAGGGGGTGAGCGCGGTGGTCAGCTCGTGGCCGTACAGCGGCATGCCCGCCTCCAGGCGGAGCGTGTCGCGGCAGGACAGGCCGCAGGGGATCAGGCCGACGCCCTGGCCGGCCTCGGTCAGCGCCTGCCACACGCCCTCGGCGTGCTCCGGCTTCAGGAACAGCTCGAAGCCGTCCTCGCCGGTGTAGCCGGTGCGGGCGATCAGCGCGGGGACGCCGGCGACGGTGCCGGGCAGGCCCGCGTAGTACTTCAGCCCGTCCAGGTCGGCGTCGGTGAGGGACTTGAGGATGCCGGGGGACTCCGGGCCCTGGACGGCGATCAGCGCGTACGCGTCGCGGTCGTCGCGGACCTCGGCGTCGAATCCCCCGTGAGCTGCCGCGCGGGCCACGAGCGCGTCGAGGACGACCTGGGCGTTGGAGGCGTTCGCGACGACCATGTACTCCGTCTCGCCGAGGCGGTAGACGATCAGGTCGTCGAGGATGCCGCCGTCCTCCTGGCAGATCATCGTGTAGCGGGCGCGGCCGTTGCCCACGGTGGAGATGTTGCCGACCAGGGCGTAGTCCAGGAGGTCCACGGCCTGCGGGCCCGTGACGGTGATCTCGCCCATGTGGGAGAGGTCGAAGAGGCCGGCCCGCGTGCGCACGGCGTTGTGCTCGTCGCGCTCGCTGGCGTAGCGCAGCGGCATGTCCCAGCCGGCGAAGTCGGTCATGGTCGCGCCCAGCGAACGATGCAGCGCATCGAGGGCGGTCAGACGGGGGGCAGTGCTCATGGGGTGGCTCCCGGGTCCCAGGGCGTGCAGGGCACGACGTGCATGACGGTGAGGACGATCCTCCCCATCTGTCATGGAACCTGAGAGGTTCACCGAGGGCATCCTCGGCTTGCACCTTGGGTGGGGACGCGACAGGGCGACCCGCTTTTCAGATCTGCCTCATCCACGCGGTACGGGGCCTGAGAGATTCAAGGGAGGTGCTTGCTCCTTCGGCGCCCGGGCGCACGGTGTGCCCCGGGACTCTCCCGCGCGGATTCGAGCGGCCGGTATGCGGTTGTGGGCGCTCGTGCGAGCGCCTGGCGCGCTCATCATTGCACGGCGGGTCCGCGCGGCAAATCGCTTGCGTCTCATTACCGTTTCTTTACACTTTATGGGCAAGGGTCTTTCGCGGACCCGACGGGGGGAGTGAGCGATGACGATCCAGCGCACCGGCGCCTACGCCACGAGTGCGGGCATACCCGTCCAGCGCGCGGGCGCCCGGGCCCGCGCCCGCACCCGCCGCCGCGTGCGGCTGCTGCGCGACCTGCGCGAGCGCGGCGGACGCAGTCCCCGGGTGCTCAGCTTCGCGGCCGGCGACGTGGTGGTGGTCTCCGGGCTGCCCGGGGCCGGCAAGTCGACGCTCATGCGCCGCGCCGCCGAGGGCCGCGCCGTCGACTCGCAGGACACCCGTGAGCGCTGGGAGGCCCGGCTGCCCCGCCTGCTGCCGTACGCGGTCTACCGCCCGCTGGCCCGCCTCGCCCACTACGCGGGCCTCCGCCGCGCCCTGCGTTCCGGCGCCGGCGTCGTCGTGCACGACTGCGGCACCCAGGCCTGGGTGCGCGGCTGGCTCGCCCGCGAGGCCCGGCGCCGCGGCGCGGCCCTGCACCTGATCCTGCTCGACGTCGACCCCGAGACCGCCCGGTCCGGCCAGCGCGAGCGCGGCCGGGGCGTCTCCGGCTACGCCTTCGCCCGGCACCGCCGGGCCGTCGGGCGCCTGGTCCGCACCGCCGAGGCCGGCGCCCTGCCGCCCGGCTGCGCCTCCGTCACCCTGCTCGACCGGGACGCGGCCGACACCCTGCGGAGGATCGGCTTCCGCGACGTGTCCTGAACCACTCCCGCCCTTTCACGCGTCCTTTTCGGTCACGGAGGTGCCGAGCCGCCGTTAAGGTGCTGACCGCACCGAGTGCCGGAAGGGGACGACAGAACCGTGGACGTGACGTGGCCGGGCAATGAGCTCGAGGAAGTACTGGCCGCCTCGCTCGGCAACCCCGGCGCCGGCGCCAGGCTGGTCGAGGTCCTCGGGCGCAGCCCCGTCTGGGTGCCCCTGCCCAACGGCGGCGGCCCCGACAGCCCCGAGCTCGACCTGCCCACCCTGGAGATCGAGGGCTCCCCGTACGTGCCCGTCTTCAGCTCCGAGCAGCAGTTCCTCGCCGTCGCCGGCGAGCACATGTCGTACACCGTGGCCCCCGCCCGTGACTTCGCCCGCGGTCTGCCGCCGCAGCTCGGCATCGCCGTGAACCCCGGCGGCACCGTCGGCGTCCCGCTGCCCCCGCCCGCCGTCGCCGAGCTCTGCCGGTCCGGCCGCACCGCCCTCGACGGGCCCGCCAGCGGCGGCCGCGTCCGCCTCTTCGAGCCCGACTGGCAGGACGACCCGGTCGACTTCCTCGCCGCCGCCTCCGCCGAGTTCGAGGCCACCGGCGTGGTCGCCACCGCCCGCCGCACGCTGGCCAGCGTCGAGGGCACCGAACCCGCCCTCTTCGTCGGCGTGCAGCTCACCGGCCCCGAGGCCGACCGCAACGCGCCGCTCGACGCCCTCGGCCGCGCCCTCGGCCGGGTCGAGGTCGCCTGGCCGGTCAACCTCATCCTGCTCGACGTGGCCCAGGACCCGGTGGGGGACTGGATGCTGGAGAAGGTGCGCCCCTTCTTCCAGCGCGCCGCCGTGTGACGGCCCCCCTGTTTAAGCTGAACTGATTCAGAAGTCGTTCGGAGCGATCCGGACGCCGATCCAGACCGCGTGACGGAAAAGAGGGGCGGAACCCACGGTGAGCGCGTCAGGCACCGCTGCGGCCGGGAAGGTCGAGCACACGCTGCGCCAGGTGGCGCCCGGGCGCCACGACGCCTACGAGGAACTGCTGCACGCCCTCACCGGCGGCGAGGTCTGGATGCTGCTCTGGCAGGGCGGCCCCGGCTCGCCCGACGCGCAGTACGGGAACATGGAGGTCGACGGCTACGGCTACGCGCCCTGTGTGACCTCCGCCCAGGAGCTCGCCGCCTCCGGCTGGAACCGCGCCCACGAGGTCGTCGCCGGTCTGGACATCGCCCGCGCCCTCTACCCCGACCGCTGGGGCCTCTGGCTCAATCCGCACGCCCCCGGCGGCGGTGTCGGCATCCCCTGGGCCGATCTGCGCCGCGTCGCCACCGGTCTGGGCCGGATGCCCGCCGGCCCCCTGCGGCTCTCCGAACCCGCGGTCGAGATCCCGCAGTTCTACGCCCTGCTCACGCAGAACGCCCACCGCACCCCGGCCGTCCGCTCCTTGCGCCGCGCCTGGGTGCAGCCCGTGATCGGCTCCCCGTACCTCGCCATCGGCCTCGACCTGTACGACTCCTCGCCGGCCTCCGTCGAGGCGGTCCGGGCGATGATGCACCGCACGGTGGCCGCCGTCCCCGACGGCCTGCCGGTCTCCACGGTCGCCATGTCCGACACGTACGACCCGGTCGCGATGTGGCTGCAGGCCCACGCGCGCCCCTTCTACGACCGTGACGCGCACGCCGCCCCGGCGGCTCCGCCCGCCCCCGGCTACGGCTACCCCCCGGCCGCGCCCCGCACGTACTGAAACGTCCCTTTCCGGCCTTCCTGCCCCCCTCGCCGCCCGCCCTGTCACCCCTATACGCTCACGCGCGGCAGGAGTTGGGGCACATGTCCGATCTGGTCGAATAGCGGCCGAGATGGTCCGCTCACGCGCGCGCGACGTCCGGATAACGGAAGACAACGCACCGCATCACGTTTGAGCAAACATTCCCCGCGGGGTCTGGCGGGTGATCGCGGGCGCATTGAAGACTCCCCGGAACACCAGGCGTTCGGCCCCTCAGGGCCGGTGCCAGCAGTTGTTCCACCGAGCCGCTACCCGCGGCGGGCAAGGGCCGGCGACCCGGCGGCCGAGAGGGGTCCTCACCACGATGACGGCACCACTGCACGAGACGAGTGCGGCCGAAGACGCCGCCGCCGTCGACGCCGTGCCCGACGCGCCGGCCAAGGCGATCGAGGGCCGTTCCCCCTGGCAGATCGCGTGGGCCAGGCTCAAGCGCGACAAGCTCGCCCTCGCGGGCGCGTTCATCGTCATCTTCCTGGTCCTGGTCGCGATCTTCGCCCCGGTCATCGTCGGCCTCCTCGGCCACCCGCCGGACGAGTTCCACGAGGACCAGATCGACCCGCTGTTCGGCACTCCGATCGGCTCCTGGGGCGGCGTGAGCTCCGACTTCCTCTTCGGGGTCGAGCCGGTCAACGGCCGCGACGTCTTCAGCCGGATCGTCTACGGCGCCCGGATCTCGCTGCTCGTCGCCTTCCTGGCCGCCCTCTTCGCGGTGGCCCTCGGCACCGTCCTCGGCATCATCGCCGGCTACTTCGGCGGCTGGATCGACGCGGCGCTCAGCCGGGTCATGGACGTGATGCTCGCCTTCCCGCAGCTGCTCTTCACCATCGCGCTGGTCTCGGTGCTGCCCAACCAGCTCCTCGGCCTCGACGGCTCGGGCGTCCGCATCGCCGCCCTGGTCCTCGTGATCGGCTTCTTCGGCTGGCCGTACGTCGGCCGCATCGTCCGCGGCCAGACCCTCAGCCTGCGCAACCGCGAGTACGTGGAGGCCGCGCAGAGCCTCGGCGCCGGCCGGTTCTACATCCTGCGCCGTGAGCTGCTGCCCAACCTGATCGCCCCGATCACCGTCTACGCGACGCTGATGATCCCCACCAACATCCTCACCGAAGCGGCGCTCAGCTTCCTCGGCGCGGGTGTGAAGCCGCCCACGGCCTCCTGGGGCCAGATGCTCTCGACGGCCATCACGACCTACGAGTCGGACCCGCTGTTCATGGTGATCCCCGGCCTCGCGATCTTCATCACCGTGCTTGCGTTCAACCTCTTCGGCGACGGCGTGCGCGACGCGCTCGACCCGAAGGGCTCCCGCTGACCGTACGCCGTTCACCGCAAGACCAGCCCCTGCCGCTGTCGACAGGAGGCACATCCCCCAACGGCGGACCACCGTAACGGCCGCCACTACTTCGGAGGTTGCTCGACCATGACTCTGAACAGCTCCCAGAGGCGCAGAATCGCCGCGGGCGCGCTGCTCGCCGCGGCCACGATGGTCGTCACCACCGCCTGTGGCGGCGGCAACGGCGGCAGCGGTGGCGGCAAGGGCAAGGACGGCGCGGCCGGCTTCAACGCCGGTGTGAACCAGGTCGCCAGCCCCTCCGACAAGAAGGGCGGCGAGCTGAAGTTCATCGGCTCGCAGGAGGCCGACAGCTGGGACCCGCAGCGCGGCTACTACGGCTTCGTCTGGGACTTCCAGCGCTACTTCACGCGTCAGCTGGTCACCTTCAAGGCCGAGCCGGGCGCCGCCTCCACCGAGCTGGTCCCCGACCTCGCCACCGACGCCGGCAAGGTCTCGGCCGACGGCCTCACCTACACCTTCACGCTGAAGGACGGCGTGAAGTGGGAGGACGGCAAGCCGATCACCTCCAAGGACATCAAGTACGGCATCGAGCGCATCTGGGCCCAGGACGTCATCTCCGGCGGCCCGATCTACCTGCAGCAGGTCCTGGACCCCAAGGGCGAGTACAAGGGCCCGTACAAGGACACCACCGCGGACAAGCTCGGCCTGAAGGCGATCGAGACCCCGGACGACAAGACCATCGTCTTCAAGCTGCCGGTCGCCAACGGTGACTTCCTGCAGATGCTGGCCATGCCGGCCGCCTCCCCGGTCCGCCAGGACAAGGACACCAAGGCCAAGTACGGCCTGGGCGTGTTCTCCTCCGGCCCGTACAAGTGGCAGTCGTACACGCCGAACAAGTCCATGAAGCTCGTCCGCAACGAGAACTGGGACGCCAAGACGGACAACGTCCGCAAGGCGCTGCCGGACACCATCTCCGTCACGTTCACCACGAACGCCGACGACATGGACAACCGCCTGGTCGAGGGCGAGTACGACCTCGACATCAACGCGACCGGTGTCGGCGCCTCCGCCCGCCAGAAGGTGCTCCAGCAGCACAAGGGCAACGTGGACAACCCGCAGACCGGCTTCATCCGGTACGCGGTGTTCCCGCAGACGGTGATCCCGAACATCGAGTGCCGCAAGGCGATCATCTACGCGGCCGACTCCAAGTCCCTCCAGACCGCCCGTGGCGGCCCGCAGGCCGGTGGCGACATCGCCTCCAACATGCTGCCGCCGGCGATCAAGGGTGCCGACCCGAAGGCCGACCCGTACGGCAAGCTCGGTGGCGCGCCCGACCTCGCCAAGGCGAAGGAGGCGCTGAAGAAGTGCGGTCAGCCGAACGGCTTCAAGACCACGATCGCGGTCCGCAACAACAAGAAGATCGAGATCGCCACCGCCGAGTCCCTGCAGCAGTCGCTGAAGGCCGTCGGCATCGACGCCCAGATCGACCAGTTCGACGGCGCCCAGACCTCCGGCATCATCGGTTCGCCGAAGGTGGTCAAGGAGAAGGGCTACGGCATCATCATCATGGGCTGGGGCGCCGACTTCCCGACCGGCCAGGGCTTCCTGCAGCCGCTCGTCGACGGTCGCTTCATCCTGCAGAGCGGTAACAACAACTTCTCCGAGCTGAACGACCCGGCCATCAACGGCCTGTTCGACCAGGCGCTGAAGGAGACCGACCCGAACAAGGCCGGCGAGCTCTACAAGCAGATCAACACGAAGGTCTCGGAGGCCGCGGTCTACCTGCCCTTCACCCACGAGAAGAACATCATCTGGCGCAGCTCGCGACTGACGAACGTCTACACGGCCGACGCCTACAACGGTCGCTACGACTACGCGTCGCTCGGCGTCGTGAAGTAAGCCGAGTCAGAAACCAACTCGCTCCAACGGCGCACCCGCCGCTAGGTCCGAAGGGCAGGTGATGGCCGTGCGCGGCGGCCGGGGGATCCGATCGGGTCCCCCGGCCGCCGACCGGCCGACCGCATGCTTGCATACATAATCCGACGGCTCTTCGCCGTCGTCGTGATGCTGCTCGTCGTCACCCTGGTGACGCTCAGCATCTTCTTCCTCATCCCCAAGATGACCGGCAGTGACCCTGCCGCGATGTTCGTCGGCAAGCAGGCGGATCCGGCTTCCATTGAGGGCATCCGTCAGAAGCTGGGCCTGGACGAGCCGATCCTGGTGCAGTTCTGGCACTTCGTCTCCGGAATCTTCGTCGGCCGTGACTACACGGGCGGCGGCGAGACCATCCACTGCGCGGCCCCCTGCCTCGGCTACTCGTTCCGCACCGAGCAGGACGTGTGGTCGATGCTGGTCGACGCCTTCCCGGTCACGCTCTCCATGGTGCTCGGCGCCGCGGTGCTGTGGCTGGTCATGGGCGTCTCCACCGGCGTCGTCTCCGCGCTCAAGCGGGGCACGATCGTCGACCGGGCCGCGATGATCACCGCGCTCGCGGGCGTCTCGCTCCCCATCTTCTTCACCGCCATGCTGGCGATGCTCGTCTTCCGCACGCAGCTGGGCTGGCTCAACGCCTCGTACGTGCCGATCACCGAGTCCTTCGGCGGCTGGTTCGGCGGTCTGCTGCTGCCGTGGGTCACCCTCGCCTTCCTCTACGCGGCGATGTACGCGCGGCTCACCCGCGCCACCATGCTGGAGGTCCTGGGCGAGGACTACATCCGCACCGCGCGGGCCAAGGGCCTGCCGGAGCCGGTGGTGCTCGGCAAGCACGCCATGCGCTCCACCATGACGCCCATCCTGACCATCTTCGGCATGGACCTCGGCGCCCTCATCGGCGGCGCGATCCTGACCGAGACCGCGTTCAGCCTCCACGGCCTCGGCGGCCTCGCCATCAAGGGCGTGAGCGAGCGCGACCTGCCGCTGATCCTGGCGGTGACCCTCGTGACGGCGTCCTGCGTGGTCATCGCGAACCTCGTGGTCGACCTCCTGTACGCCGTGATCGACCCCCGAGTGAGGCTCGCATGACCGACAAGCTGACGAAGACCGGCGCCGCGCTCGGCGAGCCGGTCGCGTCCGGCAAGGACGCCCCGTCGGACGCCTTCCTCGACGTCCGCGACCTCCGGATCCACTTCCCGACCGACGACGGTCTGGTGAAGTCGGTCGACGGCCTCACCTTCCAGCTGGAGAAGGGCAAGACCCTCGGCATCGTGGGCGAGTCCGGCTCCGGCAAGTCGGTCACCTCGCTCGGCATCATGGGCCTGCACACCGTCGGCCAGTACGGCCGGCAGAAGGCCCGCATCTCGGGCGAGATCTGGCTCAACGGCCGGGAGATGCTCACCGCGGACCCCGAAGAGGTGCGCCGCATGCGCGGCCGCGAGATGGCGATGATCTTCCAGGACCCGCTGTCCGCGATGCACCCCTACTACACGGTCGGCCATCAGATCGTGGAGGCCTACCGGGTCCACAACCAGGTCGACAAGAAGACCGCCCGCAAGCGGGCCGTCGAACTCCTCGACCGCGTGGGCATCCCCGAGCCGGCCAAGCGGTTCGACAACTACCCGCACGAGTTCTCCGGCGGCATGCGCCAGCGCGCGATGATCGCGATGGCGCTGGTGAACAACCCCGAGCTGCTCATCGCGGACGAGCCCACCACCGCGCTCGACGTGACCGTCCAGGCCCAGATCCTCGACCTGATCCGGGACCTGCAGAAGGAGTTCGGCTCCGCGGTCATCATCATCACCCACGACCTCGGCGTCGTCGCCGAGATCGCCGACGACATCCTCGTCATGTACGGCGGGCGGTGCGTGGAGCGCGGCTCGGCCGAGGACGTCTTCTACGAGCCCAAGCACCCCTACACCTGGGGACTGCTCGGCTCGATGCCCCGCATCGACCGCGAGCAGACCGACCGTCTCATCCCGGTCAAGGGCAACCCGCCCAGCCTCATCAACGTCCCGAGCGGCTGCGCCTTCAACCCGCGCTGCCCGTACGCGGACGTCCCCAAGGGCGGCATCACCCGGACCGAGCGCCCCGAGCTGACCGAGACCGGCAGCCGCCACTTCTCGGCCTGCCACATGTCGCCCGAGGAGCGGACCCGGATCTGGACCGAAGAGATTGCGCCGAAGCTGTGACCGACACCATGGAATCCTCGCCGGAGCCCCGCGAGCCCCTGCTCAAGGTCACCGGCCTGCAGAAGCACTTCCCCATCAAGAAGGGCCTGCTGCAGCGTCAGACCGGCGCCGTGAAGGCGGTCGACGGCATCGACTTCGAGGTCTACCCCGGTGAGACCCTCGGCGTCGTCGGCGAGTCCGGCTGCGGCAAGTCGACGATGGGCCGGCTGATCACGCGCCTCCTGGAGCCCACGGGCGGCCGGATCGAGTTCGAGGGCACGGACGTCTCCCACCTCGGGGTGGCGAAGATGCGTCCGCTGCGCCGCGACATCCAGATGATCTTCCAGGACCCGTACGGCTCGCTGAACCCGCGCCACACGGTCGGCTCGATCGTCTCGGCCCCCTTCAAGCTGCAGGGCGTGGAGCCCGAGGGCGGCGTGAAGAAGGAGGTCCAGCGCCTGCTCAGCCTGGTCGGCCTCAACCCGGAGCACTACAACCGCTACCCGCACGAGTTCTCCGGCGGCCAGCGCCAGCGCATCGGCATCGCGCGCGCCCTGGCCCTGAAGCCGAAGCTGGTCGTCGCGGACGAGCCCGTCTCCGCCCTGGACGTCTCCATCCAGGCGCAGGTGGTCAACCTCCTGGACGACCTGCAGGAAGAGCTCGGCCTCACGTACGTGATCATCGCGCACGACCTGTCGGTCATCCGCCACGTCTCCGACCGCATCGCGGTCATGTACCTGGGCAAGGTCGTCGAGCTCGCCGACCGCAAGTCCCTGTACGAGTCGCCGATGCACCCGTACACCCGGGCCCTGATGTCCGCGGTCCCGATCCCGGACCCGCGCCGGCGCGGTGCCAAGAACGACCGCATCCTCCTGACCGGCGACGTCCCGTCCCCGATCGCCCCGCCCGCCGGCTGCCGCTTCCACACCCGCTGCTGGAAGGCCACGGAGGTCTGCAAGACCCAGGAGCCCCCGCTCCTGGAGCTCCGCCCGGGCCAGCGCGTGGCCTGCCACCACCCGGAGAACGCGGACGGCCTGACGATCCCGGCGGCCCGCGAGTCGGTCGACGTCGTGATCACGAAGGCCCCGGCGCCGGACGCGACGGCCGAGCAGGACGAGACGGCCGCGACGGCCGAGGCGGAGGCGACGGCCGAGGCCGGCGAGTCCCAGGCCGCCGAGGCCGCCGGGACCGCCGACGCGGACGCTCCGGCGGAGCCGGAGAAGTCGCCCGAGGCGTGACCGCGCGGTGAGGCCCCCGTTGCCCTGGGCAGCGGGGGCCTCACGGCGTCTCCGGGCGCGACCGGGGCGGGGCGCCGAGCCCGTCCGGCGGACCGGGACAATGGGGCGGTGCTCCACGACCTGTTCAACCCCTCCGTCCAACACGCCCTCGACCTCGTCGGCATCTTCGTCTTCGCGATCTCCGGCGCCCTCCTCGCCGTGCGCAAGAACTTCGACGTCTTCGGCATCGCCGTGCTCGCCGAGGTCACGGCGCTCGGCGGCGGCCTCCTGCGGGACCTGATCATCGGCGCCGTTCCGCCCGCCGCGTTCACGGATCTCGGCTACTTCCTCATGCCGCTGGTGGCGACCGTGCTCGTCTTCTTCCTGCACCCGGAGGTCGAGCGCACCCAGACCGCGGTCAACGTCTTCGACGCGGCGGGCCTCGGGCTGTTCTGCGTGACCGGCACGACCAAGGCGTACGACTACGGTCTCGGCCTGACCTCGTCCGCGGCGCTCGGTCTCGCCACGGCCGTCGGCGGCGGTGTGCTGCGCGACGTGCTCGCGAACGAGGTGCCGTCGCTGCTGCGCTGGGACCGCGACCTGTACGCCGTGCCGGCCATCGTGGGTGCGACGCTGACCGTGCTCTTCATCCGCTTCGACGCGCTCAACGCGTACACCAGCGGCACCGCCGTCGCGACCGCCTTCCTTCTGCGCCTGCTCGCGATGCGGTACCACCTGCGGGCCCCGCGTGCCTGGAACCGCCGCTCCTCCGCCCGCGAGGAGCCCGAAAAAGCTACCGCTCAGTAGCTAAATCCTGTACCGTCGCCGACATGAGCACGAGCAGCATCGAGACGGTGAGCGAGTTCGACCGCGACACCGCCGTGACCCTTCGCGAGCCCGGCGTCTACGACGCCGAACTCTCCGCGGGCTGGACGATCATCCACGCCGTCAACGGCGGCTACCTCCTCGCTCTCCTCGGCCGCGCGCTCGGCGACCACCTGCCGCACCCGGACCCGTTCACGATCTCGGCGCACTACCTGACGCCCTCCGTGCCGGGTCCCGCGGTCATCCGCACCGAGACGGTCCGCACCGGCCGCACCCTCTCCACCGGCCAGGCCTCCCTCCTGCAGTACGCCGAGGACGGCACCGAGGTCGAGCGCATCCGCGTGCTCGCCTCGTACGGCGACCTGGACGCGCTGCCGGACGAGGTCCGCACCACCGCGACCCCGCCCGCCATCGCGCCGATCGACCAGTGCTTCGGCGCCTCCGACGGCCCCGCCCCGGCGATCCCCGGCTCCTCCGCGATCACCGAGCGGCTCGACATCCGCCTCGACCCGGCCACCGTGGGCTGGGCCGTCGGCGCCCCGTCGGGCAAGGGCGAGATGCGCGGCTGGTTCGGCCTGGCCGACGGCCGTCAGCCCGACCCGCTCTCCCTGCTCCTCACCGTCGACGCCCTGCCGCCGACCTCCTTCGAGCTGGGCCTCAAGGGGTGGACGCCCACCGTCGAGCTCACCACCCACGTCCGCTGCCGCCCGGCCCCCGGTCCGCTGCGCGTCTCCATCACCACCCGCAACCTCGCGGGCGGCTTCCTGGAGGAGGACGCCGAGGTCTGGGACTCCGCCGACCGCCTCGTCGCGCAGTCCCGCCAGCTGGCCCGCGCACCCCGCGGCTGAGCCGAGCCCCGAGGTCCTCGCCCCGCCCGTCGCCCGCGCCACCTCGCCGGGTGGCGGCCGGGGCGGCGCGCTGCGCGGCGTAAACAGGCCAGAAGGCGGCGGCGCCGGGGCCGCCTCGTAGAATCGTTCCCACCATGGCATACCTCGACCACGCCGCGACCACGCCGATGCTGCCCGAGGCGATCGAGGCGATGACCGCCCAGCTCGCCGTCACGGGCAACGCCTCCTCGCTGCACGCCGCCGGCCGTCGCGCCCGGCGGACCGTCGAGGAGGCCCGCGAGACCCTCGCGGGCGCGCTCGGAGCCCGGCCCAGCGAGGTGGTCCTCACCTCCGGCGGCACCGAGGCCGACAACCTCGCCGTGAAGGGCCTGTTCTGGGCCCGCCGCGCCGCCGACCCGCGCCGCACCCGCGTCCTGGCCAGCCCCGTCGAGCACCACGCCGTCCTCGACGCCGTCGACTGGCTCGCCGGCCACGAGGGCGCGACCGTCGAGTACCTGCCCGTCGACACCCACGGCCGGGTCCACCCGGAGGCCCTGCGCGAGGCTCTCGCGCGGGACCCCGGCTCGGTCGCGCTCGCCACCGTCATGTGGGCCAACAACGAGATCGGCACGATCATGCCGATCCGTGAACTCGCCGAGGTCGCCGCGGAGTTCGACGTCCCGCTGCACGCCGACGCCGTCCAGGCCTTCGGACAGATCCCGGTCGACTTCGCCGCCTCCGGGCTCGCCGCCATGACCGTCTCCGGACACAAGATCGGCGGCCCCTACGGCATCGGCGCCCTCCTCCTCGGCCGCGAGTACACCCCCGTGCCCGTCCTGCACGGCGGCGGCCAGGAGCGGCACGTCCGCTCCGGCACCCTCGACGTGCCCGCCGTCGCGGCCTTCGCCGTGGCCGGCCGGCTCGCCGCCGAGGGCCGCGAGGAGTTCGCCCGCACCGTCGGCGGCCTGCGCGACGAGCTCGTCGGCGCCGTCCGCGCCGCCGTCCCCGACGCGATCCTCGGCGGCGACCCGGTCGACCGGCTTCCCGCCAACGCCCACTTCACCTTCCCCGGCTGCGAGGGCGACTCCCTGCTGCTGCTCCTCGACGCGGTCGGCATCGAGTGCTCCACCGGCTCCGCCTGCACGGCCGGCATCGCGCAGCCCAGCCACGTCCTGCTGGCCACCGGCGCCGACCCCGACCTGGCCCGCGGCACCCTGCGCTTCACCCTCGGCCACACCTCCACCAAGGAGGACGTGGCGGCGGTCGCGGAGGCCATCGGCCCGGCGGTGGAACGGGCCCGGGCGGCCGGCCTGAGCTGACCGGTCCCGCCCCGGCGGGGCCGCCCGCCCCCTCGGGACCGCCTCAGCCCAGCCGCGCCCGCTCCTGCCGTACGAGGGCCAGATAGCGCTTCCAGTCCCAGTGCGGGCCCGGGTCCGTGTGGTCCGTGCCCGGCACCTCGACGTGCCCGATGACGTGCTCCCGGTCCACGGGGATCCCGTACCGCGCGCATATGTCGGCCGTCAGCCGCGCCGAGGCCGCGTACATCGCCGCCGTGAAGTCCTGCGGCCGGTCGACGAAGCCCTCGTGCTCGATGCCGATGCTGCGCTCGTTCATGTCCCGGTTCCCGGCGTGGAAGGCCACGTCGAGCTCGCGGATCATCTGCGCGACGTGCCCGTCCCTGCGGACGACGTAGTGCGCGGCGGCGCCGTGCCCCGGGTCCTTGAAGACCTTCAGGGCGGAGGCGTAACTGCCCTGGACGACGTGGATCACCACCCGGTCGATGACGTAGTCGTCCGGACGGTCCGCCCGCCGCCAGTTCGCCCGCGAGGCCGCCGACCACTCGGCGCCCTTGTGGTCCAGCTCGCCCTCGACCCGCTTCTTCTCCATCCCCGGCAGGCGCCAGTAGAGACGCGCCAGCTCGTCCCGGGCGAAGACGACCGTGCCGGCGACGGCGACGGTGCCGCCGAGCAGCACCGCCCGCCGCCCCGGCCCCTGACCGCCGCCCCTGCCCTTGCCCCCGGCCCCGGCGGCACCCTTGCCGCCGCCCTTGCCCCTGCCGCCGGCCCTGCCCGCGCCGCCGCCCTGTCCCTTGCTCCCCATGTGATCGAGAACGCTTACTCGGGCGACCGCGGTTCCCCCCGCCCCGTACCCTGGTAGGGCTATGACTCAGACCTCGCCGCAGCGCCCCCGCCCCCGCTCCCTCCGGGTCCTCGCCGCCATGTCCGGCGGAGTCGACTCCGCTGTCGCCGCCGCCCGCGCCGCCGAGGCCGGGCACGACGTCACCGGCGTGCACCTGGCCCTCTCCGCCAATCCGCAGTCCTTCCGGACCGGCGCGCGGGGCTGTTGCACCATCGAGGACTCGCGCGACGCCCGGCGGGCCGCCGACGTCATCGGCATCCCGTTCTACGTGTGGGACCTCGCCGAGCGCTTCCGCGAGGACGTCGTCGAGGACTTCGTCGCCGAGTACGAGGCGGGCCGCACGCCCAACCCGTGCCTGCGCTGCAACGAGAAGATCAAGTTCGCCGCGCTCCTCGACAAGGCGCTCGCGCTCGGCTTCGACGCCGTCTGCACCGGGCACTACGCGACCGTCGTCCTCAAGGACGACGGCACCCGCGAGCTGCACCGCGCGTCCGACCTGGCCAAGGACCAGTCGTACGTCCTCGGCGTCCTCGACGAGAAGCAGCTGGCGCACGCCATGTTCCCGCTCGGCGACACCCTCACCACCAAGGACGAGATCCGCGCGGAGGCGGAGCGGCGCGGCCTCGCCGTGGCCAAGAAGCCCGACAGCCACGACATCTGCTTCATCGCCGACGGCGACACCCAGGGCTTCCTGGCCCGGCACCTCGGCACGGCGGAGGGCGACATCGTCGACGAGTCCGGTACGAAGGTGGGCAGCCACCAGGGCGCGTACGGCTTCACCATCGGCCAGCGCAAGGGCCTGCGGATCGGCCACCCGGCCCCCGACGGCAAGCCGCGCTACGTCCTCGACATCTCCCCGGTGAACAACACGGTCACCGTCGGCCCGGCCGAGTCCCTGGACGTCACCGCCCTCACCGCGATCAAGCCCCGCTGGTGCGGCACCGCGCCCGAGGGCCCCGGCCGCTACACCGCCCAGCTCCGCGCCCACGGCGGCGAGACCCCGGTCACCGCGGTCATGGAGGCCGGCGAGCTGCGGGTCGCCTTCGACGAGCCGGTCCGGGGCGTCGCCCCGGGCCAGGCGATCGTCCTCTACGACGGCACGCGCGTGGTCGGCTCGGCCACGATCGCGACGACGGCACGCAAGACGGCGGCGCCGGCCGGCGCGTAGGGCTCACGGCGGAGTGAGGGCGCGGTCCCCGGCCGGGTCCTCCCCGTAGAAGTCGGCCAGGACCGGCGCCAGCACGTGCGGCGCCACCTCGTGCGTCTGGCCGGTCAGGGTGCGGTGCCGGCCGCGCGGGACGGCCGCCGCGACCGTCCGGGCCGCCCGCCGCGTCCCGGCGGGGCTCGCGCCGCCGTCGACCACCAGCACGCGCGCCCGCACCCGCCCGAGCCGGTCCGCCTGGTCCGCGCCGCACGTCGGCTCGTACACCGAGACCGGCCCCACCGGCACCCCGGCCGCCGCCGCGGCCAGCGCGAGCGCCCCGCCGGACGCCGTCCCGTGCACCGCCGCCGTCCCGCTCGCGCCGCCCACCGCGGTGACGAGCGCCGCCAGGTCCGCGATCTCCGACTCCCCGCAGTCCGCCGCGTCCCGCCGGTCGTACGCGACCACCGAGAAGTACCGGGCGAGCAGCCCGGCCAACGCCCGCTCCGCCCCCGCCGTACCCGGCGCCCCGCCCACCAGGATGACCGGCGGCCCCTCCCCGTAGCGCTCGTAGGCGATCCGGGTCCCGTCCTGCGCCCTGACCAGGCCCTTGGCCCGGCACGATGTGGTGTTCACCTCGTCCATGGAAGGGCAGACCGCGGCCGCCGCCGGAACTCATCGCTCCCGGCCGGAACTTCCCGGAGAAAAACGGGGCCGTCGGTGCCAGGGCCTACCGTGGGGCCATGAACATCTGCGTCTTCCTCTCCGCCGCCGACCTCGAGGAGCGGTACACGGCCCCCGCCCGTGACTTCGCCCGCCGCCTCGGAAAGGCCGGCCACACCCTGGTCTGGGGCGGCTCGGACACCGGCCTGATGAAGGTCGTCGCGGACGGCGTGGAGGAGGCCGGCGGACGCCTCGTCGGCGTCTCGGTGGACTTCCTCGCCGCCAAGGCCCGCCCGGTCGCGGACGAGATGGTGATCACCAAGGACCTGGCCGAGCGCAAGGCCCTGCTGCTCGCCAAGTCGGACGCGATCGTGATCATGGTCGGCGGCACCGGCACCCTGGACGAGGCCACCGAGATCCTGGAGCTGAAGAAGCACGGCCGGCACACGAAGCCGGTCGTCCTGCTCAACACGGCCGGCTTCTACGACGGCCTCGAGATCCAGTTCCGCCGCATGGAGGAGGAGGGCTTCCTGCCGCGCCCGCTCGGCGAACTGGTCCACTTCGCCGAGGACGGGGCGGCCGCGCTCGCGTATCTGGAGCAGGACATCGCCTCCCGCGGATGATGCGAGCATGGGGCCCATGGCTACTCATGTGATCACCGGAGCCGGCTCCGGCATCGGCGCGGCCGTCGCGCGGCGCCTGCACGCGCGCGGGGACGAGCTCGTGCTGCACGCGCGCGACGCCGGGCGGGCGAAGGAGCTGGCGGCGGAGTTCCCCGGGGCGCGGACGCTCGTCGGCGACCTCGCCGACCCGGACCGGCTCTCCTGGGCGTTCTCGCACCAGAGCCTGCCCGAGCGGGTCGACACCCTGCTGCACATCGCCGGCGTCGTCGACCTCGGCCCGGTCGGCGACCTCACCCCGAAGACCTGGCACCACCAGCTCAACGTCAACCTGGTCGCGCCCGCCGAGCTGACCCGCCACTTCCTGCCCCAACTGCGGGTCTCCAAGGGCCACGTCGTCTTCGTGAACTCGGGCGCCGGGCTCAACGCGCACGCCGAGTGGAGCGCCTACGCCGCCTCCAAGCACGGCCTGAAGGCGCTCGCCGACTCGCTGCGCCACGAGGAGCACGCCAACGGCGTGCGCGTCACCTCCGTCTACCCGGGCCGGACCGCGAGCCCCATGCAGGCGAAGGTGCACCAGCAGGAGGGCAGGGAGTACGACCCCGAGAAGTGGATCGACCCCGAGTCGGTGGCCACCACGATCGTCATGGCGATCGACCTGCCGCGCGACGCCGAGGTCAACGACCTGACGGTGCGGCCGGGGCGCTGACGCCGGGACGACGGGGACGGGCGCGTGGGGCGGGTCGCCCGCTCCCCGTGCTCACCGCTCCCCGTGCTCACCGCCCCCCGTGCTCACCGCTCCCCGTGCTCACCGCTCCCCGTGCTCACCGCTCCCCGTGCTCACCGCCCCCGGGCGGCGGGCAGCGGGGGCCACCAGGGTCACCGGGGTCACCCGGGCCCGCCGGCGCCTCCGTGCCCCGGGGTCACCCGGCCGTCGGAGACGCCGTGCGACGTACGCTTCCCGGGTGAGCGACGAGAGCGACAAGAACGAGAAGACCGCGTTCCCCTGGGGCCCCGCCACCGGCGTCGGGTCCATGCCCGGCGGGGACGCCCGAGAGGCCGCCAAGACCGTGACGGGGTCCTTCGAGGACTTCCCGTTCCTCGCGGAGCTGCCCGCCCGCGGTCCCGGCGCGGACATGATCGGGCGGACCGCCGGGATGCTCGTCGAGCTGTACGCGCACGTGGAGCCCAGCGGCTGGCGGATCAGCGACCGGCCGGGCCGGGACACCCGGCGGGCGGTCTCCTGGCTGGGCGAGGACCTCGACGCCCTGGAGGAGTTCACCCAGGGGTACGAGGGACCGCTCAAGGTGCAGGCGGTGGGCCCGTGGACGCTCGCCGCCGCCCTGGAGCTGCGCGGCGGCGAGGCGGCGCTCGGTGACCCGGGGGCCTGCCGGGACCTGACGGGCTCGCTCGCCGAGGGACTGCGCGGGCACCTCGCGGAGGTGCGCAAGCGCGTGCCCGGCGCCCGGATCGCGCTGCAGCTGGACGAGCCCTCACTGACCGCCGTCCTCCTCGGCCGGATCCGGACCGCCAGCGGCTACCGCACCCACCGGGCCGTCGACCGGCAGATCGTGGAGAGCGCGCTGCGCGAGGTGATCGAGGCGCACGACGGCCCGGTCGTCGTGCACTCCTGCGCGCCCGGCGTGCCGTTCGGGCTGCTCCGCCGGGCCGGTGCCGCCGGGGTCTCGTTCGACTTCGGGCTTCTCACCGAGCGTGACGAGGAGCCGATCGGGGAGGCCGTGGAGGCCGGGACCAAGCTCTTCGCCGGTGTGGTGCCGTCCACGGACCCGGCCTCGGGGGCATTGTCGGACCCGGGAGGTAGCGTCATGGGTGTCAGGACGCTGTGGCGCAGGCTGGGGCTGAATCCGGGGACTCTGGCGGAGTCCGTGGTGGTGACCCCGACCTGCGGTCTCGCGGGTGCCTCGCCGGCGTACGCCCGCAAGGCGCTCGCACACTGCGCCCGGGCGGCGAGATCGCTCGCGGACAACCCAGAGTGACCGGGTTTCAGGCATCGGGAGGACGAGAAACGGTGGCAGTCGAACAGGGGGCCCCCGCCGAGGCGCGGGAGAAGCACGCCGAGCTGGCGGAGCAGGTCGAGGAGCACCGCTTCCGGTACTACGTGAAGGACCAGCCGGTCATCAGCGACGCGGAGTTCGACAAGCTCCTGCGGTCCCTGGAGGCCCTGGAGGAGCAGTACCCGGACCTGCGGACGCCGGACTCGCCGACCCAGAAGGTCGCCGGGACGTACGAGACGGACTTCACCTCGGTCGAGCACCGCGAGCGGATGATGTCCCTGGACAACGCGTTCGACGACGGGGAGCTGTCCGCCTGGGCCGAGCGCGTCGCGCGGGACGTCGGCACCTCCGACTACCACTACCTGTGCGAGCTCAAGGTCGACGGCCTCGCGGTGAACCTCACGTACGAGCACGGCCGGCTCACCCGGGCGGCCACCCGCGGCGACGGCCGCACCGGCGAGGACATCACGCCGAACGTGCGGACGATCGCCGACATCCCGGACCGGCTGCGCGGCGAGCGCATCCCGGACCTGGTGGAGATCCGCGGCGAGGTCTACTTCCCGATGGAGGCCTTCGAGGGGCTCAACGCGCGCCTGGTCGAGGCCGGCGACAAGCCCTTCGCCAACCCGCGCAACGCGGCGGCGGGTTCGCTGCGCCAGAAGGACCCCAAGGTGACGGCGACCCGCCCGCTGCACATGGTGGTGCACGGCATCGGCGCCCGCGAGGGCTTCGACATCTCCCGCCTCTCGGAGACGTACGAGCTGCTCCACGAGTGGGGCCTGCCCACCGCCCGGCACAACAAGGTCGTCTCGTCCCTCGACGAGGTCCGCGCGTTCATCGCCTACTTCGGCGAGAACCGGCACTCGGTCGAGCACGAGATCGACGGCGTCGTCGTCAAGCTCGACGAGATCGCCCTCCAGGGCCGGCTCGGCTCCACCGCGCGCGCCCCGCGCTGGGCGATCGCCTGGAAGTACGCGCCGGAGGAGGTCAACACCAAGCTGGTCGACATCAAGGTCGGCGTCGGCCGCACCGGGCGCGTCACGCCGTACGCCCAGGTGGAGCCGGTGACCGTGGCCGGTTCCGAGGTCGAGTTCGCCACCCTGCACAACCAGGAGGTGGTGAAGGCCAAGGGCGTGCTGATCGGCGACACGGTCGTGCTGCGCAAGGCCGGTGACGTGATCCCGGAGATCCTCGGCCCGGTGGCGGACCTGCGGGACGGCACCGAGCGCGAGTTCGTGATGCCCTCCGAGTGCCCGGAGTGCCACACGCCGCTGAAGCCGATGAAGGAGGGGGACATCGATCTGCGCTGCCCCAACGCGCGGACGTGTCCCGCCCAGCTGCGTGAGCGGGTGTTCTACCTGGCGGGCCGCCAGTCCCTGGACATCGAGAACTTCGGCATGGTCGCCGCGGCGGCGCTCACCCGCCCGCTGGAGCCGGCCGAGCCGCCGCTGCGCGACGAGGGCGATCTGTTCGACCTGACGATCGAGCAGCTGCTGCCCATCAAGGCGCACGTCCTCGACCCGGACAGCGGGCTGCCCAAGCGCGACCCGAAGACGGGCGAGGAGAAGGTCGTCTCGGTCTTCGCCAACCAGAAGGGCGAGCCGAAGAAGAACGCGCTGGCCATGCTGGCCAACATCGAGGCCGCCAAGACCCGGCCGCTGGCCCGGTTCATCAACGGCCTGTCGATCCGGCACGTCGGCCCGGTCGCTGCCGAGGCGCTGGCCCGCGAGTTCCGCTCGCTGGAGCGGATCGAGCAGGCGACCGAGGAGGAGCTGGCGGCCACCGAGGGCGTCGGCGGGATCATCGCCGCCGCGGTGAAGCAGTGGTTCTCCGAGGAGTGGCACCGCGAGATCGTGCGCAAGTGGCGCGCGGCCGGGGTGAGCTTCGAGGACGAGGGCGCCGGGGAGGAGCAGGGGCCGCGCCCGCTGGACGGCCTCACCGTGGTCGTCACGGGCACCCTGCAGAACTTCACCAGGGATGGCGCAAAAGAGTCGCTGCAGGCCGTGGGTGCGAAGGTCACGGGTTCCGTTTCGAAGAAGACGGCCTTCGTCGTCGTGGGGGACAACCCGGGCTCCAAGTACGACAAGGCGATGCAGCTGAAGGTTCCGGTTCTGAACGAGGAAGGCTTCGTCATCCTGCTCGAACAAGGGCCCGAAGCCGCTCTGGAGGCCGCTCTCCCCGCCGAGGGCTAGTCCCCCGAACGCCCGCGGAAGTTCACCCGTTCAGCGCATACCAGATCGTTACGGGTGGCCGGGTCGCATTCGGGCAAGACATGGAGAGCGCTGCCCGTCGGAGCCCTCCGCGGCCTAGTGTGGTGACCGTGCGTCCGCCGCGCACGGCCGTGTGAGGGCCCTGCCGGCGCGAGCAGGAGCAGGACACGCGGTACGGCACGCGGCGGGACGACGGCCCAGTGGCATGACGACGGCCCCGCGATGCGACGCACCGCCGGCTGTGAGAGGGACGGGAATGAAACCGACCGAGAGTGCCGCCCCGGTCGCACGGCCCCAGGGCCGAGCGGCGTTCGTGGGCATCACCTCCGGGCTGCCCGGAGCTTTGGTGGGCATCGCCGCCGTCGCGCTCGCCGCCGGTCTCTACCGGGCGCTGAGCACCGGGGAAGGCCTCTTCCCCGGCGGCGCCGCCGGCTGGTCCCTCGCCGTCCTCACCGGACTCATCGTCGGCCACCTCGTGGCCCTCGGCCGCGACCGCTGGTGGGGCGGCACCGGCTCCGGCGCCGCCCTCACCCTCGCCGTCCTGCTCCTCTACGGCTGGGTGCCGGCCTCCCTGGTCTCGCTCACCGTCGTCCTCCTCGTCGCCGCCGCCCGCCGGCACCGCTGGCGACAGGGCCTGCTGCACGGCGCCGTGGACGTCATCGGTACCGGCGTCGCCGCCCTCGTGCTCGCCACCTTCGGGGACGTCCCCACCGTCGCGGAGCCCTGGCGGCCCCTCGACTGGGGGATCGCGGACGTACCGGAAGTGATGCTCGCCGCCGTCTCCTACCTCGTGGCGACCCGGCTCATGCTGTGGTATGCGCTGGCCCCGCAGAGCAGCGGACTGCCCACGGCCGCCCGCACCGCCCTGCTCCGGCAGGGCCTCGTCGCCGTCGCCCTGCTCGGCATCGCCCCCCTCATCTGCGTCGTCGCCGCCGCCGGCCCCGCGCTCCTGCCGCTCTTCGCCGTCCCGCTCATCGCCCTCGACTCCACCCTGTGGATCGCCCGCGCCCGCGCCGAGGAGCAGCTGCGCGACCCGCTCACCGGACTGCCCAACCGGCAGTGGCTCCTGGAGCGCACCTGGACCGCCCTGGAGGAGGCCGAGGGCGAGGGCGTCCGCTCCGCCCTCGTCCTGATCGACCTCGACCGCTTCCGCTCGGTCAACGACACCCTCGGGCACCTCGCCGGCGACCGGCTGCTCCTCCAGATCGCCGAACGCCTCCGGCTCGCGCTGCCGCGCGGCGCCGAGGCGGCCCGGCTCGGCGGCGACGAGTTCGCCGTCCTGCTGCCCACCGCCGACTCCACCACCAGCGCCCAGCGGGTCGCCCGGCACCTCGTCGCCGAGCTGTCCTCCCCGCTCGACCTCGACGGGCTCACCCTCGTCCTGGAGGCCAGCGCGGGCGTCGCCGTCTTCCCCGAGCACGCCCTCGACGCCGAGGGCCTGCTGCGCCGCGCCGACGTCGCGATGTACCAGGCCAAGCGGGACCGCACCGGCGTCGAGGTGTACGAGTCCAAGCGCGACTCCAACACCCCCGACCGCCTCGGCCTCCTCGGCGACCTGCGCCGCGCCCTCGACGCCGGCGAGGTCGAGCTGCACTACCAGCCCAAGGTCCGCTTCGACGGCCAGGTCGCCGGCCTGGAGGCGCTGGTCCGCTGGGTGCACCCGGAGCGCGGAAAGGTCCCGCCGGACGAGTTCATCGCCATCGCCGAGTCCTCCGGCCTGATGCCCCACCTCACCGAGTACGTCCTGGAGACCGCCCTCGCCCAGGTGGCCCGCTGGCGCGCCCAGGGCCTCGACGTGCCCGTCGCCGTCAACGTCTCGCCGCGCGACGTGCACACCCCCGGCTTCGCCGGCGCCGTCGCCGCCCGGCTCGCCCGGCACGGTGTGCCGGCCGGCGCGCTCCAGCTGGAGATAACGGAGCACGTGCTCCTGGAGGACCCCCAGCGGGCCGCCGACACCATGGCCGGGCTCACCGGCCACGGCGTCAAGATGTCCCTCGACGACTTCGGCACCGGCTACTCCTCGCTCGTGCACCTGCGCCGCCTCCCGGTGAGCGAGCTGAAGATCGACCGCTCCTTCGTCGCCCGGCTCGCCGTCGACACCGAGGACGCCGAGATCGTCCGCTGCACCGTCGACCTCGCCCACTCCCTGGGCCTGCTCGTCGTCGCCGAGGGCGTCGAGGACGACGAGACCTGGGAGCGCCTGCGCGACCTGGGCTGCGACGCCGTGCAGGGCTGGCTGGTCGCCGCCGCCATGCCCCCCGGCGAGACCACCGCCTGGCTCCTCGCGCGAGGGGAGCACGGCTGGCGCCGCCCCTCGGAGCTCGCCGCGAACGCGGCGCTCGTCGAGGTCGAACACCCCTCGGACCACGTCGTCCAGTAGGCGTGCGGACAGCCGCGCCGACCGCCGTGACGACGCCGTACGGACGGCGTACGGGCGGCGCGCGGATCACGGGAGGCCCCCGCGGGGGCAAACCGTTTCACGGGTTCCGGTGCGGGCCCCATAGGATTGGGGCCAACACCATCAGACTCACCCCGTGAGGATCCGCATGCCTGGCATCACGCGCGAGGAGGTCGCCCACCTCGCACGGCTGGCACGTCTGGAGCTCAAGGCCGAAGAACTCGACCACTTCGCCGGACAGCTCGACGACATCATCGGCGCGGTCGCCCGCGTCTCCGAGGTCGCAGACCAAGACGTACCGCCGACCTCCCACCCGCTGCCGCTGACCAATGTCATGCGCGCGGACGAGGTCCGTCCGTCGCTCACCCCCGAGCAGGCGCTCTCCGGCGCCCCGGCCCAGGAGCAGCAGCGTTTCAAGGTGCCGCAGATCCTGGGGGAGGACTAAGAACGTCATGACGGACAACAGCACCATCATCAAGCTCACCGCCGCCGAGATCGCGGCGAGGATCGCCTCCGGCGAGCTCACCGCCGTCGAGGTGACCGAGGCCCACCTGGCCCGCATCGACGCCGTCGACGAGAAGGTCCACGCCTTCCTGCACGTCGACCGCGAGGGCGCCCTCGCCCAGGCCCGCGCCGTGGACGAGAAGCGCGCCCGCGGCGAGAAGCTCGGCCCGCTCGCCGGTGTGCCGCTGGCGCTCAAGGACATCTTCACCACCCAGGGCGTGCCCACCACGGTCGGCTCGAAGATGCTCGAGGGCTGGATCCCGCCGTACGACGCGACGCTGGTCAAGAAGCTCAAGGCCGCCGACGTGGTCATCCTGGGCAAGACCAACATGGACGAGTTCGCCATGGGCTCCTCCACCGAGAACAGCGCCTACGGCCCGACCGGCAACCCCTGGGACCTGACCCGGATCCCCGGCGGCTCCGGCGGTGGCTCCTCGGCCGCCCTCGCCGCGTACGAGGCCCCGCTCGCCATCGGCACGGACACCGGCGGCTCGATCCGCCAGCCCGCCGCCGTCACCGGCACCGTCGGCGTCAAGCCGACCTACGGCGCGGTCTCCCGCTACGGCATGGTGGCCTTCTCCTCCTCGCTCGACCAGGGCGGCCCGTGTGCCCGTACGGTCCTCGACGCGGCCCTGCTGCACGAGGCCATCGCCGGCCACGACCCGCTCGACTCGACCTCGATCGACGCCCCGGTCCCGCCGGTCGTCGAGGCCGCCCGCAACGGCTCGGTCGCCGGGATGCGCGTCGGCATCGTCAAGCAGTTCCGCGGCGAGGGCTACCAGGCCGGTGTCGTGCAGCGCTTCGACGAGTCCGTCGAGCTGCTGAAGTCGCTGGGTGCCGAGATCGTCGAGCTGGACTGCCCGTCCTTCGACCTCGCGCTCTCCGCGTACTACATCGTCGCGCCGTCCGAGTGCTCCTCGAACCTGGCCCGCTTCGACGGTCTCCGCTACGGCCTGCGCAACGGCGACGACGGCAGCCGGTCCGCCGAGGACGTCACCGCGCTCACCCGCGAGGCCGGCTTCGGCCCCGAGGTCAAGCGCCGCATCATCCTCGGCACGTACGCGCTGAGCTCCGGCTACTACGACGCGTGGTTCGGCTCGGCCCAGAAGGTCCGTACCCTCATCACCCGTGAGTTCGAGCAGGCCTTCGAGCAGGTCGACGTGATCGTCTCCCCGACGACGCCGACCACCGCCTTCCCGATCGGCGAGCGCGCCGACGACCCGATGGCGATGTACCTCGCGGACCTGTGCACCATCCCGACCAACCTGGCCGGCAACGCCGCCATGTCGCTGCCCTGCGGCCTGGCGCCGGAGGACGGTCTGCCGGTCGGTCTGCAGATCATCGCCCCCGCCCTGAAGGACGACCGTCTGTACAAGGTCGGTGCCGCGGTCGAGGCCGCCTTCGTGGAAAAGTGGGGCCACCCGCTGCTCGAGGAGGCTCCTTCACTGTGAGCGACGCACGCGCGGCCGCCGGGCCGCAGACAGCGACGATGGCCGCACCTCTGCGCCGCGAGGGCGGAGAAGCGAACGGAGAGATGCTGTGAGTGCCATGGCAAAGAAGGCCAAGAACTTCAAGAAGTCGAAGACGGGCATCTACGTCTCGCTGGCGACGACCGCGTTCGGCGCCGTCAGCGTCGCGAAGCAGGCCAAGCTGGCCCGCAACGACAACGACGTGCTGCGCCTGATCGACTCCGCCGTGTCCGCCGCCGCCATCGTCACCGGCCTCGCGATCCTGTACCGCGAGCTGAAGCGCCTCGGCGACGACGACGTCCTGCTGGGCTGAGAGGGAAAGTTCCACCGTGACTGTCACTGAACTGCTGTCGTACGAGGCGGCGCTCGCCGCGTACGACCCCGTCATGGGCCTGGAGGTCCATGTCGAGCTCGGCACCCGCACCAAGATGTTCTGCGGCTGCTCGACCGAGCTCGGCCAGGACGCCAACACGCAGACCTGCCCGACCTGCCTCGGCCTGCCGGGCTCGCTCCCGGTCGTCAACGCGGTCGGCGTCGAGTCCGCCATCAAGATCGGTCTCGCGCTGAACTGCGAGATCGCCGAGTGGTGCCGCTTCGCCCGGAAGAACTACTTCTATCCGGACATGCCGAAGAACTTCCAGACCTCCCAGTACGACGAGCCGATCGCCTTCGACGGCTACCTGGACGTCCAGCTGGAGGACGGCGAGATCTTCCGCGTGGAGATCGAGCGCGCCCACATGGAGGAGGACACCGGCAAGTCCACCCACATCGGTGGCGCGACCGGCCGCATCCACGGCGCCTCGCACTCGCTGCTCGACTACAACCGGGCCGGCATCCCGCTGATCGAGATCGTCACCAAGCCGATCGTCGGCGCGGGCGAGCGGGCCCCCGAGGTCGCCAAGGCGTACGTGGCGGAGCTGCGCGAGCTGATCCGTGCCCTGGGCGTCTCCGAGGCGCGCATGGACAAGGGCCAGATGCGCTGCGACGTCAACCTGTCGCTGATGCCGAAGGGTTCCGACACCTTCGGTACGCGCTCGGAGACGAAGAACGTCAACTCGCTCCGCTCGGTGGAGCGCGCGGCGCGCTTCGAGATCCAGCGGCACGCGGCGGTCCTCTCCTCCGGCGGCTCGATCGTCCAGGAGACCCGTCACTTCCACGAGGACGACGGCACCACCACCTCGGGCCGCATCAAGGACAACGCCGAGGACTACCGCTACTTCCCGGAGCCGGACCTGGTGCCGGTGGCCCCCTCCCGCGAGTGGGTCGAGGAGCTGCGGAAGGGACTGCCGGAGCTGCCGCGCGTGCGGCGCAACCGGCTGCGCGAGGAGTGGGGCCTGTCCGAGCTGGACATGCAGTCCATCCTCAACGCGGGTGCGGTCGACCCGATCGTCGCCACGATCGAGGCGGGCGCCGACGCGGCGTCGGCCCGCAAGTGGTGGATGGGCGAGCTGGCCCGCAACGCCAACGAGCAGGGCGTCTCGCTGGACGAGCTCCCGATCACCCCGGCGGACGTCGCCCGCGTGTCGGCCCTGGTCGCCTCCGGTGACCTGAACGACAAGCTGGCCCGCCAGGTCATCGAGGGCGTCCTCGCGGGCGAGGGCACCCCGGACGAGGTCGTCGAGAAGCGCGGTCTGAAGGTCGTCTCCGACGACAGCGCGCTCGGCGCGGCGGTCGACGAGGCCATCGCAGGCAACGCGGCCATCGCCGACAAGATCCGCGGCGGCAAGGTCGCCGCGGTCGGAGCCCTGGTCGGCGCGGTCATGAAGGCCACCCGTGGCCAGGCCGACGCGGCGAGGGTCAAGGACCTGATCCTGGAGCGGCTCGGCGTCACCGAAGGCTGATCCCCGCCCCTGCCCGTAGGGTCAACGCAGCGGCCCCGCACCGGAGTTCGTCCCGGTGCGGGGCCGCTGCTATACGATCATGATGATCGGACAACTGACCGTATGGGGGAATACATGTCTGTTTTTCGAAGAGCCCTGGCGCTTGCCGCCGTCGGCTCGCTCGCGCTGATCGGCCTCCAGGCCGGTCCGCTCGCGACCGAGGCGGCCGCGGCGGGCGCACCGGACGGCGGTCGGTTCCAGGGCGTCAACTGGGCGGACCCGCGTGACAACTTCGCCGTCGACGCCGTCGTGCCGACCGGCCTGTCGGCCGAGGACGACTACCTGACGACGTACTACAAGTCCACCGCGGTCGTCGGGCAGTTCCAGAGCAAGTTCGGGATCAACACCCTCCGCCTGCCGGTCAACCCGGCCTCCGTGAACGGCGCTTGGTGGGACTCGTACCGCGGTGCGATCGACGCGGCCGTCGCCAGGAACGTCAAGGTCGTCCTCGCCTACTGGGAGGGCCCCGGAGCCGCCAGGAACGGCCGGATCGACGACAAGGCCGCGTACGACGCCATGTGGGGGACGCTCGTCGAGCGCTACGGCGACACCGACCGGGTCTACTTCGAGCCGATGAACGAGCCGTACGGCTACTCCGCGACCGAGTGGGCCGACCTCTCCGCCGAGTGGCTGGGCTCCCACGGCGCCGTCCCGCGCGAGCGCGTCTTCGTCGGGGGCGTCGGCGTCAGCGAGGACGTCCGGCCCGTCTGTGCCGACCCGCGGCTGAGCGGCACCCACCTGTCCCTGCACCACTACGGCTTCTGGCACACCGACTGGACCGATCCGGCCCGCTGGGCCGCCGACCTGCGGACCAAGGTCGGGAACTGCGCGTCCCGGACCGTGCTGACCGAGTTCGGCGCCGACCTCGGCACCGGAATCGACTACAACGGGCCGGTCGGCGGGCGCTGGCAGACCGCCGCGCTCCAGGCCCAGACGGACACCGTGCGCGAGCTGGGCATCGGCGCGGTCTACTGGCCCGGTCTGCGTGCCGGCGACGGCTACAGCCTCACCGAGCTGCAGGGCACCGGCACGGACCTGACCCTGCGCACCACCAACACCTCGGCGGCCGACCGGCTCGCCTGGGCCTGGTGGGGCACCGGCCGTCCGGCCACGACCTCGGGCCCGCTGCGCGGCGTGGGCTCCGGCCTCTGCCTGGACGTCCCCGGGGCCTCTCAGGAGCCGGGCACCAAGATGATCATCTGGTACTGCAACGGCCAGGAGAACCAGCGCTGGACGTACACCGCCGCCAAGGAGCTCCGGGTCTACGGGAACATGTGCCTGGACGTCGACCACGGCGGCACCGCGGGCGGCACGCCGCTGATCCTGTGGCCCTGCAACGGCGGCAGCAACCAGAAGTGGAACATCAACGCGGGCGGCTCGATCACCGCGCAGGACTCCGGCCTGGCGCTGGACGTCGGCGGCAAGGCCACGGCTGCCGGCAGCGCGGTCGGCCTCTGGTACGCCAACGGCGGCACCAACCAGCAGTGGCAGCGGCTCTGAGCGGGTGACGCGCGGAGCTGACGCCTGATCCCTCGCCCGTACGGGCAGCGGCCCCGCACCGGTGTTCCGGTGCGGGGCCGCTCTCCTGCGCCGAGGCGCGGGGTGATCAGTGTGCGAACTCGGGCCTCTCCTTGGGCTTGAGGCCCTTCAGGAGGTTGCGTCGGAGCCATCTGCTCAGGGGCTTCTCCGCCCAGCGGTAGACGGCGTAGGAGAGCAGCAGCATGGCGGTGGTCGTCACGGCCATGGTGCCCCAGGGGCCGAGCCCCGGCACGTGCCGCGTGAGGCCCTTCGCCAGGGGGATGCCGAGGCTCATGTGCACCAGGTAGAAGGGGTACGTCAGCGCGCCCGCGGTGACCAGCCAGCGCCAGCGGATCTTCTTCAGGGGGCCGAGGGAGGCCAGCATCAGGATCGCGAGGAACCCGGTGACGAGCAGGGCGCACAGGGTCCAGGAGACGGTCTTGTCCGTGTTCGACGTGGCCGGGTGCCAGTTCACGCGGATCTGGAGCACGCTGAGCTGGTAGGCCCAGGCCATGGCGAGCAGGAACCACAGCATCAGGTTCTGGCCGAAGCGGCACATGAGGTAGACCGCGATGCCGGCGATGAAGTAGCCGGCGTACGGGCTGAGCACGAACTGGTCGAGCAGCTTGTTCTGGGTGGAGTGGGTGACGAACGCCGCCACCAGCCACACCGTGCAGAAGCCCATCATGCGCTGATAGGTGGTGCCGAACTTCAGGACGACGGCCATCAGCAGGTAGAACCGGGCCTCGACGTCCAGCGTCCAGGCGACGCCGTCGAGGAGGTCGACCTTGAGCGGCCCGGGGAACATCGTCAGGTTGGAGACGACGACCCGCGGATGGACGAGCGACCCGAGGTCGCCGGTCTGCACCGGGATGATCGCCAGGCGCGCGACGAGCAGCAGGATGACGAACCAGTAGGCGGGGAACAGCCGGGAGATCCGGGAGACCGCGAACTGACCCGGGGTGCGGCCCCAGGCGCTCATGCAGATGACGAATCCGCTGATGAGGAAGAACATCTCGACGCCGAGCCAGCCGTACATGGAGGCACGGTGCGCGAGGTACGCGAAGACCTTGGGGGACTCGCCCCAGATGGCCGGATTCGTCGTCCCCAGGAAGTGGAACGCGGCGACGAAGAGACAGGCCGCGAGTCGCAGCCCGTCCACGAGGGCCAGACGCGGCGGCCGTGGCCTGGCGGGGGTGGCGACGGGCGTCGGTTCGCCGCTGCCGACGGCCGGCGGCGGGCCGGGCTTCGGGTCCGCGACGGGTGCCGCGGTGTGGATGGTCATGAGCCCCCCCAGGGATCGGCCGGTCACAGGTGGCCGCCCCTTCCGTCGGCACGCGGACGGCATCCCGGCGCGGACTGGCGGGCGTGGATGAGTGACCGGTGCGAATGGAGGCCTGACTCGTCACAGGATCGGCTGGCCGCGCAGCGCGGAACCGGGCCCGTTATTTGAACGTGGAACCGAAAACCGCGCGGCGCTACTTTTCCCTCCTTTGGACCTCCTGTCAAACACATGTCCTCCCCATGCGGAGGACCCGCCACGTCCTGTGAGGATCGCCACGAAAGGGACAAACGATCACGTTTGGCTGCGAGAGTGGGCGGCGGAGCCCGAACCACCCGAGGAGCACGTCCTTTGGCAGCCATCGCACGATGGTGCATCAAGCACCGCCTCGTCACCGTCCTGCTCTGGCTCCTCGCCCTCGGCGGAGCCGTCACGGGCGCGGCGCTCGCCGGGAACGCGTACTCGAACGACTACGACGTCCCCGGCACCGAGTCCGGCCGTGCCGTCGCCCTCCTCGACAAGGGCTTCCACGGCGCCGGCGGTGACACCGACACCATCGTCTGGCACACCGAGCGCGGCAGCGTGACGGCCCCCGACGTCGAGCAGCGCATGTCCGCGATGCTCAAGAAGGTCGAGGACCTCCCCGGCGTCGCCTCCGTCACCTCCCCGTACGGATCCCTACCGGGCCGGATCAGCGAGGACGGGCACACCGCCTACGCCTCCGTGACCTTCGACGCCAAGGCCTCCGACATCCCGCAGGCCCGGTCCGAAGCCCTCGTCGACACCGCCAAGGCCGCCGCCACGGACACCGTCCAGGTCGAGCTCGGAGGCGAGGCCGTCGGCTCCACCGAGGCCCCCACCGCGCACACCGCCGAGATCGTCGGCGTGGCCGTCGCCGCCGTCGTCCTCTTCCTCGCCTTCGGCTCCCTCGCCGCCTCCGCGCTCCCCATCGCGACCGCCCTGGTCAGCGTGGGCATCGCGTACTCCGGGATCGTGCTCCTCGGCCACGTCATGACGGTCGCCGACTTCGCCCCCATGCTCGGCATGCTCGTCGGCCTCGGCGTCGGGATCGACTACGCGCTGTTCATCGTCACCCGGCACCGCAAGGGCCTGAAACGCGGCCTGCCCGTGGCCGAGGCCGCGCGGACCGCGGTCGCCACCACCGGCCGGGCCGTCGTCTTCGCCGGTGCCACCGTCTGCATCGCCCTGCTCGGCATGCTGATCCTGCGGCTCACCTTCCTCAACGGCGTCGCCATCGCCGCCTGCCTCACCGTCGTCCTCACCGTCGCCGCGTCCGTCACCCTGCTGCCCGCGCTGCTGTCGTTCATCGGCATGCGCGCCCTCAGCCGCAAGGAACGCCGCCGGCTCACCGAGCACGGCCCCGAGCCCGAGCTGCCCACCACCTTCTCCGCCCGCTGGTCCCGCTTCGTCGAGCGCCACCCCAAGCTCCTCGGCGCCGTCGCCGCCGTCGTCATGGCGGTCCTGGCCCTGCCCACCTTCTCGCTCCACCTCGGCAGCTCCGACCAGGGCAACAACCCGGCCACCGCCACCACCCGCAAGGCCTACGACCTGATCGCCGAGGGCTTCGGCCCCGGCACGAACGGGCCGCTCACCCTCGTCGCCCAGCTCGACGGCGCCGACGACCGGGTCGCCCTCGACGCGCTGCCCGCCCAGCTGGCGCACACCAAGGGTGTCGCGTCCGTCTCCCCGGTCACGTACAACCACGGCGGCGACACCGCCGTCCTCACCGTCGTACCCGACTCCTCGCCCCAGTCCGAGGCGACCAGCGGGCTCGTCGACCGGCTCCGCGACGACGTCCTGCCGACCGCCGCGGACGGCACCTCGCTCCAGGTCCACGTCGGCGGTGTCACCGCCTCCTACGACGACTTCGCCGAGATCATCGTCGGCAAGCTGCCGCTCTTCGTCGGCGTCGTGATCGCGCTCGGCTGCGTCCTGCTGCTGCTCGCCTTCCGCTCCCTCGGCATCCCGCTCAAGGCCGCGCTGATGAACGTCGCCGCCGTCGCGGGCGCCTTCGGCGTGGTCGTCACGATCTTCCAGTGGGGCTGGGGCAGCGAGCTGCTCGGCCTCGGCAGCGCCGGGCCCATCGAACCCTTCCTCCCCGTGATCATGGTCTCGGTACTCTTCGGGCTCTCCATGGACTACCAGGTCTTCCTGGTCAGCCGGATGTACGAGGAGTGGCTGGAGACCGGCGACAACCGTCGCGCCGTACGGGTCGGCCTCGCCGAGACCAGCCGGGTGATCAACTCGGCCGCGGTCATCATGATCTCCGTCTTCCTCGCCTTCGTCCTCTCCGGCGACCGACGCGTCGCGATGTTCGGCATCGCGCTCGCCGCCGCCGTCGCCCTGGACGCCTTCGTCCTGCGCACCCTCCTCGTCCCCGCCCTCATGCACATGCTGGGCGGTGCGAACTGGTGGCTGCCGCGCTGGCTCGACCGCCGGCTGCCGCGGATCAGCATCGAGCCGCCCGAGAGCCGGGTCGCCGCCGACGCCCGCGCCGTCGACGCCGGCGCGAAGATACCCGTCCAGCGGGTGATCATGGGCGAGGCGGAGGAGCCCGAGGGGGTCCGCGACCCCGCCGGGTGACGGACCCACCGCCTCCGGCGGCCGGGTGGCCGTGCGGATGAGGCATTCGGGGGCCCGGGTGGCCTGGGTGAGGCATTCCGGGGCCCTCCCTAAGGACCCTCCCGGGGCGCCTAAGGCCCCCCGTACGCCGAACATGCGGCACTCTCCCCATGTGGCCGCACCCCCTGGGAGACGAAGGTAGAGGCATCGCGAGGAGCGATACCGAAACCGGGATCACCCAGGGAGAACACGATGTTCCTGTACGAGCTGCACCGCGCCGAGCACGCCGAGCTGATCCGCCAGGCCGCCACCGCCCGCCTCGCCCGCGAGGCCGTCCGCGCCGCCAGGGCCCGCCGGGCCACCAGGCGCCAGGATCCGGAGGGGCGGGTGAGCGCCGACCGGAACCACTTCACCCGGGCGGCGTGAACCCCGGTGAGCACGTTCCGCGAGACCGGCACCCGCCCGGGCGTCACCCGTAGGGGCGGACCGACGGACGCCTGTGCGATGCTCGGCGCCGTGGAGACCAGGTCAGTCAGCCCCGTCTTCGTCGGCCGCGCCGGCGAACTCACCGCCCTCACCGAGGCGCTCTCCCGCGCGACCGCGGGAGAGCCCCAGGCCCTCCTCGTCGGCGGCGAGGCCGGCGTCGGGAAGACCCGCCTCATCGAGGAGTTCATCGACGCGGCCTGCGCCCAGGGCGCCGTCGTCGCCCTCGGCGGCTGCGTCGAGATCGGCGCCGACGGGCTCCCCTTCGCCCCCTTCTCCACCGCCCTGCGCGCCCTGCACCGCCGGCTCCCCGAGGAACTCGCCGCCGCCGCCGAAGGGCACGTGGGCGAGCTCGCCCGCCTCCTGCCCGAGCTCGGCGACCTCGCCGGCCACGAGCCCGCCGCCGAGGACGCCACCGCCCGTCTCTTCGAGCTGACCGTACGGCTCCTGGAACGCGTCGCCGCCGAACGCACCGTCGTGCTCGTCCTGGAGGACCTGCACTGGGCCGACGCCTCCACCCGGCACCTGCTCGCCTATCTCTTCCGCACCCTGCACCGCGGCCGGATCGTGGTCGTCGCCACCTACCGCGCCGACGACATCCACCGCCGCCACCCGCTGCGCCCCCTGCTCGCCGAACTCGACCGGCTGCGCTCCGTCCGCCGCGTCGAACTCGCCCGCTTCACCCGCGCCGAGGTGCACCGCCAGCTCACCGGCATCCTCGCCGCCGAACCCGACCCCGCCCTCCTCGACGAGGTCTTCGAACGCTCCGACGGCAATGCCTTCTTCGTCGAGGAGCTCGTCGCCTCCCACCACTCCGGCTGCCACGCCGGCTCCCTCAGCGCCTCCCTCCGCGACCTCCTCCTGGTCCGCGTCGAGACCCTCCCCGAGGACACCCAGCGGGTCGTGCGGATCGTCGCCGAGGGCGGCTCCACCGTCGAGTTCGACCTGCTCGCCGCCGTCGCCCGGCTCTCCGAGGACGCCCTCCTCGACGCGCTGCGCGCCGCCGTCGGCGCCAACATCCTGCTCGCCACCCCGGACGGCGACGGCTACCGCTTCCGTCACTCCCTGGTGCGCGAGGCCGTCAGCGACGACCTGCTGCCCGGCGAGCGCTCCCGGCTCAACCGCCGCTACGCCGAAGCCCTGGAGAGCGACCCCGGCCTCGTCCGCGCCGACGAGCGCGCCAACCGGCTCGCCACGTACTGGTACCACGCCCACGACGCCGCCCGCGCCCTGCCCGCCGTCCTGCGCGCCTCCGTGGAGACCCGCAAGCGCTACGCCTACGCCGAGCAGCTGCGGCTCCTGGAACGGGCCATGGAGCTGTGGGACGAGGTTCCCGACGAGGTCCGCGGCGGGCTGCGCCCCATGGACTACGCCGAGGCCTATCCCGCCTGCGGCTGCGACCCCGAGACCCCGCTGCGCTTTCTCGACCTGCTCGCCGAGGCCGCCGTCGCCGCCCGGCTCAGCGGTGAACGCGAACGCGCCCTGCAGATCGGCCGCACCGCGCTGCGGCTGCTCGACGGCGACGAGGAGAGCGACCCGCTGCGCGCCGCCTGGTTCTCCGTCGAGCGGGCCCGCATCCAGTCCAACCTGGGCCGCGGCGACGGCTGGACCGAGATCGCCCGCGCCCAGGAACTCGTCCGCGGCCTGCCGCCGTCCGCCGTGCACGCCGTGGTGCTCGCCGTCGCCGCCGGCTGGGGAATGCTCCGCAACCCCGGCCCCGACGCGCTCGCCGCCGCCGAGCGGGCCGTCGAATACGCCCGCCTGGTGAAGGCCGAGGCGACCGAACTCAACGCCCGACTCACCCTCGGCACCCTCATGGTGGCCGCCGGCGACATCGAGCCCGGGCTCGCCGAGATGCACGAGGTCCGCGAACGGACCATGGCCCTCGGCCAGTTCCACGAGGCCTCCCGCGCCCATGTGAACATCTCCTCCTGTCTCGAAGCGCTGGGCCGCTCCCGCGAGGCCGTGGAGACCGCCACCGCCGGGATCGAGATGTGCGGGGCCCGCGGCCTGGTCGACAGCGCCGGCTGGATCCGCGCCAACCTCGCCGAGTCGCTCCACTCCCTCGGCGCCTGGGACCGCGTCCAGGAGGAGTGCGAACGGCTGCTGCGCACCGGCGCCGCCGGCACCAAGCCGGGCGGCACCGCGCTGCTGCTGCTCGCCCAGCTGGCCGTTGCCCGCGGCGAGCCCGCCGTCGCCGCCGCGCGCCTCGCCGAGGCCGCCGCCCGCTACGGCAGCCGCGACCCGATCCCGCAGTACACCCTGCCCATGGCACACGTCAGGGTCGCCGTCGCCGCGGCCGAGGGCCGCCTCGCCGACGTCCGGACCGAGCTCGCCGCCGCGGTCGAGGCCGGCTTCCCGCCCGGCACCCACCGCTACGGCTGGCCCCTCGTCCTGGCCGCCGTCACCGCCGAGGCCGACGCCCGGGGCCTCCCGGCCGCCGCCGAGGGCCGCGCCGCCGCTCTCGACGTGATCCGCCGCTGCGTCCGGGGCCTGGCCGCCCCCGCGCCCGTCTGGCAGGCCCACTCCCTGCACGTGTCCGCGGAGCTGGCCCGCGCCGAGGGCCGGGACAGCGCCGAACGCCGGGCCGAGGTCGTCGACGCCTTCGCCGCGCTCGACCGCCCCTACGACCTGGCCAGGGCCCGGCACCGGCTCGCCGACGTCCTCCTCGCCGAGGGCGGCCGCCGGGAGGAGGCCGCCGAGCTGCTCCGCGAGGCCCACGCCACCGCCACCGGCCTCGGCGCCCACCCGCTGCGCGAGGACGTCGAGCTGCTCGCGGCCCGGGCGCGCCTCGGCCGGCTGACCGCCGACCGCTCCGCCCCGGGGGAGCCGGGGCCCGGTGACGACGCCTCCGACGCCCCCGACGCCTTCGGCCTCACCCCGCGCGAGCAGGACGTGCTGCGGCTCGTCTCCGAGGGCCGCACCAACCGCCAGATCGCCGAGGAGCTGTTCATCTCACCGAAGACGGCGAGCGTCCACGTCTCCAACATCCTGGCCAAGCTGGGCGTCGCGGGCCGCGGCGAGGCCGCCGCCCTGGCCCACCGCCTGCGCCTCCTGGAGCCCCAGCCCCAGCCTTAGCCCTGGGGCGGCGTGTCCTCCCTGGGTCCTGGCGTCGAACTCCCCGTCGTTGCCCGCGGGGCAGGCGGGAGTTCGACAACAGGGCCTAGGAGCCCGGTTCGGTCGCTGCCTTCGGCTCGGGGGCCGCCTCGACCTCGGGCTCGGGTCCGTTCGCGGCCGCAGGGGCGGCCTCGGCCTCGGGCGCGGTGTCGGGGAGGGTCTCGGGCTGGGCGGCGGCCTCCGGCTCGGCGGCGGCCTCGGCCTCGGGCGCGGTGTCCGGGACGGCGTCCGGCGCGGGCGCGGCGCCCGGTATCCGGACCACGACCTTGCCCGAGGCCAGGTCTATCGGCCCCTTGTGCGGGGCGCCCTCGCCCAGGTCCTCCCTGGTCAGGGCCAGCCGCTGCCGCTCGTCCTCGGTGTGCTTCCGGCCGGGCGCGAACAGCTCTTCCATCAGGTTGAACATCGGTCTCGCCTTCCTACCCGACCTCCAGCCGGAGGATCCGGTCGTCACCGGGCCCGGGCGTGCCCCGGGTGTCGGTCTCGCTGGTCACCAGCCAGAGCCGGGCGCCGCCTCCGGTCGCCAGAACCGTGCGCAGCCGCCCGTACTCGTCCTTGAGGAACGCCCGCGGCTCCCCGGAACGTTCCGCACCGGAGAGCGGGATGCGCCACAGACGCTCGCCCCGCAGCGCGGCCATCCAGATCGCGCCGCGTGCGTACGCGATCCCGCTCGGCGAGGCCTGGTCGGTCGGCCACTGCGCCACCGGGTCCGTGAACCCCGCCCGGCCGGCCCGGCCCTCGACGACCGGCCAGCCGTAGTCGCGGCCGGGCTCGATCAGATTCAGCTCGTCCCAGGTGTTCTGCCCGAACTCCGACGCCCACAGCCGCCCGTCCGCGTCCCAGGCCAGCCCCTGCACATTGCGGTGCCCGTACGAGTACACCACCGAGCCCGGGAAGGGATTGCCGGGCGCCGGCCGGCCCTCCGGAGTCATGCGCAGGATCTTCCCGCCGAGCGAGCCCCGGTCCTGGGCGAGCCCGGTCCGCCCCGTCTCACCCGTCCCCGCGTACAGCATCCCGTCCGGGCCGAAGGCGATCCGCCCGCCGTTGTGGATCAGCCCCTTCGGGAGGCCGGTGAGCACCGGCTCGGGTGCCCCGAGCCGGTCGCCGGCCCCGCCCCCGTAGCGCATGCGCACGATCCGGTTGTCCGAGGCCGCGGTCAGATACGCGTAGACCCAGCCGTCCCGCACCGCGAGGCCCATCAGCCCGCCCTCGCCGCCCGGCACCACCCCCGGCACGACGCCCAGCGAGGTCTGCCGCCCGGTCCGCGCGTCGACGCGGGTGATCGTCCGCTCGTCACGCGAGGAGACGAGGAGGTCGCCGCCGGGGAGCTCGGCCAGGCCCCACGGCGATCGGAGGCCCTCGGTCAGCGTCCCCGCCACCCGGACCCCGCCCGCGGCGACCGACGGCGCCGCCGACGCGGCGGGCGGTGCCGACGAGACGGTCGTCGCAGGCGGGGCGGGCGGAGTGCCCGTCCGGCCTCCCTCCCCGCCCGAGCGCGACGAGCACCCGGTGACGAGCAGCAGCACCGCGGCGGCGCCCGCCGCGCCCGCCGCCCCGACTCGGCCTCGACCCATGGCTTCCGACCCCTTCCGGCGCTGATCCTCCCCTTCTGATACACCGCTCGCGCCGATCGGGTTCCCGGCCCCACGCCGGATCATGCGCTCAGTCCCACGACCCCCGGGGCGCCGGCAGCGCCGCGATCTCCCCGAGGTCCGCCGCGTCGAGCACCAGCTCCGTCGCCCGCGCGTTCTCCACGGCCCACCGTTCCCGCTTGGCGCCCGGGACCGGGATCACGTGCGGGCCCCGGCCGAGCACCCACGCGAGCGCCACCTGCGCCGGCGTCACCCCGTCGCCGTGCCGGGCCGCCACCCGGCGGAGCCCCGCCACCAGCGGCTGGTTGGCCGCCATCATCTCGGCCGTGAACCGGGGGTGCCGGGCCCGCGGGTCGTCCGCCTCGAAACCGCCCCCCGTCGTCAGCGTCCCGGTCAGATAGCCGCAGCCCAGCGGCATCGCGGCCAGGAAGCCCACCCCCCGCGCCGCGCACCAGGGCAGCAGCCGCTCCAGTGCCTCGGGCGACCACACCGACAGCTCGGCCTCGACCGCGCTCACCGGGAAGACCTGCTGGATCCGCTCCAGCTGCCGGATCGTTCCCTCGTAGCCGCCGCCGGGAGCGCCCCGGCGCGTCGAGCGGGCGCCCACCGCGCACAGCCCGAGCGCCCGCACCTTGCCGGCCCGTACCAGCTCGGCCATCGCGCCCCAGGTCTCCTCCACCGGCACCTCGGGATCGGCCCGGTGCAGCTGGTAGAGGTCGATCACGTCCGTCTGCAGCCGGCGCAGCGAGGCGTCGCAGGCCCTGCGCACGTACCCGGGACGCCCGTTGGCCACGATGTGCTGGTCGCCCACGAGCAGTCCGACCTTCGTCGACACGAACGCGTCCGCCCGGCGCTCCTTCAACACCCGCCCGAGCAGCAGCTCGTTGGTGAAGGGGCCGTACATGTCGGCGGTGTCGAGCAGGTTCGCCCCGACGTCCAGGGCCGCGTGCACCGTCCGCAGCGAGCGGTCGCCCCGCCGCTGGGAGGCGCTGTACGCCCAGCTCATCGGCATGCATCCGAGGCCCACCGCACCCACACCGAGCGCCGCCGCCCCGATCGTCCTGCGCTCCACCTGCCGGTACCCCTCCCTGTGCCGCCCCCCAAAGTAACCAATGGCGCCCGGGATTCTTCGCATAGCCTCGCGGACATGACACTCGATGACACCGCCGCTGACGTGTGGCTTCCGATTCCGGCCGATGAGATCGACGGCCTCCCCGCGCCGGGCACGTCGGGCCTGAACTACCGTTTCTGGGACGGCGGTCCCGACTTCCCGGCCGATCCCGCGCGCTGCGCCTTCTACGTCGTGCCGTACATGAAGGGCGAGCGGATCGCGGTGCGCCCGCTGGCCGGGATGAGCTCGCTGCGGGCCGTGCAGACGCTCTCCGCCGGCATCGACCACGTCACCCCCGGCATCGATGCCCTGCGCCCCGGCGTGCGGCTGTGCAACGCCAAGGGCGTGCACGAGGCGAGCACCGCCGAGCTGACGCTCGCGCTGATCCTCGCCTCGCTGCGCGGCATCCCCGGCTTCGTCCGCGGCCAGGAGGCGGAGGAGTGGCGGGCCGGCTTCTATCCGGCGCTCGCCGACAAGTCCGTGCTGATCGTGGGCTACGGGTCGATCGGGGCCGCCATCGAGGACCGGCTCGTTCCCTTCGAGTGCGCGCGGGTCGTGCGCGTCGCGCGCTCCGCGCGTGCCACCGAGCGCGGTCAGGTCCACGCCCTGTCCGAGCTGCCCGCCCTGCTGCCCGAGGCCGACGTGGTCGTGCTGTCCACGCCGCTCACGCCCGACACCCGTCACCTCGCCGACGCCGGCTTCCTCGCCCGGATGAGGGACGGTGCCCTCCTGGTCAACGTGGCGCGGGGCCCGGTCGTGGACACGGCCGCGCTCTTGAAGGAGGTGGAGACCGGCCGGATCACGGCGGCACTCGATGTCACCGACCCGGAACCGCTGCCCGCCGGGCACCCGTTGTGGCACGCTCCGGGTGTCCTGGTCAGCCCCCATGTGGGCGGCTCCACCTCGGCGTTCCTGCCGCGCGCGAAGCGCCTGCTCGCGGCCCAGCTGACCCGGTTCGCGGCGGGCGAGGAGCTGGCGAACGTCGTCCTGACCACCTGAACCGCCGCCCCGGGCCGCCGTCCCGGGCGGCGCCTCGGACGGTCGCCCCGGGCGGCGCCTCGGACGGTCGCCCCGGGCGGTCGCCGCGGGGCCGCCGCGCCCGACCCGTCGCCAGGGCGCGCGCCCCTCGAGTGCGCCGGTCACGAGCCCCCCGCCCGTCACGCAGAGTACTGCACCCCTGTCCCTGAGTGACGATCCTGGTGTATGGTCCCGGGGCGGGGGACTGCGTCGAGAACGGGCAGACGCTGGGGAGCGAAGTGACGGGACACCAGATTCCGAGGGGGGCGACGGGTGAAGCACGGCCGAGTGACCGACGATCCGACGCGGCGGTACCGCCGACGGCCATCCCCCCGCGCCTCGCGGCCGCCCTGCCGGACCAGCCGGTCCCGGACCGGCCCGCCCGCGCGACCGCGCCCGGCGCGACCGGCGTCGGGCACGGCCCGGCCGGCGGCCCCGGCGGCCACGCCGCCGTGCCCCTGCCCCGTGCCGGTGAGCCCCTCGCGGGGGACGACGGCGGTGTGCGGGCCGCGCCGCCGCCCCGCATCCCCGGCGACCCGGCCGGCGCCCGCTGCTCCGGTCACGAGGAGCTCTCCGGCGGCTGCGGCGGCCACGAGGCGGCGGGCTCGGGCCGGCAGCGGGACGCCCTCGGGGCGCAGCCCGCGCACGAGCACCCCGGCGAGGCCCCGGAGCGCGCGGTGACGACCGGGACGCTCGTCCGGCGCCGGCCCGTCACCGGCGGCGGGACCGGGCCGCGGCCCGGTCCCGCGCCCGAGTGGCCGGGCCCCGCCGCCGGGGGAGTGCTCGCCCAGATCGGGCTCGGACTCGTCTGCGGGGGGTACGCCACCGGTGCCGCGCTCGGCTGGGGATCTCCGCAACTCTCCGTCGTGATGGGTGACTTCGGGCTGAGCGCCGCCGCGCTCGCCGCCGCCGTCTCCTGCCTGCTCTACGCCCGCGGGCACCACCGCAGCTTCCGTCCCGCGTGGCTCCTGTTCGCCTTCTCCTCCTTGATGGCCGCCGCCGGGAACGCGGTCTGGGGGTGGTACGAGGTCGTGCTGCGGACGGAGGTGCCCAGCCCCTCCGTCGCGGACGTCTGCTTCCTGCTCTTCGCCCCGCCCGCCATCGTCGGCCTGCTCGTCCTGGCCAAACGGCCCGTGACCCGGGCCGGCTGGGTGTGCCTCGGGCTCGACGCCTGGCTCATCGGCGGCTCGCTGCTCACCCTGTCGTGGAGCCTCGCCCTCGCGCAGACCGCGTACGTGCCGGGCGAGAGCGTGGCCCGCGCCGCGCTCTCCCTCGCGTACCCGCTCCTCGACATCGTCCTGGTCAGCATGGTGCTCGCGCTGCACTTCCGGCGCTCGCACGTCAACCGCTCGGCGATCAACACGGCCATCGCGGCGCTCGCCCTCACCGTGCTGTGCGACGCGCTGTTCACCTCGCCGCTGCTGCGCGAGCACTACAGCTCGGGACAGCTCCTGGACGCCGGCTGGTTCGCCGGCTCGCTGCTGCTCGCCTACGCGCCCTGGGGCGTGCGCCGCCCCGTCGACGTGCCGCCCGCCGCCCGCGTCCGGCAGCCGCACAGCCGCCCGCTGGCGGGCTCGCTCGCCGCCCTCACGCCCTACCTCGCGGCGGCGGTCTGCACCCTCGGCATCCTGTACAACGTCGTCGAGGGACGCAGGGTGGACCGCGTCGTCGTCCTCACCGGCTGCGCGGTCGTGCTCGCCCTGGTCGTCCGGCAGGGCATCATGCTGCTCGACAACATCGCCCTCACCCACGAACTGGCCCAGAAGGAGAACCACTTCAGGTCCCTCGTGCAGGGCTCCAGCGACGTCATCATGATCGCCGCGCCCACCGGCATACTCCGCTACGTGAGCCCCGCCGCCTCCGGCGTCTACGGCCGCGAGGCGGAGGAGCTCATCGGCTCCGAGCTGGCCTCCCTCATCCACCCCGACGACCTGGGCGGCGTGGTCCACGAGGTACGCCGTTTCCTGGCCGCCCCGCCCGCGGAGGAGCCCACCACCCGGATCGAGTGCCGCTTCCGCTCCGGCCGGGGCGAGTGGCTCAACGTGGAGTCCACCGTCAACCGCCACCAGGGCGGACTGATCTTCAACAGCCGTGACGTGACCGAACGGGTCCGGCTCCAGGCCCAGTTGCGGCACAACGCGGAGCACGACCCGCTCACCGACCTGCCCAACCGGGCCCTGTTCACCGAACGGGTCCGGGGCGCGCTGAGCGGCCGCCGGGCCTCCGACCCCGGCACCGCCGTGCTCTTCATCGACCTGGACGGCTTCAAGGGCGTCAACGACCGCCTCGGGCACCAGGCCGGCGACGAGCTGCTGATCCAGGCCGCCCGCCGGCTCCAGGAGTCCGTACGCGCCGGGGACACGGCCGCGCGGCTCGGCGGCGACGAGTTCGCCGCCCTCATCCTCGGCGACGGCACCCGCGACCGGGCCGACCGCGAGTGCCGCGTGCACGAGATCGCCGACCGGCTCCGGCTGAAGCTCTCCCAGCCGTACCGCCTGGAGGGCGGCAACGAGGTGCGGGTCGCCGCCTCCATCGGCGTCGCCTTCGCCGAGCCCGGCCTCGGCGCCGGGGACCTGCTGCGGAACGCCGACCTCGCGATGTACCGGGCCAAGGCGGCCGGAAAGGACCGCGTCGAGCTCTACGCCCCGCAGATGCAGGCCGAGGTGGTGCGCCGCACCGAGCTCGCCGCCCGGCTGCGCACCGCCCTGCACGACGGCGAGTTCGCCCTGCTGCACCAGCCCGTGGTGGACCTCGCCACCGGCCGGATCGCCGCCGTCGCCGCCCAGGCCCGCTGGCGCTCCGCCCAGGGCATCCTCTTCACCCCGGCCGAGTTCCTGCGGGCCGCCGACGACGGCGAGCGCACGGCCGAGCTGGGCCGCTGGCTGCTCGAAGAGGCCGTCGAGCAGGCCGCCGAGCGGGCCGGGATCGGCCATCGCACCCCGGTGACCATCCGGCTGTCCGCGCGCCGGCTGCTCGACCGCTCGCTGCCGCTCGGCTCCGTCGAGTCCCTGCTCACCCGGCACGGGCTGCCGTCCGGGTCGCTGATCATCGAGCTCGCCGACAGCGACCCCCGGGACCCCCGGGTCACCTTCGACGAGCTGGAGCAGCGCCTGGCCGCGCTGCGCCGACTCGGCGTCAAGATCTCCCTCGACGGATTCGGCAGCGGACACGCCGCGATCAACGCCCTGCGGCGCCTCCCGGTCGACATACTGAAACTGGACCGGGGTCTCGTCGAGGGCATCGTGGAATCGGCCAGACTGCGCAAGATCACCAGCGGCCTGCTGCGCATCGCCGGCGACCTCGGGATGCAGTCGGTCGCCGACGGGGTGGACATGCCCGAGCAGGTGCTCGCCCTGCGCGCCATGGGCTGCACCCATGGTCAGGGCATGGCCTTCTCCGGTCCGCTCGACGAGTACCGGCTGCGCCGCGCCCTCGTCAGGGACGAGTACCCGCTGCCCCGGCCCGTCCCGGTGACCGCCGGAAACCGTCCCCCGTTGCGCTCAAATAATGAGACGCCCGTCCCACCCACTTGACAGTGACGGCGCGTCGGGGGGAGGGTCAGTGCCATGCGCACCCGAATTCTCGTACTTGGAAAGCGCGTCGGCTGAGGCAGGCCAAGAGAAGGCCCGCCTGAAACGCTCCCGACGCGCTCCCCTCGCTTGCCTCCCGGCACGAGGGGTTTTTTGTTGCACCGGCTCACCCCGAAGTCGTACCAAACCCTCGCAAAACGCCTCGCACACCACCTGGCACCAACCCTCTGCTTCGAGAAGAGAACGCTGATGACCGAGCAGGCCACCGGGCACCATCCGCAGCCGCGCACCCGCAGCGGCGCACCGTCCGCCACCACCGTCGAGCACGTGACGGGTGCGCAGTCCCTCATTCGCTCTCTCGAGGAAGTGGGCGCCGACACCGTCTTCGGCATCCCGGGCGGCGCGATCCTCCCGGCGTACGACCCGATGATGGACTCGAAGCGGGTGCGCCACATCCTGGTCCGCCACGAGCAGGGCGCGGGCCACGCCGCCACCGGTTACGCGCAGGCCACCGGCAAGGTCGGCGTCTGCATGGCGACCTCGGGCCCGGGTGCCACCAACCTGGTCACGCCGATCGCCGACGCCCACATGGACTCCGTCCCGCTGGTCGCGATCACCGGCCAGGTCGCCTCCAAGGCGATCGGCACGGACGCCTTCCAGGAGGCGGACATCTGCGGCATCACGATGCCGATCACGAAGCACAACTTCCTGGTGACCAAGGCCGAGGACATCCCGCGGACCATCGCCGAGGCCTTCCACATCGCCGCCACCGGCCGTCCCGGCCCGGTCCTGGTCGACATCGCGAAGGACGCCCTCCAGGCGAAGACCGTCTTCAGCTGGCCGCCGCAGACCGACCTGCCCGGCTACCGCCCGGTCACCAAGCCGCACGCCAAGCAGATCCGCGAGGCGGCCAAGCTGATCACCTCCGCGAAGCGGCCGGTCCTCTACGTCGGCGGCGGCGTCCTGAAGGCCGGCGCCACCGCCGAGCTGAAGATCCTCGCGGAGCTCACCGGCGCCCCGGTCACCACCACCCTGATGGCCCTGGGCGCGTTCCCCGACAGCCACCCGCTGCACGTGGGAATGCCGGGCATGCACGGTGCGGTCACCGCCGTCACCGCGCTGCAGAAGGCCGACCTGATCGTCGCCCTCGGCGCCCGCTTCGACGACCGCGTCACCGGCAAGCTGGACAGCTTCGCCCCGTTCGCCAAGATCGTCCATGCCGACATCGACCCGGCCGAGATCGGCAAGAACCGCGCCGCCGACGTCCCGATCGTCGGTGACGCCCGCGAGGTCATCGCCGACCTGGTCCAGGCCGTCCAGGCCGAGCACAGCGAGGGCCACAAGGGCGACTACACCGCCTGGTGGAGCGACCTCAACCGCTGGCGCGAGACCTACCCGCTCGGCTACGACCTGCCGGAGGACGGCAGCCTCTCGCCGCAGCAGGTCATCGAGCGCATCGGCAAGCTCGCGCCCGAGGGCACGATCTTCGCCGCCGGCGTCGGCCAGCACCAGATGTGGGCCGCCCACTTCGTCGACTACGAGAAGCCGCGCACCTGGCTCAACTCCGGCGGCGCCGGAACGATGGGCTACGCGGTCCCGGCCGCCATGGGCGCCAAGGCCGGCGAGCCGGACCGCACGGTCTGGGCGATCGACGGCGACGGCTGCTTCCAGATGACCAACCAGGAACTGGTCACCTGCGCGCTGAACAACATCCCGATCAAGGTCGCCATCATCAACAACGGCGCCCTCGGCATGGTCCGTCAGTGGCAGACCCTGTTCTACAACCAGCGCTACTCCAACACGGTGCTGCACTCCGGCCCGGACGACGTCAACCCGGACGCGCGGGGCACCCGCATCCCGGACTTCGTCAAGCTGTCCGAGGCCATGGGCTGTGTCGCCCTGCGCTGCGAGAGCCCGGCCGACCTCGACAAGGTCATCGAGGAGGCCAACGCCATCAACGACCGCCCGGTCGTGATCGACTTCATCGTCCACGAGGACGCCCAGGTCTGGCCGATGGTCGCCGCCGGCACCTCCAACGACGAGGTCATGGCCGCCCGGGGCGTCCGCCCCGACTTCGGCGACGGCGAAGACGACTGAAGCGCAGAGCGAAGGAAGAGACCCACACCATGTCCACCAAGCACACGCTCTCGGTCCTGGTCGAGAACACGCCCGGCATCCTCGCCCGGATCGCCGCCCTGTTCTCCCGCCGCGGCTTCAACATCGACTCGCTCGCCGTCGGTGTCACCGAGCACCCCGACATCTCCCGCATCACCATCGTGGTCAATGTCGAGGACCTGCCGCTGGAGCAGGTGACCAAGCAGCTCAACAAGCTGGTCAACGTCCTGAAGATCGTCGAACTCGAGCCCAGCGCCGCGATCCAGCGCGAGCTCGTCCTGGTGAAGGTCCGCGCCGACAACGAGACCCGCTCCCAGATCGTCGAGATCGTCCAGCTGTTCCGCGCCAAGACCGTGGACGTCTCGCCCGAGGCGGTCACCATCGAGGCCACCGGTTCGAGTGACAAGCTCGAGGCGATGCTGAAGATGCTGGAGCAGTTCGGCATCAAGGAGCTCGTCCAGTCGGGCACGATCGCCATAGGGCGCGGTTCCCGGTCCATCACGGACCGGTCCCTGCGGGCCCTCGACCGCAGCGCCTGACAGAGAGCCTTACCGTCACGACGGGTCGACCGCCGGTCCATTCGGCGGTCCGCCTGGCGAGACCCGAAAACCTTCCTCCCGCACCCCGCCGTACGGTGGGAGCAACACCAGCACCTCAAGGAGATTCCCAGTGGCCGAGCTGTTCTACGACGACGACGCCGACCTGTCCATCATCCAGGGCCGCAAGGTCGCGGTGATCGGTTACGGCAGCCAGGGCCACGCCCACGCGCTGTCGCTCCGTGACTCGGGTGTCGACGTCCGCGTCGGTCTGCACGAGGGCTCCAAGTCCAAGGCGAAGGCCGAGGAGCAGGGCCTGCGCGTGGTGACTCCGGCCGAGGCCGCCGCCGAGGCCGACGTCATCATGATCCTGATCCCGGACCCGATCCAGGCCCAGGTCTACGAGGCGTCCATCGCCCCCAACCTGAAGGACGGCGACGCGCTGTTCTTCGCCCACGGCTTCAACGTCCGCTTCGGCTTCATCAAGCCCCCGGCCGGCGTCGACGTCGCCCTGGTCGCCCCGAAGGGCCCGGGCCACCTGGTCCGCCGCCAGTACGAGGAGGGTCGCGGCGTCCCCGCGATCGCCGCCGTCGAGCAGGACGCGACCGGCAACGCCTTCGCCCTGGCCCTGTCCTACGCCAAGGCCATCGGCGGCACCCGCGCCGGCGTCATCAAGACGACCTTCACCGAGGAGACCGAGACCGACCTCTTCGGCGAGCAGGCCGTGCTGTGCGGTGGCGCCAGCGCCCTGGTCAAGGCCGGCTTCGAGACCCTGGTCGAGGCCGGTTACCAGCCGGAGATCGCCTACTTCGAGTGCCTCCACGAGCTGAAGCTGATCGTGGACCTCATGTACGAGGGCGGCCTGGAGAAGATGCGCTGGTCCGTCTCCGAGACGGCCGAGTGGGGCGACTACATCACCGGCCCGCGCATCATCACGGACGCCACCAAGGCCGAGATGAAGAAGGTCCTCACCGACATCCAGGACGGCACCTTCGCCAAGAACTGGATGGACGAGTACCACGGCGGTCTGAAGAAGTACAACGAGTACAAGACCCAGGACGAGAAGCACCTCCTGGAGACCACCGGCAAGGAGCTGCGCAAGCTCATGAGCTGGGTGAACGACGAGGAGGCGTAAGCCTCCGGGCACGGGGCCGGACATGCTGTCCGGCCCCGCGCCACTTCCTTGGACACCCCGTCCAACCACGGACGGGTGATCCTTCCAACGAGGCGTACGAGCGGCGCCGACGCACCACTACACTGCTCAACAACATCGCGTCTGGCCCACAGCGTCGTGCGCTTTCACGCGGCAAGCCCCCTCCACCGCTGCGGCCGTCGGGACGGCCGTCCGCACTGCCTTTGTGAGGACTCACGTGAGCTCGAAACCTGTCGTACTCATCGCTGAAGAGCTGTCGCCCGCCACCGTCGACGCGCTGGGACCGGACTTCGAGATCCGGCACTGCAACGGCGCCGACCGCGCCGAGCTGCTCCCCGCGATCGCCGATGTCGACGCCATCCTGATCCGCTCCGCGACCAAGGTCGACGCGGAGGCCATCGCCGCCGCCCGGAAGCTGCGGGTCGTCGCCCGCGCCGGTGTCGGCCTCGACAACGTGGACGTCTCCGCCGCCACCAAGGCCGGCGTGATGGTCGTGAACGCCCCGACCTCCAACATCGTCACCGCCGCCGAGCTCGCCTGCGGTCTGCTCGTCGCCACCGCGCGCAACATCCCGCAGGCCAACACCGCGCTGAAGAACGGCGAGTGGAAGCGCTCGAAGTACACCGGCGTCGAGCTCAGCGAGAAGACCCTCGGTGTCGTCGGCCTCGGCCGCATCGGCGTCCTGGTCGCCCAGCGGATGTCGGCCTTCGGCATGAAGATCGTCGCGTACGACCCCTACGTGCAGCCGGCCCGTGCCGCCCAGATGGGGGTGAAGCTGCTGGCCCTGGACGAGCTCCTGGAGGTCGCCGACTTCATCACCGTCCACCTGCCCAAGACCCCGGAGACCCTCGGTCTCATCGGTGACGAGGCGCTGCACAAGGTCAAGCCCTCGGTCCGGATCGTCAACGCCGCGCGCGGCGGGATCGTGGACGAGGCGGCGCTGTACTCGGCGCTGAAGGAGGGCCGGGTCGCCGGCGCGGGCCTCGACGTGTACGCCAAGGAGCCCTGCACGGACTCCCCGCTCTTCGAGCTCGACCAGGTCGTCTGCACCCCGCACCTGGGCGCCTCCACGGACGAGGCCCAGGAGAAGGCCGGTATCGCGGTGGCCCGCTCGGTGCGCCTGGCGCTCGCGGGCGAGCTGGTCCCGGACGCGGTCAACGTCCAGGGCGGCGTCATCGCCGAGGACGTGAAGCCGGGTCTGCCGCTGGCCGAGAAGCTCGGCCGGATCTTCACGGCGCTGGCCGGCGAGGTCGCGGCCCGTCTCGACGTCGAGGTCTACGGCGAGATCACCCAGCACGACGTGAAGGTGCTCGAACTCTCCGCGCTCAAGGGTGTGTTCGAGGACGTGGTCGACGAGACCGTGTCGTACGTCAACGCGCCGCTGTTCGCGCAGGAGCGCGGTGTCGAGGTGCGCCTGACCACGAGCTCCGAGTCGCCCGACCACCGCAACATGGTCACCGTGCGCGGCACGCTCGGGAACGGCCAGGAGGTCTCGGTCTCCGGCACGCTGGCGGGTCCGAAGCACCTGCAGAAGGTCGTCGCGGTCGGCGACTACGACGTGGACCTGGCGCTCGCCGACCACATGGTCGTGCTGCGCTACGAGGACCGGCCCGGTGTGGTCGGCACGGTCGGCCGGATCCTCGGCGAGGCCGGTCTGAACATCGCGGGCATGCAGGTCTCCCGTACGGAGGAGGGCGGCGAGGCGCTGGTCGTGCTCACCGTCGACGACACGGTCCCGGCGAACGTGCTCTCCGAGATCGCGGAGGAGATCGGCGCGACCTCGGCGCGCTCGGTCAACCTGGTCTGATCACACGGAGCGGTCCCGTCGCGGCGCCCCGCCCGTCGAGCCGCTGAACGGCTACCCGTACCCGCCCCCTAGACGCACGTCTTAGACAAGCGTCTAGGGGGCGGGTACAGTGCTGTCCATGGGACACAAGGAAGATCTGCTCGAAGGCGCCAAGCGCTGCCTCCTGGAGAAGGGCTACACCCGGACGACCGCCCGTGACGTGGTCGCCGCCTCCGGCACCAACCTCGCCTCCATCGGCTACCACTACGGCTCCAAGGACGCCCTGCTCCAGCAGGCCTTCCTCGCCCTCACCGAGGAGTGGGGCGAGGCCGCCTCGGCGGCGGGCGCGGAGGGCGAACGGCCCCTGCCCGCCGACCCGTACGAGCGCTTCCGCGCCGTCTGGGAGCAGGTCATCGCCGGCGCCGAGGCCGCCCGCCCCGTCTGGAAGCTCCAGACGGAGATCGTCACCCGCCTGGACGACGACGAGAAGCTGCGCGAGGCCATCAAGGAGCCCCAGCGCGAGGGGCGCCTCGGCATGGCCCAGGGCTTCCTCGGCATCGACCCCGAGAAGGACCCCGAGAAGGCCCGCCTGGCCGGACTGCTCTGCCAGGCCCTCGCGACCGGGGTCATGATCCAGTGGCTGGTCGACCCGGAGACCGCCCCCAGCGCCGACGACCTCACGGCCGGGCTCAAGGTGCTGATGGGGCAGGACAGCTGATCACCACCTTCGCCCGCGGGTGCTCGCCCTCGACGTACCGCAGGGCCCGGTCCGTCTCGGCCAGCGGATAGCTCCGCTCGACCACGGGGACGATCCGGCCCTCCTCGGCGAGCTCCCGCAGCGTCGCCAGGTTCTCCGCGCTCGGCGCCGCGGTGAGCACCCGGATCCGCCCGCGGGTGAACAGGGACGCCGTCTGCCCCTGGACGATGAGCCCCAGGGGCCCGACCAGACTGCCGCCCTCGAAGACGCCCCCGCCCGCCAGGACGAGCGTCCCCTCCGGCGCGAGCGCCCGCCGGTACTCGCCCAGGGAGCGGTTGCCCACGAGGTCGAGGAGCAGGTCGTAGCGCTCGGTCCCCTGGGTGAAGTCCTCCCGCGTGTAGTCGATCACCCGGTCCGCGCCGAGCCCGCGGACCAGCTCCGCGTTCCGCGTACTGCACACCCCCGTCACCTCGGCGCCGTACGCCTTCGCGATCTGCACGGCGAAGGTGCCGACCCCCCCCGACGCGCCGTTGACCAGCACCTTCATGCCCGGTCGCAGCCGGCCGAGGTCGCGCAGCCCCATCAGTGCGGTGTTGCCCGCCAGCGGTATCGCCGCCGCCTGCCCGAAGCTCAGGCCGGCGGGTCTTCGCCCCACCACGTCCTGCGCCGCGCACACGTACTCGGCGAAGGCGCCGTCGGCCTCCCCGAACACCTCGTCACCCGGCCTGAACCGGCTCACGCCCCCGCCCACCGCCGTGACCACCCCGGCGAAGTCCCTCCCCCTGATCCGCGCCTTCGGCCGCCGCAGCCCCAGCGCCAGCCGCGCCACGTACGGGTCGCCCCGCATCAGATGCCAGTCCGCCGCGTTGACCGAGGCCGCGTGCACGCGCACCAGCACCTCGTGCTCCCCCGGCACCGGCGCGTCGATCTCCCGGAACTCCAGCACGTCCGCCGACCCGTACCGGTCCTGCACCCACGCCTTCACCGCAACCGCCCCCTCCGACTCCCCGGCTCCCGGCACCCGGACGCCCCTGCACCCGGACGCCCTGGCACCCGACTTCCGGCACCCCGACTTCCGGCACCCCGGCACCAGGCTCCCCGGCACCAGGTTTCCCGACTCCCCTCGACGGTAGGGGTCCTGACATGCCGTGGGATATCGGGGACACCCCCCAAAGACCCCCGATCGCTCCCTAGGGGGCCTCTCGCCGTTCCCGCCCGGTGCCCGGCGAGGCCGCCTCGACGGTCACAGCTTCGCCGCCTTCAGTGCCATGTGCAGCAGCAGGCGGTCCTCGCCCGCGTCCAGGTCGAGACCGGTGAGCTGTTCGACGCGGGAGAGGCGGTAGTAGAGCGTCTGGCGGTGGATGCCGAGGGCCGTCGCCGTGCGGCCCGCCTGACCCGCGTGGTCCAGGAACACCTCGGCCGTGCGGGCGAGTTCGGCGTGCGCGGGGGCCAGCAGGCCCCGGACGGCCGGGTCGGGCTCGGTCGTCGGGAGCGCCGTCAGCATCCGGTACGGGCCGAGGGCCGCCCACTCGGCGAGCGGGCCCAGGTGCGGCTGGGCGGTCGCCGCCCGGGCCGCCGAGACGGCCTCGCGCCAGGACACGTCGAGGTCCGCGAGCCCGCGGCGGGGCGCGGCGATCCCGGCGACCGCCGTCGGCCCCGCCGTACCGCGCAGCCGGCCGGCGGCTCCGGCGGCGGGGGAGAGGTTGTCGGCCGACCGCAGCCGCACGAGCGCGGCGAGCGCCCGCGCGGCGCCTCCCTCGCCCGCCCCGGCCAGGGCCCCCGGCCGGCTCCAGGGCAGGGTGCACAGCGCCGCCGCGCCCGGCACCGTGCGCGGGGAGGGCGAGTCCTCGTCCGGCCAGGGGGCGAGGCAGACCAGGGCGTGCAGGCCGTCGGCGTCCGGGCCGAGGGCGGTGCGCAGGGCGGTGACGGCCATGTCGTACTGCCAGCCGCGCTCGGCCGTCAGGGCGGCACGCAGTTCCCGCGAGAGGTCCGCCCCGGCACGTTCCTCGTCGGCGAGGAGGTCGCCGATCCGGGCGGCGACCTCCATGGCGGCGGTCAGCTGCGCGTGCGAGGGGCCCGGCTCGGCGTCGAGCAGCCACACGTAGCCGAGGACGACCCCCCGATGGCGTACCGGCAGGCAGATCCGGTCGCGGAAGACGCCCGCGTCCGGGGCGGCCGGGATGCGGACCGGGCCGGTCGCCCGGGTGATGCCGAAGCCCTCGAACCAGGCGCGGACCGCCGGGGTGGACTTCCTGGTGAGGATCGACCGGGTGCGGACCGGGTCCATGGCGCTGTCGTCGTCGCTGTCGTGGGCGCCGAAGGCGATCAGGCCGAAGTCGCGGTTCTCCAGGGTGGCCGGGGCGCCGAGCAGCGCCGAGATCTCGTCCACCAGGTCCTGGTAATCGCCCTTCACGGCGCCATTCTCGCACCGCCGCAGCGGTTCTTCAGACAGATGTCTGAGGGCGGGGCCACGGATGCGTGACAGCTGTAGATGGCGGACGATCGGAGCGATCCTTAGGTTTCACGGTGGTTCTTCGTGCTGTTCCCGTTCGGTTACGTACATTCGGGTACGGCACCTTTCGTCACCCTGCCCTCTGGAGGTGCCCCGTGCTGGGTCCCGTGATCCTCGCCGCGTCGCGCAGCGACAAGATGCGCCGTTTCGTGTCGGCCGCCCCCGGGACCAAGCAGGTCGTGGCTCGCTTCATCGCCGGCGAGACGGTGAACGACGTCGTCCCGATCGTGCAGGACCTGGCGGCCCGCGGCCTGGAGGTAACCCTCGACGTGGTCGGTGAGGACATCACCACCGTCGAGCAGTCCTACGCCGCCCGGGACGCCTACCTGGAGCTGATCGGCCGCCTCAAGGAGCTGGGCCTGGGCGCCCGCGCCGAGATGTCCGTCAAGCTGTCGATGTTCGGCCAGTCCCTGGAGAACGGCCACGAGCTGGCCCTCGCCAACGTGCGCCCGGTCGTCGCGGCCGCCGCCGAGATCGGCACCACCGTCACCCTCGACGCCGAGGACCACACGACCCTCGACTCGATGTTCGCCATCCACGAGGAGCTGCGGAAGGACTTCCCGCAGACCGGCTGCGTCATCCAGGCCTACCTCTTCCGCACCGAGGACGACGCCCGCCGCCTCGCCGCGAACGGCTCGCGCGTGCGCATCGTGAAGGGCGCCTACAAGGAGCCCGCCTCGGTCGCCATCCAGGACAAGCCCGAGATCGACAAGGCCTACGTCCGGATCATGAAGATCCTGATGGAGGGCGAGGGCTACCCGATGATCGGGTCCCACGACCCCCGGCTCATCTCCGTCGGCCAGGAGCTCGCCCGCCGCGCAGGGCGCAAGCTGGACGAGTACGAGTTCCAGATGCTGTACGGCATCCGCACCGAGGAGCAGAACCGGCTCGCGGCCGAGGGTCACCGGATGCGCGTCTACACCGCGTACGGCACCGACTGGTACGGCTACTTCATGCGCCGCCTGGCGGAGAAGCCGGCCAACCTCCTCTTCTTCGTCCGCTCCATCCTCACCAAGGGCTGAGCCCCACACCCCTCCGAAGGAGTTCCGAGACTCATGGACGCTGTGACCCAGGTCCCCACTCCCGTCAACGAGCCGGTGCACGGCTACGCCCCCGGCTCCGCCGAGCGCACCCGCCTGGAGGCCAAGCTCAAGGAGCTGGCCGACAACCCGCGCGAGCTGCCGATGACCATCGGCGGTGTGAAGCGCATGGGCGGCGGCGAGCGCGTCGACGTCGTGCAGCCGCACAACCACAAGGCCGTCATCGGCACCTTCGCCGGCGCCACCCAGCAGGACGCCCAGGACGCCATCGACGCCGCCCTGGCCGCCGCCCCGGCCTGGCGCGCGATGTCCTTCGACGACCGCGCCGCGATTATCCTGCGCGCCGCCGAGCTGCTCGCCGGCCCGTGGCGCGAGACGCTGGCCGCCTCGACGATGCTCGGCCAGTCCAAGACCGCGCAGCAGGCCGAGATCGACACCCCCTGCGAGCTCGTCGACTTCTGGCGCTTCAACGTGGCCTACGCCCGCCAGATCCTCGCCGAGCAGCCGCCGGCGAACTCCCCCGGCGTGTGGAACCGTCTGGACCACCGCCCGCTGGAGGGCTTCGTCTACGCGATCACGCCGTTCAACTTCACGGCCATCGCGGGCAACCTGCCCACCGCCCCCGCCCTGATGGGCAACGTGGTGGTCTGGAAGCCGTCCCCGACCCAGACCCACTCCGCCGTGCTCCTCATGGAGCTCCTGGAGGAGGCCGGTCTGCCGAAGGGCGTCATCAACCTGGTGACCGGCGACGGCATCGCCGTCTCCGAGGTGGCCCTGAACCACCCCGACCTGGCCGGCATCCACTTCACCGGCTCGACCAAGACCTTCCAGCACCTGTGGAAGACGGTCGGCAACAACATCGAGAAGTACCGCTCCTACCCGCGGATCGTCGGCGAGACCGGCGGCAAGGACTTCGTCGTCGCGCACCCGAGCGCCGACCGCGCCGTCCTGAAGACCGCGCTGACCCGCGGCTCCTTCGAGTTCCAGGGCCAGAAGTGCTCCGCGTCCTCGCGTGCGTACATCCCGGCCTCCATCTGGAACGACGGCTTCAAGGAGGAGTTCGCGGCCGAGGTCGACGGCATCAAGATGGGTGACGTCACCGACCTGTCGAACTTCATCGGCGCCGTCATCGACGACCGCTCCTTCGCCAAGAACAAGGCCGCGATCGACCGCGCGAAGGCCGACGCCTCGTGCACGATCGTCGCGGGCGGCACCTACGACGACTCGGAGGGCTACTTCGTCCGCCCGACCGTCATCGAGTGCACCGACCCGGAGAACGAGGTCTTCACGACCGAGTACTTCGGCCCGATCCTCGCCGTGTACGTCTACGACGACGCGAAGTACGACGAGATGCTGACCCAGATGGAGTCGGTCTCGGACTACGCGCTCACCGGCTCGGTCATCGCGGGTGACCGCGCGGCCGCCGCGTACACGATGGAGAAGCTGCGCTTCGCCGCCGGCAACTTCTACATCAACGACAAGTCGACCGGCGCCGTCGTCGGCCAGCAGCCCTTCGGCGGCGGTCGTGCCTCCGGCACCAACGACAAGGCGGGCGCCCCGCAGAACCTGATGCGCTGGACGCTGACCCGCGCCATCAAGGAGACGCTGGTCCCGCCGACCGAGTACGGCTACCCGCACATGGGCTGACGCCTCTCCGCCGCTCCCCGAGCGGTCCCCGAACACCGCCCCCTTCCTCGGTCCCCCAACCGAGGTCGGGGGCGGTTTCCATGGGGCGGGCTTAGGCTGCTGGGAAGGGGGGCCGGCTCTGCGAGGAGGTACGGCATGCCTGGTTCGACGACCCTCGGCCCCGGGCACGGGGTCGACGCGATCGACCACCCCGACGCCCAGCGGATGACGCGCGTGATGCGGGAGCTGCACCGGCTGCTCACTGCGACGGGGCCGGAGCGGCTCACGGACGCGCAGGCGACCGCCCTGTGCGGGGGCGACGCGCACGCGCGCGGGGAGCTCACCGCCTGGGTGGAGCGGGTGACCCACGAGCTGGAGCGGGCTACGGCCTGACCGGGACCCGGCGCTTCAGGAAGTCGCCGATCAGCGAGGCGACCTGCGGGGCGTGGGTCTCCAGGGCGAAGTGGCCGGTCGGCAGGAGGTGCACCTCGGCGTCCGGCAGGTCACCGCGGAAGGCCTCGGCGCCGGCCGGGACGAACACCTGGTCGCCCTCGCCCCAGACGGCGAGGAGGGGCACCTGGCTGGTGCGGAAGTACTCCTGGAAGGCGGGGTACAGGGCGAAGTTGGAGCCGTAGTCGGCGATCAGGCCGAGCTGGATCCCGTCCTGGCCCTCGCGCGCCATCAGGGCCGCGTCGTGCTCCCAGGCGTCGGGGTCGAGGAGGTCGCGGTACTCGGCGGGCACGCCCGTCTCGTACTGCCAGCGGATGCCGTCGAGGGAGCGGATGGCGCGGACCGGGGCCTCGGTCTCCGGGGTGCGCTCGGCGATCAGCGCGAGGACGGGGGCCCAGGCGTCGGCGCCGAGGCCTTCCAGGTAGGCGTTGCCGTTCTGCGAGACGATCGCGGTGATCCGCTCGGGGTGGGCGAGGGCCAGCCGCAGGCCGATCGGGGCGCCGTAGTCCTGGATGTAGACCGCGAACCGGTCGAGGCCGAGTGTCTCCGTGAACTCCGAGGTGAGCGCCGCCAGTTCGGCGAAGGTGTACGAGAAGTCGGCGGCGTCCGGCGCGGCGCTGCGGCCGAAGCCGAGGTGGTCGGGGGCGATGAGCCGGTAGCGGTCGGCGAGCAGCGGGATCAGGTCGCGGAACATGCGCGAGCTGGTCGGGAAGCCGTGCAGGAGGAGCAGGACGGGGGCGTCGGCGGGGCCCGCCTCCCGGTAGAAGATCTCGTGGCCGCGGACGGTGACGGTGCGGTGGTGGATCGGCAGCACGGACATCTCTCTAACCCCTCATTGCTTGATGACTGGTTACGAGGAGAGTCAACCGTGCCGCGCCTAACCTGTCAAGAAGTATTGAGGGGTTAGAAGTTCCGAGTGGGAGGTGGGAAGTTCAGGAAGCCGACCCTCTCCCGGGCTTCGTCGACTCCAGGTGCGCGGTGTACACCCCGGACACCATCGAGCCCAGCGCCAGGGTGATCGCGAGGCCCGACATCCCCAGGACCCCGACGAAGAAGGCCCCCGTCGACGCCAGCACCAGCGCCGCCCACGCCGCGAGCACGACCTTGCCCCGGCGGCTCAGGAACAGCCACCGGCGGGGCGTCTCGGGCAGGGTGTCCAGCGCACCCGCGGGGCCCGCCGTCGCCGCCCTGGGGCGCTTGAAGTAGCCGTACACCAGCCACTCGCCGCACAACTCCCAGCCTTCGGGCGAGAGTTCGCCCAGCATCCGGGCGCGCCGCCGGCCGGCGATCACCTCCCGGCGGTACTCCCAGCGCAGCGCGGCTCCCGGCGCCCGCCGGCAGACGAACCGGCCGAGCGGGTCCAGCGACTCGACCTCCCAGCCCTGGTCGCCGTGGACCGCGAGCATCCGCCGGTCGTTGAAGAGGTCGGCGGTCCAGGTCCAGTGCTCCGCCGCCGCGCCGGGCTCCTCGGGCTCGGGCGCGCGCCCGCCCAGTGAGGCGGCGAACCGCGCGACGGGCCCGAACTCCTCCTCCGGCGCGGTCCCCGTCTCCGCCACGTGCCCCCGCAGATCGGCGACGGTCGCGGTGATCTGCTCCTCGGGCACGCCCGCGGCGCGCAGGGCGGCGGTCAGGTCGTCGAAGTACGCGGTCATGAAGTGCTTCCCCCTGGGTGCAGCTTGCCTTGTACGGCCCGGTGGAACTCGGTCCAGGCCTCGCTCTCGGCCGCGAGGTGCGTCCGGCCCGGCCCGGTGAGCCGGTAGTAGCGCCGCCCGGGGCCGCGCTCGGCGGCCCGGAACTCGGCCTCGACGAGTCCCGCCTCCTCCAGGCGGTTCAGCACGGGATACAGCGTCCCGCCCTTGATCTCGCCGAGGCCCGCCTCGGCGAGTGACTTCGCGATCTCGTACCCGTAACTCTCACCGTCGGTCAGGCAGGAGAGGACGAGCAGGTCGAGGACTCCCTTGAGCCAGCTGGAGCGACGTTCTGCGGCCATGGCGGCATTCCATCACTACATAGGTAGGAACGCAATCTAGCTAGCCATCCAGCCCCGGGCGGGCGACCAGCATCTTCCCGATGTTCTCGCCGCGCAGCATCCCCAGGAACGCCGTGACGATGTGCTCGAAGCCCTCGACGACCGTGGTGTCGAGCTCCAGGCTCCCGGACCGGAGGTGCGGCACGGCGAAGTCGTACAGCTCCTCCTGGGCGTCCATGTGGTCGCGCACCAGGAAGCCCTCCAGGCGGATGCTCTTCTCCACCACGTCGAAGAGGTTGTGGGGGGCCGGCGGGGGAGTGGCCAGGGAGTGGTACTGGGCGACGGCGCCGACCCAGGCGATCCGTCCGAACGCGCGCAGCGAGGCGATCGAGGCCTCCAGGTGGTCGCCGCCCACCCCGTCGAGGACCGCGTCGAGACCGTCCGGCGCCGCCTTCGCGAGGAGTTCGGTGACCGGCCCGTCGTGGTAGTCGAAGGCCGCGTCGAAGCCCACCCGCTCGGTGAGGTGCGCGACCTTCCGCGCCGAGCCCGCGCTGCCGACCAGCCGCCCGGCGCCGAGCAGCCGGGCGAAGCGGCCGGCCGCCGTGCCGACCCCGCCGGCCGCGGCCGACACGAACAGGTCCTCGCCGGGCTGCAGCCGGGCGATCCGGGTCAGACCCACGTACGCGGAGAGGCCGGTGCCGCCGAGCAGGCTGAGGTGCGCGGCGAGCGGGACGCCGGGGCCGAGGTCCGGCACCGGGCGGACCTCGGCGTGCGTGACCAGCGAGTGGGTCCGCCAGCCCTTGCGGTGCATGACGAGGTCGCCGGGGCGCAGCGCGGGGTCCCGCGAGTCCAGGACCCGGCCGAGGGTGCGGCCCTCCATGGGCGCGTTCAGGCTCCACAGGAAGTCGCCGTCCATCGCCTCGCGGTGGTACGGGTCCACGGACCAGAGCAGGTTCTCGACCAGGGCCGTGCCCGGCTCGGGCGCGGGCACCGGGGACTCGACGAAGTCGAAGAGGAGGGGGGTCGGGAAGCCCTGGGGGCGGGCGGTCTGCTGGACGGTGATCATGGTCTCGTTCGTCATGCCGCAGACCGTAGGGAGGAATCGCGCGGCCGGGGAGTAGGTTGCGTCGATGGCATCGAGCGATCCATCAATCCTGCTCATACTCCGAGGTGAGAACCCTGACGACCGACCCCTATCCGACGCCGAACGAACTGCGCGTGCTGCTCGCCGTCGGGCGCGAGGGCGGGTTCTCCGCCGCCGCGGCCGCGCTCGGCATGACGCAGTCGGCCGTCTCCCACTCGGTCCGGGCGAGCGAGCGCAAGCTCGGGGCCGTCCTCTTCGACCGGGGCCGCGCCGGGGCCACCCCGTCCGCGGCCGGCGAGCGGGCGCTCGCGCACGCCCGGCGGGTGCTGCGGCTGCTCGACGTGATGGGGGCGGAGGTGCGCGGCGCGGCCGCCGGCGGCGCTGACGAGGCCGTCGCCGGTCCGCTGCGGATCGCCGCCTTCCGCAGTGCCGCCCTGCACCTGCTGCCCGGCGCCCTGGCCCGCCTGACGGCCCGTCACCCGGAGCTGGCGCCCGAGGTGCGGATCGTGCGGGAGGTGGGGCGCGGCACCGCCGGCGAGGTCCTCGACGGGCGGGCCGACCTCGGCATCGCGACCCTCGGCACCACCTCGCCCGTGCCGCCCGCCCTGGTCGGCGGGGTTCTCCTGGAGGAGGGGTACGCGCTGGTCCACCCGGCCGGGCATCCGGCGCCGCGCTCGCTGCCGCTGGTCGACTGGGCGGAGAACTGCACCTCCTACACCCGGGAGTGGTGGGCCGCCCAGGAGTGGCTGCCGGCGGCGACCGTGGAGGCCGAGGACGACGGAGCAGTGCTCTCGATGGTGAGCAGTGGTTTCGGCATGGCCGTGATGCCGGAACTGTCCCTGATCGGAGCACCGCCCTCGGTGGAGATCACCGATCTCGGACCGGACCGGCCGACCCGCTCGGTCGGCTATGTCACCACCCCTGAGCTGGCGAAATCCCTTGCGGTACGGGCGCTGATCCGCGAGCTTCGCGGCCGGGCGGGTTGATCGCCGTCTCAGATAGTAGGAAGTCCGAGTAATTGTGGAGACAGATGCGGGCTCCTGCCCTAGCTTTGTAGAAGCCGAACGTCCCGCTCCATCGAGCGCAGGCGGACGCGAGCGCGATGCCCCTAGGCAGGCAACCCCTGCGGCGGCGCTCCCCGCCCCTTCCGGCGCCTTCGATCACCACTGATCTCCGCACATCCGGATCACCACTGATCTCAAGGAGTCGATCCCTCATGGCCGCTCAGACCGCCCGCCGCGTCCGCCACTCCACCACCCGCCCCAACGACGAGGCCCGCAAGAACGCCGCCGCCGCCCTCCAGCGCGCCCTCGACCGCCGCGACAACGGCGGCGCCACCGGTCACTGACCGCCGCACCGGCGCACCCTCCGGCGTCCGCGGGTCTCCGCACCCCCGCGGACTCCGCCCACGCCGCCGGGGCCCCACCGGTCACCGCCCGCGCTCCGTCACCGCCCGCGCCTCGTCACCGCTCCGGCTTCCGCGCCTCGATCAGCGTCCGCGCCGCGTGCGCCACGAAGGGGCCCCGCTCCCGGATCCGCGCGTCCAGCTCGCGCAACCGCGTCAGCTGGCGCTCCACCGTGAAGCCCGGCATGATCCAGATCACCTTGCGCAGGAACCAGACCACGGCCCCCACGTCGTGGAACTCCATCCGCAGCCGCTCCGCCCGCAGGTCGACGACGTCGAGACCGGCGGCGCGGGCCGCCGCGCTCTCGTCGTCGGGATGCCGCAGCCGGGCCGCCTCGGGCTGCGGCCCCAGGAAGTGCTCCACCAGCTCCCACACGCTGGCCGGCCCCACGTGCTGGGCGAGATACGTGCCCCCGGGGCGCAGCACCCGGGCGATCTCCGTCCACCACACGGTGGTCGGGTGCCGGCTGGTCACCAGGTCGAAGGCCGCGTCGCCGAACGGCAGCGGCGGCTCGTCCGGATCGGCCACCACCACGACCCCGCGCGGATGCAGCAGCTCCGTGGCCCGGGCGATGTTCGGCGGCCAGGACTCGGTGGCCGCCGCCGTCGGCGGCAGCACCGGCACGCCGGCGAGCACCTCCCCGCCGCCGGTCTGGACGTCCAGCGAGGCCGTGACCGTGGCGAGCCGCTCGCCGATCAGGCGCTGATACCCCCAGGACGGGCGTTCCTCGGTCGCCCTGCCGTCCAGCCAGGAGAAGTCCCAGCCGTCCACAGGCGCCCGGGACGCCTCCGCCACCAGTTCCTCGAACGTTCCGATCTCTCCGAAGGCGTGCGTCATGGCTCCATCATCGGCGGCGCGCCTCCCCGCGAGCAGGAGGATCGTCCGCATCCTGGACATGATGTGTCAGACGATGGGACGAAGAGTAGGGTGCCGACATGTCTCACAGCATCGATCTCGCAGTCATCCCCGGCGACGGCATCGGCCAGGAGGTCGTGGCCCAGGGCCTCAAGGTCCTCGCGGCCGTGCTTCCCCAGGATGTGAAGCTGGAGACGAAGGAGTACGACTTCGGCGCCAAGCGCTACCACGCCACCGGTGAGACCCTCACCGACGCCGACCTCGACGCCCTCAAGCAGCACGACGCGATCCTGCTCGGCGCGATCGGCGACCCGTCGGTCCCGTCCGGCGTCCTGGAGCGGGGCTTCCTGCTGAAGCTGCGCTTCGCCTTCGACCACCACGTCAACCTGCGCCCCTCCAAGCTGCTCCCCGGTGTCGCCACCCCGCTCGCCGGCCAGCCGGAGATCGACTTCGTCGTCGTCCGCGAGGGCACCGAGGGCCCGTACACCGGCAACGGCGGCACCATTCGCAAGGGCACCCCGCACGAGGTCGCCACCGAGGTCTCCGTCAACACGGCCTACGGTGTCGAGCGCGTGGTCCGGGACGCCTTCGCCCGTGCCCAGGCCCGCCCGCGCAAGAAGCTGACGCTGGTCCACAAGAACAACGTCCTGACCTTCGCGGGCCACCTCTGGACGAACATCTTCCACAAGGTCGCGGCCGAGTTCCCCGAGGTCACGACCGACTACCTGCACGTCGACGCCGCGACGATCTTCCTCGTCACCGACCCGGCCCGCTTCGACGTCATCGTCACCGACAACCTCTTCGGCGACATCATCACCGACCTCGCCGCGGCCGTCTCCGGCGGCATCGGCGTCGCCGCCTCGGGCAACATCAACCCGAGCGGCGAGTTCCCGTCCATGTTCGAGCCGGTCCACGGCTCCGCGCCGGACATCGCGGGCCAGGGCAAGGCCGACCCGACGGCCACCGTCCTCTCCGTCGCCCTCCTCCTGCGCCACCTCGGCCACGAGGCCGAGGCCGCCCGGATCGAGGCGGCCGTCGCCGCCGACCTCACGGAGCGCGGGGACAGCGTCCGTACGACGGACCAGATCGGTGACGCGCTCGCGGTACGCGTAGCGAGCTGACCCGCCGCTGAACTCCCACCCAGCCGCCGGGTCGCGACCACGCACCCGGCGGCTGTACCTATGCGGTCGTCGGGTGCCACCATCGAACCCTTGGACCGCGCACACACCGTTTCGTGCAGCGTCCCCCACGCGCGATAATCGAACGTGGGGCCGCGGCATGCGGGAAAGCTCGGACGTCCTAGCAGTGACTTGCGTGACTGCGGAGCGGCGTGAGCGCGGTCCGACACACACAACCGGTGAAGGACAAGCACTCATGACGACGCCCACCATCGAGCTCAAGCCCTCCTCCAGCCCGCTGTCCGACGCGGAGCGCGAGGCGATCCTGGCCAATCCGGGATTCGGCCGGCACTTCACCGACCACATGGTCACCATCCGCTGGACGGAGGGCCGCGGCTGGCACGACGGTCAGCTCGTGCCGTACGGCCCGCTCTCCCTCGACCCCGCGACGAACGTCCTGCACTACGCGCAGGAGATCTTCGAGGGCCTGAAGGCCTACCGCCGCCCCGACGGTTCCGTCGCCAGCTTCCGCCCCGACGCCAACGCCCGCCGCTTCCAGCGCTCCGCGCACCGGCTCGGCATGCCCGAGCTGCCGGTCGAGACCTTCGTCGAGGCCTGTGACGTGCTGGTCCGGCAGGACATGGCGTGGGTCCCGGAGCACGGTGGCGAGGCCTCGCTCTACCTGCGTCCGTTCATGATCGCGACCGAGGTCGGCCTGGGCGTCCGTCCGGCCAACGAGTACCTGTTCGTCGTCATCGCCTCCCCGGCCGGCCCGTACTTCCCGGGCGGCGTGAAGCCCGTCTCCATCTGGGCCTCGGAGGACCGCGTCCGTGCCGTCCCCGGCGGCATGGGCGACGCCAAGACCGGCGGCAACTACGCGGCCTCCCTGCTGGCGCAGGCCGAGGCGGCGGCGAAGGGCTGCGACCAGGTCTGCTACCTCGACGCGGTCGAGCACAAGTGGGTCGAGGAACTCGGCGGCATGAACCTGTACTTCGTGTACGGCAACAAGATCGTCACGCCGACCCTCACCGGTTCGCTGCTCGCGGGCATCACCCGTGACTCCCTCCTCAAGGTCGCCGAGGACCTCGGTTACGAGGCCGAGGAGGCCCGCGTCTCCATCGACCAGTGGCAGGCCGACACCGCGAACGGCACCCTCACCGAGGTCTTCGCCTGCGGCACCGCGGCCGTCATCACCCCGGTCGGCACGGTCAAGTCCGCCCGGGGCGAGTGGCAGCAGTCGGGCGGCGAGCCCGGTGAGGTCACCATGAAGCTGCGTGAGGCCCTGCTCGCCATCCAGACCGGGAAGTCCGAGGACGTCCACGGCTGGATGCACGAACTGGGCAAGTAGGTCCTGGGACCGGGGTTACGACTCCGAGTCCACCAGGTCCGGCTCCGCCAGTGCGCCCGGGACGGTCACCGTCCCGGGCGTCCGCGTCTTCCCGGCCGGGGTCAGCACCGCGTACAGCACACCGCCCACGATCCCGGACAGCACGAAGCTGCAGTCGATCCCGCCGGTCAGGGAGAGCAGCGGGCCCTCGTAGAGCGGGGTCGACACGCCGGCCAGGCCGACGGCCGCGCCGATCGCCCAGGAGGCGGTGGCGCGCGGGTGCCAGCCGGCCGAGAACCAGTAGACGCCGCCGCGCGAGCGCCGGTTGTAGACCTGGAGCGCCTCCGCGTCGTAGACGCCGCGACAGCGCCGGTGCCCGATCAGGGTGATCACGGCCCACGGCGTGCCGATCGCGGTGAGCAGCAGCACGAACGAGGTCATGGCGGTCTGCGCGTCCGAGGCGAAGTGGCCGAGGAAGACGAAGGCGGTGGCCACCGCCGCCACGACGAGGGTGGCGCGGGCGCGGGTCGCCTTGGGCAGGATCGCGTCGAGGTCGAGGCCCATCGAGTAGAGCATCAGGCCGGCGTTGCCGACCGAGCCGGCGGTCGCGGCGATCAGCAGCGGCACCAGATACCAGACGGGCGAGGCCGCGACGAGCGGGCCGGCGTAGTCGGCGCCGCCCCGGGCGGCGAGCGCCGTGAACGTACCGAAGAGCTGCGGCACCAGCAGGCCGATGACCAGGCCGAGACAGGTGGCGCGCCAGACCTTCTTCGGGCTGTGCCGCTCGGGCGAGATGTAGCGGGTGTAGTCGCCGAGCAGGGTGATGAAGGCGACCGGGCCGCTGAGGCCGGCGGCGACCGCGGAGAGCAGCCAGGTCGGCCAGAACGAGCCGAGCAGGTACGGGGTGTCGGGCACCGCGGCGGTGGTGAAGTCGCCGGCGTACGCGACGAGTCCGATGGCGAGCAGCACGGTCATGCCGACCGCGAGGGCCTGGCTCAGCTTGAGCAGCAGCCGGTAGCCGTAGACGGCGCCGACCACGGTGAGAGCGGCGAGCAGCGCGTACACGGCCGCGTGCGCCGCGCCGCCGGTGGGCAGCCCGACGAGGCGCTCCAGCGTGCCCACCATCACGTCGCCGCCGATCCACAGGGTCAGCGCGGTGTAGCCGAGGGAGAGCAGCAGGCCGACCACCGAGCCGACCAGCCGGCCGCGTACGCCGAAGAAGGCGCCGGAGGAGGTGGACAGGTTGGTGGCGGTGCGCAGCGAGACGAGCGCGAGCGGGGCGGTGACCGCCACGCCGACCAGGGTGCCGGCGACGACCGAGGTCACCGAGGCCCACAGGCCGAGGCCGAAGGACACCGGCAGCCAGCCGAAGACGATCACTCCGAGGCAGAGGTTGGAGCCGAGCAGGATCGAGACGAGGTCACGGGGGCCGCTGGTGCGTTCCACCTCGGGGATGGTGTCGACTCCGCGCTGTTCTATCGCCATGGGGACTCCCTGGGGGACGGGGGTGGGGGCGGGCGGGACGTGGGGGGTTTAGAGCGACGCTCAATGTCAATCAATGTGACTCATCGCGGACAGCCACGTCAATGCTTGGAAGATGCCGTGACAACATTTAGAGTGGCACTCAAACAGGAGGTGTACGGACGTGCGACTGACCCCAACGGAACGCGACCGGCTGCTGCTCTTCGGCGCCGCCGAGCTCGCCCGCGCCCGCCGGGCCCGGGGCCTGCGGCTCAATGTGCCCGAGGCGACCGCGCTCATCGCGGACACCGTCTGCGAGGCGGCCCGCGACGGCAAGCGACTCGCCGAGGCGATCGAGGCGGCCCGTTCCGTCCTCGGACCCGAGGACGTCCTCCCGGGCGTCGCAGACGTCGTCACCGAGGTCCACGTCGAGGCCGTCTTCGACGACGGCTCCCGGCTCGCGGTGGTCTCCGACCCCATCGGCGGGGGCACGCTGGGCGCGGATGCGCCGGGCGCGCTGCTGCCCGGGGCCGGGTACGAGGAGGCCGAGCCGGTGGTCCGGCTGAACGTGCGCAACACGGCCGCCGTCCCGGTCAGCGTCACCTCGCACTTCCACTTCTTCGAGGCCAACCCGCGCCTCGACTTCGACCGCGCCGCCGCCTACGGCATGCGGCTCGCCATCCCGGCCGGTGCCTCCTTCCGCTTCGACCCGGGCGGCGAGGCCGAGGTCGGGCTCGTACCGATCGGCGGCGCGCGCGTGGCCATCGGCTTCGCGGGCCTGGTCGACGGCCCGCTGGACGCCCCCGGGGCGAGGGAAGAGGCCCTGCGCAGGGCCGCGGCCTGCGGATATCTCGGCGCTGACGCCCCGAAGGAGGGTGAGTGATGGACCCCTACGAGTACGCCTCCGTGCACGGCCCCCGCGCCGGTGACCGGGTCGTCCTGGGTGACTCCGGCCTCGTCGTGCGCGTCGAGTCCGACGCGCAGAAGCCCGGTGACGAGTTCCTCGCGGGCTTCGGCAAGACCGCCCGCGACGGCCTCCTCCTCAAGGCCGCCGCGGTCCGTGAGACCTGTGACGTCGTGATCAGCAACGTCCTCGTGATCGACGCCGTGCAGGGCATCCGCAAGGTGTCCATCGGCATCCGCGAGGGCCGGATCCATGCCATCGGCCGGGCCGGCAACCCCGACACCCTCGACGGGGTCGACGTCGTCGTCGGCACCGGCACCTCGATCGTCTCCGGCGAGGGCCTGATCGCCACCGCGGGCGCCGTCGACACCCACGTCCACCTGCTCTCCCCGCGGATCATGGAGGCCTCGCTCGCCAGCGGCGTCACCACGGTCATCGGCCAGGAGTTCGGCCCCGTGTGGGGCGTCGGCGTCAACTCCCCGTGGGCGCTGCGCCACGCCTTCAACGCCTTCGACGCCTGGCCCGTCAACATCGGCTTCCTCGGCCGGGGCTCCTCCTCGGACCCGGCCCCGCTGGTCGAGGCCCTCGCCGAGGGCGGTGCCTCCGGCTTCAAGGTCCACGAGGACATGGGCGCCCACACCCGCGCCCTCGACACCGCGCTGCGGGTCGCCGAGGAGCACGACGTACAAGTGGCGCTGCACAGCGACGGGTTGAACGAGTGCCTGTCGGTCGAGGACACCCTGAGCGTCCTGGAGGGCCGGACGATCCACGCCTTCCACATCGAGGGCTGCGGCGGCGGCCACGTCCCCAACGTCCTCAAGATGGCGGGCGTGCCGAACGTCATCGGCTCCTCCACCAACCCCACGCTCCCCTTCGGGCGCGACGCGGTCGCCGAGCACTACGGCATGATCGTCTCCGTCCACGACCTGAAGACCGACCTGCCCGGGGACGCCGCCATGGCGCGCGACCGGATCCGGGCCGGGACGATGGGCGCGGAGGACGTCCTGCACGACCTCGGCGCGATCGGCATCACCTCGTCCGACGCCCAGGGCATGGGCCGCGCGGGCGAGACCGTCCGGCGGACCTTCGCCATGGCGGGCAAGATGAAGGCCGAGCTCGGTCCCATGGAGGGCGACGGCGCGCACGACGACAACGCGCGTGTCCTGCGCTACATGGCCAAGCTCACGATCAACCCGGCGATCGCGCACGGTCTCGCGCACGAGATCGGCTCCATCGAGGTCGGGAAGCTGGCCGACATCGTGCTGTGGCGGCCCGAGTTCTTCGGCGCGAAGCCGCAGCTGGTGCTCAAGTCCGGCTTCCCCGCGTGGGGCGTCGTCGGCGACCCGAACGCCGCCACCGACACCTGCGAACCGCTCGTCCTCGGACCGCTGTTCGGCGCCCATGGAGCGACCCCGGCCGACATCTCTGTCGCGTTCGTCGCCCAGGCCGCGGTCGACCTCGGCTCCGACCGCATGCCGACCCGGCGCCGTCGCGTCCCCGTGCGCGGCACCCGCGGCATCGGCCCGGCCGACCTGCTGCTCAACTCCCGGATCGGCGACGTCCAGGTCGACGGCCGTACCGGCCTCGTCTCCCTCGACGGCTCGCCGATCCGCTCCGAGGCGGCGGAGTCCGTCTCCCTCAACCGCCTCTACTTCCTCTGATCTCCCTAGGACCCGTGACCATGACGTACCGCATGCCCGCCGAGTGGACCCCGCACGAGCGCACCTGGATGGCCTGGCCCAGCCCCAACCCCACCTTCACCAACGAGGAGGAGCTGGCCGTCGCCCGCGCCGCCTGGGCGTCCGTGGCCCGCGCCGTGCGCCGCTTCGAGCCCGTGACGATGGTCGTCGCCCCCGGTGACGCCGACTCGGCCCGGGCCCTCCTCGGCGAGGACGTGGAGCTGGTCGAGCGCGAGCTCGACGACGCCTGGATGCGCGACATCGGCCCCACCTTCGTGAAGGACGAGGAGGGCCGGCTCGCCGCCGTGGACTGGGTCTTCAACGGCTGGGGCGCGCAGGACTGGGCCCGCTGGGAGCACGACTCGAAGATCGCCCGCCACGTGGCGGACGCGGCGGGCGTGCCCGTGGTGAGCAGCGCGCTCGTGAACGAGGGCGGCGCCATCCACGTGGACGGCGAGGGCACCGTCCTGCTCACGGACACCGTGCAGCTCGGTTCGGGCCGCAACCCCGAGTGGAACCGCCAGGACGTCGAGACGGAGATCCACGCCAAGCTCGGCACCACCAAGGCGATCTGGCTCCCGCACGGCCTGGCCGGCGACTACGGCCTCTTCGGCACCCAGGGCCACGTCGACATCGTCGCCGCCTTCGCCCGCCCCGGCACCGTCCTGGTGCACAGCCAGCAGAACCCCCAGCACCCCGACTTCGAGCGCTCCCGTCTCTACGTCAACCTGCTCCGCGGCCAGACCGACGCCCAGGGCCGTCCCCTGGAGGTCATCGAGGTGCCGGCCCCGACCGTCCTGAAGGACGAGGAGGGCGACTGGGTCGACTACTCGTACATCAACCACTACCTCTGCAACGGCGGCGTGGTCCTGTGCGCCTTCGACGACCCGCACGACGAGGTCGCCGCGGAGATCTTCCGCCGCCTGTTCCCGGAGCGCGAGGTGGTCCTGGTCGACGCCCGGCCCATCTTCGCGGGCGGTGGCGGCATCCACTGCATCACCCAGCAGCAGCCCGCGGTCTGAGCCGGGCGCGGCCCCCGGAGCCGCCCGGGTGGACACCGGACGTGCGGCGCCCTCCCTCCGGGTGAACGGAAGGCGCCGCCGGGCCGCTAGCATCGCGGGACCTGAGAACAGGTGTCCGGTGTTTCGGTGCAGGGACGGAGTGGGGCTGTGGCGCGACCGCGTGTGGGTGTGGCGGTGCTGACGATGGGGAACCGACCCGAGGAGCTGCGGGCCCTGCTCGCCTCCGTGGCCGGGCAGGACGAGCCGGCCACCCGCGTGGTCGTCATCGGCAACGGCGTCGGGTCCCTCGCCCAGCTCCCCGAGGGCGTGCACGGGGTCGAGCTGCCGGAGAACCGCGGGGTGTCCGGCGGCCGGAACGTCGCCATCGAGACGCTCCGGGGCTTCGGCGACGTCGACGTGCTCGTGGACCTCGACGACGACGGCCTGCTCGTCGACACGGACGTCTTCCGGCGGCTCGCCGACCTGTACGAGGCCGATCCGGGGCTCGGCATCGTGTCCTTCCGCATCGCCGACGAGAACGGCGAGACGCAGCGGCGGCACGTGCCGCGGATCGGCGCCTCGGACCCGATGCGCGGCGGCGAGGTGACCACCTTCCTCGGCGGCGGCCACGGCCTCTCGATGCGGATGCTCGACGGGATCGGCGGCTGGCCCGAGGAGTTCTTCTTCACCCACGAGGAGACCGACCTCGCCTGGCGCGCCCTCGACGCGGGCTGGAGCGTGCGGTACGAGCCGACGCTGCTGCTGCAGCACCCCAAGACCAGCCCGGCCCGGCACGCGGTCTACCACCGCATGACCGCCCGCAACCGCGTCTGGCTGGCCAAGCGCAATCTGCCGGCCCCGCTCGTCCCCGTCTACCTGGGCGTCTGGACGCTGCTCACCCTGGCCCGCACCCGCTCCCTGCCGGGGCTGCGCGCCTGGTTCGGCGGCTTCTTCGAGGGCGTCCGCCGCAGCGGGGGCACCCGCCGCCCCATGCGCTGGACCACGGTCTGGCACATGTGCCGCCTGGGCCGCCCGCCGGTCGTCTGAGGCGTGCCCCGGGCCCGTCCGTTCCCGATCCGCCGGACGGACGGGCCCGGGCCCCGGCCGCCACCCGATCCGGACACCGCCCGATCCTGTAGAACGTACGAGTGAGTCAGAGCAGCAACCCGACCCCCCACCCCCGCCGGCGCAACCAGGCCGCACCGCCCCGTGAGGACGTGCTCGCCGCCGCCATGGACACCATCGCCGAGCGTGGGCTCGACGGACTGACCATGGCCGGGCTCGGGCGGCAGGTCGGGATGAGCAGCGGGCACCTGCTCTACTACTTCCGCACCAAGGACGAGCTGTTGCTGCAGACCCTGGAGTGGAGCGAGGGCCGGCTCGGGGCCGAGCGCAGCGCCCTGCTGTCCGGGCCGGGGACCGCCCGGCAGCGGCTGGACGGCTATGTGGACGTGTACGTGCCGGACGGGCCGCGCGACCCGCACTGGACGCTGTGGCTGGAGGTCTGGAACCGCTCGCAGAACGCCGACGACGACGCCCGTGCCCGGCAGGCCGCGATCGAGGGCGCCTGGCACCGGGACCTCGTGGCGATCCTCGCCGAGGGCGTCTCGCGCGGGGAGTTCCGGGCGGTCGACCCGGACCGGTTCGCGCACCGGATGCGCGCCCTGCTCGACGGGTTCAGCGTCCATGTCGCGGTCGGCATTCCGGGGACCGGGCGTGAGCAAGTGCTCGGTCACGTAAGGGAGTTCGTCGCCGAAACCCTGCTTCCGTGATCTTTAGGCACGCAAGTACTCCTGATCGTTGCGCGATGCACCCTTGTTGTCGCCCGGCCGTCTCCGGCACGGTTCGGGGCCATGGGACGAGAGCACTGGAAGAAGATCTGGGTCGGTTCGGCCGGCAACATGGTCGAGTGGTTCGACTGGTTCGTGTACGCGAGCTTCGCGACCTATTTCGCGGGGGCGTTCTTCCCCGAGGGCAACGACACCGCCAAGCTCATGAACACCGCCGGCATCTTCGCCGTCGGCTTCTTCATGCGCCCGGTCGGCGGCTGGCTGCTCGGCCGGGTCGGTGACCGCAAGGGCCGCAAGGCGGCCCTCACCCTCACCGTGACGCTGATGTCCGCGTCGGCCGTCCTGATCGCCGTAGCGCCGACGTACGCCGTCGCGGGATACGGCGGGGCAGCCGTCCTGCTCGTCGCCCGGCTGCTCCAGGGGCTCTCCGTCGGTGGCGAGTACGCCGCCAGCGCCACCTACCTCACCGAGGCCTCCGCCCCGCGGCACCGCGGCTTCGCCTCCAGCTTCCAGTACGTGTCGATGACGGCCGGTCAGATCATCGGCCTGGGACTGCAGATCGTCCTCCAGCGGACCATGTCCGCCGAGGCCCTGCACAGCTGGGGCTGGCGCATCCCCTTCGTCGTCGGCGCCCTCGGCGCGGCCGTGGTCTTCTACCTGCGCCGCACCATGCTGGAGACGGAGGTGTACGAGGAGACCGCCGACTCCGGTGTCCCGGGCGGCGAGAAGGGCACCCTCAGGGCCCTGTGGGCGCACCGGGGCGAGGCCTTCCTCGTCGTCGCGCTGACCATGGGCGGCACGGTGGCCTACTACACGTACACCACCTACCTCACGAAGTACCTGTCCAACTCCGCGGGACTGCCCAAGCAGACCGCCACCCTGGTGTCCTTCTGCGCGCTGATCGTCTTCGCCTGCCTCCAGCCGCTGGCCGGCCGGCTCTCCGACCGGATCGGGCGCCGCCCGCTGCTGATCACCTTCGCGGTCGGCTCCACCCTCCTGACCGTGCCGATCATGACGATGCTGCGGCACGCGGGCTCCTTCTGGCCCGCCCTCGGGCTCGCCCTGCTCGCGCTCGTCGTCGTCACCGGCTACACGTCGATCAACGCCTGCGTGAAGGCCGAGCTCTTCCCGACCGGCGTGCGCGCCCTCGGCGTCGCCCTGCCGTACGCCGTCGCCAACGCCCTGTTCGGCGGCACCGCCGAGTACGTGGCCCTGTGGTTCAAGGACGCCGGGATCGAGTCCGGCTACTACTGGTACGTCGCCGGCTGCGCGGCCGTCTCCCTGGTCGTGTACGTCACCATGCGCGAGACCCGCGACATCGACCTCGGCCGGGTGGGCCGCGCGGGGACGGGGGCCGAGGGGGCGGCCGCCGGGCGGAAGGACGCCGACGCCGGGCCCGTGCGCACCCCCGGGAACGCCGTGGATTCCGCATCGTGAGATTCGTGTCCGGGCCCGCGAGCGGGTGTGGCAGACTGCCGACGTGCTTGCTACCGCCATGATTATCGGCAGCAGCGCGCCGGTCCGCAGTGACCGCTGAACCGCGGGACTCCACCCCCGCGGCAGCGGCCACCGTGCCCCAGACCCGCGCGCAGACCTCTCGCACCCGCGAGGGGTTTTTTCGTTTTCCGGCCTCACCACCGCCGGAAGCGGACGGCGCGTGAGAATGGGGGCAAGTGGATCCAGACCTTCCGGAGCCACATCCGACAGGAGCCATCACAGTCATGAGCACGGAGAACGGCGAGAGCCCGCGTCTCGACGCCGGCCGCCTCGACGACAGTTTCCATGTCTTCGACACGACGCTGCGCGACGGAGCGCAGCGCGAGGGCATCAACCTCACCGTCGCGGACAAGCTGACCATCGCGCGGCACCTCGACGACTTCGGCGTCGGCTTCATCGAGGGCGGCTGGCCCGGTGCCAACCCCCGTGACACCGAGTTCTTCGCCCGCGCCCGGCAGGAGATCGCGTTCAGGAACGCGCAGCTCGTCGCCTTCGGCGCCACCCGCAGGGCCGGCGGCAACGCCGCCGACGACCCGCAGGTCAAGGCGCTGCTCGACTCCGGCGCCCCGGTGATCACCCTCGTCGCCAAGTCGCACGACCGGCACGTCGAGCTGGCGCTGCGCACCACCCTCGAAGAGAACCTGGAGATGGTCCGCGACACCGTCTCCTACCTGCGCTCCCAGGGTCGCCGCGTGTTCGTCGACTGCGAGCACTTCTTCGACGGCTACAAGGAGAACCCCGGCTACGCCAAGGACGTCGTCCGGGCCGCGCACGAGGCCGGCGCCGACGTCGTCGTCCTCTGCGACACCAACGGCGGCATGCTGCCCGCCCAGGTGCAGGCCGTGGTCGCCACCGTCATCGCCGACACCGGCGCCCGCCTGGGCATCCACGCCCAGGACGACACCGGCTGCGCCGTCGCCAACACCCTCGCCGCCGTCGACGCGGGCGCCACTCACGTCCAGTGCACCGCCAACGGCTACGGCGAGCGGGTCGGCAACGCCAACCTCTTCCCCGTGGTCGCGGCCCTGGAGCTCAAGTACGGCAAGAAGGTGCTCCCCGAGGGCGCGCTGGCCGAGATGACCCGGATCTCGCACGCCATCGCCGAGGTCGTCAACCTCACCCCCTCCACCCACCAGCCGTACGTGGGCGTCTCCGCCTTCGCGCACAAGGCGGGCCTGCACGCCTCCGCCATCAAGGTGGACCCGGACCTCTACCAGCACATCGACCCGGAGCTGGTCGGCAACACCATGCGGATGCTGGTCTCCGACATGGCCGGCCGCGCCTCCATCGAGCTCAAGGGCAAGGAGCTCGGCATCGACCTGGGCGACGACCGCGCCCTGGTCGCCCGGGTCGTCGAGCGGGTCAAGGAGCGCGAGCTCAAGGGCTACACCTACGAGGCCGCCGACGCCTCCTTCGAGCTGCTGCTCCGCGAGGAGGCCGAGGGCCGGCCGCGCCGCTACTTCCGCACCGAGTCCTGGCGCGCCATCGTCGAGGACCGCCCGGACGGCACCCACGCCAACGAGGCCACCGTGAAGCTGTGGGCCAAGGGCGAGCGGATCGTCGCCACCGCCGAGGGCAATGGCCCCGTCAACGCCCTCGACCGGGCGATGCGGGTCGGCCTGGAGCGCATCTACCCGCAGCTCGCCAAGTTCGAGCTGATCGACTACAAGGTGCGCATCCTGGAGGGCCGCCACGGCACCGAGTCCACGACCCGGGTCCTGGTCACCACCAGCGACGGCAACGGCGAGTGGGCCACGGTCGGCGTCGGCGAGAACGTCATCGCCGCCTCCTGGCAGGCCCTGGAGGACGCTTACACGTACGGGATGCTGCGGGCGGGCATCGACCCCGCCGAGTAGTCCCGGGCCGGTCCCGGCTCGAAGGAATTCGCCCTTTATGTCTCGTTCGGTGCTGTTTCGGGTAGCGTCGAACCATGAGGACCAGGGCGATATCCGTGTGGCCGGCCCTCGTCGGCCTCGCGCTCATGCTGCTCCTGGTCCTGGCCCCGTCCGTGGGGGCCAGGGCCACGGGCGTACCCGACGTGGCCGCCGCCCTGAAACAGGGCCCGGTCTACGTCGACCCAGGCGCCGCCGCGCAGCTCTCGACGGCCGACGCGGCCGCCCTCGCGCAGAAGATCAAGAATGCCGACAAGCCGCTGTTCGTCGCCGTTCTGCCCGCGAACGCGCAGTTCCCGCCCGAGAACCTGCTGCGCAACCTGCGCACCCAGACCGGCATCACGGGGCTCTACGCGGTCCGCCTCGGCAACGGCTTCGACGCGGGCGCCGACCGTTCGGTGATGTCCCGCGACGCCGTGGACAACCTCGTCACCTCCGTACGGCAGCCCGGGGTGGACGCGAAGACCGAGCTCGACAACTTCGTCGACCAGGCCCTGCCCGCCATGCGCGGCTCCGCCCCGGCCTCCTGGGGCGCGGTCGGCACCGGCTCGGACGTCCCGGTCGGCGGACTGATCACCCTCGGCGCGGTCGTGGTGGCCGCCGGCGCCGGCGCCTACACGGTCGTCCGGCAGAAGAGGCGCCGCCGGGAGGCCGAGGAGCGCGAGGCCCTCGAACGCCTGCGGGTCGTCGTCGACGAGGACATCACCGCCTTCGGCGAGGAGCTGGAGCGGCTGGACTTCCACCCGGCCGAGGCCGGCGCCGACGACGCCATGCGCGGCGACTACGAGCGCGCCCTCGACGCGTACGACCGGGCCAAGTCCCTGATGGGCTCGGCCACCCGCCCGCACGACGTGCGCGGGGTCACCCAGGCCCTGGAGGACGGCCGCTTCTCGCTCGCCGTGCTGGCCGCCCGCCGCGAGGGCCGGGCGCTGCCCGAGCGGCGCCCGCCCTGCTTCTTCGACCCGCGCCACGGCCCCGCCACCGAGGACCGCAGCTGGGCCCCGGCCGGCGGGCCGCCGCGGGAGATCCCGGTCTGCGCCGCCGACGCCGCCCGCCTGGACGACGGGCTCGACCCGGTGGCCCGTACCGTCGAGACCGCCGGCGGCCGCCGCCCGTACTGGGAGGCGGGGCCCGCGTACGGCCCCTGGGCCGGCGGCTACTTCGGCGGCGGCATGCTGCCCGGCCTGCTCGTGGGCACCCTGCTCGGCTCGGCGCTCTCCACCCCGGCCTACGCCGCCGAGTACGGCGGCGGGGACTTCCAGGACTTCCAGGGCGGTGACTTCTCCGGGGCCGACTTCAGCTCCGGCGACTTCGGGTCGAACGACTTCGGCGGCTTCGACGGGGGCGGCGGTTTCGACGGCGGTGGAGGCTTCGACGGCGGCGGCGGCTTCTGAGTCCCGTCCGGCTCAGACCAGGGGCTTCACCGACATCAGCAGATGGCGGTGGGTCCCGGCCCCGCCGTCGAGGGAGTCCGTGAGCAGGGCCCGCTGCCCGGGACCGAGCAGCCGCAGAGCGATCTCCGGCGCGTCGAACGAGCCGAGCGCGTCCAGCAGATAGCCCGGGTTGAAGGCCACCGTCACCGACGCGGCGCCGGTCAGCGTGGCGGGGAGCCGCTGCGAGGCCACGTCGTCCTCGTATCCGGCCTGCAGATGGACACCGCTCCCGTCGAAGGCCAGCTGGACGGGGCTGTCGCCCTCCGCGACCACCGCGACCCGCTTCACCGCCTCCAGGAGCGGGGCCCGCTCGGTGACCGCCACCGCGTGCTCCCCGAGCGCGAAGAGCTTGTCGTGCCGGGGCAGGCGTCCGTCGATGAGCCGCGTGGTGGTGCGGCAGGACAGGCTCTCGAAGCCGATGGAGCCCGCGTCCAGGGCCAGCCGCACGGTGCCCGCGCCCGCGTGCGAGCGGGCGATCTCGGTGAGCCGGCGGGCCGGCACCACCACGTCGACGGGGGCCGCGGCGCCCTCGGCGGAGGCCTCGGGCCGCCACTCCAGCGTGCGCACCGCGTACCGGTAGCGGTCGGTCGCGGCGAGCGTCATCGTCGTGCCGTCCAGGCCGAGCCGTATCCCGGTGAGCACCGGCAGCGAGTCGTCCCGGCCGGCCGCCACCGCCACGTGCCCGACGGCCGCCGCGAACGCGTCCGCGTCCACCTCGCCGCGCCGCGCGGGCAGCGCGGGCTGGGCCGGGTAGTCGTCGAGGGGCAGCAGCGAGAGGCCGAAACGGGCCTCGCCGCCGGTCACCGAGAGCCGGGCCCCGTCGACGGCGCAGGCCACGGGTCCGTGCGGCAGCACCTTGCAGATGTCGAGCAGCCGCCGCCCGAGCACCAGGACCCGGCCGTCCCGCAGGGTGTCGGCGGCCACCTCGATCCGGGCCGAGGCCTCGTAGTCGAGACCGGAGACGCGCAGCCGGCCGTCCGCCGCCTCCAGGAGCAGCCCGCCGAGGACGGGGACGGGGGAGCGGGCGGGCAGCACCCGGGCGGCCCAGGCCACGGCCTCGGTCAACTCGCCGCTGTCGATACGGAATTCCATGCCGCCGACGCTAGCGACCACCACTGACAATCGCGCCGACCAGCAGTTCCAGGCGCCCTTCGGCGAGTTCGGGGCGGAGCCGGCTGCTGCCGTCGAGGGTGGCGAGCCCGTGCAGGGCGCTCCAGGTGAGCTCGGCGAGCGTGTCGGGGTCGCGACCTCCCGCGAGCGGACCGACCGTCAGGAGGAACTCGGCGAAGGCGGCCTTCAGGACCTCCGGGGTGTTCTCGGTGGCGAACTCGAGTGCGCTGCGCCGCACGAACATCGCTTCGTAGAGGGCGGGTTGGGCGCGGGCGAAGTCCAGGTAGGCGCGCGCGAGAGCGGTGAGGGCGGCGGCCGGGCCGGCGGCATCGGCCCGGGCGGCCCGCAGGACGCCGGTCAGCTCCTCGACGCCCTCGAGGGCGACCGCCGCGACGATCGCGTCCTTGCCCGCGAAGTGGCTGTAGAGGACGGGCTGGCTGTAGGCGACGGCCTCGGACAGCCGGCGGGTGGTGACGGCCTCCCAGCCCTCGCGCTCGGCCAGCTCGCGGGCGGCCCCGACGATCAGCCGGTGGCGTTCTGCTCGTTCGCGCTCACGGCGCTGCTGCGGTGCGGACATACGAGAACGCTAGCACTGCTAGACAACGGAGCGCAGCTAGGTCTAGCGTTGCTATCAGTCCTAGCGCCGCTAGAAAGTCTCGCTGTAGCGATCCCAGGGGGTACCCATGTCCGCAGCGTCCGCCGTCCTCCCGCACCGCCGCCCGCTAGCCCACCGCGCCGCCACCGTCCTGTCGGTCCTCCTCGGCCTCGCCTGCCTATGGTTCGGTTTCGACTTCACGGTCCTCCCCGAGACCGCCGCCGCCGGCTTCGGCATCCCGTCCTGGCCGGACGGGCAGGCCGCGGGCTACTTCGGCGTCAAGGCCGCCCGCGACTTCGCCAACGGGGCCGTGATCCTCACCCTGCTCGCCCTCGGGCGGCGGCGCTCGCTCGCCTGGGTGATGCTGCTCCTGGCGATCGTCCCCTTCGGCGACGCGCTCGCCGTGCTCGGCCACGGCGGCAGCTACGCGGCGGCCCTCGGCATCCACGCGGCGACCGGGGTCGTCGTCGTCCTGACCGCCGCGCTCCTCTTCGTCACCAGCCGCGACGTCACGCGGAGCGCCTCACAGACGCGATGACGGCGGCCACGGACCGGCGGGGCCGGCGGCCCTCCGGTCCCCGTACGCCTGGTCCTGCGCGAACGCCTGGTCCTGTGTGTACCCCTGGTCCTGCGCGTACCCCTGATCGTGCCCGTACCGCTGGTCCTGTGTGTACCCCTGGTCGTGCTCGTACCCCTGGCCCTGTGCGTATCCCTGGCCCTGGGCATACCGCTGGTCGTGCCCGTGCCGCTGGCCGTGGCCGGGGGCCTGCCCGTACTCGTACGCGTGTCCGTATGAGGACCCGTCGTCGTGCCGGAGCCCGCCGTCGTACCCGCGCCCGTCGTCGTACGCGTTCCCGTCGTCGTACGTGTGCCCCGTGCGCTGCGCGGGGACGGGGGGCGCGGGTTCGGCCGGCGTCACCGGCACCTGGAGGCTCCCGTAGCGTTCCATCCGCTGCCAGCGCAGCCGGGACCCGGCGAGCGCCGTGAAGACGGACTGGATCACGACCAGGTACATCAACTGGCGGTAGACGAACTGCTGGAGCGGCAGGCTCCACAGCGGTCCCGGGCGCTCGCCGTCCAGGCGGAAGGCGTACAGGCCCATCAGCACCTGGACGAACAGGAAGCCCACCCACAGGCCCAGGATGCGCACCGGGTCGAGGAAGACCAGGCCGTAGACGGCGAAGACGTCGACGACGGGCGCGAGGAGGGGCAGCAACACCTGGAACATCAGCAGGTAGAGCAGACCGCGCCGGCCGAGCTTGCCCGCCTGGCCGCGCTGGACGAGCGCGCCGCGGTGCTTCCACATGGCCTGCAGGGTGCCGTAGCACCAGCGGTAGCGCTGCTTCCACAGGGCGCCGAGGGAGGCCGGCGCCTCGGTCCACGCCTTGGCCCGCTCCTCGTAGACCACCCGCCAGCCGTCCCGGCACAGGGCCATGGTGAGGTCGGTGTCCTCGGCGAGGGTGATGTCGCTGACGCCTCCGACCCGCAGCAGCGCCTCGCGGCGGAACGCGCCCACGGCTCCGGGCACGGTGGGCATGCACTCGGCGAGGTCGAAGAGCCGGCGGTCGAGGTTGAAGCCGACCACGTACTCGATGTGCTGCCAGCGCCCGAGCAGCCCGCCCCGGTTGACCACCTTGGCGTTGCCCGAGACGGCGCCGACCCGGCGGTCGGCGAAGGGCTGGACGATCATGCGTACCGCGTCCGGCTCGAAGACGGTGTCCCCGTCCACCATGACCAGCAGCTCGCAGGAGGCCGCGGCGATACCGGTGTTGAGGGCGGCCGGCTTGCCCGCGTTCTGCTGCCGGATGACCCGTACGCCGGGCAGCCGCAGGGCCTCGACGATGTCGGCGGTGCCGTCCGTGGACCCGTCGTCGACGACGATGACCTCCACGGGATGGTCGGAGGCCAGCAGGGAGCGGACGGCCGCCTCGATGCCCGCGCTCTCGTTGTACGCGGGGACGATCACGCTCACCGGTTCGGTGACCGGCTGCCCCCACGGCCGGCGGCGCTTGCGCACGTGGCGCCGGGCGGCGACGAGGACGGCGAGCGCGCGCAGCACGCTGATCGCGCCCGCGGCGTACAGCAGCCAGGACAGCATGTTCACGACCCAGCCGCTGGCCCGGATCGCCGCGATCAGGGCCGAGCCCTGCCACTCGTTCGCCGTCGTCGCGGGCTGCTCCGCCGTGGGCAGGGCCACCGCCTCGCCGACGGTGGTGAACCGCCGGCCGTCCGCCTTCAGCCGGGGCAGCAGCCGTTCGAGCGCGGCGACCGTCTGCGACCGGTCCCCGCCGGCGTCGTGCAGCAGGACGATCTGGCCCGCGGCGCCCTTGGGCGTGGCTCCGGCGACGATCCGGTCGACACCGGGGCGCCGCCAGTCCTCGCTGTCCTGGGTCGTCAGGACGGTCAGATACCCCTCCTGCCCGGCCTGCACGACGGTGTCCCAGTCGGCGTCCGAGAGCGCGGGGTTCGTGGACGAGTACGGGGGCCGCAGCAGCGGTGTGGTGACTCCGGTGGCACCGGCGACGACGAGCTGCGTCTGGCGCAGTTCCAGCGAGCGCCGCCAGGGGGAGGCGGCGCCGAGGTCGGTGTGGGTGAAGCTGTGGAGTCCGATCTGGTGGCCCTCCGCCACGATCCGGCGGGCCAGCTCCGGGTGCTCGGCGACCCGGGTGCCGACGGTGAAGAAGGTGGCGTGCACCTGGTGGCGCCGCAGCACGTCCAGGATCCTGGGGGTCCACACCGGATCGGGGCCGTCGTCGAAGGTCAGGGAGACCGTGCGGTCCAGCGGGCGGATGGCCCGGCCCGACGCCCCTTCGATCACCGGCCCCCCGGAGGTGATCCGGGCCGGCACGGAGGTGGCCGCCCGTCGCTCCCGGGGTGCCGAGTCCGGGGTCTGGTCGAACAGGTGCTGGGTCCAGCCCTGGACGAGCAGGGCCGCCGAGAGGGTGAGCACGAGGGTGGTCAGCAGCAGCCAGTGCGTGCGCAGGGGGACGGTGCGGACCGAGCTGTGTCGGCCGCGGGCCCGGCGGCCGGAGTTCTTCGACAAGGAGCGGGATTCCTGCCTGGTGCGGGGGACTGCGACGGGGTGCGCCGGTGGGGCGCGGCGAGGAGGGAGGGGGGTAGGGAGGCGAGCGGCGGGCTCACGGACCGGCGAGGGGGGAGGGAGGCGAGCGGCGGGCTCCCGGACCGGTGCGGGGGTAGGGGGGCGAGCGGCGGGCTCACGGACGGACCGGTGCGGGGGGAAGGAGGCGAGCGGCGGGCTCACGGACCGGTGCGGGGCGATGGGCGGTCTCGTGGACCGGCGCCGGGCCCGCCCGGTGTGCCGGAAGGCGGCCCTAGGGGTGGCTGGTGGGCTTGCCGCCGCCCTGGCCGGGCGGGGCGGTGGGCTTGCCGGCGCCCGCGCCCGGCGGCGTCGGCTTGCTGGTCGCCCCCGCGGTGGCCGTCGGCGCGGTGGTCCGGCCCGACGCCGGCGGGGTGGTGGACGCCCGCCCCGCGGCCGGGGTCGTGGCACCGGGGGTGGGAGAGGCCGCCGTGTCCCCGCCGGTGGTGGAGTCGGGGCGGGGCGCGCCGCTCGTCGCGGACCGGGTGGCGTCGGCGGAGGTCGGCGCCGGGCCCGGAGCCGGGGTCTGCGGGGCGCGGGCGGAGGGCAGGAACGGCGCCTGGACGGTCGGACCGCCCAGCAGGGCGCTGACGAGCAGGGCGACGTAGCCGACGGCCGGCACCACGAGGAGATAGCCCCAACGGCGGAGGCGGCGCTGCCTGCGCCCGGAGGTGTCCACGAAGACGGGGCTGGGCTCGGGGGCCCCCGCCGCCGGCCCGGGCCGCGTCGCACCGCCGGCAGCCGCGTCGGGGAGGAAGAGCTCCACGGTGTCGTCGTGCAGGGGGGCGGGGTGAGGGTGCATGTGGGGGCGGCCTCTGGGGATCGGGGACATGCGGTCGTCTCATGCCCTACAGCGTCGGCGAACCCGTTCTCGTCACTGCCGGAGCCCCGGCCGCGCCTTTCGCGAGCCGAGGGGATCACCTCCCGGAGAGTCCCGGGACGCCGAGCGCCCGCCTTCCGCGGGTGCGGAGAGGCGGGCGCGCTCGTGGGGGACGTGCCGGGCGGGATCAGCCCCGTCGGTCCGGCGTCGGAAGGCTCAGGCGGCGTTCTTGATCGCGGAGATGTCGAAGTTCAGCTTGACCTTGTCGCTGACCATGACGCCGCCGGTCTCCAGGGCCGCGTTCCAGGTCAGGCCCCACTCGGAGCGCAGGATCTCGGCGGAGCCCTCGAAGCCGACCCGCTCGTTGCCGTAGACGTCGGTGGCGGTGCCGTTGAACTCCAGGTCGATGGAGAGCGGCTTGGTGACGTCCTTGATGGTCAGGTCGCCCTTGATCCGGTACTTGTCGCCGCCCAGCTGCTCGGCCTCCGTGGAGCGGAAGCTCATCAGCGGGAACTGCTCGGCGTCGAAGAAGTCGCCGCTGCGCAGGTGCCCGTCACGGTCGGCGATGCCGGTGTCGATGGAGGCGATCTTCACGTCGATGGCGGCGGAGGAGGCGGCCGGGTTCGAGCCGTCCAGCTTCAGCGTGCCCTCGTGCTCGGCGAAGGAGCCGCGGACGTTGGTGACCATCGCGTGGCGGACGGTGAAGCCGATGCTGCTGTGGGCGGGGTCGATCGCGTAGTCGCCGGTCAGGGCGGCCAGGGCCGGGTCGACCGGGAGGGTGGCGACGGCGACGGCGGACTCGTTGTTCTTGCGGTTGAAGAGACCCATGACTGCTCCTTGGGGACGGGGCGCGGCGGGGGATTCCGCGCTTTGTTGAAGGTTCAACGAGAACGACCATAGACCTATTCCGTTCAAGTTTCAACATCTTTGGTCCGTCGCGTCGCGATGTTCACCAGAACGGCTCCGCCCGGTTCGCCGACGCCCTCTGGCGAACGCGCGTAGACATGCGCCACCATCTCCGGCGAGCACCACCTGCACAGCCGTCCCCGTCCGTACGCACGGTCACCAGCAGGAGGCACTGTGAAGCTCCGCCCCGTCCTCACCGCACTCGCCCTGGTCCTCGGCGCCCTCTTCGCCCCCGGCTTCGGCGTCCTCTCCACGGCCACCGACGCCCACGCCGTCACCAAGATCAGCCACGCCACCGCGACCTCGATGTTCCGCGAGGTCGGCATCACCTGGTCCTCGTCCGGCAACTGCTCGGACCGCTACAACTCCACCTGCACGTCCTTCGAGCAGCTCAACCTCGCCACCGCCCAGGGCGCCCAGACCCTCAAGCGGGCCAGCGGCTGCGCCCTGAACATCACCGGTGGCACCGAGACCGGTCACGCGAGCGGCACCTACTCGCACTGGAACGGCTACAAGCTCGACTACAGCAAGTACACCTGCGTCGGGAACTACATCAAGAACACGTTCACCTACATCGGCCTGCGCGGTGACGGTGCCCCGCAGTGGAAGTCCGGCTCCGGCAACGTCTACGCCGACGAGGGCAGCCACTGGGACGTGACCTACTACAACTGCGGCGGCTGCTGAGCCCCGTAGGCGCCGCCGGGGGCAGGGGAGTGGCCCCGGGGCCGTCATCACAGGGGGAAAGCGCTTTCGGTCGACGCCGTCGTGCTCATTGATTGCGTCGGAGAAGCGGTGCTACACCGGGCGCCGACCGGTCCCACCCCTTCCCCCGGGAGGCTTCCGTGCCCCTTCCCGTCTGGTCCCGCCGCACCTTCCTCGCCGCCGGCTCCGCCGCCGCGGCCGCCCTCGCCCTCGCGCCCCAAGCCCGGGCCGCCGAGGGGGAGTTCGAGACCCTGCGGCGGCGCTGGGTCGACCTCCAGCTCGGCTCCGGCTACGACGCCGGGGCCGAGCCCTACGCCTCCCGGCTGGCCGAGACCGGCGCCCTCGCCCGGGGCTTCCGGAGCGCCATGGCCCCCACCGCCACGTCCCTGTGGCCGGATCACGCCTTCGACCCGCCGGCCGGGATCACCCAGAGCTACGGCCGCCTGTGGACCATGACCCAGGCCTACCTCCAGGACGGCACCGGCCTCACCGGCGACCCCGCCCTCCTCGCCGACATCCTGCGCGGCCTCGACCACCTCTCCGAGCGGATCTACCACGCGGGCACGGTGCGCTACGGCAACTGGTGGGAGTGGCAGATCGGTTCGCCGCGTCTGCTCATGGACATCGTCGCCGCGCTCCACCCGCTGCTCGGCGCCGACCGGATCGCTGCGGCCTGCGCCGCGGTCGACCACTTCGTCCCGGACAGCGCGCTCGGCGCGTACACCGGCACCTCCACCGGGGCCAACCGCGTCGACCTGTGCCGCTCGGTCGCGCTCCGCGGGGTGGTCGGCGCGAACCCCGCCAAGATCGCCCTCGCCCGGGACGCCCTCTCGCCCGTCTTCCCGTACGTCACCAAGGGCGACGGCCTCTACGCCGACGGCTCCTTCGTCCAGCACACCTGGGTCGCCTACTCGGGCACCTACGGCCAGGTCATGCTGGACGGCCTCGGCCGGCTCTTCACCCTGCTCGCCGGATCCTCCTGGGAGGTCACCGACCCGGGCCGGCAGATCGTCCTCGACAGCGTCGAGCACGCCTACGCGCCCCTGATCCTCGACGGGCTGATGATGGACAGCGTCAACGGGCGCGCCGTCAGCCGCGGTTACCTCAGGAGCGACGAGCGGCGGATCATGCGCTCGGACCACTTCCACGGACAGGGCGTCATCGCCGCCATAGCCCTTCTCGCCGGCGGCGCGAGCCCCGCCGAGCGCGAGCGCTGGCACGCCCGCGTGAAGGGCTGGATCGAGCGCGACACCGTCGCCCCCATCCTCGCCGCCCGGCAGTTCGGCGTCGCCGACCTCGCCCGGCTGCACGCCGTCGCCGCCTCGCCCGTCCCCGCCGCCCCCGAGCCCACCGGACACCGGCTCTTCGCGTCCATGGACCGGGCCGTGCACCGCCGCCCCGGCTGGGCGGCCAACATCTCGATGGCCTCCGAGCGCATCTCCCACTACGAGTGCGGCAACGGCGAGAACCCGCGCGGCTGGCACACCGGCGCCGGAATGCTCTACTGGTGGCCGCGCGGCCAGGGCGGGCAGTACACCGACTGGTTCTGGCCCACCGTCGACCCCTACCGGCTGCCCGGCACCACGGTCTCCACCCGGCGGCTCGCCGACCGGGCCGGCGGCGAGTGGGGCGCGCCCCGGCCGGCCGTGCAGTGGGTCGGCGGCGTCACCGACGGCGAGTTCGCCGCGGTCGGCCAGCACCTCAAGGGCCTCGGCTCCACCCTGGAGGCGCGCAAGTCCTGGTTCTGCGCCGCCGACACCGTGATCTGTCTGGGCGCCGGCATCACCGCCACCGACGGGGTGCCGGTCGAGACGATCGTCGACAACCGGTGCCTCGGCGAGAACGGCACCGCCGCGTTCACCACCGGGCCCGGCTGGGCCCATCTGGCGGGGCACGGCGGCTGGGTCTTCCCCGGCGGTACGGAAGACCTGCGCACCCTGCGCGAGGACCGCACCGGCGCCTGGAGCGACATCAACACCACCAGCTCCACCGAGCGCCGCACCCGCCGCTACCAGACCCTCTGGTTCGACCACGGCACCGATCCGGCGGACGCCTCGTACGCCTATCTGCTCATGCCGGGCGCCGCGCCGCGGACCCTGGCCGCGCGCGCCGCCGACCCGGGCTGGCTGCGTATCCTCGCCAACGGCGCCGACCGGCAGGCCGTGGCCGTCCCGTCCCTCGGACTGACCGCCGCCAACTTCTGGCGGGCCGGCACGGCGGACCGCCTCACCGTCTCCGCGCCCGCGAGCGTCCTGCTGCGGCGCGGCAGGAGCACGGTGACCCTGCGGGCGGGCGAGCCGGCGCGGTCCGGGCAGCCCTTCGAACTGGTCTGGGACCGCCCGGTGAAGGCGGTGCTCGCCCGGGACGCCTCGGTGGAGGTGCTCGCCGCCGGGACCGGCGGGCTGCGGCTGCGGATCACCCCGGGTACCGCGGGCGCCACCCACCGTTGCGATGTGGTTGTGTAGAAAACCTACAATCACCTGGGGTGTCTGGCTGTTGACTCGGCCTGGTGGGGCGAGGCTTCTGTCAAGCCCCACCAGGATTCGACACGCGAACCTGTACGGAGTCGACGGCGGGGTTTTCTTGGGAGAGTTCGTAGGGTCGGTACATGACCGTTGTGGACCAGATCCCGAGCGAGCCCGCTGACGCCCGTGGCCGTGTGGCCGAGCTGCACGAGCTGCGCGAGCAGGCTCGGCGTGGCCCGAGTGACCGAGCGACCGAGGCCCAGCACGCCAAGGGCAAGCTGACTGCTCGCGAGCGCATCGAGCTGCTGCTCGACGCTGGTTCCTTCCAGGAGGTCGAACAGCTGCGCCGGCACCGCGCCGTCGGCTTCGGCCTGGAGGCGAAGAAGCCCTACACCGACGGTGTCATCACCGGCTGGGGCACCGTCGAGGGCCGCACGGTCTTCGTCTACGCGCACGACTTCCGGATCTTCGGCGGCGCCCTGGGCGAGGCCCACGCCACCAAGATCCACAAGATCATGGACATGGCCATCGCGGCCGGTGCCCCGCTGGTCTCCCTGAACGACGGCGCCGGCGCCCGCATCCAGGAGGGCGTCTCCGCCCTCGCCGGCTACGGCGGCATCTTCCAGCGCAACACCAAGGCGTCCGGCGTCATCCCGCAGATCAGCGTGATGCTCGGCCCGTGCGCCGGCGGCGCGGCCTACAGCCCCGCCCTCACCGACTTCGTCTTCATGGTCCGCGAGACCTCCCAGATGTTCATCACCGGCCCGGACGTCGTCAAGGCGGTCACCGGCGAGGAGATCACCCAGAACGGCCTCGGCGGTGCCGACGTGCACGCCGAGACCTCGGGCGTCGCGCACTTCGCGTACGACGACGAGGAGACCTGCATCGCCGAGGTGCGCTACCTCCTGTCGATGCTCCCGCAGAACAACCGCGAGAACCCGCCGGCCGCCCCGTCCGAGGACCCGGCCGACCGCCGCTCGGACGTGCTGCTCGACCTCGTGCCCGCCGACGGCAACCGCCCGTACGACATGCACAAGGTCATCGAGGAGCTCGTCGACGAGGGCGACTACCTGGAGATCCACGAGCGCTGGGCGCGCAACATCATCTGCGCCCTGGCCCGGCTGGACGGCCAGGTCGTCGGCATCGTGGCGAACCAGCCGCAGACCCTCGCCGGTGTCCTGGACATCGAGGCCTCCGAGAAGGCCGCGCGCTTCGTCCAGATGTGCGACGCGTTCAACATCCCGATCATCACCCTTCTGGACGTACCCGGCTTCCTGCCGGGCGTCGACCAGGAGCACGGTGGAATCATCCGGCACGGCGCGAAGCTGCTGTACGCCTACTGCAACGCGACCGTCCCCCGGATCTCGCTGATCCTGCGCAAGGCGTACGGCGGCGCGTACATCGTCATGGACTCCCAGTCCATCGGCGCCGACCTGACGTACGCCTGGCCCACCAACGAAATCGCCGTCATGGGCGCCGAGGGCGCCGCCAACGTCATCTTCCGCAAGCAGATCGCCGATGCCGAGGACCCGGAGGCCATGCGCGCGCGCATGGTCAAGGAGTACAAGGCCGAGCTCATGCACCCGTACTACGCCGCGGAGCGCGGTCTGGTCGACGACGTCATCGACCCGGCCGAGACCCGCGAGGTGCTGATCAAGTCCCTCGCCATGCTCCGCACCAAGCACGCCGACCTGCCGTCCCGCAAGCACGGCAACCCGCCTCAGTAAGAGGAGCCCACCGAAGTGACCACGCCTGCCACAGCCAGTCTTCTCCGCGTCGAGAAGGGCCACGCCGACCCCGAGGAGCTCGCCGCCATCACCGCGGTCCTCCTCGCCCGCGCCGCCGCCCAGCCGGCCGAGCCCGCCCACGACGGCCGCTCCACGGCCCGCTGGCGCCGCCTGGAGCGCGAGAACGGCTTCCGCGCCCCGCACAGCTGGCGCTGACCGAGGCACCCCCGAAGGGCCCCCGCTCCCGCAAGGGAAACCGGGGGCCCTTCGGCGTGCCCGGGACGTAGCATCGCCCGATGCGGAAGATCGACACGCTGATACCGGACCGGGGGCAGCCCGACACCGACGCCCTGCGCGCCCACGACCCCGACGCCCTCGCCCGCTACGTCCTGGACCCCGGCAAGGCCTGGTGGCGCCGCCGGATCTGCGCGCACGCGCTCGCCGGCCGGGTCCCGGAGGCCCGGGTCCCCGGACTCCTCGAACGGATCCGCGACGAGGACGAGACGGCCGAGGTGCGCATCGCGCTCCTCGACCTCCTCCCGGGCCGCACGGAGCTGCTGCCCTGGCTGCGGGAGGTGGAGCGGCGGGGAGAGGACGGGGCGTACGGCGTCGCCGAGGCGGCCCTGAAGGCCCGCGGTCTGCTCGGCGACCGCACGGCCGCCCGCGCCCTGGCCACGCTCGCGGCCTCGCCCTGGCAGGGGAGGCGGGAGACCGGCGAGGCCGGTCTCGACGGCCTCGTGGCGCACCACGGCGCCGACGCGATCCTGGCGGAGCTCGGCGAGGACCGGCCCGAGGACCGCCGCTTCGCGCTCCTGACCCGGCACCGCGCGGGACGGGACGTGCTGCCGTACCTGGCCGACCCCGACCGCGGCGTCGCGCACCTCGCCGAGTCGCTCGTCACGGACCCCGACGGCCTGCGCGCCCTCCTGGCGGAGGCGCCCGGTCCCGAGACCGCCGTGCGGGCCGCCTGCGCCCTCCACCGGCTCACCGGGGACGCGGCGGAGACCCGTCGGATCGACGAGCGGATCGGCCGCCCGCGCACCGGGGTGGAGGGCCTGGACGAGGAACTGCGCCGGGTGATCGTCCACGCGTACGCGCCCTGGTGCGAGCGGCAGAGCGACCCCCGCTGGCGCCTCGAAGCCCTGTGCACCGAGCCGCCCGGCCGCCCGGACCCGGACGGGCAACTGGCGCGTGCGACGGCCGCGTTGACGGCGGCCGGTCTCGCCCCGGGCCCGCCCGTGGCCGCGGGGGACCACCACCAGCAGGGCGAGGGCACCTATCACGTGATCCCGTGCGGCGACGAGGACGTCCGGATCAGTGTCCTCGGGCGCTTCGCGACGGGCCACGACGACCGGCACCCCGCCCGGCGGGCCCTGGAGGAGGCCGGCTTCCGCTGGATCGACGGGGCCACCGGCGGCATCCGCGTCACCGGCCTGTGCGTCTACTACTTCGGCGGACGCGAGCCCCTCGACGTCGACTCCCTGCTCTTCTACTGGCAGGACTGAGCGGGCAGGACCGGGACGACCGGGCCGGGACTGCAGGACCGGGACACCAGGACCCGGACGCCACGACCGGGAAGGCCCCGCGCACCGAACCGGTGCGCGGGGCCTTCCTTCGACGTCGTACCCGTCGGGACTACCGCAGGCGGGCCATGAGGGCGTGCTCGACGAGGGTGATGAGCGCGCTCTTGGCGTCCGCGCGGTGGCGGGCGTCGGTCGTGATGATCGGGGTGTCGGGGCCGATCTGAAGGGCTTCGCGGACCTCGTCCGGGGTGTACGGCTGGTGGCCGTCGAAGCCGTTCAGGGCAATGACGAAGGGGAGGCCCGAGTTCTCGAAGTAGTCGACCGCGGGGAAGCAGTCGGCGAGGCGCCGGGTGTCGACCAGGACGACGGCGCCGATGGCACCGCGCACCAGGTCGTCCCACATGAACCAGAAGCGGTCCTGACCGGGCGTACCGAAGAGGTACAGGATCAGGTCCTGGTCCAGGGTGATACGGCCGAAGTCCATGGCGACAGTCGTCGTCGTCTTGTCGCCGGTGTGGGTGAGGTCGTCGATGCCCGCGGACGCGGACGTCATCACGGCCTCGGTTCGCAGCGGGTTGATCTCCGAGACCGCGCCGACGAACGTGGTCTTGCCCACGCCGAAGCCACCCGCCACCACGATCTTCGCGCTGGTGGTTGAACGGGCCGCGCCGCCGTTAGAGCTTGCGAAGTCCACTGAGCACCCTTTCGAGCAGTGTCACGTCTGGCTGACCGCCGGCGGCCTCGTCGCCGCCGGGCTGGTGGATGGCGACGAGTCCGGCCTCGGCCAGGTCGGCGACGAGAATCCGGGCAACGCCGAGGGGGATGGAGAGAAGGGCCGAGATCTCGGCGACCGACTTGATCTCGAAGCACAGCCGGCAGATCCGCTGGTGCTCGGGCAACTGCCCCTGCAGCCGGGACGGATCGGCCGTCGTGCTGACCAGCGCCTCGATGGCGAGCTGGTAACGCGGGCGGGTCCGGCCGCCGGTCATCGCGTACGGACGGACGAGCGGGTTGTTGCCACCCGAGCCGCCCGCACCGCCCGCGCCCCGCCGGCCGGCGGGCGCGCTCGGCGAACCGGCGTGCATGGGCTGGGTCTGCGGCTGCTGATAGGGCTGCGACACACCCTGTCTGCTCGGCGCGGAGGGAAAGTTGAAGCGGTTCTGCGCGGTGTCGCCCAGCGGCGCCTGATGCGCGTCAAAACCGTTGTAGGGGCTTCCGCCCGGGGGTGTGCCCACGTCTCCTCCTCCGACTGCCTCGCGGCCCCATGTCCCTTGGAACCGCGCCACCGCACCCTACGGTGCGGTGGCGAGAAACGCACTGTCTGTCTGTTAGTTGAGAAGACTTCCCTGAAGTTCCGCCCGCAGGTCGGGAGTCAGGACGCTTCCCGCCCGGTCGACGAGCAGTGCCATCTCGTAGCCCACGAGACCGATGTCGGACTCCGGGTGCGCGAGCACGGCCAGCGAGGAGCCGTCCGAGATCGACATGATGAAGAGGAAGCCGCGCTCCATCTCCACGACGGTCTGGTTGACCGCGCCGCCCTCGAAGATCCGGGACGCGCCCGCGGTCAGCGAGGTCAGTCCGGACGCGACCGCCGCCAGCTGGTCGGCGCGGTCCCGGGGGAAACCCTCGGACATCGCCAGCAGGAGGCCGTCGGCGGAGACCACCACCGTGTGGGACACCCCGGGGGTGTTGTCCACGAAGTTGGTGATCAACCAGTTCAGATTCTGCGCCGCCTGGCTCATCGCGCTCACACTAACGCTCCTGGTTGTAGGTGTTGCCCGGGCCGAGGCCCGATCCGTTCGTGTCCGTTCCCGCGCTGCGTCCCTGCTGGATGCCGCGGCGCAGGTTGCTCAACCTGCCCCGGACGTCCTCGGGTGCGCGGGAGACCTGGGGGCCGCCCTGCGGGGTCTGCTCCGCCGCTCCCTCGACCAGGTTGGCCTTGGGAACCCTTCGCGGAAGGCCGGAGGGGGTGACCCCGCCCGCCTTCGGGTCGCGCAGCTTCTCGGCCCGGGACCAGCGCTCGTCGTTGGCGGAGCGCCATTCACCGGGGCCGTCGGCTTCCTCGACGACCGGTCGCACGGGCTGGGCCGGCGGCGCGGGCTGCTGCGGTGCCTGCGGGGTCTGCGGCGCCTGCGGGGCGACGCTGCCGCGGCGCGGCAGACCGGCGTCGGTCAGCGCGTGGCCGGCGTCCGGGGTGGGACTCGGCGTGGCACCCGGACGGTCGAAGCCTACGCGCTCATGGTCCTGTGCGGGAGCGACCGGGACGGATTCCGATTCCGTCCCGTACTCCTGTGCGTAGCCGTCGCCGTACCCGGTCTGCTGCTGCCAGTCACCCTGGTGGGGCTGGGAATCGTAGCTGTTCTCGTACCCCGCGTGGGTACCCTGGCCGCCGTCGTACGCGGCTTCCGCATACGCCTGCTGCGGGTAGCCGGCGGTGGGCTGCTCGTAGCCCTCGTACCCCTGCTGCGGGTAGCCGTACGCGTCCTGCCCCTGCGGGTAGTCCTGCGTGTAGTCGGCGTACTCGGCGGCGTACTCCTGCTCGTTCTCCTGCTGTACGTACGCCTGCTGCGCGTGTCCGGTCCGGTCCGGCTCGTCCTGGTACAGCGGCTCTTCGCCACCGTGGTGGGCCTGGGCCTCCAGGGCCGCCCGGCGCTCCTCGCGCATCAGCGAGCGGTTCACCGGGTCGAGCTGGCGGTCGTCGGCCGGCTGCTCGTAGCGCGAGTCGTCGAAGCCGAGCTCCGCCGCGGTGCGCATCGGCTGGGCCTGCGGCTCGAACGCGGTCTGCGCCTGCTGCGGGATCATCTGCGAGACGGTGAAGTCGTCGTGCATCGGCTGCTCGCCGCCACCGCCGTGCGTGATCGCGTCCGGCAGCATGACCAGCGAGGTGGTGCCGGCCTGCTCGCCGGAGGGGCGCAGCTGGACGCGGATGCCGTGCCGGTCGGCGAGCCGGCCGACCACGAAGAGGCCCATGCGCTGCGAGACGGCGGCGTCCACGGTCGGCGGGTTGGCCAGCTTGTGGTTGATGTCCGCGAAGTCCTCGGCGGTGAGGCCGATGCCCTTGTCGTGGATCTCGACCATGACGCGGCCGTCGGGAAGACGGGTCGCGGTGACGCGGACCTTGGTCTGCGGGGAGGAGAACGTGGTGGCGTTCTCCAGGAGCTCGGCGAGCAGGTGCACGAGGTCGGTCACGGCCTGGCCGTGGATGTCGGCCTCGGGGACGCCGGCGATGTCGATGCGCTCGTACTGCTCCACCTCGGAGGCGGCGGCGCGCATGACGTCGACCAGCGGGACCGGCTGGTCCCAGCGGCGGCCCGGCTCCTCGCCGGCGAGGACGAGGAGGTTCTCGCCGTTGCGGCGCATACGGGTGGCCAGGTGGTCCAGGCGGAAGAGGTTCTCCAGCTGGTCCGGGTCGGCCTCGTTGTTCTCCAGGTCGGTGATGAGGGTCAGCTGGCCCTCGATCAGCGACTGGTTGCGGCGCGAGAGGTTCGTGAAGATCGCGTTGACGTTGCCCCGGAGCATGGCCTGCTCGGCGGCGAGCCGGACGGCCTCGCGGTGCACCTGGTCGAAGGCGCGGGCGACCTCGCCGATCTCGTCCTGGGAGTCGATCGGGATGGGCTGCACGCGGGTGTCGACCCGGCCGGGCTCGGTACGGGACAGCTGGTCGACGAGCATCGGCAGGCGCTGCTCGGCGATGCCGAAGGCGGCGGTGCGCAGCTCGCGCATCGAGCGGCTCATCTGGCGGGCCATCATGCCGGCCAGGATGAAGGCGGCGAGCAGGGCGACGACGACGATGCCACCGATGACCCAGGCGTCGGTCTTGGCCTCCCCGGAGATGTCGGCGGCCTCGGTCACGGCCTTCTCGACGAGCTCCTTCTCGACCTCGGTGTAGCCGTCGAACTTGGCGGTGGCGACGGCGGCCCAGGTCTCGGCGGTGATGCCCTGCTGCTTCAGGTCGGCGAGGGCGTCGGCGTCCTTGGCGGAGCCGATGGCCTGCGCGACGCCGGCGTAGACGGAGGAGTCCTTGCCGCCGCCCTTGGGCAGCTCGATGCCCAGCGCCGCCATCTTCTTGGAGCCCTCGGCGGCCTTGCCCGCCATGACCTGCTGGAGCCGCTCCACGTCGGCCTGGGTGCCACCCGACTGGTACTCGCCGAGGGCGATCTGCTCCAGATAGTTGTACGAGTTGAACGCAACCGACTGCTGCGCGAAGACGTCGTCCTTCTTGCTGGGGCGGATCAGCAGCTGGGTGCCGATCGAACGCTGCAGGGACTCGGCGGCCTTCGCGAGCTGGATCGCGTAGACGGTACGGCCGTAGCTGGTGATGTTGCCGGTGCCCAGCCCGAGCTCGTTGGAGAACTCCATCAGGTAGTGCTGGACCTCGGTGTACCCGAGCTGGGTGTTCACCGGGTCGAGGGAGCGGGTGTAGGCGACCTTGCGCAGCGCCGTGAGCTTGGGCTCGGCGTTGCGGAAGAGGCCGAGGCGGCGCTCGAGGCCCTGCCCGCTCGGCATGTTCTTGACGGCCTCGTCGAACTTGAGCTTGGCGGCGTCGGTGGCGGCGTAGGCCTGGGTGACCTCGTCGCTCTCGCGGTCCGCGGGCGTCTTGGCCTTGAGGAGGGGAGCGGCGGTGAGGTCACGCTCGTTGAGCAGCGCCTGGCCGTAGTCCGAGGCGGCGCGCACGATGAGCGCCGTCTTCTCGGCGTCCTGCGCCTCCTGCCAGGTGTCGATGGCGGCCTTCACCTGGAAGCCGCCCATGACGAGGCCGACGAGCACGGGTATGAGGAGGATGGCGTTCAGCCGGGTGGGCACGCGCCAGTTGCGCGGGGCCAGCTTGCTGGAGCTGCCCTTGCGTACCGGGGCCGGCGGCGTCACGGGCTCGTCCGCGTGCGGGATCACCGCGCGGGACGGCGGCGTGAAGTTGCCCCGCGTCTGCTGCTCCGCGGAGCTTTCCTTGCTTCGCCTCACTCGACCAACAACCTCTCGGCGTCGGCACCTACGTCGTGCCGGGTGTTTCGTTCAGGGCCGTACTACTCGGGAGTTCATGAATTCCAGCACGTGAAGGGGGTCCCTTCCAAACAGTGCGAAGCAGCCGGTTTCTGGGCCTCACGTGCGCGATAAAACGGGCATAAAGAGCGAGCCCCGCCAAAAAGCGGGGCTCATGTGAGCGCAGCGGCACCGATCGGATGCGTCGGGTGTCCGAGGCGCCCCAATTCTCTGTCGAAACGTTATGAACCTGGGGGCGGCCGTGTCGAAGGACACAGACCGCCCCCAAAACCTCTACGACAACTGCCGTATATCGACTTCTACTTGATGTGTACTACTTCAGACGCGCCATGAGGGCGTGCTCGACGAGGGTGATGAGCGCGCTCTTGGCGTCCGCGCGGTGCCGCGCGTCGGTCGTGATGATCGGGGTGTCGGGCCCGATCTGGAGCGCTTCGCGCACCTCGTCCGGCGCGTACGGCTGGGCGCCGTCGAAACCGTTCAGGGCGATCACGAAGGGGAGGCCCGAGTTCTCGAAGTAGTCGACGGCCGGGAAGCAGTCGGCGAGGCGCCGGGTGTCGACCAGGACGACGGCGCCGATGGCACCGCGTACCAGGTCGTCCCACATGAACCAGAAGCGGTCCTGACCGGGCGTACCGAAGAGGTACAGGATCAGGTCCTGGTCCAGGGTGATACGGCCGAAGTCCATCGCCACCGTGGTGGTCGACTTCCCCCCGGTGTGCGTCAGATCGTCGATGCCCGCCGAGGCCGCCGTCATCACGGCCTCGGTCCGCAGCGGATTGATCTCGGATACCGCACCCACGAACGTGGTCTTGCCCACGCCGAAGCCGCCCGCCACCACGATCTTCGCGCTGGTGGTGGAACGACCCGCAGGAGCGGAGCCGCTGCTAGAGCTTGCGAAGTCCACTGAGCACCCTTTCGAGCAGTGTCACGTCCGGCGTGCCGCCGGCCTCTCCGTTACCCGGCTGGTGGATGGCCACCATGCCCGCCTCGGCCAGGTCGGCCACCAGGATGCGGGCGACACCGAGCGGCATCGACAGCAGCGCCGAGACCTCGGCCACCGACTTCACCTCACGGCACAGGTGGCAGATCCGCTGGTGCTCGGGGAGCAGGGTGGCCAGGTGCGCCGGGTCGGCCGTGGTGCTGACCAGGGCCTCGATGGCGAGCTGGTAGCGCGGCCGGGTCCGGCCGCCGGTCATCGCGTACGGACGGACCAGCGGCTGGTCGCCCTCAGCTCCGTAGCCGTCGTCTATCGACGCGCCGTACGGATCGTGAGAGGCGGGGGGCGGGGTCATGAATCCTCCGGGCGTGACAGCAGAGACTTCTGCCGTCTGATGGGGCCGGTGGGGGGCCGGGTGGGGCGGCCGGACGGTGAACGGTCCAGGTCGGTGCGGAGGGGCGCACCGACCCTTGCGTGTCGGTTCGGGTGACGCGACGCGCGTACGGGACGCGGTCGCACGGGACTAGTGGAGCAGGCTGCCCTGGAGCTCGGCCCGCAGATCCGGGGTGAGCACGCTGCCCGCCCGGTCCACGAGGAGCGCCATCTCGTAGCCCACGAGGCCGATGTCGCACTCCGGGTGCGCGAGCACGGCCAGCGAGGAGCCGTCCGAGACGGACATCAGGAAGAGGAAGCCGCGCTCCATCTCCACGACGGTCTGGGCGACGGGTCCGCCCTCGAAGATCCGGGACGCCCCCGCGGTCAGCGAGGTCAGTCCGGACGCGACCGCCGCCAGTTGGTCGGCACGGTCACGGGGGAACCCTTCGGACATGGCAAGGAGCAGTCCGTCGGCGGAGACCACCACCGTGTGGGACACCCCGGGGGTGTTGTCCACGAAGTTGGTGATCAACCAGTTCAGATTCTGCGCCGCCTGGCTCATCGCGCTCAACTAACGCTCCTGCTGCTGGGTCGGACCGACATGGAAGGAACCCGTGGTGGAGTTGCCCGCCTGACGGCCCTGCTGGATACCGCGACGCAGATTGGTGAGTCGGCCGCGGACGTCGTCGGGTGCGCGGGACACCTGGGGGCCGGCCGTGTTGGCCTGCTCCTGGGCGGTCCCGGGCACGAGGTTGGCCCGCGGCACGCGCCGCGGAAGCCCGGAGGTGGTGACACCGCCGGCCGCGGGCTTGCGCACCCGCTCGGCCTGGCGCACCAGCTCGTCGTTGGGCGAGGTCCGCCAGGCGGCCCCGCCGTTCTGCCGGCCGGCGTCGGGCTGCTGCGGAGCCGTCGTGCCGGGGCGCTGGGGAGCGGTCGTCCCGGGCCGCTGCGGGGCGGACGTGCCGGGTCGCTGCGGAGCCGTCGTGCCGGGTCGCTGCGCCACCACCGGGGTCTGCATGGTGCGCTCGACGTCCGGGACGCCCTGGGCCGGAGGCTGCTGGGGGCCGTGTCCCTGGTGCGCGGCCGGGGCGGGCGCCTGGCCCTGCTCCTGGCGGAACCAGTTGGTCTCCAGCGTGTCGTACAGCGGGGTACGCCCATCACCGGAGCCCGGCGCCGCCGGCAGTGCCTCCGGCTGACGCGGCTGCTGGAGCTGCGGCTGCTGGGGCTGCTGCGGCTGCTGCGCGGCGCGCTGACGCGGAGCCGGCGCCTGCTGCTGGGCCTGCTGGCCCTGCTGGCCCTGCTGCGGGGCCTGCGCCTGCGGGACGAACGGCTGGTGACCGTACGCCTGCTGCTGCGGGGCCTGCTGCTGGGCCTGCTGCGGCTGGCCGAAGTCCGGCCGCGGGAACTGCGCGGTGGACGCCGGGTCCTGGAAGCCGCCCTGGTAGCCCTGCGGGGCCATGGGCTGCGGGGCCTGCTGCGGCGTACCGAAGTCCGGGCGCGGGAACTGGCCCGTGGAACCGGGGCCGTCGGGCTGCGCGTAGCGGCCCGTGTTCTCCGGCTCCTCGTGACCGCGCGGCGCGTCGAGCGGCGTCATGTCCTGCTGCGGCCGGCGGACCGGCTGCGCCTGCTCGTTGCCCCAGCTGGTGGCCTGCGGTCGCTGCGGGTGCTGCGGCTGCGGGGTGCCACCGGGGAGCTCGGCACGCGGGAAGTCGTCCTGCGGGGCCTGCGGGGCCGGGCCGCCCTGGCCGCCCCAGACGTCCGTACGGGACGGGATCGCGCTCTGCGCGCCGCCGACGAAGCCGCCGGGCGCCCCGGCACCGGGGCCCGGACGCTGCTGCTCCTGCGGAACGGGCGGGAGCTGCGCGGTCTGCGGAGCCTGCGCCTGGGCGGGCGCGGGGGCCTGCGAGGAGCGCTCCTGGAAGAGGTTGGGGCCGCTCTGACCGGCACCGCCCTGGCCCTGCGGGCCGTTCGGGGCGCCGTCCCGGGCCGGGAGCGCGCCGCGGGCACCGGCGGCGGCACCGAGCCGGCCGCCGGGCGCGGACGGGGCACCGCCCGGACGCCCGCCGGGGCCACCGGCCGCGCCGGGGCCGCCGGTGAGCCGGCCGCCCGGGGCGCCGGCGCCCTGCGGCACCGCACCCTGGCCGCCCGCACCGGGCTTCGGCGCGGGCTTCTTGCCGCCGTGGGCGACGTCGACCGGGAGCATGACGAGCGCCGTGGTGCCGCCCGAGTCGGACGGGCGCAGCTGGATCCGGATGCCGTGTCGCAGGGACAGGCGGCCGACCACGAACAGACCCATGCGGCGGGAGACCGAGACGTCCACGGTGGGCGGCGAGGCGAGCCGCTCGTTGATCGCGGCCAGGTCCTCGGGGGAGAGGCCGATGCCGGTGTCGTGGATCTCGACCAGGACGCGGCCGTCGGGCAGGGCGTGACCGGTGACGCGGACCTTGGTCTGCGGCGAGGAGAACGAGGTGGCGTTCTCCAGCAGCTCGGCGAGCAGGTGCACGAGGTCGTTGACGACGCGGCCGGCGACGTCCGTCGCGGGGACGGCGGCCAGCTCGATGCGCTCGTACTGCTCCACCTCGGAGGCGGCGGCGCGCAGCACGTCGACCAGCGGGACCGGGCGGGTCCAGCGGCGGCCCGGCTCCTCACCGGCGAGGACGAGGAGGTTCTCGCCGTTACGGCGCATGCGGGTCGCGAGGTGGTCGAGCTTGAACAGCGAGGACAGCTGGTCCGGGTCGGCCTCGCGGGACTCCAGCTCGGAGATGAGCGAGAGCTGACGCTGGATGAGGCCCTGGGAGCGGCGCGAGAGGTTGGTGAACATCGCGTTGACGTTGCCCCGGAGGAGGGCCTGCTCGGCGGCGAGGCGGACGGCCTCGCGGTGCACGTCGTCGAAGGCCGCGGCCACCTGGCCGATCTCGTCCCGGGAGTGCACACCGACGGACTCGACGGAGGTGTCGACGTCCTGCGGGTCGGACTCGGAGAGCTGCTTGACGAGCTCGGGCAGACGTTCCTGGGCGACCTTGGTGGCCGTGTCCTGGAGCCGGCGCAGCGAGCGGATCATGGACCGGGCCACGACGAAGGCGCCGACGAGGGAGACGCCGAGGACGAGGAGGATCAGCGCACCGTTGATGATGGCGTCGCGCTGCGACTCCTGGCGCAGCTCACGGGCCTTGGTCTCCATCTCGCCCAGCAGCGTGGCCTCGATGGTCTTCATGGCACGCATCTTGGTGCCGTACTCGTCGGTGAAGTTGAGGTGACCGCGCTTGACGTCCGGCAGGCCGCGGTCGGACTTCAGCATCCGCTCGGCGTAGTTGTCGGCCGCCTCGATCGACGGGTTGCCGTTGGTCAGCGAGGCGGTGAGCTCCTCGGCGTCGCCGCCGGACGACTCGTAGATCGCCCGGAAGGACTTGAACTCGTCGTTCTCACTGGTCTGCGCGGCCTCGCCGTAGAGCCGGTCGCCGAGCTGGAGGGTGGCCGCGCGGCTGTCGTTCGGGGGCAGCGCGGCGGCGATGATCGCCTGCTGGATGGAGGCGTACTCCTTGGCGGACGAGAACGCGGCGAGCGCGCGGGTCCGCTTGATCATCTCCGGGTTGCTGGTGGCCTGGGCCATGTCCTGGGACAGGCTGAGCAGGGACCGGATGAGACGGCTGTACGCCTCGACCGTCACCGAGTGGGCGATGTTCTTCTTGTACGCGTCGATGCGGATGGTGTTCAGCTGGTTGACCTGCGCGGCGATCTGGCTGACGTTCTGCCGGATGCTGCGGAGCGACTCGTCGTTCTCGGTCGTCGGGATGCCGTTGGTGGCGTCGAGGAAGGCCTTGTACGCGCGGTCGGCCTTCTTGCGCGGGTTGGCGACCTGGTAGTCGCTGGGCGAGTTGCCGTTGGCGAGCGGACCGGCGGAGAGGTCGCGCTCCTCCTGGAGGGCCTCCGCGAAGTTGGTGGCCTCCTTGGTCAGCTTGGTGAGCAGCTGCATGTTGTCCAGCTGCTCCATGTCCTTCAAGGACTCGCTGATACGGATGCCACCGAGGCTGGTCGCCGCGACCACGGGGAGGGTCAGCAGGGCGACGAGGCGGGTGGAGATACGCCAGTTGCGCAGGGCTATTCGAGGCCCGACCTGGTTCTCGGACTTGAGCTTGGGCAGCGGGGCGTGCTCGGCCGCGGCGTCGGCGGCGGTCCCGCGCGCGGCGGCGTCGCCGCCGTCGCCCTTCCCGTTGTTCTGGGGGTGCGAGGCCGGGGAACCGTGGTGGGTCCCGGCACGCGGCTCCTGCTCCGCCGGAGCTTCCCCTCGGCCCTTTCGGGCCTGGGAAGAGCCCGTGCCATCCCTCTTGAAACGTCCCTGCACTAGCGTCGCAACCTCTGGACCAGGCGTCCTTCCGGGTGAACGGAGAGGACGGTGTCGGCTTCGTGGGGCGCAGGTGCGCCCCAGTGGTGGTCGTCGGTGACCGGCGCAGATCCCCCCTGTCTCCCGCCACTCGGCCGGCGCTGCGTTGCGCCCCCTGCGCGCCGGCCTGAAACCCGCGACGGTGCGTGGAATTCCAGCACAGTGCCGGATCTCCAACAAGGGCCGCGGGGCGCGTCGCGAAGGGGATGACAACGCGTGAACGACGTGTCACCCCATGTAGAAGATGATCACGGGCGAATCGGGCGTATCTCCCCGAAAGGGCAGGAGGGGAGGGGTGTCCCAGTCGCCATGATCAGGAGCGGAATGGAGCATTCAGTAGCGGAATGTCCGTTTCGGTAACCCCGCATGGCGGTGCGTAATGCCCGGATTGTTCCCGGAGTGGTGAGCAAACTCACACGTAGTTCGTTGGATCCGCCGTGCAATCGAAGGGAATTGCATGTTTAGCCTGACGCTTTGACAAGATGGGGCGCTCTGCCTACGCGGCCGCGTGGGCGCCCCCCACCGCAGACAAGGGTCCGACACCGCGATGAAGACGACGTCCGTACTCCGCACCACGGCCAACCCCCGCCGCTCCACCCTCGTCCACCTGGCGGACGCCGCGCAGCTGGACCGGGGCGCCCGGCCCGAGTACGCCGCCGAGCTCCCCGGCAGCACCGCCAACCCGCGCCGCACCGTGCTCATGACGGCCCCCGCGCCGTACCGCCCCGCCGAGTAGTACCGGCGGCCGCGCCCCCCTGCCGCGTTAGCCTGGAGCGTCAGACTCCAGCCAGTAGCAAGGGAGGGGCGACAGCACTCGTGCGCATCGCCAGATTCTCCATCGACGGCAATGTCGCCTTCGGCGCCGTCGAGGGCGAGGGAACCGTCGAGTCCGGCGGCCTGGTCCTCGACATCATCAAGGGCATCCCGTACACCGACTTCGAGCTCAGCGGCACGAAGGTCCCGCTGAGCAAGGTCCGGCTGCTGCCGCCGGTGCTGCCCAACAAGATCGTGGCCGTCACCCGCAACTACGCGGAGCACGCCAAGGAGCTCGGCAACGAGGTCCCCGAGGTCCCCGTGACCTTCTTCAAGCCCACGACCTCGGTCATCGGCCCCGGCGACGCCATCGAGTACCCCTCCTTCTCCAACGAGCTGCACCACGAGGCCGAACTGGCAGTGGTCATCGGCCGCATGTGCCGCGAGGTTCCGCGCGAGCGGGTGAAGGACGTCGTCTTCGGCTACACCTGTGCCAACGACGTCACCGCCCGCGACGTCCAGAAGCGCGAGGCCCAGTGGGCCCGCGCCAAGGGCTTCGACACCTCCTGCCCGCTGGGCCCCTGGGTGGAGACCGACCTCGATCCGAGCGACCTGACCATCCAGGCCACGGTCAACGGCGAACAACGCCAGCTCGGTCGTACGAGCGACATGGTTCGCTCCATCGAGGACCTGGTCGTCCACATCTCCGAGGCCATGACGCTGCTCCCGGGCGACGTCATCCTCACCGGCACCCCCGCCGGGGTCGGCCCCCTCACCGTCGGCGACGAGGTCGCCGTCACCATCGAAGGCATCGGCACTCTCACCAACAGGGTGATCAAGCGTGGCTAACGCGAACGTCCGCGTACGTTTCTGTCCCTCCCCGACCGGCAACCCCCACGTGGGCCTGGTCCGCACCGCCCTCTTCAACTGGGCCTTCGCCCGGCACAACCAGGGCACCATGGTCTTCCGCATCGAGGACACCGACGCGGCGCGCGACTCCGAGGAGTCGTACAACCAGCTGCTCGACTCGCTGCGCTGGCTCGGTCTCGACTGGGACGAGGGCCCGGAGATCGGCGGCCCGCACGCGCCCTACCGGCAGTCCCAGCGGATGGACATCTACCGGGACGTCGCCGCCAAGCTGCTGGCCGGTGGCCACGCCTACCACTGCTACTGCAGTCAGGCCGAGCTCGACGAGCGCCGCGACGCCGCCCGCGCCGCCGGCCGGCCCTCCGGCTACGACGGTCACTGCCGCGAGCTGTCCGCCGAGCAGGTCGAGGTCTACCAGGCCGAGGGCCGCGAGGCGATCGTCCGCTTCCGCATGCCGGACGAGCCGATCACCTTCACCGACCTCGTCCGCGGCGAGCTCACCTTCACCCCGGACAACGTCCCGGACTACGGCATCGTGCGCGCCAACGGCGCCCCGCTGTACACCCTGGTCAACCCGGTCGACGACGCCCTGATGGAGATCACCCACGTCCTGCGCGGCGAGGACCTGCTCTCCTCCACCCCGCGCCAGATCGCGCTCTACAAGGCGCTGATCGAGCTGGGCGTCGCCAAGGAGATCCCGGCCTTCGGCCACCTGCCGTACGTCATGGGCGAGGGCAACAAGAAGCTCTCCAAGCGCGACCCGCAGGCCTCCCTCAACCTCTACCGCGAGCGCGGCTTCCTGCCCGAGGGCCTGCTCAACTACCTCTCCCTCCTCGGCTGGTCCTTCTCCGCCGACCAGGACCTCTTCACCATCCCCGAGATGGTCGAGAAGTTCGACATCGCGGACGTCAACGCCAACCCGGCCCGCTTCGACCTCAAGAAGGCCGAGTCCATCAACGCGGACCACATCCGGATGCTGGACGTGAAGGACTTCGCCGCGGCCTGCGAGCCGTGGCTGAACGCCCCGCACGCGAACTGGGCCCCGGAGGACTTCGACCGGGCCGCCTGGGAGGCCATCGCCCCCTACGCCCAGACCCGCCTGACCGTCCTGTCGGACATCACGGCCAACGTCGACTTCCTCTTCCTCAAGGAGCCGGTCGCCGACGAGGCCAGCTGGACCAAGGCGATGAAGGAGGGCTCGGACGCCCTCCTGATCACCGCCCGCGAGCACCTGGAGACGGCGGACTGGAACGACCCGGAGTCGCTGAAGAACGCCGTCCTGGCCGCCGGCGAGGCCCACGGCCTCAAGCTCGGCAAGGCCCAGGCCCCGGTCCGCGTCGCCGTCACCGGCCGCACGGTCGGCCTGCCGCTCTTCGAGTCCCTCCAGATCCTGGGCAAGGACAAGACCCTCGCCCGCATCGACGCGGCCCTGGCGAAGCTCGCCGGCTGACCCGCGCCGTACGCACCGGTACCCCCCTCCCGCGCCCGGGACGGGGGTACCGTCGTTTCCATGACCATCCGCGCGGTGCTCTGGGACATCGACGACACGCTCTTCGACTACGCGAGCGCCGACCGGGCCGGGATGCGGGCGCATCTCGCGGCCGAGGGGCTGCTGGGCGCGTACGGCTCCGTCGAGCAGGCCCTGCTGCGCTGGAAGGAGCTCACGGAGCTGCACTGGCGCCGGTACGAGGCCACCGGCGGGGACTTCCAGGAGCAGCGGCGCGACCGGGTGCGGGACTTCCTGGGGCGGCCGGAGCTCACCGTCGCCGAGGCCGACGACTGGTTCGACCGGTACGTGGTGCACTACGAGGCGGCCTGGGAGCTCTTCCCGGACACCGTGCCCGTCCTCGACCTGCTGGCCCGTGACTACCGTCACGGGGTGCTGTCCAACTCCAGCATCCGCAACCAGGACCACAAGCTCCGTGCCCTGGGTCTACGGGACCGCTTCGAGGCCGTGGTGTGCGCCGCCGAGCTCGGGGTGGCCAAGCCGGCCGCGGAGGCCTTCCACGCCGCCTGCACCGCCCTTGACCTGCGTCCTCACCAGGTGGCGTACGTCGGGGACCAGCCGGACATCGACGCCCGGGGCGCCGTGGAGGCGGGCCTCACGGGGATCTGGCTGGATCGCGCGGGGACCGGTGGCAGACCCGAGCTGACCCGGATCACCGACCTCCACCAGCTGCCCGCGCTGCTGCGTGCGGATACGCGTTTTGGAGCACCGTCCACCTTCAGGTAATGTTCTTCCTGCGCCGAGGGGAACGGGCCGAAAGGCCGGAAAGCCCCGGAAGCGCAAGCCGAGCAGGATCCCTTCTCGAAGTGATCAAGTTCCGGTGGCCTATGGTGTAATTGGCAGCACGACTGATTCTGGTTCAGTTAGTCTTGGTTCGAGTCCAGGTAGGCCAGCTCGCAGAGCTCATCTGCAAACCGTGGATGGCATCCACAAAGCCCCCGTTGTGTAGCGGCCTAGCACGCCGCCCTCTCAAGGCGGTAGCGCCGGTTCGAATCCGGTCGGGGGTACAGATCCTTCCCGCGGGATCACTTGGGTAGCTCCCGGTGAACCCGATGCAGGATCGCTAGGGCCCCCGTTGTGTAGCGGCCTAGCACGCCGCCCTCTCAAGGCGGTAGCGCCGGTTCGAATCCGGTCGGGGGTACCAACTGGTCTAGACCACCAGTGGCCTATGGTGTAATTGGCAGCACGACTGATTCTGGTTCAGTTAGTCTTGGTTCGAGTCCAGGTAGGCCAGCGGATCTCTTTTGATCTTGCCCCCGTTGTGTAGCGGCCTAGCACGCCGCCCTCTCAAGGCGGTAGCGCCGGTTCGAATCCGGTCGGGGGTACCAAACGAAGAAGCCCTTCCCTTCGGGGGAGGGCTTCTTCGCTGTTTCCGGCACGTCATGATCGCGCACACAACTCCGGCCCACCGCTGCGGCGTTGGAGCGGTGGGCCGGGGTCGGGACGGGCCGGAGCAGGCCCGACAGATGAAGAGAGTGAGGAACGGGAGGGCTCAGCCGTTGCGGCGGAGGGCCTCGGTCAGGCGGGCGGCCGCGTCGATGACCGCCTGGGCGTGCATACGGCCCGGGTGGCGGGTCAGGCGCTCGATCGGGCCCGAGACCGACACGGCGGCCACCACGCGGTTCGAGGGCCCGCGTACGGGCGCGGAGACGGACGCGACGCCCGGCTCCCGCTCGCCGATCGACTGGGCCCAGCCGCGGCGCCGTACGCCCGACAGGGCCGTCGCCGTGAAGCGGGCTCCCTGAAGGCCGCGGTGCAGCCGCTCGGGCTCCTCCCAGGCCATGAGGATCTGCGCGGACGAGCCGGCCTTCATGGTCAGCGTGGAGCCGACCGGGACGGTGTCCCGGAGTCCGGACAGCCGCTCGGCCGCCGCCACGCAGATCCGCATGTCGCCTTGGCGCCGATAGAGCTGGGCGCTCTCGCCCGTCACGTCGCGCAGATGCGTCAGCACCGGCCCGGCGGTCGCGAGCAGGCGGTCCTCACCGGCCGCGGCGGCGAGCTCCGCCAGCCGCGGTCCGAGGATGAACCGGCCCTGCATGTCGCGGGCCACCATCCGGTGGTGTTCCAAAGCCACGGCGAGTCGGTGTGCCGTGGGTCGTGCGAGTCCCGTCGCCGCGACCAGACCTGCGAGGGTGGCCGGACCGGACTCCAGGGCGCTCAGGACAAGGGCTGCCTTGTCGAGAACGCCTACGCCGCTAGAGTTGTCCATGCAACGATATTCGCGTCTCACTCTGTGAAACGCAAGTTCAATTTTCCGAGGAACCCGTCACTCTGGTGAGGCGGCCGCACAACGGCCCGCGAAACGGGTCTCTAGTGGTGCCGGCGCAGCCGCCGGCCGGAGGGAAAGCGATGGGTAGGACACTCGCGGAGAAGGTCTGGGACGACCACGTCGTCCGGCGCGCCGAGGGCGAGCCCGACCTCCTCTTCATCGATCTGCACCTGCTGCACGAGGTGACCAGCCCCCAGGCCTTCGACGGTCTCCGGCAGAACGGCCGGCAGGTGCGGCGGCTCGACCTCACCATCGCCACCGAGGACCACAACACCCCGACCCTCGACATCGACAAGCCGATCGCCGACCCGGTCTCCCGCGCCCAGCTGGAGACGCTGCGCAAGAACTGCGCCGAGTTCGGTGTCCGCCTGCACCCGCTGGGTGACGTCGAGCAGGGCGTCGTCCACGTCGTGGGACCGCAGCTGGGTCTGACCCAGCCCGGCATGACCGTGGTCTGCGGCGACTCGCACACCTCCACGCACGGCGCCTTCGGCGGCCTGGCGTTCGGCATCGGCACCAGCCAGGTCGAGCACGTCCTGGCCACCCAGACGCTGCCCATGGCCCGTCCGAAGACCATGGCGATCACGGTGAACGGCGAGCTGCCCGAGGACGTCACGGCCAAGGACCTGATCCTGGCGATCATCGCCAAGATCGGCACCGGCGGCGGCCAGGGCTACGTCCTGGAGTACCGCGGCTCCGCCATCGAGAAGCTCTCGATGGAGGCCCGGATGACCATCTGCAACATGTCGATCGAGGCCGGCGCCCGCGCGGGCATGATCGCCCCCGACCAGACCACCTTCGACTACCTCGAGGGCCGTGCCCACGCCCCCAAGGGCGAGGACTGGGACGCCGCCGTCGCGTACTGGAAGACGCTGAAGTCGGACGAGGACGCGGTCTTCGACGCCGAGGTCGTCATCGACGCCGCCGAGCTGGCCCCGTTCGTCACCTGGGGCACCAACCCCGGCCAGGGCGCCCCGCTTTCGGCGAACGTCCCCGACCCGGCTTCGTACGAAGACGCTTCGGAGCGTCTCGCCGCCGAAAAGGCCCTGGAATACATGGGGTTGACCGCCGGCCAGCCGCTGCGCGACATCAAGGTCGACACCGTCTTCGTAGGCTCCTGCACCAACGGCCGCATCGAGGACCTGCGCAACGCCGCCTCCCTGCTGCAGGGCCGCAAGGTCGCCGACGGCGTCCGGATGCTGGTCGTTCCCGGCTCGGTCCGGGTCGCCCTGCAGGCCGTCGAGGAGGGCCTGGACAAGGTCTTCAAGGAGGCCGGCGCCGAATGGCGGCACGCGGGCTGCTCGATGTGTCTGGGCATGAACCCCGACCAACTGGCGCCCGGTGAGCGTTCCGCGTCCACCTCCAACCGCAACTTCGAGGGCCGGCAGGGCAAGGGCGGCCGCACCCACCTGGTCTCCCCCCAGGTCGCCGCCGCCACCGCCGTCCTGGGTCACCTGGCCTCCCCGGCCGATCTGTCCGACGTCGCCACCACCGCGGGGGTCTGAGGAACCATGGAAGCTTTCACCACGCACACCGGCCGCGCCGTTCCGCTGCGCCGCAGCAACGTCGACACCGACCAGATCATCCCCGCGCACTGGCTCAAGAAGGTCACCCGCGACGGCTTCGAGGACGGCCTGTTCGAGGCCTGGCGCAAGGACGAGCAGTTCGTCCTCAACCGCCCCGAGCGGCAGGGCGCCACGGTCCTGGTCGCCGGCCCCGACTTCGGCACCGGCTCCTCCCGCGAGCACGCCGTCTGGGCGCTGCAGAACTACGGCTTCAAGGCCGTGATCTCCTCCCGCTTCGCCGACATCTTCCGCGGCAACTCGCTGAAGAACGGGCTGCTGACCGTCGTCCTGCCGCAGGAGACCGTCGACGCCCTGTGGGAGCTCACCGAGGCCGACCCGACCGTCGAGGTCACCGTCGACCTGGAGGCCCGCAAGGTCCTCGCGCCCGGGATCGACGCCGACTTCGAGCTCGACGAGAACGCCCGCTGGCGGCTGCTGAACGGTCTGGACGACATCAGCCTCACCCTTCAGAACGAAGCGGACATCGCCGCCTACGAGGCCTCTCGGCCGGGCTTCAAGCCCCGTACAATTACGGCCTGAGCAGCGCTTTTCCAGTACTGCGCCCCCCACCGTCCGGTGGGGGGCGCAGTCGCTTGTTGAGACCCTGTCGGGCGACAACTCGCCCTAGATGGCACAATCGGTGCATGGAACGCGACAGCCAACTCGAGCTCTACGAGGCAGTCGCCGCCCGATTGAAGGAAGCGCACAGAAGGGTGCGCGAACTGCAAGTCCCGGAGGGCGTAAGGATGGCGCTGTCCCGGAAGCTGCTGGTCGTCACGGCCGCGGCGAAGCACGATCTCTCGGACGCGGCAACGCGTCTGGACCGGTTGATGAAGGACCTCGACGAGGGCCGATTCCCTGAAGACGACTGACACCAGGAACTCCGCAACGGCACTTCTGCGTTGCGGCACTAGGGTGATTAGCCCGTTTCGTGTTTGATTTGCGGTATATACATGCCTAACGTGCGAAAAAGCTTGAACACTTTCGTTCCGGCAATGTCTCCGAAGGGGAAGACGTGAACAAGGCGCAGCTCGTAGAAGCGATTGCCGACAAGATGGGCGGTCGCCAGCAGGCCGCCGACGCCGTCGACCACGTGCTCGACGCCATCGTGCGCGCCGTGGTCGGCGGGGACCGGGTCTCGGTCACCGGCTTCGGCTCGTTCGAGAAGGTCGACCGTCCGGCCCGCTACGCCCGCAACCCGCAGACGGGTGAGCGCGTGCGGGTCAAGAAGACCTCGGTTCCGCGCTTCCGTGCGGGTCAGGGCTTCAAGGACCTGGTCAGCGGCTCGAAGAAGCTCCCCAAGGGCGGCGAGGTCTCCGTCAAGAAGGCCCCGAAGGGCAGCCTCACCGGCGGCGCCGCCTCGGCGACCGTCAAGAAGGCGGCGGCCAAGAAGGCCACCACCGCGAAGAAGGCCGCCGCGAAGAAGGCGACCCCGGCGAAGAAGACCACGGCCGCCGCGAAGAAGACCACGCCGGCCGCGAAGAAGACCACCACGGCCGCCAAGAAGTCCACGCCGGCCGCGAAGAAGACCACCACGGCCGCCGCCAAGAAGGCGGCTCCGGCCAAGAAGGCCACCCCCGCGGCCAAGAAGACCGCCGCCAAGAAGACCGCGCCGGCGAAGAAGGCCACCGCGAAGAAGGCGCCCGCCAAGAAGACGACGGCGCGCAAGACCACCGCGAAGAAGACCGCCGCGAAGAAGTAGGACCCACGGCGACAGGTGCTCACACGCCGGGCCGGGCTCCCTCACGGGGAGCCCGGCCCGCGGCGCGTTCCGGCGAAGACCCGACGGGACCGGCGAAGGCCCGGACCCGGAGCGCGAAAGCCCGGTGCGGACCCGCCGGCGGGTCCCTAGAAGGTCTGCAGCGTCACCAGCGTGATCCGCAGGGCGGTGCCCTCGCCCTCCGTCTCGATCCGCACCCGCTGCCCCGGACGCAGCAGCCGCAGCCCGCCCGCCTCGAAGGCCTCGGCCCCGAACTCCACCGGGGTGCCGTCGTCGAGCAGCACACTGCCGCTGCGGGTCTCGGAGTCGTACGTGTACGCGGTCGCCTGCATGACCCGCAGCCTATCCGGCCGCGGGCATCCAGCGGGCCGCCGTCCGCGGCCCCACGCCCAGCGCCACCGCGGCCGCCAGATCCTCGCCGGTGTCCACGTCCCGGCGTACGGAATCCACCCCCGCGAGCCGGATTTCCACGGCCCCCGAGGACAAATGCCGACGCCGTGAAGCCCCTCCGAAAGCCGGTTCCAATTCCACCCCCGGACCCGCCGAGAGGAATGTCGTACCTATTTCGGCGGCATCCGCGAGAAAAGCCCGCGGAAATTGCCCCGCCACGCCCAGGACCCGCGCCAGCTCGGCGGGCCGGAGCGCCGGCAGGTCCGCGTTGAGTGCCGCCACCCGCGTCCCCGGCCGCAGCGCCCGCACCGTACGGGCGCCGTGCGCGAGGGCCTCGTTGAGACCCGCGCCCGGCAGGTCCGGCACGATCCGGGCCCCCAGGGCCGACAGCGCCGCCGCGGCGGCCGGATCGTCCGTGACGACCGCCACATCCCGTACCCCCGGGCAGGCCAGGGCCGCCGCCACGGTGTCCTCGGCGAAGGCGAGCGCCAGCCTTCCCCGCAGCCGGCCGCCCACCGCGGGGCCCAGCCTGCTCTTGGCCCGCGCCAGCGGTTTGAGGGGAACGACCAGGGACCAGTCGTCGTAGGCGGTGTCGGCCACGTACTCGGCCGCGGTGTCGTCGGCGTAGCTCGTCATCGCGCCCCATTCTGTCCCGCCCGCGCGATCCGCCCGAGCGCCGGGGCGTACGGTGTCCTCGACAGGCCAGGAGCAGGAGGCGACACTTGACCCCCTGCGCACCCGTCCGGAGAAAGGTGTCCGAGTGTCCCGCCGCAGAATCGGCTTCTGGTACCGCCTGGCGGCGGTCATCGCCAAACCCCCGCTGGTGGTGCTGTTCAAGCGGGACTGGCGCGGAACGGAGCACATCCCGGCCGAAGGCGGCTTCATCACCGCGGTGAACCACAACTCGTACCTGGACCCGCTGTCCTACGCGCACTACCAGTACAACACCGGGCGCGTGCCCCGCTTCCTCGCCAAGGCCGCGCTCTTCAAGGGCTCGTTCGTCGGCGCCATCCTCCGCGGCACCGGCCAGATCCCCGTCTACCGCGAGACCACCGACGCCCTGGACGCCTTCCGGTCCGCCGTCGACGCCATCGAGCGCGGCGAGTGCGTCGCCTTCTACCCCGAGGGCACCCTCACCCGCGACCCCGACATGTGGCCCATGGCCGGCAAGACCGGTGCCGCCCGCGTCGCCCTGCTCACCAAGGTGCCTGTCATCCCGGTCGCCCAGTGGGGCGCCAACCTCGCGATGCCGCCGTACGCCAAGGAGAACAAGCTCCGGCTCTGGCCGCGCAAGACCCTGATCGTGCAGGCCGGTCCGCCGGTCGACCTCTCCCGCTTCCACGACCTCGAGCCGACGCCCGACGTGCTGCGCGAGGCCACCGAGGAGATCATGGCGGCCATCACCCGGATCCTCGAGGAGGTCCGCGGCGAGAAGGCCCCGGCCGCGCCCTACGACCACCGCAAGGCCCGCCTGGAACAGCGCCGCAAGGCCGCGGGGGAAGGCAAGAAGTGACCAAGGCAGCCGTCTTCGGCAACGGATCCTGGGGCACCGCGTTCGCCATGGTGCTCGCCGACGCGGGCTGCGAGGTGAGCCTGTGGGGCCGCCGCGCCGAACTCGCCGCGACGATCAACCGCACCGGGGCCAACCCGGACTACCTCCCGGGGGTCGAACTCCCCAAGGGCATCACGGCCACCGCAGACCCGGCCGAGGCCGCCCACGGCGCCGACTTCACCGTCCTCGTCGTGCCCTCCCAGACCCTGCGGACCAACCTCGCCGCCTGGGCGCCCGAGCTGGCCCCCGACACGGTCCTGGTCTCGCTCATGAAGGGCATCGAACTCGGCACCGCCAAGCGGATGAGCGAGGTGATCACCGAGGTCGCGGACGTGCCGGCCGAGCGCGTCGCCGTCCTCACCGGCCCCAACCTGGCCAAGGAGATCGCCGCCCGGCAGCCCGCCGCGGCCGTCGTCGCCTGCGCCGACGAGACCGTCGCCCAGCGGCTCCAGACCGCCTGCCTGACCCCGTACTTCCGCCCGTACACCAACACCGACGTCGTCGGCTGCGAACTCGGCGGCGCGGTCAAGAACGTCATCGGGCTCGCCGTCGGCATCGCGGACGGCATGGGCCTCGGCGACAACTCCAAGGCCACCCTCATCACCCGCGGCCTCGCCGAGACCACCCGGCTCGGCCTCGCCATGGGCGCCGACCCGCTCACCTTCTCCGGCCTGGCGGGCCTGGGCGACCTGGTCGCCACCTGCTCCTCGCCGCTGTCCCGGAACCACACCTTCGGCACCAACCTGGGCCGCGGCATGACCCTCCAGGAGACCATCGCCGCCACCAAGCAGACCGCCGAGGGCGTCAAGTCCTGCGAGTCCGTGCTCGATCTGGGCCGCCGGCACGGCGTCGACATGCCCATCACCGAGACCGTCGTCTCGATCGTGCACGAGGGCAAGCCGCCGATCGTCGCCCTCAAGGAGCTCATGTCGCGCTCCGCGAAGGCGGAACGCCGGTGACGCCCCGCTGAGCCGGACGCGCGCGGCACACGCGGGGCGCTCAGCAGTTCGGACGCCGCAAGGTACCCTCATCGCGATATGAGCGAGAACACCCAGAGCCCCCGCAAGCCGCGCGTCGCCGTCGTCTTCGGCGGACGCAGCTCCGAGCACGCCATCTCCGTCGTCACCGCCGGTGCCGTCCTCAAGGCAATCGACCGGGACAAGTACGACGTGCTGCCGATCGGCATCACCCGGGAGGGGCGCTGGGCGCTGACCGCCGACGCCCCCGAGCGGATGGCGATCGCCGACCGCACCCTGCCGGACGTCGCCCAGCTCGCCGAGTCCGAGACCGGCGGCGTGATCCTGCCCGTCGACCCGGCCAGCCGCGAGGTCGTCCTCAACGAGCCCGGCTCCCTGCCGCAGGCCCTCGGCGAGGTCGACGTGGTCTTCCCCATGCTGCACGGCCCCTACGGCGAGGACGGCACCCTCCAGGGCCTCCTGGAGCTCTCCGGCATCCCGTACGTCGGCGCGGGCGTCCTCGCCTCCGCCGTCGGCCAGGACAAGGAGTACATGAAGCGCGTCTTCGTCTCCTTCGGCCTGCCGGTCGGCCCGTACGCCGTCGTCCGCCCCCGCGAGTGGGAGCAGAACCCGGCCGCGGCCCGCAAGAAGATCGTGGAGTTCGCCGCCGACCACGGCTGGCCGCTCTTCGTGAAGCCGGCCCGCGGCGGCTCGTCCGTCGGCATCACCAAGGTCGACGACCTCTCCGGCCTCGACGAGGCCATCGAGGAGGCCCGCCGCTTCGACCCGAAGATCATCGTCGAGGCGCTGGTCCGCGGCCGCGAGATCGAGTGCGGCGTCCTGGAGTTCGAGGACGGCCCGCGCGCCAGCGTGCCCGCGGAGATCCCGCCGGTCACCGACCACGACTTCTACGACTTCGAGGCCAAGTACATCGACTCGGCGTCCGGCATCGTGCCCGCGCCCATCGGTCCCGAGGCCACCGCCGAGATCCAGCGCCTGGCCGTCCTCGCCTACGAGTCCGTGTCCTGCGAGGGCCTGGTGCGCGCCGACTTCTTCCTCACCGAGGACGGCGAGTTCGTCATCAACGAGATCAACACCATGCCCGGCTTCACGCCCATCTCCATGTACCCGCGCATGTGGCAGGAGAGCGGCGTCAGCTACCCGGAGCTCGTCGACCGGCTCATCCAGGCCGCGCTGAACCGCTCCACGGGCCTGCGCTAGCGGCGGCGACCCCCTGGGTCGAGGGCCCCCCGGGCCACGGACCCGGGGGGCCCGGTCACGGACTCTGCCCGGTCACGGACTCGGGTCACAGACTCGGGGGGACGGCCTTCTTCACGGGGGCGGCGAGATCCACCAGCGGGCCGACGTCGTGCGCGTACCGCTCGTCCAGCGACACCTCGACGTACGCCTTGCGGTAGGTCGTCGTGAAGCGGGGTCCGTCGCCCTCGCGCGGCTCGTAGAGCCAGTTCACGCCGTCGGCCTCCACCGCGTGCGCCTGCGGATCGTTCATCTTTTCGGGCCGGGGGACGCCGCAGCGCAGTACGATCGCCGCATCCCCCCACGCGGCGGTCAGTTCGGACTCCGGCTCGGTGCCGGTCCGGGCCAGACCCGCCACGGTGCCGGGCAGCTCCTTCGCGAGGGCACGGCAGAAGGCGGCCTCGGCCGCCGGAGGGCTGGGAACCGGGACCGACGCCTTCGCGTCCGCGGTGGAACAGCCCGCGACGGCCAGCAGTACGGCGGCCGAAGCGGCGGAAGCGGGCAGGCCGAAGGGCCGGTGGGAAGACGTCACCGGCCAAGGGTAGACGGGGGCTAGAGATGCACGACCGGGCAGGTGAGGGTGCGCGTGATTCCTTCCACTTGCTGGACCTTGGCGACCACCATGCGGCCGAGCGCGTCCACGGTGTCGGCCTCGGCTCGGACGATCACGTCGTAAGGACCGGTCACGTCCTCTGCCTGGATCACTCCAGCGATCTTGGAGATGGTCTCGGCGACGGTCGACGCCTTGCCCACCTCGGTCTGAATAAGGATGTACGCCTGTACCACGGAACCTCCAGGGCGGCCACGAGGATCTTGTGGGAGAAAGAGACGCCACGGTACCGCGTCGCCGCGGGCCGCGGGGAGACCTCCGAGCTCGGAGGTGCCCGCGGTGTGGCGTACACAGATGAGAAGTTGACGGTCTACTTGACGGTATCCGGCACGGTGACGGCCCGCGACCCGCACGGCGAGGAGCAGCGGAGCGGCGCGGCGGCCGGCACGACGACACGAGGTGACACGCGGTGAAGGGCACAGTCGGAGAGCTGGGCGAGTTCGGGCTCATCAGGGAGCTCACCTCCCGGCTCACCTCCACCCCCGCGGTGCGGATCGGGCCCGGCGACGACGCCGCCGTGGTCTCCGCCCCCGACCGGCGGGTGGTGGCCAGCACGGACATCCTGCTCGAAGGGCGCCACTTCCGCCGCGACTGGTCGACGGCCTACGACGTCGGCCGCAAGGCCGCGGCGCAGAACCTCGCCGACATCGCCGCCATGGGCGCCGTCCCCACCGCGCTGCTGCTCGGCCTGGTCGTGCCCGCCGAACTGCCGGTCACCTGGCCCACGGAGATGATGGACGGATTGCGCGACGAATGTCAGGTCGCGGGCGCGGCGGTGGTCGGCGGCGACGTCGTCCGCGGTGACACGATCATGGTCTCCATCACCGCGCTCGGCGATCTGCGCAACCACGACCCGGTCACCCGCGGCGGCGCCCAGCCCGGCGACGTCGTCGCCTACACCGGCTGGCTCGGCTGGTCCGCGGCCGGCTACGCGGTGCTCTCCCGCGGTTTCCGCTCCCCGCGCGCCTTCGTCGAGGCCCACCGCCGCCCCGAGCCCCCGTACCACGCGGGCCCCGCGGCCGCCGGGCTCGGCGCCACCGCCATGTGCGACGTCAGCGACGGCCTGATCGCCGACCTCGGCCACATCGCCGAGGCCAGCAAGGTCCGCATCGACCTGCGCTCCGGCCTCATCGACATCCCGACCCAGATGAACGACATCGGCCAGGCCGTCGGCGTCGACCCGCTGCAGTGGGTGCTCACCGGCGGAGAGGACCACGCGATCGTCGCCACCTTCCCGCCGGACGTGAAGCTCCCCGCCCGCTGGAAGGTCATCGGCGAGGTCCTCAACCCCTCCGCGCTGCCCCAGGTCACCGTCGACGGCGCGCCCTGGCACAGCGCGGGAGGCTGGGACCACTTCGGGGGCACGGAGTGACCTCCCGGCCGCCGCTCGTCCTCACCGTCGCCGGATCCGACTCCGGCGGCGGTGCCGGCATCCAGGCCGACCTCAAGACGATGCTCGCGCTCGGCGTCCACGGCATGAGCGTGATCACCGCCGTGACGGCCCAGAACTCCCTGGGCGTCCAGGGCGCCTGGGAACTGCCCGAGGAGGCCGTACGGGCCCAGTACCGGGCCGTGGTGGACGACATCGGCGTCCAGGCCGTCAAGACCGGCATGCTGGCGAGCGCGGCGCTCGTGGAGACCGTCGCGGAGCTGCTCGCCGGCACGGACGCCCCCGTGGTCGTCGACCCGGTGGGCGTCTCCAAGCACGGCGACCCGCTGCTCGCCGCGTCCGCGCTGGACTCCGTGCGGACGAAGCTGCTGCCCGTCGCCACCGTCGCCACGCCCAACCTGGACGAGGTCGCGCAGCTGACGGGCGTCGTCGTCGAGGACGAGGCCGGGATGCGCCGGGCCGCCGAGGCGATCCTCGCCCACGGGCCGCGCTGGGCGCTGATCAAGGGCGGCCACCTGCCGTCCGGCGAGGCGGCCGTCGACCTGCTCACGGACGGCGCGGAGGAGCTGTGGCTGCGCGCCCCGCGGCACGACAACCGGCACACGCACGGAACGGGCTGCACGCTCGCCTCGGCGGTGGCGTCGGGCCTCGCGAAGGGCCTGGCGGTGCCGCGGGCGGTACGGGAGGCGAAGGCGTACGTGACGGGCGCGATCGCGGCGGGCTTCGCGCTGGGCGGGGGCATCGGACCCGTGGACCACGGCTGGGTCCACCGCCGTTGACCCACCGCCGTCGCCCCACCGCCGTAGGGCATGGCAAAAGGCCGGTTCACCGAGGTGAACCGGCCTTCAAGGCAACCGGGGGGCTGCGCTACGACGAGACGTCGGCGGGGCTGTCCCCGCTTCCGCGGGGGAGCACCAATTAGCGCGAGACCTTGCCGGCCTTGATGCACGAGGTGCAGACGTTGAGCCGCTTCGGCGTCCGACCGACCACGGCACGCACACGCTGGATGTTCGGGTTCCAGCGACGAGACGTACGGCGGTGCGAGTGCGAAATGTTGTTGCCGAAGCCCGGCCCCTTGCCGCAGACGTCGCAGTTGGCAGCCACGGGTCACTCCAAAGACTTCAGATTTACAGTGAAACCGGCGCACCGGAATCGGATCAGGGATCTGAAGTGGCTTGCCGGGGAATGGCCCGACGTGTGCCGGGCAACCGAAGCAGCATACAACGGCTGCTCCCGTGGAACGAAACTACCACGGTCCGCACGGCCCCCGCCCCGGGCACCGGCCGGGACCGGGTCTACCCTGCGGTGAACCCACCGCAGCGCACAGGAGGACCACCCGTTGCCGCGAGCTCCGCAGACCCTCGACGCCGAGGCGGTCCGATCCTGGTGCGCAGGGGCGCTGGCGGCGCTCGGCAGGGAGCGCGAGGAGATCGACGCCATCAACGTCTATCCCGTCGCGGACGGGGACACCGGCACGAACCTCTATCTGACGCTGGAGGCGGCGGCCCACGCGGTCGACGAGGCCTTCGCCGAGCGGTCCGAGGCGGCCCCCGACGTGGCGGAGGCCATACGCGCCATGGCGCACGGCGCGCTGCTCGGCGCCCGGGGCAACTCCGGGACGATCCTCTCCCAGCTGCTGCGCGGCACGGCCGCGGTCCTCGCCGAGGGACGTGACGGGGATCACCTCGCCCGCGCCCTCGCGAGCGCCGCCGAGGCGGCCCGGCAGGCCGTCGCCCACCCCGTCGAGGGCACCCTCCTCACCGTCGCCGACGCGGCGGCGGGCGCCTGCGCCGGGGGCGGTGAGCTCGTGACGGTGGCCACAGCGGCCTACGAGGGGGCCAGGGCGGCCCTGGAGCGCACCCCCGGCCAACTGGACGTACTGCGCCGCGCGGGCGTCGTGGACGCCGGTGGACGCGGTCTGGTGGCGGTCCTCGGAGCGCTGGTGGAGGCGCTGACCGGCGAGGCGCCCGTACGGTCCGCGGAGCCGGCGCACCGCCCGGTCCTCGCCGCGGCGGACTGCGAGGGCGCCGCGGCGGGCCCGGCGTACGAGGTCATCTACCTCCTGGAGGCCGAGGACGGGGCCGTGGAGCGGCTGCGGGCCCGGCTGGACGAGCTGGGGGAGTCCCTGGTGGTCGTCGGCGGGGACGGCCTGTGGAACGTGCACGTCCATGTCGACGACGCGGGCGCGGCGGTCGAGGCCGGCGTGGAGGCGGGCCGCCCGTACCGGATCCGCGTCACGCACTTCGAGGGACGAGGCGAGCCGGCCGGGCGGGCGGTCGTCGCCGTGCTCCCGGGCGAGGGCCTGGCCGGGCTGTGCGCCGAGGCCGGCGCGACCACGCTGCTGGCCCGGCCCGGGGAGCCCCCGTCCGGTGCGGAACTGGCCGAGGCGATCCGCCGGGCCCACGCGCGCGAGGTCGTCCTGCTGCCCAACGACGGCGACCTGCGCCAGGTCGCCGCGGCGGCGGCCGAGCAGGCCCGAGCCGAGGGCATCCGGGTCGCCCTCATCCCGACCCGCGCGGCCGTCCAGGGCATCGCCGCCCTCGCCGTCCACGAACCGGACCGCCGCTTCGACGAGGACGTCGTCGCCATGACGGCGGCGGCCGGTGCCACCCGCTACGCCGAACTCGCCGTCGCGGAACGCCAGTCCTTCACGTCGGCGGGCGTCTGCCAGGCCGGCGACGTCCTGGGCCTCATCGAGGGCGACGTCGCCGTCATCGGCCAGGACCTCACGACCACCGCCCGCACGGTCCTCGACCGCATGCTCTCCGCCGGCGGTGAACTCGTCACCCTCATCGTCGCCGCCGACACCCCCGACACCCTGGCCGCGACCCTGGAATCCCACGTCCGCGCGACCTATCTGGCGGTCGACACGACGACGTACCACGCGGGCGACGGGGCGCCGCCGCTGCTGATCGGCGTCGAGTAGCGCGACCGCCCCGGCGTTCGCCCCTTCCCCCGGCCGCCCCGACGGTGGACCCCCGCCGGGTGCGGCTCGCTCGGGCGGTGGCCGGCGGCCCCCGGCAGGGTTCCGGGAAGGCAGGACGGGGGTCACTCCGTCGCGGGCGCCGTCGCTTGGGCGAGGAGGGACTCCGCCTCCGACCGCAGGTCCGGGGTGCCCAGCTCCAGGACCTCCCGGGCCAACGGGATCGCCGACCCGGGATCGGACAGGTCCAGGTGGATCCAGGCCATGAGGAGCCGCGCGGAGAGGCGGGCCTCGGCGGCGGGCCCGCCGGCCTCGCCGTGGGTGGCGGCCGCGCGTTCCGCGAAGGGGAGGGCGGCCCGGAGGTCTCCGCCCCGGGCGAGGAGTTCGGCGGTCTGGCGGTAGGTGTCCGCCAGCAGCTCACCGTCCTCGCCGCACGCGTCCGCCGCCGTCGCCATCAGGGCCCGCCCCGCCTCGTCCGGGCCCGCGATCCACGCCCGGGCGCGCAGGGTGCGGACGTACGCCGGTGTGTTGCCCAGCTCCCGCCACAACTCGCCCGCCCGCTCGTACGCGGCCGCCGCCTGCTCGTCCAGGTCCGCCCGGGACAGCGCCTCCGCCGCCAGGTTCGCCAGCATCGCGTGGTCCCGCTGCTCCGGCCACTCCTTGGCCAGCTCCGCCGCCTTCAGCCACTGTTCGGCGGCCGAGCGCGGCTCGTTCAGGGCCATCAGGCAGTCGCCGAGCCACCACCGCGTCTGGACGACCATCCCGTCACCGTGCTCGTCGGCCGACAGGTCGAGCAGCGCCGCCTCCAGGATCGCCGCCGCCTCCTCGCGCCGGCCCTCGCGCAGCAGCCAGCCGCCCAGCAGATGGCGGGCGTACGCGCCGATGCCCCGGCTCTCGCCCGCCTCGTCGGCCCAGTGCGCCGCCTCCAGCGCGTGCTCGGCCGCCTCGCCGTACCGCTCCGTCGCGCCGAGCACCTCCGCCAGCCGCAGCCGCAGCCGCGCCTGCCCGTCCGGCCCGACGAACGCCGCCCCGTGCTCCAGGGCGGCCCGCGCCGCGCGCTCGGCCGTCACCAGGTCCCCGGTGTGCTGGGCGAGGCCCGAGAGCCGGGCCTCGGGCTCCACCGCGTACCAGGGGAGACCGGCCCCGACGAGGAGCCCGGCCGCGCGCTCGTACCGCTCGGCGGCCGCCGCCAGGTCCCCCTCCCGCGCCGCCAGGTCGCCGAGCAGCGACTCGGCGTCGGCGATCCGGTCGGCGACGTCCGGGGCGTCCGCCCAGCCGAGGACCTCCTCGGCCGCCTCGCGCGTCAGCAGCAGCCGGGCCCGCAGCAGCAGCGCGCCCGACAGCTGACGCGCCGTCGCCACGCCCTCCGCGTGCAGCGCCCGCAGCCGGGCCACCGGCTCGTCCGTCTCCTCGGCCGCGCCACGCGCGAACGCGCCCCGGGCCCGCGCCGTCCACGCCTCCGCGGTCGCGCCGGCCGCCTCGTACGCCTCGGCCGCCTCCTGGAACAGCTCGGCGTCCACCCGGGACATCGCCCGGTGGTCGAGCACCTCGGCGCGGGCCAGGGCGTCGAGCTCCACACGCCCCTCCTCGGCGGCCTTCGCGACCGCCTCCCACGCCTCGTCCGCGTCCGGCCGCCGCTCGGCGGACAGCCGGCGCGCCTCGGCGAGCGGATCGCCGGCTGCGGCCGCTCCCGCGGCCACCGCGGGGGCGGGAACGGGGGCGGGCACGGCGGTGACGCTCGCCGCCCGCACCCCCAGCGGCAGCCGGTCCAGCAGCGGCTGCGCCGCCATCCGCTCCCGGACGGTCCGGCTCACCTGGTCCGTGCCGTTGCGCTCGTCGAAACGGCGGGCCAGTTTCTCCGCCTCCACGCGCGCGTGCCGCCCCAGTTCGGCCGCCGTCCGGTCCGTGCCCGCCGGCCCCGGCACCGTCCGGTCGCCCAGGCCGCGCGCGACCAGCCGGTCCATCAGGAGCGCCGTCACGGCGAGGAAGTCCAGCTCGCTGTCGGGGTCGCCGTGGTCGGTCAGATACGCCGGGCGCTCCGCGAGCAGCTCCAGGCCCCGCGCCTCGTTCCCCGTCAGCGCGCAGAACTCGATGTGGTCGGCCAGCGCACTCCGCATGCTCTCCATCGGCCGCACCAGCCGGTAGCCGCGCAGATGGTTGGCCCGCGCCTGCTCGGTCCGGCCGAGCCGCAGCAGCGGAAGCAGCGAGGAGGCGAGCACCGCGTGCGGCTCGTGGGCGCAGCTGTGCTCGCCCTCCAGGACGGGTGCCCAGGTCGCCAGCGCCGCCTCGTCGTCGCCGAGCTGCGCCTGCCACGAGCCCTGCCCGTGCAGCTCGCAGGCATGGCAGTCGGCCATGTCGTCCCGGTCCGCCGCCAGCCACGCGGCGTACGCGCGCCGCGCCCGCTCCTGGTCGCCGATGTGCCGCGCGACCCGGAACTCGCCCTGGCGCACGGCCCGTTCGGAGTGGCCGGCGAGCCGGTAGCGGTGCTCCATCTCGCCCAGCCACTTCTCGATCGAGGCGAGCGGGATGTCCGGCTGGTCGAGCATGCCGCTGGAGACCCACTTGAAGACCCAGTGCAGCGAGTGCGTCTCGTACGCGTCGAAGTCGCCGGGGTTCTCGTCCCACATCCGCAGCAGCCGGGCGAAGGGCACGAACATCTTCGCCTTCTCGGAGCTGTAGTTGTAGACCTGCAGCTGGTGCCCGAGCGCCTCGATGACGGCGAGCGGCTCGCCGAGCAGCTCGGCCTCGGCGAGGATCCGCTCGGCGCGCGCGTTGCGGGCCGGTCCCTCGGGCTGGGCGTAGTTGTCCCGCATGGCCTCGCGCAGGGCCTGGAAGGTCGACGTCATGCCTGGGCACCTCCGTTGTCGGTCGTCCACTCGAGCAGCCCGAGGAACGTGCGGTTGAGCAGGGCGGTGTCGGCCGGGCGAAGAGGGCGCTGGGCCATCAGGAGCGCCTGCCCGTAGAGCGCCTCGACGGCCGTGGCGGTCAGCCGCGGGTCGGCGAGGGCGCCGATCCTGCGGACCAGGGGGCTGTTGTGGTTGAGGACGAGCCGGGCGCGCGGCGCGCTGCCCCGCAAGGAGCCCAGGATCCCCGCCCACAGCCCGTCGGCCTGCTCCTCGGCCTCCGCCCGCGCCCGCTCGTGCCGCGCCGACCGGTCGTCGAAGTGCAGCGCGGGCACGGTCAGCGGATGGAACGAACGCAGCCACACGTCGCAGTCCAGCGCGTCCAGGGTCGCCCGGGCCACCGACAGGAACCCGGTGAGCGCGAGCTCCTGCGCCGGGTCCACCGCGTCCAGGTGCGCCGTCACGGTGTCCGCGTCCAGCTCGGCGACCGAGGTCCCCGGGCGCACGTCGGGCAGCCGCTCGACCAGCTCCGCGTCGTACGTGTAGCCGCCGTTCACGACGCCGATGCCCTGCGCGGCCGCGATCGCCGCGACCTGGCGGAACTCCTCGACGGTACGGGTGAAGTGGACGACCCGGTGACGGCGGGCGAACTCGTCCAGCGACAGCTGTCCGTCCGTGGTCTCGAACGGCAGCCACGGCAGCATCGCCGACAGGACGGCGTCGTCGTGCCGGGCCAGCGACTTCACGCCCAGATGGTGCACGGACAGGAACTGCCCGAGCCGCTCGGGCGAGCCGGCCGCCAGATCGGTCAGCCAGCCCCGGATCGCGTCCCCGAGCGCGTCCCGCACCCCCGCCAGGGCCTCGTCCTCGTACAGCGCTTCACGCGAGGCGGTGGGGCGCAGGGTGTCGGTGTCCAGGACGCAGCGCACGAAGAACGCCCAGTCGGGCAGCAGCCCGTCCGCCCGCTCCGTGAGCAGCATCCCCTTCAGATGGACCCGGTGCCCGGCCCGCTGCGCCGGACTCACCGCCGACGGCAGCACGTACGCGACCCCCCGGATGCCCGCCAGCGGCAGGTCGAGGTCGATCGAGTCGAGCGGCCGGAAGCCGAACAGGCTCTCGCAGTGCGCGGCGAGGGCGACCCGGCGGGCGGCGGGGGAGGCGTGGTCGCGGTCCCAGGGCGCGGGCAGGTCGGTGACGGACTGCTCGCCGACCCGGATGTCGTACGGGAGCAGGGAGCCGAAGTCGCGGGCGAGGGTGAGGACCCGGTCGTGGCCGAGCCACTCCTCGGTGCCCGGGCGGGCGGTGAGGTGGACCGTGGTGCCCGCCTCGGGGTGCTCCTCGGACGCCAGGGTGCGGACGGTGTACGAGCCGTCGTCCCGGGCGCGCCATTCGACGGGCAGGGCGCCGGGGGTGCGGGCCGAGCGGGAGACGACGCGGATCTCGCGGGCGACGACGAAGCAGGCGAGCAGGCCGATGCCGAACTGGCCGAGGAAGTCGCCGCGGGCGGTCTCCAGGCCGTGGGCGGCGTCGCGTTTGGAGCTGCGGCCGATGGTGGCCAGGAGGGTGTGGACGTCGGTCTCGGTGAGACCGATGCCGGTGTCCGTGACGCGCAGACCGGTGCCGTCCGCGTGGATGCGGACGCGCGCGGGCGCCTCGGGCTGCTCGGCGCGTCGGGCGGTGAGGGCGTCGACGGCGTTCTGGAGGAGCTCGCGCAGGAACACGCGCGGGCTGGAGTAGAGGTGGTGGGAGAGCAGGTCCACCAGGCCACGCAGATCGACCTGGAACGTGTGCGGTGTCTGGTCAGCAGTCATCGTCGCTGCGCCGGTGGGGGGACGGGCGACGGCGCGGGGTCGGGCGATCCCGGCGGCCGGTGATCGCGGATGAGGAGCGGAAGAGCGGCCATCCTAGGCGCCGCGCCGACGACGTGACCAGCGGATAAGCCGACGTGACCGGCGGATGCGGCGGGCTTGCGCGACGACTGTCGGTGCCGTGGTGTGCAATGGATCGCGTGCCTGCGCTCGACGAACCTCTGAAGAAGCTGCTCGGCGCCGCCACCGCCAAGGTGATGGCCGAGCACATGGACCTGCACACGGTCGGCGACCTGCTCCACCACTACCCCCGGCGGTACGCGGAGCGCGGCGAGCTGACCGCGCTCGCCGACCTGCCGCTGGACGAGCACGTCACGGTCGTCGCCCAGGTCGCCGACGCGCGCGTGCACACCTTCAACAAGGGCGGGCGCGGCAAGGGCCAGCGCCTGGAGGTCACCATCACCGACGGCAGCGGCCGCATGCAGCTGGTGTTCTTCGGCCGCACCGTCCACTTCCACCAGAAGGAGCTGCTGCCCGGCCGGCGGGCCATGTTCGCCGGCAAGGTCGGCGTCTTCAACCGCCGCCTCCAGCTCGCCCACCCCGAGTACAAGCTCCTCGACGCCGACAGCGGCACCGAGACCGTCAAGGCCTTCGCGAGCGAGCTGCTGCCCATCTACCCGGCCTGCAAGCAGCTGGAGTCCTGGACCATCGAGCAGTCCGTCGCCATCGCCCTCGACTCCATGGCCGCCACCGGCTGGGAAGGGCTCGTCGACCCGCTGCCCGCCGCCCTGCGCGAGGGCCGCGGCCTCACCGACCTGCCCGACGCCCTCGCCAGGATCCACCGGCCCCGGACGAAGGCCGACATCGCCGACGCCCGCGACCGCCTCAAGTGGGACGAGGCCTTCGTCCTCCAGGTCGCCCTCGCCCGCCGCCGGCACGCCGACACCCAGCTCCCCGCCGTCGCGCGCCGCCCCGCCGAGGGCGGTCTGCTCGAGGCCTTCGACGCCAAGCTCCCCTTCACCCTCACCGAGGGCCAGCGGAAGGTCTCCCAGGAGATCTTCGACGACCTCGCCACCGACCACCCCATGCACCGCCTCCTCCAGGGCGAGGTCGGATCGGGCAAGACCCTGGTGGCCCTGCGCGCCATGCTCGCCGTCGTCGACGCCGGAGGACAGGCCGCGATGCTCGCGCCCACCGAGGTGCTCGCCCAGCAGCACCACCGGTCGGTCACCGAGATGATGGGCGAGCTCGCCGAGGGCGGCATGCTCGGCGGGGCCGAGCACGCCACCAAGGTGGTGCTGCTCACCGGATCCATGGGCGCCGCCGCCCGCCGCCAGGCCCTGCTCGACCTGGTCACCGGCGAGGCCGGGATCGTCATCGGCACCCACGCGCTGATCGAGGACAAGGTGCAGTTCCACGACCTCGGTCTGGTCGTCGTCGACGAGCAGCACCGCTTCGGCGTGGAGCAGCGCGACGCCTTGCGCGGCAAGGGGAAGCAGCCGCCGCACCTGCTCGTCATGACGGCCACGCCCATTCCCCGTACGGTCGCCATGACCGTCTTCGGCGACCTGGAGACCTCCGTCCTCGACCAGCTGCCGGCCGGCCGCTCCCCGATCGCGAGCCATGTCGTCCCGGCCGCCGACAAGCCGCACTTCCTCGCCCGCGCCTGGGAGCGGGTCCGCGAGGAGGTGGAGGCCGGCCACCAGGGGTACGTGGTGTGTCCGCGCATCGGGGACGAGGAGGACCAGAAGGCCAGGAAGAAGGCGAGTCCCGAGGACGAGGCCGAGAAGCGGCCGCCACTCGCCGTCCTGGAGGTCGCCGAGCAGCTGCGGGCCGGCCCGCTCGCCGGGCTCCGCGTGGAGGTGCTGCACGGCCGCATGCACCCCGACGACAAGGACGACGTCATGCGCCGCTTCGCCGCCGGCGAGGTGGACGTGCTGGTCGCGACCACCGTCATCGAGGTCGGCGTCAACGTGCCCAACGCCACCGCCATGGTGATCATGGACGCCGACCGCTTCGGCGTCTCCCAGCTGCACCAGCTCCGCGGCCGTGTCGGCCGCGGCTCCGCCGCCGGTCTCTGCCTGCTGGTCACCGAGATGCCGGAGGCCGGCCCGGCCCGCCAGCGACTGAACGCGGTCGCCTCCACCCTCGACGGCTTCGAGCTCTCCCGCATCGACCTCGAACAGCGCCGCGAGGGCGACGTCCTCGGCCAGGCCCAGTCCGGCGTGCGCTCCTCGCTGCGGATGCTCGCCGTCATCGAGGACGAGGAGGTCATCACCGCCGCCCGCGAGGAGGCCACCGCCCTGGTCCTCGCCGACCCGGACCTCACCGCCCACCCCGAGCTGCGCACCGCCCTCGACGCGCTCCTCGACAAGGACCGGGAGGAGTACCTGGACAAGGGCTGACCGCCGCACGGCCGACTCTCTCCGGGCCCGGCCGCCCTAAGCTGTTGCTTACGCAATGGCTATGGATGACGAGGACCCCAGATGACCCGCGTGATCGCCGGCACCGCCGGCGGACGCCGAATCGCCGTGCCGCCGGGCAACGGCACCCGGCCCACCTCCGACCGCGCGCGGGAAGGCCTCTTCTCCACGTGGGAGTCCTTCCACGGCGTGGAGGGGGCCCGGGTGGCGGACCTGTACGCGGGCTCCGGGGCCGTCGGCCTGGAGGCGCTCTCCCGGGGCGCGGCCCACGCCCTCCTGGTGGAGGCCGAACCGCGCGCCGCGAAGACCGTCCGCGACAACATCCGGTCGCTCGGGCTGCCCGGGGCCGAACTGCGCACCGGCAAGGCGGAGCAGCTCGTCACGGGCCCGGCCCCGGCCGAGCCGTACGACCTGGTCTTCCTGGACCCGCCCTACGCCGTCGCGGACGCCGATCTTCGCGAGATCCTCCTCACAATGCGCTCCGGGGGCTGGATCGCCGATGATGCCCTCGTCACCGTGGAGCGCAGCACCCGAGGCGGTGAATTCGGCTGGCCGGACGGTTTCGAGCCACTGCGGTCCCGTCGCTACGGCGAGGGAACGTTTTGGTACGGTCGCGCCGCCTCTACGTGCGAAGACGCACGATGACCGGACCGGAGAGCGAGGGACTCAAGTTGCGCCGCGCCGTATGTCCGGGGTCATTCGACCCCATCACCAACGGACACCTCGACATCATCGCCCGCGCCTCCAAGCTGTACGACGTCGTGCACGTCGCGGTGATGATCAACCAGTCGAAGAAGGGCCTCTTCAGCGTCGACGAGCGGATCGAGCTCATCCGCGAGGTCACCGCCGACTTCGGCAACGTCGAGGTGGAGTCCTTCCACGGGCTGCTCGTCGACTTCTGCAAGCAGCGCGACATCCCCGCCATCGTCAAGGGGCTGCGGGCCGTCAGCGACTTCGACTACGAGCTGCAGATGGCGCAGATGAACAACGGGCTCTCGGGCGTCGAGACCCTGTTCGTGCCCACCAACCCGACCTACAGCTTCCTGTCGTCCTCGCTGGTCAAGGAGGTCGCCGCCTGGGGCGGCGACGTCTCCCACCTGGTGCCCCCGCAGGTGCTGGGCAAGCTCACCGAGCGGCTGCGCGAACGGTGACCCCCGGCCACCTCCGCTGACGCTCCGTCACCAGGTCCCGGACAGGGCCCGACTGGCCTTACAGTCGTCCCGTCCGTCTCCATCCAGCTGTAGAGAGTGGCGAGCACCGGTGGACGTGCAGAAGAAGCTCGACGAGATCGTCGCGACGGTCCAGAACGCCCGCTCCATGCCCATGTCGGCGTCCTGCGTGGTCAACCGGGCCGAGCTGCTTTCCCTGCTCGACGAGGTCCGCGAGGCCCTGCCGGGCTCCCTCGCCCAGGCCCAGGAACTGCTCGGCGGGCGCGAGCTCATGGTCGAGCAGGCCCGCCAGGAGGCGGAGCGGATCATCGAGGCCGCCCACGCGGAGCGCGGCTCGATCGTCTCCGACAGCCAGGTCGCCCGCCAGTCCCAGGACGAGGCCGAGCGCATCCTCGCCGAGGCCCGCCGGGAGGCCGAGGAGATCCGCGCCGAGGCCGACGACTACGTCGACTCCAAGCTGGCCAACTTCGAGGTCGTGCTGAACAAGACCATCGCGTCCGTCGACCGGGGCCGCGAGAAGCTGCTCGGCCGCGGCCCGGGCCTGGACGCCGACGGGTACGGCGACGAGGACGCCCCCGAGTACAGCGCGGACCCGCAGACCCTGATCCAGCGGGCGGACGCCTACGTGGACACCAAGCTGGGCGCCTTCGAGGCGGTCCTGAGCAAGACCCTGGAGGCGGTCGGCCGCGGCCGGCAGAAGCTCCACGGCCGGATCGCCAGCGACGCCCTCGGCGAGCACATGGCGGCCCAGGACGCGGCCGGCAGCCCGCTGCACACCAGCGACGCCGACTACCTGGCCGGCCTCGCGGAGCTGGCCGACCCGGAGCCCGTACAGATCCCGGCGCAGCAGGCGGCCCCGCCGCAGCCCGCGGCCGACCCGTACGCCTACCAGCAGCCGGCCCACGACCCGTACGCCTATCAGCAGCAGCCCGTCCAGGACCCCTACGCGTACCAGCAGCAGGACCCGTACGCCTACCAGCAGCCGGTCCAGGACCCGTACGGCTACCCGCAGCAGCCCCCGGCGCCGCCGCAGGCCGCCGCCCTCGACGAGACCAGCTTCTTCGACACGAGCATGATCGACCTGGAGCAGCTGCGCCGCTACGAGCAGGGTCGATGACCCTGATTGGGCCCTGAGCGAAGCGTCCAGTATCCTGGCTGTTCGGTCGCGTGCATGCCCGCGATCCATGCTGCCCTGCTTCGTCTCCCGAAGCGGACGTGGCAGCGCCCCCCCATGTGGACGACCCGAAAGCAGGAAGAGCCCTGAGCACGCGCCTCGACCATCGCAACCCCCTCGTGTTCGACACACACGAGCTGGGGCGGCGTCCTGGTGCCATGCAGCGGCTCTCCCGCACGGTCGACGCCCCCAGGGACCTGGGGATCGCGGGGGTCATCGCAGTGCCCGAGGGCGCTCCGGTGGAGATCGAGCTCCGTCTCGAGTCGGTCATGGAAGGGGTGCTTGTCACAGGCACCGCCCGTGCGTCGGCCGAGGGGGAGTGCGTAAGGTGTCTGGAGCCCGTCGAGCTGGAGCTCGACGCGGACTTCCAGGAGATGTTCTCGTACCCCGACTCCGACGACCGGGGCCGCTCCAAGGCGGCCGCGGACGACGAAGCCGAGGACGACGAGGACATGACCCCCCTCGAGGACGGCCTGTTCGACCTCGAGCCCGTGCTGCGCGATGCGGTGGTGCTCGCACTGCCCATGCAGCCGGTGTGCCGGGAGGACTGTGAAGGTCTGTGTTCCGAGTGCGGAACCAACCTGAACGACAACCCGGACCACCACCATGACGCCGTCGACATGCGTTGGGCGGCACTGCAGGGACTCGCCGGTTCGCTGGGAACCGATGAGAAGGACAACATGAGCGATGCCGCATCCGGTGTCGACGAGAAGCAGGAGAAGTAGCCGTGGCTGTTCCGAAGCGGAAGATGTCGCGCAGCAACACGCGCCACCGCCGGTCGCAGTGGAAGGCTGCGGTCCCCACCCTGGTTTCGTGTGAGCGTTGCCAGGAGCCGAAGCAGCAGCACATCGCGTGCCCGAGCTGCGGCACCTACAACAAGCGCCAGGTCCTCTCCGTCTGAGGGGCCGGTGAGAGGCACGATGTCTGACCACGTCAATTCGGCCTCGTCCCACACGCTTCTGGAAGGGCGGCTCGGGTATCAGCTCGAGTCCGCCCTTCTGGTGCGTGCGCTGACCCACCGTTCCTACGCGTACGAGAACGGCGGTCTGCCCACCAACGAGCGTCTCGAGTTCCTCGGGGACTCCGTGCTCGGCCTGGTGGTCACGGACACGCTCTACCGCACCCACCCCGACCTGCCCGAAGGCCAGCTGGCCAAGCTGCGGGCCGCGGTGGTCAACTCGCGTGCGCTGGCGGAAGTGGGCCGCGGCCTCGACCTGGGCTCCTTCATCCGGCTCGGCCGGGGCGAGGAAGGCACGGGCGGCCGGGACAAGGCGTCCATCCTCGCCGACACCCTTGAAGCGGTGATCGGCGCGGTCTATCTCGACCAGGGCCTCGACGCGGCGTCCGAGCTGGTGCACCGGCTCTTCGACCCGCTGATCGAGAAGTCCTCGAACCTCGGCGCCGGCCTGGACTGGAAGACCAGTCTCCAGGAGCTGACCGCGGCCGAGGGTCTGGGTGTTCCGGAGTACCTCGTCAGCGAGGAGGGTCCGGACCACGAGAAGACCTTCACTGCTGCCGCCCGCGTCGGTGGTGTCTCGTACGGCACCGGCACCGGCCGCAGCAAGAAGGAGGCGGAGCAGCAGGCGGCGGAGTCCGCGTGGCGCGCGATTCGCGCGGCTGCGGACGAACGCGCGGCGGCGGCGAAGGCCGCGGCCGAGGGAGAGGCCGCCGACCCCTCTTCCGGCGATTCCACCGGGGAGCAGGCTTCGGTCTGACCCCTCCGCGATCCTTCGCGGTCCTTCTTCACCCGATGCCCCCGTCCCCCAGGGACGGGGGCATCGGCGTGTCCGAGGGCGGCGGTAGGCTGCCGACAGAAGCCACCGCAACCATCTCCGGAGGAGTCCCGTGCCCGAGCTGCCCGAGGTCGAGGTCGTCCGACGCGGTCTTGAGCGCTGGGTCGCCGGACGGACCGTGGCCGAGGTCGAGGTCCTGCACCCCCGGGCGGTCCGCCGCCATCTCGGGGGCGGGGCGGACTTCGCGGCCCGGCTGACGGGGCAGCGCTTCGGCACGGCACAGCGGCGCGGCAAGTACCTGTGGCTGCCGCTCGCGGACGGCGGCGCCTCCGTGCTCGGACACCTGGGCATGAGCGGCCAGCTCCTCGTCCAGCCCGAGGACGCCCCGGACGAGAAGCACCTGCGGATCCGGATCCGTTTCACCCCGTCGGACCGCGACGCCGTCGCGGGCACCGCGGGCACCGAGCTGCGCTTCGTCGACCAGCGCACCTTCGGCGGCCTGTCCCTGCACGACACCACCCCGGACAGCGCCGACGGGATCCCGGACGTCATCGCGCACATCGCCCGCGACCCGCTGGACCCGCTCTTCGACGACGCCGCCTTCCAGACGGCGCTGCGGCTGCGCCGTACGACGATCAAGCGGGCGCTGCTGGACCAGTCGCTGATCAGCGGCGTCGGCAACATCTACGCCGACGAGGCGCTGTGGCGCGCGCGACTGCACTACGAGCGGCCCACGGCCACGCTCACCCGGCCCCGGTCCGCCGAGCTGCTGGGGCACGTGCGGGACGTGATGAACGCGGCGCTCGCCGCCGGCGGCACCAGCTTCGACTCGCTGTACGTCAACGTGAACGGCGAGTCGGGGTACTTCGACCGCTCGCTCGACGCGTACGGGCGGGAGGGCGAGCCCTGCCGCCGCTGCGGTACGCCGATGCGCCGGCGCCCGTGGATGAACCGGTCCAGCTACTACTGCCCGCGCTGCCAGCGCCCGCCGCGCCTCACCGTGTGACCGGCTCGGCCGGCTCGGCCCGCTCGGCGTCGTAGCCCTGGCGGGCGGCGAGCACCTGGGGCATCCGGCCCTCGACCAGCCGGATCAGCGTGAGGAGCTGCTCGGCGACCTCGGCGCCCAGCGGCGTGAGCCGGTAGTCCACGCGCGGCGGGTTGGTCGGCTGCGCCTCGCGGTGCACGAGGCCGTCGCGCTCCAGCGCGTGCAGCGTCTGGGACAGCATCTTCTCGCTGACGCCGTCCACCCTGCGCCGCAGTTCGTTGAAGCGGAAGCCGCCCTCGTGCAGCGCGCCCAGGGTCAGGCTGCCCCAGCGGCCGGTCACGTGCTCGAGCGTGCCGCGGGACGGGCAGGACTTCGCGAAGACGTCGAAGACGTCGCAGGTGCGCTGGGCGTCGACGCCGTCGAGGGCATCGTCGGCATCGACGGCGTCGACGCAGGAGGGGGCCGGGTCGTCGGTCATGCTCTCTACCATACTCCGCCACAGCGCTGTACTTCCGATCGCGCTATGGAATACGGCGGCGCTGTGGTGTGCATCGCGCTGAGTGGGGGTTTGCGCTTTCTGAAAGTTAGTGCTCTACTTCTCGACGTTTCCCCCTGCCGTTCCGTCGCACCGCCGAGGAGCCCTTCATGACCACGCCCGTCGTCTCCATCGCGTACCACTCCGGCTACGGCCACACCGCCGTCATCGCAGAGGCCGTCCGGAACGGCGCCGCCGACGCCGGTGCCACCGTCCACCTGATCAAGGTCGACGAGATCACCGACGCCGAGTGGGAGCTCCTGGACGCCTCCGACGCGATCGTCTTCGGCTCGCCGACCTACATGGGCACCGCCTCCGGCGCCTTCCACCAGTTCGCCGAGGCCACCTCGAAGCGCTGGTTCAGCGACGCCTGGCTGGACAAGCTCGCGGCCGGCTTCACCAACTCCGGCTCGAAGAGCGGCGACAAGCTGCACACCCTGCAGTTCTTCCAGACCCTGGCCGGCCAGCACGGCATGACCTGGGTCAACCTCGGCCTGAAGCCCGGCTGGAACACCAGCGAGGCCTCCGAGAACGACATCAACCGCCTCGGCTTCTTCACCGGTGCCGCCGCCCAGACCCCGGCCGACCTCGGTCCGGAGGGCGTCCACAAGGCCGACATCGCGACCGCCGAGCACCTCGGCCGCCGCGTCGCCGCGACCGCCCGCACCTTCGTCCTGGGCAAGGCCGCGGCCTGACGCCCCCGCGCCCTCGCCCGGCGCACACGGAAGGGCCCCGTCACCGGAGTGGTGACGGGGCCCTTCCCCGCTTTCGCGAACATCAGGGGCGGCTCGGAGTCCGGAATCCCGCCCGGAGGCGGAGGCCTGGCCCGGAGGCGGAGGCCCGGCCCGGAGGCGGAGGTCGGATCAGAAGCCGAGGTCCGGGTCAGAAGCCGAGGTCCGGCTCAGAAGCCGAAGTCCTGGGTCCACCACGGTCCGCCGTCGCCGAAGTGGACGCCGACGCCGAGCCTCGTGTAGTCGCAGTTCAGGATGTTCGCGCGGTGGCCGTCGCTGGCCATCCAGGACTTCATGACCGCGGCCGCGTCCACCTGGCCGCGCGCGATGTTCTCGCCGCCGAGGCCCGTGATGCCGGCCTTCGTGGCGCGGTCCCAGGGGGTGGCGCCGTCGGGGTCGGTGTGGTCGAAGTAGCCGCGGGCCGCCATGTCCGCGCTGAAGGCACCCGCCAGCGAGGCGAGCCCGGAGTCGGCGTGGATCGGGGTGCAGCCGACCTTGGCGCGCTCCAGGTTCACCAGGCGCACGACCTCCGCCTCGGCCGCCGACTCACGGCTGCTCAGCGAGCGCACGACGGTGGTGGGCGTGGTGACCGGGGCCTTCGTGGCCGGCGCCGGCGGGGCCTCGGTCCGGCGGACCGTCCGCGTCGGCTCGGGGGCCGGCGTCTTCGAGGCCTTGGGGGTCGGGGTGGGCGTCGGCTTGGTCGCGGAGGGCTTCGGCTTCGGCTTCGCCGAGGGGGACGCGGGCCTGCCGTTCCCCGCGGGCCTTCCGGCGCCCTGGCTCGTCGGGGTCGCGGAGGCGCCGCCCTGGGTGGTCAGGCTCGGGGCCTGCTGGGCCTCCACGTGTCGCTCGGCCGTGGCCGTACTGCCCACCGTGAAGGTGTCACCGCCGGGCAGCAGGCCCGAGGCGACGGCCGCCGCGCCCACCGCGACCGCCGCGGAGACACCGAGCAGTCCGGTGCGTACGGGCGCGCCGCGCCGTGTGCCGCGATGCCGTCCCATGTACTCCGCCTCCTGACCTCTGAACTGCGATCTTTGCTGATCTTTGCTTTCGTTGACGCCTTCGAACGGGGCTCGGCCGACCGGGTGAGCCTCATTCCGTCGGGACTGTACGCCATGAGGCGCGGGGCTGACGTGCTCCTTCCGTAATTCGCCGGTTAGCGTGCAGCCATGGACGACGACGTACGGATGACCGCCTGGGTGCGCGGCCGGGTACAGGGAGTGGGCTTCCGCTGGTTCACCAGGGCAAACGCACTGGAGATCGGCGGGCTCGTGGGCTTCGCCCTGAACCTCGACGACGGCCGGGTGCAGGTCGTGGCCGAGGGGCCGAGTGAGAATTGCCACCGTCTGCTCGACTGGCTGCGGTCCGACGACACGCCCGGGCGGGTGGACGGAGTCACTGAGATCTGGGACACCCCGCGCGGCATCTACGAGACCTTCGCGATCCGCTGAGCGCCCTTGGCGATCTTGCTTCCGCAACGCCGCCCGAGGCCCCCGAACGGGTCTCGGGCGGGTGTTCGGGGAACGTGCGGGAAAGCGGAAACGACCTGGTGGTTGCCAAGAAGGGCTTGCCGTGCCAGGCTGCGCGAGTAAGGATGATCGAAACGCCCCTCGGGCACCGAGTTGCGAGGCGCCGCCGCCCTGGGTGCGGCCGCGGACCCCCCGGTGGCCCCCTGATGCAGGGCGTGATCGTGTTGACCGTCAAACTTTTTGGTGAGACTCTGGAAGCCCCGCGCACCTTAGCTGTTCGAGCGTGAGAACGGGCACGACACAGAGCACGGTCGAGCACCGCGGGTGCGAATCCCTCACGACCCACACCGCTTCGGTCGGTCACTCAGTGTGGAGGACCATCCATCATGGCAAAGGCGCTTCTCGGTTACGTCGGCGGCTCCGACCCGCGACTCCTCGCCGAGATGCGACGGCTTCAGCAGCGCGTCCAGGACCTGGAGTCCGAGCTTGTACGGATCCAGTCGGAGAACGACGCGCTCACGGCTGCCGCCGCTCAGCACCAGGGAGAGTCGCTGCTGGACAGCATCGATCTCGACGTCACCAAGGCGGAGCCTGCGCTCACCTGAGACCTCAGCGCCCCGAGGGGCCAGGTGAGAAACACTCTCGCCAGCACCGCTGGACATGCAAGGGACGCTTCGGCGTCCCTTCTTTCTTGCGCAGGCCGCACCGCGCCCCGTGCTCGCCGCTCGCGTACCCCCCTGCCCCCGTGTCACATGTTCTTGGGGGAGGGTGTGCCCTGCACCTTCGGGGGTGAAACCCAGGACCCCGGGTAGAGTCCGCAGGCGTGCATCTCAAGGCCCTGACGCTCCGCGGTTTCAAGTCGTTCGCCTCCGCCACCACGCTGCGGTTCGAACCGGGAATCACCTGCGTCGTCGGGCCCAACGGCTCGGGCAAGTCCAACGTCGTGGACGCGCTGTCCTGGGTCATGGGAGAGCAGGGCGCCAAGTCGCTGCGCGGCGGCAAGATGGAGGACGTCATCTTCGCCGGCACGACCGGGCGGCCCCCGCTCGGCCGTGCCGAGGTCTCGCTGACCATCGACAACTCCGACGGCGCGCTGCCCATCGACTACGCCGAGGTCACCATCACCCGGATCATGTTCCGGGGCGGCAGCAGCGAGTACCAGATCAACGGCGACACCTGCCGGCTGCTCGACATCCAGGACCTGCTGTCCGACTCGGGCATCGGCCGCGAGATGCACGTCATCGTCGGCCAGGGCCAGCTCGACTCCGTCCTGCACGCCGACCCGATGGGTCGCCGCGCCTTCATCGAGGAGGCCGCGGGCGTCCTCAAGCACCGCAAGCGCAAGGAGAAGGCGCTGCGGAAGCTCGACGCGATGCAGGCCAACCTCGCGCGCGTCCAGGACCTCACCGACGAGCTGCACCGCCAGCTCAAACCGCTCGGCCGGCAGGCGGCGGTCGCCCGGCGTGCCGCCGTCATCCAGGCCGACCTGCGCGACGCCCGCCTCCGGCTGCTCTCCGACGACCTCGTACGCCTCAAGGAGGCGCTCAAGGCCGAGGTCGCCGACGAGGCCGCGCTGCTCGCCCGCAAGCAGGCGACCGAGGCCGAGCTGAAGGCGGCCCTGGCGAAGGAGGCCGGCCTGGAGGACGAGGTGCGCCGCCTCGCGCCGCGGCTCCAGCGCGCCCAGCAGACCTGGTACGAGCTGTCGCAGCTCGCCGAGCGGGTGCGCGGCACCGTCTCGCTCGCCGACGCGCGCGTCAAGAGCGCCACCGACCGGCCCGCCGAGGAGCGGCGGGGCCGCGATCCCGAGGACATGGAGCGCGAGGCGGCCCGCATCCGCGAGCAGGAGGCCGAACTGGAGGCCGCCCTGGAGGCCGCCGAGCGCGCCCTGGAGGACACGGTCGCCCACCGCGCCGAGCTGGAACGCGCCCTCGCCGTCGAGGAGCGGCGCCTGAAGGACCTCGCCCGCGCGATCGCCGACCGCCGGGAGGGCCTGGCCCGGCTGCACGGCCAGGTCAACGCGGCCCGCTCGCGCGCCGCGTCCGCCCAGGCCGAGATCGACCGGCTGGCCGCCGCCCGCGACGAGGCGCAGGAGCGGGCGGTCGCCGCGCAGGAGGAGTACGAGCAGCTGAAGGCGGAGGTCGACGGCCTGGACGCGGGCAACACGGAGCTGGGGGAGCGGTACGAGGCCGCGCGCGGCGAGCTCGCCGAGGCGGAGACCGCCCTCGCCGCCGCCCGTGAGGCCGCCGCCGACGCCGACCGCGCCCGCGCCGCGACCCGCGCCCGGCACGACGCCCTCGCCCTCGGCCTGCGCCGCAAGGACGGCACGGGCGCCCTCCGCACCGCCGGCCTCACGGGCCTGCTCGGTCCGGCGGCCGAACTCCTGACGGTCGCCCCGGGCCACGAGGTGCCCGTGGCCGCGGCCCTGGGCGCCGCCGCCGACGCGCTGGCCGTGACCGACCCGTCGGCCGCCGCCGAGGCCCTGCGCCTGCTGCGCAAGCAGGACGCGGGGCGGGCGTCGCTGCTGCTGGCGGGCGTGGTGGAGCCGGGTGAGGCGGCGGAGCCGGAGCAGGCGGGGCAGCGCGGGGAGGCGGGCCCCCGTTCGCCGCTCGCCGCCGAGGGCCTCGCCCCGGCCGGCGGCTCCTCCGCGCCGACCGGCGCCGGCTCGGGCGCGGAGCGCGGCGGCCCGGGGGCCGGCCGCCCGGCCGACTCGCCCGACGGCGCCCGGTCGACGGTCGGCGGCGTCACCGTCCTGCCCGCCGCCTCCCTCGTCACCGGTCCCCCGGAACTCATGGGCGCCGTACGCCGGCTGCTCAAGGACGTCGTGGTCGTCGACGGTCTCGACGAGGCCGTCCAGGTGGTCCGGACCCGGCCCGCGCTGACCGCCGTCACCGCCGAGGGCGACCTGCTCGGAGCGCACTTCGCGCAGGGCGGGTCCGCCGGGGCGCCGAGCCTCCTCGAGGTGCAGGCCTCGGTGGACGAGGCGGCGGCCGAACTGGCCGAGCTCGACGTGCGCTGCGCGGAGTCGGCCGCCGCCCGGGAGGCGGCCGCCGAGCGCCGCCGGGAGGCGGCACGGCACGTCGAGGAGCTGACCGAGCGGCGGCGGACCGCCGACCGGGAGAAGTCGGCGGTGGCCCAGCAGCTCGGCCGGCTCGCCGGGCAGGCCAGGGGCGCCGCCGGGGAGGCCGAGCGCACCGCCGCCGCGGTCGCCCGCGCCGAGGAGGCCCTGGAGAAGGCGCTGGTCGAGGCGGAGGAGCTGACCGGGCGGTTGCTCGCCGTCGAGGAGAGCTCCCCGGAGGGAGGGGACGAGGAGCCCGACACCGCCACGCGCGACCGCCTCGCGATCGACGGCTCCAACGCGCGCCAGACCGAGATGGAGGCCCGCCTTCAGGTCCGTACCCACGAGGAGCGGGTCAAGGGCCTGGCCGGCCGGGCCGACTCCCTCGACCGGGCCGCCCGCGCCGAGCGCGAGGCCCGGGCCCGCGCCGAGCAGCGCCGGGCGCGCCTGCGCCACGAGGCGGAGGTGGCCGCGGCCGTGGCGTCGGGCGCTCGCCAGCTGCTCGCCCACGCCGAGGTGTCCCTGGTCCGCGCCGAGCAGGAGCGTGCCCTGGCCGAGGCCGCCAAGGGCGCCCGCGAGCAGGACCTGAACGCCGCCCGCGCCCGGGGCCGTGACCTGAAGGCCGAGCTGGACAAGCTGACCGACTCGGTGCACCGCGGCGAGGTCCTCGGCGCCGAGAAGCGGCTGCGGATCGAGCAGCTGGAGTCCCGCTCCCTGGAGGAGCTGGGCGTGGAGCCGGCCGTGCTGATCGACGAGTACGGCCCGCACCAGCTCGTACCGCCGTCCCCGCCCGCCGAGGGAGAGGACCTCCCCGAGGACCCGGAGCATCCGCGCAACCAGCCGCGTCCCTTCGTCCGTTCGGAGCAGGAGAAGCGGCTCAGGTCCGCCGAACGGGCGTACCAGCAGCTCGGCAAGGTCAATCCGCTGGCCCTGGAGGAGTTCGCGGCCCTGGAGGAGCGCCACCAGTTCCTCTCCGAGCAGCTGGAGGACCTGAAGAAGACCCGCGCCGACCTGCTTCAGGTGGTGAAGGAGGTCGACCTGCGGGTCGAGCAGGTCTTCACCGAGGCGTACCGGGACACCGCCCGCGAGTTCGAGGGGGTGTTCTCGCGGCTCTTCCCGGGCGGCGAGGGGCGCCTCGTGCTCACCGACCCGGAGAACATGCTCACCACCGGCGTCGACGTGGAGGCCCGCCCGCCGGGCAAGAAGGTCAAGCGGCTCTCGCTGCTGTCGGGCGGCGAGCGCTCGCTGACGGCGGTGGCGCTGCTGGTCTCCATCTTCAAGGCACGCCCCAGCCCCTTCTACGTGATGGACGAGGTCGAGGCGGCGCTCGACGACACCAACCTGCAGCGGCTGATCCGGATCATGCAGGAGCTCCAGGAGTCCTCGCAGCTGATCGTGATCACGCACCAGAAGCGCACGATGGAGGTCGCCGACGCGCTCTACGGGGTGTCGATGCAGGGCGACGGGGTATCGAAAGTCATCAGCCAAAGGCTCCGCTGAGAGACCCCATCTTCAACTTGTGAAGCCAACGTGCCTCACTGTGCGGTTCAAGTCATACGACATCAGGTCTTGACTTCGAAACCTGAAGGCATAGTCTCTGCAACGTTGCTTTTACCTTCAAGTGGTGGGCGACGTGAAGTTGTGCGCCACTTGAAGGGCTCGCCCCCCCACCGCACCGGCGACGCTGCCGGAGCCCCGAGGAGTCCCCGTGACCAGCACCGCGCAGGCGCCCACACCGCCTTCGTCCGAAGGCCGTTCGGCCCATCCGGACCACATCGGACACGTCATCTTCATCACGGCCTCGGCCGCGATGGGCGGCTTCCTCTTCGGTTACGACAGCTCCGTCATCAACGGCGCCGTCGAGGCCATCCGCGAGCGGTACGACATCGGCTCCGCGGGCCTCGCCCAGGTCATCGCCATCGCCCTGATCGGCTGCGCCATCGGCGCGGCCACCGCCGGCCGGATCGCCGACCGCATCGGCCGCATCCGCTGCATGCAGATCGCCGCCGTCCTCTTCTCCATCAGCGCCGTCGGCTCCGCGCTGCCCTTCGCCCTGTGGGACCTGGCCTTCTGGCGGATCGTGGGCGGTTTCGCCATCGGCATGGCCTCCGTCATCGGCCCCGCCTACATCGCCGAGGTCGCCCCCGCCGCCTACCGCGGCCGGCTGGGCTCCTTCCAGCAGGCCGCCATCGTCATCGGCATCGCCATCTCCCAGCTGGTCAACTACGGCATCCTGCAGCTCGCCGACGGCGACCAGCGCGGCGAGATCGGCGGCCTGGAGGCCTGGCAGTGGATGCTCGGCGTGATGGTCGTGCCCGCGCTCCTCTATGGTCTGCTGTCCTTCGCCATCCCCGAGTCCCCGCGCTTCCTCATCTCCGTCGGCCGCACCGACAAGGCCAAGGAGGTGCTCGCCGAGGTCGAGGGCCGCGGCGTCGACCTGGACCGCCGTGTCGCCGAGATCGACCAGGCCATGCGCAGCGAGCACAAGTCCACCTTCAAGGACCTGCTGGTCGCCGGCGGCCGGTTCAAGCTGCTGCCCATCGTCTGGGTCGGCATCGGCCTCTCCGTCTTCCAGCAGCTCGTCGGCATCAACGTCGCCTTCTACTACTCCGCGACGCTGTGGCAGTCCGTCGGCATCGACCCGTCGAGCTCGTTCCTCTACTCGTTCACCACGTCGATCATCAACATCATCGGCACCGTGATCGCGATGGTCCTGGTCGACCGGGTCGGCCGCAAGCCGCTCGCCCTCGTCGGCTCCGTCGGCATGGCGATCGCCCTCGCCTTCGAGGCCTGGGCCTTCTCCGCCGACCTCGTCGACGGCAAGCTGCCCACCACCCAGGGCGTCGTGGCGCTCGTCGCCGCCCATGTCTTCGTGCTCTTCTTCGCCCTCTCGTGGGGCGTGGTCGTCTGGGTCTTCCTCGGCGAGATGTTCCCCAACCGCATCCGGGCCGCCGCCCTCGGCGTCGCCGCCTCCGCCCAGTGGATCGCCAACTGGGCCATCACCGCCAGCTTCCCGTCCCTCGCGGACTGGAACCTCTCCGGCACCTACGTGATCTACACGGTCTTCGCCGTGCTCTCGATCCCCTTCGTACTGCGGTACGTCAAGGAGACGAAGGGCAAGGCGTTGGAGGAGATGGGCTAATCCCCGCTGCCCCTCTCCTCACGCACCGCACCGCCCCGGTCCGAGGCCCCATGCCCCGGACCGGGGCAGTACGTTTTCACGCACCGCACCGCCCCGCCCCGCCCCGGCGCCCCTCCCCAGCGCCCCGGCGCCCCGCCCCGGCGCCCCCGCGCCCCGCCCCGGCACCCCCCGCCTCAGGCCCGGAGGCGGGGTAGCACGGCGTCGCAGAACAGCCGCACGCTCCGCCAGCCCTCCTCGAGCGGCATCCCGCCGCAGAGCGGATGCAGCACCAGACTGTCGAGCTCCCCGCCGAGCGCCACGCACTCCTCCGGCGTCACCACCCGGTACACCCCCTCCGCACGCAGCTCCGGCACCGTCGTCGCGGTCGAGCGGACCGCCGAGCGGATGTCCTTGGACTGCCAGGAGGCGTAGGTCCGGGCCTCGTGCAGGAAGTGCTCGCCGTGCTCCGCCCAGGTCCGCTCCGGGTCCTCCGACACGTGCAGCAGCGGGGTCTCCCGCGCCGGCATCATCGTCCAGCCCTCGGTGCCGTACGCGGCGCACTGCTCCTGGTAGTACGTCTCCAGCTCCGGCAGGTGCGCGCTGGGGAAGAGCGGCAGTCCGAGCCGGGCCGCCCGGCGGGCCGCCGCCTTCGACGAGCCGCCGACCAGCAGCAGCGGGTGCGGCTGGGTGAGCGGCCGCGGGGTGATCCGTACCGTACGGCCCTGGTAGGTGAAGGGCTCGCCGGACCAGGCCGCGAGCAGCGTCTCCAGGAGAAGGTCCTGCAGCTTGCCGCGGCGGCCCCAGTCGACCCCGCGCTCCTCGTACTCCTCCGGCCGGTAGCCGATCCCCGCGACCGTCACCAGACGCCCGCCGCTCAGCAGGTCGAGGACCGCGATCTCCTCCGCGAGCCGCAGCGGGTCGTGCAGCGGCCCGATGATCGCCGAGACGGTGACCGCGATTCTCTTCGTCGCCCCGAAGACCGCGCCCGCGAAGGCGAAGGGGGACGGGAGCCAGTTGTTGGCGGCGCCGTGGTGCTCCTCGGTCTGCACGGTGTCGACGCCGTGCGCGTCGGCGTGGACGGCCATCCCGACGGCGGCGCGATAGCGCGCCGAGAGGGAGACGGGGTCCGCGTGCGGGTCGACGAGGTTGAACCGGACGACGGTGAACGGCATGGGAAGTCCCCCTCCACGGGTGCGTCGTGGAGGGGGACGGTAGCTGACGTCGCGTCAGATGGAAACGGTCTCGCGCGTCCCGGCCGGATCGGCGCTCACGCCCGCGGGCTCCGCCGCCCGGCGCGCCCGGTCCCGCGGCAGCACCGCGTACAGCACGCCCGCCACCACGATCGTCGCCGCCCAGCCGAGCCCGTTCCGCCCGATCCAGGACGAGGCCAGCGGGCCCGCGAACCAGTCGACCTCGGTGAACAGCAGGCCGGTGACCAGGGCCACGCCCCAGGCCGTCATCGCCTGCCAGGCGAAACCGCCCCGGTACCAGTACGCGCCCGACCGGGTGGTGTCCATCAGCGCCTCCGCGTCGTACGACCGCCGGCGCAGCATGTCCACGCCGAAGACGCCGATCCACGCCGAGAACGCCACCGCGAGCAGCGTCAGGAAGGAGATGAAGGAGCCGATGAAGCTGGTCGCCACCACCATCAGCAGGAAGCCGAAGACCAGACTGATCGCCGCGTTGACGCTGACCGCCGCCGCCCGCGGCACCTTGATGCCCAGGGTCTGCGCGGTGAAGCCGGCCGAGTACATCGACATCGAGTTGATCAGCAGCATCCCGATCAGCGCGATCACCAGGTACGGCACCGAGATCCACATGGGCAGCAGCTCGCCGATGAAGGAGACCGGGTCCTGCGCCGAGGCCAGGTCCGGCGTCGACACCGCCATCACCGCGCCCATCAGCACCATCGGCAGCACGACGATCCCCGCGCCGCCGACGGTCGAGCCGACCACCGCCCTCGAGGAGGCGGTGCGCGGCAGATAGCGCGTGAAGTCGGGGCCGGACGGCACCCAGCTGATGCCGCCCGCCGCGATCGTGCCGATCCCGGCCACCAGCATCGCGGTCGAACCGGCCGGCTTGGCGAAGACCGCCGACCAGTCGGTGTTCGCCACCAGATAGCCCAGGACCAGCACCGAGAAGGCGCCGAAGAGATACGTCGACCACGTGCTGCACACCCGCAGCGCGCTGATCCCGAGCCCGGAGACCAGGAAGGTGCAGGACACGAACACCAGCAGCGTCACGACGATCAGGAAGGTGTTCGACCGCACGCCGAAGAGCAGGTCGAGGACCGTCAGCACCGCGTACGCGCCGGTGACCGCGTTGATGGTCTCCCAACCCCAGCGGGCCACCCAGATCAGCGCCCCGGGAAAAAGGTTTCCGCGCTGACCGAAGACCGCCCGCGACAAGGCCATGCCCGGCGCTCCGCCCCGCTTCCCGGCGATCGAGATCAGACCGACGATCCCGTACGACAGGACCGGCGCGGCCACCGCCACCACCAGGACCTGCCAGAAGTTCAGGCCGTTGAAGACGATCAGGCCGGCGCCCATCGTGAGCAGCAGCACACTGATGTTGGCCGCCACCCAGGTCGGGAACAGCTCCCGGACCCGGCCGGTCCGCTCGGCGTCGGGAACGGGTTCGAGGCCGCGGCTCTCCAGCCGCCCGCCGCTCGGCGCGGCTTCGGTCTCGGACGCGTGGGACATAGGGGTACTCCGTCGTACAGATGTGGGGGAAGCACCCACTTTACGTGCCACGCTCCCGTGCCCCGCGCGACGTACTCCGCCCCCGGCGCCTTCGTGGCCGATACTGGGTGACGTTATGGAACTCATCCTTGCTGTAGTCATCGCTCTGGTCGTCGCGGTCGCCGTGACCAGCGGTCTCGTGATCAGCGGTCGCAAGAAGAAGCAGCTGCCGCCGGCCGAGCCGCCGTCCACCACGCCGACCATCACCGCTCCGCCCGCCGAACCGCACGTCGGCGACGAGGCGGAGACACCGCGGGAAGAACCACGCCGCACCGTCGAGGAGGTCGAGCTCCCCACCGCCGAGGCGCTCGAGACGCCGGTCGCGGTCGAGGACCCGGTCGTCGAGGCCCCGGAGGCCCCGGCGATCGAGGTGCCCGAGCCGACCGCCGGCCGCCTCGTACGGCTCCGGGCCCGGCTCGCCCGCTCCCAGAACTCGCTCGGCAAGGGGCTGCTCACGCTCCTGTCCCGCGAGCACCTCGACGAGGACACCTGGGAGGAGATCGAGGAGACCCTCCTCACCGCCGACGTCGGCGTCGCCCCCACCCAGGAGCTGGTCGAGCGGCTGCGCGAGCGCGTCAAGGTGCTCGGCACCCGCACCCCCGACGAGCTGCGCGGCCTGCTCCGCGAGGAGCTCGTCACCCTGCTCGGCCCCGACTTCGACCGCTCGGTGAAGACCGAGAGCCCCGAGGACACCCCGGGCGTCGTCATGGTCGTCGGCGTCAACGGCACCGGCAAGACCACCACCACCGGCAAGCTCGCCCGCGTGCTCGTCGCCGACGGCAAGTCCGTCGTCCTCGGCGCCGCCGACACCTTCCGCGCCGCCGCCGCCGACCAGCTCCAGACCTGGGGCGAGCGCGTCGGCGCCCGCACCGTGCGCGGCCCGGAGGGCGGCGACCCGGCGTCGATCGCCTACGACGCGGTCAAGGAGGGCATCGCCGAGAAGGCCGACGTCGTCCTCATCGACACCGCCGGCCGCCTGCACACCAAGACCGGCCTCATGGACGAGCTCGGCAAGGTGAAGCGCGTCGTCGAGAAGCACGGCCCGCTCGACGAGATCCTCCTCGTCCTCGACGCCACCACCGGCCAGAACGGCCTCATCCAGGCCCGCGTCTTCGCCGAGGTCGTCGACATCACCGGCATCGTCCTGACCAAGCTCGACGGCACCGCCAAGGGCGGCATCGTCGTCGCCGTCCAGCGGGAGCTGGGCGTCCCGGTCAAGCTGGTGGGCCTCGGCGAGGGCCCGGACGACCTGGCCCCGTTCGAGCCGGGTGCCTTCGTCGACGCCCTCATCGGCGACTGACCGGCGACCACCCCCCCACACGCAGCCTGTACGAGAAGGGCCCCTGCCGCAGCTCAACGGCAGGGGCCCTGCTCTGTCCCGGGGCCCGGTCAGCAGTGCGTGCGGTGACAGATGTACGCGAGCGTCCCCAGCAGCAGCCGGGCCTGCGGCGGCGCCCCCGCCGCGTCCAGGGTCGGCGGCCGCAGCCAGCGCACCGGCCCGAGCCCGCCCAGATCCGAGGGCGGGGCGGTGATGTGGGCGCCCGCGCCCAGACAGTGCAGGTCCAGATCGGCGTCGTCCCAGCCCATCCGGTAGAGCAGCTGCGGCAGCTCCGCCGCCGCGCCCGGGGCGACGAAGAACTGCGCCCGGCCCGTCGGCGTCGCGCACACCGGCCCCAGCGGCAGGCCCATGCGCTCCAGCCGGACCAGCGCCCGGCGGCCCGCCGCCTCCGCGACCTCGATCACGTCGAAGGCCCCGCCGACCGGCAGGAGCAGCGCCGCTCCCGGGTAGTCCGACCACGCCTTCGTCGCGTCGTCGAGGCCCGCGCCCGCCGGCACCGGCTCGGCGAAGGCCAGCGGGTGCGCCCCCGGAGCCGTACAGCCGAGATCACCGCAGGAGCAGCGGCCGGCGACGGCCCGCGCCCCCGGGACCACGTCCCAGCCCCACAGTCCCGTGTACTCGGCCACCGCTGTGCACTCCGTGGTGCGTACGCGGCGGCGTGAGCCGGACCGCATCTCACGAATGCCGCCGATCGTGAAGCCCATGCCCCCTCCAACGGGTCGAGCGCGCCGGTGGTTACGGACCGGAGGTCCTCCGTCACGATCCGCGACCTTCCGGCCCGGGGGTGGCCCTCGCCGGGAGGTGTGCGGTGGCGTGGCGGGTGGTGCGCACCGCGACGCGCGCCTCTTCGCGCTGCGGTTCGCCGACCCCGTTCCGTCGCATGTCAAGTGAATCGTGTTCCGCGCGCGGCGAGTTCATTCGAAGGGGTGGCGAATGGTGGCGTTTCTTGAAACGCCATGCGCGGACGGGTGATCGTAGGATTACCTTCGGTACACGAACCCCGGGGCGAACCGTACGCGCGGGTATGCCGGAGGCAACCCGGTTTTCTGTTCGGGGGAGTGCAAACACCGGACGGGACCCGTGGAACACGGCATCCTGGCAGGGGTTCGCGCAGACGACATCAGGTGGATGGGGGCGTTCCAGTGGGCGGCAACGGCGCAGACGGTACGACTGCCGGCAAGCGCCCCAACGAGCAGCTGGGCTCGTGGTTCGTGCGCAGCGGCTGGTCGAAGGGCGAACTGGCGCGCCAGGTGAACCGCCGGGCCCGTCAGATGGGCGCGCACCACATCTCCACCGACACCTCCCGGGTGCGCCGCTGGCTCGACGGGGAACAGCCCCGCGAGCCCATCCCGCGGATCCTCTCCGAGCTGTTCTCCGAGCGCTTCGGCTCCGTCGTCGCCATCGAGGACCTCGGCCTGCGCACCGCCCACCAGTCGCCCTCCGTCTCCGGCGTCGACCTGCCCTGGGCCGGCCCCCAGACCGTCTCCCTGCTCAGCGAGTTCTCCCGCAGCGACCTGATGCTCGCCCGGCGCGGCTTCCTCGGCTCCTCGCTCCAGCTCGCCGCCGGGCCCTCCCTCATCGAGCCCATGCAGCGCTGGCTGGTGCCCACCCCGGCCGGCGAGGCCGTCCCCGAACCGGCCGGCGACGAGCGGCGCGCCCACCGGCTCTCCGCCGTGGAACTCGACCTGCTCGAGTCCACCACCGCCATGTTCCGCCAGTGGGACGCCCAGTGCGGCGGCGGCCTGCGCCGCAAGGCCGTCGTCGGCCAGCTCCACGAGGTCACCGACCTGCTCCAGGAGCCGCAGCCCGCCCCCACCGCCCAGCGCCTCTTCCGCTGCGCCGCCGAACTGGCCGAACTGGCCGGCTGGATGAGCTACGACGTGGGCCTCCAGCCCACCGCCCAGAAGTACTTCGTGCTCGCCCTGCACGCCGCCAAGGAGGCCGGCGACAAGCCCCTCGGCTCGTACATCCTGTCCTCGATGAGCCGCCAGATGATCCACCTCGGCCGGCCCGACGACGCCCTCGAACTCATCCACCTGGCCCAGTACGGCAGTCGGGACTGCGCCACCCCGCGCACCCAGGCCATGCTGTATGCGATGGAGGCCCGCGCCTACGCCAACATGGGCCAGCCCTCCAAGTGCAAGCGGGCCGTGCGCATGGCCGAGGACACCTTCGCCGACGTCGGCCTCGACGGCGAGCCCGAGCCCGACTGGATCCGCTTCTTCTCCGAGGCCGAGCTCAACGGCGAGAACTCCCACTCCTACCGCGACCTCGCCTACGTCGCCGGACGCTCCCCGACCTACGCCTCGCTCGCCGAGCCCGTCATGGAACGGGCCGTCGAACTCTTCGAGAAGGACCCCGAGCACCAGCGCTCCTACGCCCTCAACCTCATCGGCATGGCCACCGTCCACCTCCTCAAGCGCGAGCCCGAGCAGTCGGTCGTGCTCGCCGAGAAGGCCCTCGGCGTCGCCCGCAAGGTTCGCTCCGAGCGGGTCAACACCCGGCTCCGCAAGACCGTCGACACCGCCGCCCGCGACTACGGCGACGTCGCCGAGGTCGTCCAGCTGACCGACCGGCTCACCGCCCTGCTCCCCGAGACGGCGGAGGCCGTCTGAAAACCGGCGCCCAGCGCCCCCCCGACCCCGGCCGCGCCGGCCGTCCCGTCAAAGCCCGATCGGCTCCCCCGCCGCAAGGACACACGGACGGCCGACGCGGCCGGTTCCGTACCTCCGCCGTCCGGGCGGATGGTAGCGCCGTTACCTCCCCGTGACCCCGGCGTTCACGGCGGCGTAACACGCCCCGCCCCTTCGTCACTGCGGCGAAACATCGAGCGGCATCGGCGGAAACCGCGCTGCGCGAATCTCTGGCGCATAACCGGCCACCCCTCAGGCCGAGCCCGCTCCCGGCCGCCGCCCCGCACAGGCCGACCGACGACGAGGAGACGCCGATGGCAGCAGCCATCACGACCCTGGCAGCAGACGCGCCCACGCTGTCCGCCGCCAACACCGGGTTCATGCTCATCTGCTCCGCCCTGGTCATGCTGATGACCCCGGCCCTCGCCTTCTTCTACGGAGGCATGGTCCGCGTGAAGTCCACCCTCAACATGCTGATGATGAGCTTCATCAGCCTCGGGATCGTCACGATCCTGTGGGTGCTCTTCGGCTTCAGCGTCGCCTTCGGCACCGACTCGGCCTCGCTCTTCGGCTGGTCCTCCGAGTACGTCGGCCTCAGCGGCATCGGCCTCACCGAACTGTGGGACGGCTACACCATCCCGGTGTACGTCTTCGCCGTCTTCCAGCTGATGTTCGCCATCATCACCCCGGCCCTCATCAGCGGCGCCCTCGCCGACCGCGTCAAGTTCACCGCCTGGGCCCTCTTCATCACCCTCTGGGTCACGATCGTCTACTTCCCCGTCGCCCACTGGGTCTGGGGCACCGGCGGCTGGCTCTTCGAGATGGGCGTCATCGACTTCGCCGGCGGCACCGCCGTCCACATCAACGCCGGTGCGGCGGCCCTCGGCGTCATCCTCGTCATCGGCAAGCGCGTCGGCTTCAAGAAGGACCCGATGCGCCCGCACAGCCTCCCGCTCGTGATGCTCGGCGCCGGTCTGCTCTGGTTCGGCTGGTTCGGCTTCAACGCCGGCTCGTGGCTCGGCAACGACGACGGCGTCGGCGCCGTGATGTTCGTGAACACCCAGGTCGCCACCGCCGCCGCCATGCTCGCCTGGCTCGGCTACGAGAAGCTGCGCCACGGCTCCTTCACCACCCTCGGCGCCGCCTCCGGCGCGGTCGCCGGCCTCGTCGCCATCACCCCGTCCGGCGGCTCCTGCTCCCCGCTCGGCGCCATCGCCATCGGCGCGATCGCCGGCCTGCTCTGCGCCATGGCCGTCGGCCTCAAGTACAAGTTCGGCTACGACGACTCCCTCGACGTCGTCGGCGTCCACCTCGTCGGCGGTGTCGTCGGCTCCCTCCTCGTCGGTTTCTTCGCCACCGGCGGCGTCCAGTCCGAGGCCAAGGGCCTCTTCTACGGCGGCGGCCTCGACCAGCTCGGCAAGCAGGCCGTCGGAGTCTTCTCCGTCCTCGCCTACTCTCTGATCGCCTCCGCGATCCTCGCGCTGATCATCGACAAGACCATGGGGATGCGGGTCAGCGAGGACGACGAGATCTCCGGCATCGACCAGGTCGAGCACGCGGAGACCGCGTACGACTTCAGCGGAGCCGGCGGCGGCATCGCCCCGCGCACCACCGCCGCCCCCGCCCCCGCCCCGACGCAGAACACGAAGGTGGACGCATGAAGCTCATCACCGCGGTCGTGAAGCCGCACCGGCTCGACGAGATCAAGGAGGCCCTCCAGGCCTTCGGCGTCCACGGGCTGACGGTCACCGAGGCCAGCGGCTACGGCCGGCAGCGCGGCCACACCGAGGTCTACCGCGGCGCCGAGTACACCGTCGACCTCGTCCCCAAGATCCGCATCGAGGTCCTCGTCGAGGACGACGACGCCGAACAGCTCATCGAGGTCGTCGTGAAGGCCGCCCGCACCGGCAAGATCGGTGACGGAAAGGTGTGGAGCGTCCCGGTCGAGACCGCCGTACGGGTCCGCACCGGGGAACGCGGACCGGACGCGCTGTAGAGCGCCTGACCTTCGAAGGAGCCGCCGGGTGACGAGCATCGACGTGAAAACGGACACGGAAGATTCGGGACCCGGCGGCTACGCGGCGGCCCGGCTGCGCCTTCTCACCGAGAAGGCGCGGTCCGGGCCGCCGCGCCGTAGCGCCCTGGCCCGCCTCACCGACGACTGGCTGGCCGGCCTGTACGAGGCGGCCGGGGCTCCCCCCGGCACGGCCCTCGTCGCCGTCGGCGGCTACGGACGCGCCGAACTCTCCCCGCGCAGCGACCTCGACCTGCTCCTGCTGCACGACGGCAGCGCCGACCCGCGCACCGTCGCCGCCCTCGCCGACCGCATCTGGTACCCGGTCTGGGACCTCGGCCTCGCCCTCGACCACTCCGTCCGCACCACCACCGAGGCCCGCAGGACGGCCGGCGAGGACCTCAAGGTCCAGCTCGGCCTCCTCGACGCACGGGCCGTCGCCGGCGACAGCGGCCTCGTCGCCGCCCTGCGCACCACCGTCCTCACCGACTGGCGCAACCAGGCCACCCGCCGCCTCCCCGAGCTCCACGCCCTCTGCCGCGAGCGCGCCGAACGCTCCGGCGAACTCCAGTACCTCCTCGAACCCGACCTCAAGGAGGCCCACGGCGGACTCCGCGACGCCCAGGCACTACGCGCCGTCGCCGCCTCCTGGCTCGCCGACGCCCCCCGCGAAGGACTCTCCGACGCCCGCCGCCGCCTCCTCGACGCCCGCGACGCCCTCCACCTCGCCACCGGCCGCGCCACCGACCGGCTCGCCCTCCAGGAACAGGACGCCGTCGCCGCCGAACTCGGCCTCCTCGACGCCGACACCCTGCTCCGTGAGGTGTACGAGGCCGCCCGCACGATCTCGTACGCCTCCGACGTCACCTGGCGCGAGGTCAACCGCGTTCTCCGTGCCCGTGCCGCCCGGCCCCGGCTCCGCTCCCTCCTCGGGCGCTCCGGCGCCGCGAAACCGCCCGTCGAGCGCACCCCGCTCGCCGAAGGCGTCGTCGAGATGGACGGCGAGGCCGTCCTAGCCCTGAGCGCCCGCCCCGAACGCGACCCCGTCCTGCCGCTGCGGGCCGCCGCGGCCGCCGCCCAGGCCGGCCTGCCGCTCTCCCCGCACGCCGTACGCCGGCTCGCCGCCGCCGCGAAACCGCTGCCCGTGCCCTGGCCCGCCGAGGCCCGCGAGGAACTCGTCACCCTCCTCGGCGCCGGCGAGCCCACCGTCCCCGTATGGGAGGCCCTGGAGGCCGAAGGCCTCGTCACCCGGCTCCTGCCCGACTGGGAACGCGTCCGCTGCCGCCCCCAGCGCAACCCCGTCCACACCTGGACCGTCGACCGGCACCTCGTCGAGACCGCCGTCCGCGCCGCCTCCCTCACCCGCCGGGTCCACCGGCCCGACCTGCTGCTCGTCGCCGCCCTCCTGCACGACATCGGCAAGGGCTGGCCCGGCGACCACTCCGTGGCCGGCGAGACCATCGCCCGCGACGTCGCCACCCGCGTCGGCTTCGACCGCGCCGACGTCGCCGTCATCGCCACCGTCGTCCGCCACCACCTCCTCCTCGTCGAGACCGCCACCCGGCGCGACCTCGACGACCCCGCCACCGTCCAGTCCGTCGCCGCCGCCGTCGGCTCCCTGGGCGCCCTGGAACTCCTGCACGCCCTCACCGAGGCCGACGCCCTCGCCACCGGCCCCGCCGCCTGGTCCACCTGGCGCGCCTCCCTCGTCGCCGACCTCGTCAAACGCGTCGCCGGCGTCCTCGCGGGGGAGGAGCTCCCCGACCCGGAGGCCGCCGCGCCCAGCGCCGAACAGGAACGGCTCGCCATCGAGGCGCTGCGGACCGGCGAGCCCGTCCTCGCCCTGCACACCGAGCCGGTCGACCCCGACGACGCCGAAGAACCCCGGGAACCCGAGCCCGTCGGCGTCGAGCTCCTCGTCGCCCTGCCCGAGCGGCCCGGCGTCCTGCCCGCCGTCGCCGGCGTCCTCGCCCTGCACCGCCTCACCGTCCGCGCCGCCGACCTGCGCGCCGTCGCCCTGCCCCACGAACTCGGCGACGGCCCGGTCCTCGTCCTCGACTGGCGGGTCGCCGCCGAGTACGGCGCGCTGCCCGAGGCCCACCGGCTCCGGGCCGACCTGGTCCGCGCCCTCGACGGCTCCCTCGACGTGCCGGCCCGGCTCGCCGAACGCGACGCCGCCTACCCACGCCGGCGCGGCGTCCAGGCCCCGCCGCCCCGCGTCACGGTCGCCGCCGCCGACTCCCGCCTCGCCACCGTCCTGGAGGTCCGCGCGCAGGACGCGCCGGGCCTGCTCCACCGCATCGGCCGCGCCCTGGAGGGCGCCGACGTCCGCGTCCGCAGCGCCCACGTCTCCACCCTGGGCGCGAACGCCGTCGACACCCTGTACGTGACCCGCCCGGACGGCTCGCTCCTCGGGTCGGAGGAGGCGGCGGGGCTGGCGAAGACGCTGGAGGAGGCGTTGCGGTGAGGGGGTGACCTCCAGGGTTCGCGGCTCGTTGAGCACGGCGTGCTCCCCGCTGGGCGGGGATGGTCCGTCCCTGCGGGGCAAAGAACGCCTCGCCGAACACTCCTCCCCACTCACGCGGGGATCAGGTGCCCTCGGCTGCCGTATCCGGCGGGCGAGGGCACGCACTTCGAGCGGCCGGATACCCTGGAGGGCAGTCCGCCCGCCCGCTCACGACATCGAGGATCCGCGACCGCCGTGTTCGATACCCTCTCCGACCGCCTTGCAGCGACCTTCAAAAACCTCCGCGGCAAGGGGCGCCTCAGCGAGGCGGACATCGACGCCACCGCGCGCGAGATCCGCATCGCCCTGCTCGAAGCCGATGTCGCGCTGCCGGTCGTCCGGGAGTTCATCAAGCAGGTCAAGACCCGTGCTCTGGGCTCCGAGGTCTCCAAGGCCCTCAACCCGGCCCAGCAGATCATCAAGATCGTCAACGAGGAGCTCATCGGCATCCTCGGCGGCGAGACCCGCCGTCTGCGGTTCGCCAAGACCGCGCCGACCGTGATCATGCTGGCCGGTCTGCAGGGTGCCGGTAAGACCACCCTCGCCGGAAAGCTCGGCCTCTGGCTCAAGAGCCAGGGCCACACCCCGCTGCTCGTCGCCTGTGACCTCCAGCGCCCCAACGCCGTCACCCAGCTCGGCGTCGTCGCCGAGCGCGCCGGCGTCGGCTTCTACGGTCCGCAGCCGGGCAACGGCGTGGGCGACCCGGTCCAGGTCGCGAAGGACTCGGTCGAGTACGCCCGGTCGAAGATGTTCGACGTCGTCATCGTCGACACCGCCGGCCGCCTCGGCATCGACCAGGAGCTGATGCAGCAGGCCGCGGACATCCGTGACGCCGTCAGCCCCGACGAGGTCCTCTTCGTCGTCGACGCCATGATCGGTCAGGACGCCGTCAACACCGCGGAGGCCTTCCGCGACGGCGTCGGCTTCGACGGCGTGGTGCTCTCCAAGCTCGACGGCGACGCCCGCGGTGGTGCCGCGCTCTCCATCGCGCACGTCACCGGCAAGCAGATCATGTTCGCCTCCAACGGCGAGAAGCTGGACGACTTCGACGCGTTCCACCCGGACCGCATGGCGTCCCGCATCCTCGGCATGGGCGACGTGCTCTCCCTCATCGAGAAGGCCGAGCAGACCTTCAGCCAGGAAGAGGCCGCCAAGATGGCCTCCAAGCTGGCGTCCAAGAAGGGCCAGGACTTCACCCTCGACGACTTCCTCGCCCAGATGGAGCAGGTCCGTCGCATGGGGTCGATCTCCAAGCTCCTCGGGATGCTGCCCGGCATGGCGCAGATGAAGGAGCAGATCAACAACATCGACGAGCGCGAGGTCGACCGCGTCGGCGCCATCATCAAGTCGATGACCCCGGCCGAGCGCCAGGACCCGACGATCATCAACGGCTCGCGCCGCGCCCGTATCGCCAAGGGTTCCGGTGTCGAGGTCAGCGCCGTCAAGGGCCTGGTCGAGCGCTTCTTCGAGGCGCGCAAGATGATGTCGCGCATGGCGCAGGGCGGCGGTATGCCGGGCATGCCGGGGATCCCGGGCATGGGCGGCGGCCCCGGCCGGCAGAAGAAGCAGGTCAAGCAGGCCAAGGGCAAGCGCAAGAGCGGCAACCCGATGAAGCGGAAGGCCGAGGAGCAGGCCGCCCAGGCGAAGCGCGAGCAGGCGCAGGCCGGCGGCGCCTTCGGCCTCCCGGCGGCGGACCAGGGCCCGGGCGACTTCGAGCTCCCGGACGAGTTCAAGAAGTTCATGGGCTGACGCTCGGTACGGCGTCCCCGGGAAGGGGCCCGCGACGGTTCGAAACCGCCGCGGGCCCTTTTCCTTCGCCCGGATCATCCGGATTCCCGCACCGGGAGCATCCGGAATGCCGGGAAGATGGCGTTCTTCGATACTGGGGCCACTGCCGCCCCGAGGAGAGCCCGTGGCCAACCCCGTACCCCCGCGCGACCGGACCGACCAGCCCTGGCGCTCGGAAGGGGCCCCGCCGCCCCCGCCGGCCAGGAGGAAGATGCCCGGCGGCTGGGGCGGACTCATCCTCACCGCGCTCGTGGTCTACCTGATCGCCAACCTCGTGCTGTCGTTCTTCAACGAGAAGGACGGCCCGACGATCTCGTACACCGAGTTCGACAAGCAGGTCGCCGCCGGCAACGTCACCAAGATCTATTCCAAGGGCGACGCCATCCAGGGCCAGCTGAAGAACAAACAGCCCGTCCCGAACGGCGACGGCGACTACACCAAGTTCACCACCCAGCGCCCCGCCTTCGCCGACGACGACCTGTGGGCGCAGCTCACCAAGAACAACGTCACGGTCACCGCCGAGCCCGTCGTCCAGGAACGCAGCTTCCTCGCCAACCTGCTCATCTCGCTCGCTCCGATGCTGCTGCTCGTCCTCCTGTGGGTGTTCATCGCCCGCCGGATGAGCTCCGGGCTCGGCGGCGCCGGCGGCATGCTCGGCCGCAAGGCCCCGCCCAGGCCCGTCGAGCTGGAGGGCGGCAAGCGCACCACGTTCGAGGACGTGGCCGGCATCGACGAGGTCGAGGGGGAGCTCAACGACGTCGTCGACTTCCTGAAGAACCCCGACGCCTACCGCGCCATGGGCGCCAAGATGCCCCGCGGCGTGCTGCTCGCCGGACCGCCCGGAACCGGCAAGACCCTGCTCGCGCGGGCCGTCGCGGGGGAGGCCGGCGTGCCCTTCTTCTCCGCCTCCGCCTCCGAGTTCATCGAGATGATCGTCGGCGTCGGCGCCTCCCGGGTCCGCGAGCTCTTCGCGGAGGCCCGCAAGGTCGCCCCCGCGATCATCTTCATCGACGAGATCGACACCATCGGCCGGGCCCGCGGCGCCGGCGCCGGCATGGGCGGCCACGACGAGCGCGAGCAGACCCTCAACCAGATCCTCACGGAGATGGACGGCTTCACCGGCTCCGAGGGCGTCATCGTCCTCGCCGCCACCAACCGGGCCGACGTCCTCGACCCCGCCCTCACCCGGCCCGGCCGCTTCGACCGGATCGTCCACGTCAACCCGCCCGACCGGGGCGGCCGCGAGGCCATCCTCAGGATCCACACCCGCGAGATCCCGCTCGCCACGGACGTCGACCTCGAACACGTCGCCAAGACCACCCCCGGCATGACCGGTGCCGAACTCGCCAACCTCGCCAACGAGGCCGCGCTCCTCGCCGTCAAGCGCCGGCAGCGGTCCGTCACCCGGTCCGACCTCTCCGACGCCCTGGAGAAGGTCCAGCTCGGCGCCGAACGGCCGCTGGTCATGCCCCTCGAGGAGCGCCGCCGCACCGCGTACCACGAGAGCGGCCACGCCCTCCTCGGGATGCTCCAGCCCGGCGCCGACCCGGTCCGCAAGATCACCATCGTGCCCCGCGGCCGCGCCCTCGGCGTCACCCTCTCGACCCCCGAGTCCGACAAGTACGCCTACACCGAGGAGTACCTGCGCGGCCGGATCATCGGCGCGCTCGGCGGCATGGCCGCCGAACAGGTCGTCTTCGGCGTCATCACCACCGGCGCCGAGAGCGACCTGGAACAGGTCACCAACATCGCCCGCGGCATGGCCGGCCGCTGGGGCATGAGCGAACGCGTCGGCCGCCTCACCGCCATCCCGGCCGACGCCCAGCAGGCCTACGGACTCTCCGCCGCGCCCACGACCCTCGACACCGTCGACGAGGAGATGCGCCGCATCGTCGACGAGTGCTACGAGAGCGCCCTGCGCCAGCTCCGCGACCACCGCGACCGACTCGACGCCCTGGCCGAGGCCCTCCTGGCGAACGAGACGCTGGAGGAGGCGGAGGCGTACCGGGCGGCGGGGATCCCGCGGATGGAGAAGGGGGCGTAGGGGAGGGGGCGGGTGGGGGAGGTGGGAGGCGGAGGGGCGGGTGGGGTCCGGCGCCGGGGGCGGGGAGGGGAGGCCGGCGAGCCCGGGAAGGACGGCGAGCCCGGGAAGGCCGGCGAGCCGGAGGGAGCCGGCGGCCGGGCGGCTGGCGTGCGGGGAGGCCGGCGCTCCGGAGGGCCGGTGATCGGGAGGTAGGGCGTGCGGGGAGGTCGGCGCCCGGAGTCGGCGGCCCGGAGGTCCGGCGCGCCCGGGACACGACGACCGGGACCCGGCGCCCGGCAGGTCCGCTGACAAGAGCCTGAGAGGCCCGGCTCGCCCGGGAGGTCCCGCCTCTGCGCAGGTACGGCCTCCGGAGAGGTCCGGCCTCCCGGGGCCGGTACCCGGGCGCGTGCGGGGCGTCAGGGCGGGCGGGCCGCGCGGATCGTCAGGGCCTGCGGGCCGCGCGGATCACCGGGCCCCGCCGATCGTCAGGGCGTGCGGGCGATCACGTAGCGGAAGACGTTCGGCATCCAGACCGTGCCGTCCGGGCGGACGTGGGGTTCCAGGGCCTCCTGGAGCTCCTTCTCCACCTGGTCCGGGTCCGTCGCCCGGACCGCCGCGTCGAACTCGCCCGTCGACAGCAGCCCCCGTACCGCGCTGTCCCGGTCCGCGTAGCCGAACGGGCAGGCCACCCGGCCCGAGGTCGCCGGGCGCAGCCCCGCCGCCCTGACCGTCTCCTCCAGGCCGCCCCGCTCCGTACCGGACCAGCCCGTCAGCCGGGCCGCGACCCGCAGCACCGAGGCCGTCGCGCACCGCTCCGCCGGGCCCCAGCCCGCGAGCACGATCGCCGCGTCCCGTTCGGCCGAACGGGTGACGGCGGCCAGTCCCGCCGGGGACCCGGCCGTCCCGTGGAAGGCCGTGATCACGTCGTACGGACCGGCCTCCGGGACCGTCGCCGTACCGAGCGGCGCCTCGGGGAGCCGCTCCCTGGCCAGCGCCACGCGCGCGTGGTCCCGGTCCGCGCCGGCCACCCGCGCCCCGCGTCCCGCGGCCATCAGGAGGGCGAGGCCGGAGCCGCAGCCCAGGCCGAGCACCCGTGACCCGGCGCCCACGCCGAGCCGGTCGTACACCGCCTCGTAGAGCGGGACGAGCATGCGCTCCTGGATCTCGGCCCAGTCGCGCGCGGGGTGGTGCGGGACGAGCGTAGGTGTCATGGAAAGCGCCCCAATCCGAGCCTGGACGACAACCCCCCGTAGCCAGGGAACTGCGCATCGCGCCCCCCGTCCAGTGCTCGCGCCGGACGACTCGCGGGTACTTCCCGGCGGGCCCGGTCGGCTCCGGCCGGATGTCGTCGGCGGACGGGGGCCGGTGCCCGAGTTCGGGCAGACACCCGGTACTGTCCTCCCACCGCCGTCCCGGCGCGCGTGAACTGCCCGCGCGCCGGGGCGTATGCGCCGCTAAGCGCAGCTCGGCACGCATCGGCGCCGACTGACGGGTACGTGCAAAATATTTGACTTGCCCCGGAATGGAACCCGGAGGGGATCCGGCTCGTTGTACCCGACGTGAGCACGACACCACCTGTTCTCGCCGCAGAGCTGGCACAGGCGTGGGCCGACATTCAGCGGCACCACCCCGAGCTGCCCGACCTTGCCGCGCCCGAGTCCCTGATCGGAGAGTCCTCGTCCGCCTGCGGCGCCGAGCTCTCCTTCGAGCGACTGCTCCACGAGGCAGTCCACGGCATCGCCGCCGCCCGAGGAGTCCGCGACACCTCGCGCGCCGGCCGCTACCACAACCGCAGATTCCTCGCGATCGCCGAGGAGCTGGGCCTGGACCATCCCGAGGAACCGCACGCCAGCAGCGGCTTCTCCCTGGTCACCCTGAACGCCGAGGCCCGGCGTCGCTACCGGCCCACCATCGAGCGGCTCCAGCGCGCCCTCAAGGCCCACACCGTCGCGACCGCCGCCGACACCAAGCGCTCCTTCCGCGGGCCGGCCGCCCGGCACGGCTCCTCCGGCGGCGGCGTGCGGGTCAAGGCCGTCTGCGACTGCGGGCGCAACGTGCGCGTGGTCCCCTCCGTGCTCGCCCAGGCGCCGATCGTCTGCGGCGGCTGCGGCAAGCCCTTCCGTATCCCGGAGACGGTCGGCGCCGCGAGCTGACCCCGGTAGGCCGACCCGGGCCGGGGGACCCGGGGCCGGTGGACCGCGGGCGGGCGACCCCACGGCGTGTGGCACAATGGCTAGCTGTACTCGACAGTCGCACAGGACCCCTCTCTCCTCCGGCTGACGCGTCCATCGGGCACCCGAGTACCGCAACCCCACGTGGCATCTCAAGTGCCCAACCACGTCAAGACCAGGAGACACCACTTCAGTGGCAGTCAAGATCAAGCTCAAGCGCCTCGGCAAGATCCGCCAGCCGCACTACCGCATCGTCGTCGCCGACTCCCGCACCCGCCGGGACGGTCGTGCGATCGAGGAGATCGGCCTCTACCACCCGACGTACAACCCGTCGCGCATCGAGGTCGACTCCGAGCGTGCGCAGTACTGGCTGTCCGTCGGCGCCCAGCCGACCGAGCCGGTTCTCGCCATCCTGAAGCTCACCGGCGACTGGCAGAAGCACAAGGGCCTCCCCGCTCCGGAGAAGCCGCTGCTCGCCCCGGCGACCAAGGAAGCCAAGCGCGCCACCTTCGACGAGTTCGCCAAGGCTCTCGAGGGCGACGACACCAAGGGTGAGGCCATCACCCCGAAGGCCAAGAAGGCGAAGGCGGACGAGGCCGAGGCCGAGTCCACCGAGTCCACCGAGGCCTGATCATGCTCGAGGAGGCTCTCGAGCACCTCGTCAAGGGCATCGTCGACAACCCCGACGACGTGCAGGTCGCTTCCCGCAACCTGCGCCGTGGCCGCGTCCTCGAGGTCCGGGTGCACCCCGACGACCTCGGCAAGGTGATCGGCCGCAACGGCCGCACCGCGCGTGCGCTGCGTACCGTCGTGGGCGCCATCGGCGGCCGTGGCATCCGGGTCGACCTCGTCGACGTGGACCAGGTCCGCTGAACGTTTGACACCGGCACGGGCCGGGGAGGGCCGACGGCCCGCCCCGGCCCGTTGTCGTACGACAGGAGAGATCACCAGTGCAGTTGGTAGTCGCGCGGATCGGCCGCGCCCACGGCATCAAGGGCGAGGTCACCGTCGAGGTGCGGACCGACGAGCCCGAGCTGCGGCTCGGCCCCGGCGCCGTCCTGCACACCGACCCGGCCTCCGCCGGGCCGCTCACCATCGAGACCGGCCGGGTGCACAGCGGCCGGCTGCTGCTGCGCTTCGCGGGCGTGGCCGACCGCAACGGCGCAGAGGCCCTGCGCAACGTCCTCCTCATCGCCGACGTCGATCCCGACGAACTGCCCGAGGGCGAGGACGAGTACTACGACCACCAGCTGGTCGACCTCGACGTGGTCCTCGCCGACGGCACCGAGATCGGCGTGATCTCCGAGATCTCCCACCTGCCGTCCCAGGACCTGTTCATCGTCGAGCGGCCCGACGGCAGCGAGCTGATGATCCCGTTCGTCTCGGAGATCGTCACCGACATCGACCTGGAGAACCAGCGCGCCGTCATCTCCCCGCCGCCGGGCCTGATCGACGAGGCCGACGCGGTCGTCGCCTCCGCGCGCGACGCCGAGGCCGATGCCGATGCCGCGCCCGAGGGTGAGACCGAGCCCGATGGCGAGGCCGGCGCCGGCGTCGGCGCCGACACCGCGGCCGACACCGCGCCCGCTCAGGAGGACGCGGACGGCGCCACGGACGCCGCCGCGGACAAGGACGCGTCCTGATGCGCCTCGACGTCGTCACGATCTTCCCCGAGTACCTCGAACCGCTGAACGTCTCGCTCGTCGGCAAGGCCCGGGCCCGCGGCCAGCTGGACGTGCACGTCCACGACCTGCGGGAATGGACGTACGACCGGCACAACACGGTCGACGACACCCCGTACGGCGGCGGCCCCGGGATGGTCATGAAGACCGACCCCTGGGGCGACGCCCTCGACCAGACCCTCGCCGACGGCTTCGAGGCCGGCGCCCACGGCCCGGTCCTCGTCGTCCCCACCCCCAGCGGCCGCCCGTTCACCCAGGAGCTCGCCGTCGAGCTCTCCGAGCGGCCCTGGCTGATCTTCACGCCCGCCCGCTACGAGGGCATCGACCGGCGCGTGATGGACGAGTACGCCACCCGCATGCCGGTCTACGAGGTCTCCATCGGCGACTACGTCCTGGCCGGCGGCGAGGCCGCCGTCCTGGTCGTCACCGAGGCCGTCGCCCGGCTCCTGCCCGGCGTCCTCGGCAACGCCGAGTCGCACCGGGACGACTCCTTCGCCCCCGGCGCCATGGCCAACCTCCTGGAAGGCCCCGTCTACACCAAGCCCGCGGAGTGGCGCGGCCGCGGGATCCCCGACGTGCTCCTCAGCGGGCACCACGGGAAGATCGCCCGCTGGCGCCGCGACGAGGCCTTCCGCCGCACCGCCGCGAACCGGCCCGACCTGATCGAGCGCTGCGACCCCGCCGCCTTCGACAAGAAGGACCGGGAGATCCTCTCCATGCTGGGCTGGTCCCCCGACCCCGCCGACGGATTTTGGCGCAGGCCCCGGAGCGTGGAAGAATAGGCCGCTGTCGTGCGTCCGGCGCGCGCCCCTGCCACAGGGGGACGACGCCCGCCAGGGACGGACGACGATCGACCATCATTCGTACGTACCGCTGATGACCTGTGGCATCAGCGAGGAAAGAGACCTCCATGGCCTCCCTGCTCGACCAGGTCAACGCCGGTTCGCTGCGCTCCGACGTCCCGGCCTTCCGCCCCGGCGACACCGTGAACGTCCACGTTCGCGTCATCGAGGGCAACCGCTCCCGTATCCAGCAGTTCAAGGGTGTCGTCATCCGCCGTCAGGGCTCGGGCGTCTCCGAGACCTTCACGGTCCGCAAGGTCTCGTTCTCGGTCGGCGTCGAGCGCACCTTCCCGGTGCACAGCCCGATCTTCGAGAAGATCGAGCTCGTCACCCGCGGTGACGTCCGTCGCGCCAAGCTCTACTACCTCCGTGAGCTGCGCGGCAAGGCTGCCAAGATCAAGGAGAAGCGCGACAACTGAGCTCCGGCCCACAGGGTGGCGGGATAGGCTCTGCCCCCGATGGACACCGAAGCACAGCACACGGAGCGCGATCGCTCCTCCGGCAAGGAGGAGCGGTCGCGCTCCGCGCGCGTTTCCGGGGTTCCGGGGTTCGAGGGCGAGTCCGCGGCTCCTTCCGGAGTTCCGGGGGTCGAGGGCGAGTCCGCCGCTTCGTCCGGGGGTCCGGCAGCCGACGGCGAGTCCGGTGCTCGTCCCGGAGCTCGTTCCGATGCTCCTTCCGGCGCTCCTTCCGGCGCCCCGGCGGCCGACGACGGGGCCGAGGCCCCTTCCGGTGGGCTGAGCTGGCGGCGTACCGGGTTCGTCGGCGTCGCCTGCGTGGTCTTCCTGCTGCTCTTCAGCCACTTCGTGCTGCAGCCCTTCCTGGTGCCCAGCAGTTCGATGGAGCCCACCCTCCAGGTCGGCGACCGGATCCTGGTCAACAAGCTGGCGTACCGTTTCGGCGACCAGCCGCGCCGCGGTGACGTGGTGGTCTTCGACGGCACCGGCTCCTTCGTCCAGGAGGAGTCCGCCGGAAACCCGGTCACCGGTGTGCTGCACGACGCGGCGGCCGCCCTGGGCCTGGCCGAGCCCGACGAGACGGACTTCGTGAAGCGGGTCGTCGGCACCGGCGGCGACCGTGTGGTCTGCTGCGACAAGGACGGCCGGATCAGCGTCAACGGCGTTCCCGTGCGGGAGACGTACGTGATGCTCGGCGACCGGCCCTCCGACGTGCCCTTCGACATCGTGGTGCCGGACGGCACCCTCTGGGTGATGGGGGACCACCGCAGCCAGTCCAGCGACTCCCGCGACCACCTCGGGCAGCCCGGCGGCGGCATGGTCCCGGTCGACAAGGTGATCGGCCGAGCCGACTGGATCGGCTGGCCCTTCGGCCGCTGGTCCACCGTGCCCGGGACCGACGCCTTCGACGCCGTCCCGGCGTGGACGACGGGCGGCCACGGGACCGCGCACGCGGCCGGGCCGGCCGATCCCCGCGGGCCCGGCCATGGGTAGCCGGGGGAAGCCCCCCACGGGCCGCCGCGCAGCCGGGGCCCGCACCGCGGCCGACGGCGAGGTCCGTGCCGCGCCGGGACGGGCCGAGCGGCGCAAGCTCGCCCGCAAGGTCAAGCGGCGCCGGCAGCGCTCCGCCATCAAGGAGATCCCGCTCCTCCTCACCGTCGCCGTCCTCATCGCCCTGGTCCTGAAGACCTTCCTGGTGCAGGCCTTCGTGATCCCCTCGGGTTCCATGGAGCAGACGATCCGGATCGAAGACCGGGTGCTCGTCGACAAGCTGACGCCCTGGTTCGGCGCCGAGCCGCAGCGCGGTGACGTCGTCGTCTTCAGGGACCCGGGCAACTGGCTCCAGCAGGAGGCCGAACCGGCCGCCGACCCCCCGGTGGGCGTCAAGCAGCTCAAGCAGGCGCTGACCTTCATCGGACTGCTGCCCTCGGCCGACGAGCGAGACCTGATCAAGCGGGTCGTCGCGGTCGGCGGGGACACCGTGAAGTGCTGCGGCGCCGACGGCAGGCTCACGGTCAACGGCGTACCGTTGGACGAACCGTATCTGCACCCGGGGAACCCGCCCTCGAAGATCCCCTTCGAGGTCAAGGTGCCCCAGGGGAGGGTGTTCGTCATGGGCGACCACCGGTCCGACTCCGCCGACTCGCGCTACCACCTCGACGAGAAGGACCACGGCACGGTCTCCGAGGAGCAGATCGTGGGCCGGGCCGTCGTCATCGCCTGGCCGGTGGGCCACTGGCGGCGCCTGGAGGAGCGCTCGACCTTCGCGTCCGTCCCCGACGCCGACGGCGTGGGCGAGGCAAAGGCGCACGGTGTGTCGCATAGTGTGTCCCCGCGCGATCTCAACGGATTGCCCGGGCTCCCGACCCCTGCGGAACTTCTGCTCGTTATGGGAGTGGTGGGCCTGTCCCTGTTCCGGGACGGGCGGTTGCACGGACTGAGGAGTGGATGTGGGGGATTTGGCCGTCGGCGCACGATCAGGACACGACGAGCCCGAGCGGAGGCCCGAGCGGCCCGCCCCGTCGGCGGCGGCCATGACGGATGACGCCGCGGGCCGTCCCGACCCCGATCCGCGCTCCGACCGGCGCCGGGACGAGGACCCCGCACCGGCGTCGGGTCCCGGCGACGCTCCGGCGGCCGACGGCGGCGACGGTGGCGACGGCGACGACGAGGAAACGGCCCGCGACGGCCGTGGCCCGCAGCGGCCGCGTTCCTTCTGGAAGGAACTGCCCCTCCTCATCGGTATCGCGCTCGTCCTCGCGCTGCTGATCAAGACCTTCCTGGTGCAGGCGTTCTCGATCCCCTCGGACTCGATGATGAACACGCTCCAGCGCGGCGACCGGGTCCTCGTCGACAAGCTCACCCCGTGGTTCGGCGCCGAGCCGGAGCGCGGCGAGGTCGTCGTCTTCCACGACCCGGGCGGCTGGCTCGAAGAGGGCAAGACCCCCGAGCCGAACGTGGTGCAGAAGGTCCTCAGCTTCATCGGCCTCATGCCGTCCGCCGAGGAGAAGGACCTGATCAAGCGGGTCATCGCGGTCGGCGGCGACACCGTCTCCTGCAAGGAGGGCGGCAAGGTCGTCGTCAACGGCAAGGAGCTGAACGAGACCTACCTGTACCCCGGCTCGGTGCCCTGCGACCCCGCCTTCGGCCCGGTCAAGGTCCCCAAGGACCGTATCTGGGTCATGGGCGACAACCGGCAGAACTCGCTCGACTCCCGCTTCCACATGGAGCTCGCGGGCGGCGGCACCGTCTCCACCGACGAGGTCGTCGGACGCGCCGTCGTCATCGCCTGGCCGGTCACCCGCTGGGCCACCCTGCCCGTCCCGGCCACCTTCGACCAGCCCGGACTCGCGCAGGCGCTGGCCGTCGCCCCCGGCGCCGCAGGGTTCGCCGGAGCGCTTCCGCTGGTGCTGTGGCGCCGCAAGAAGCGCGCCGCTCGCCATACCGCGGAGTAGCGACCCGCGGGTAGGGTGCCGTCCCGGACCGTCGCACGGACGGTCCGCGGACCATCCGGGGTGCCCCATGAGCGTCGAACCGCGTACGAAGGACGGCCACGGCCGCCTCGGCAGAGTCCTGTCGGGGCTGGCCGTGGCCGTCGGCTGTGTGCTCTTCCTCGGCGGCTTCGCCGTCGGCGCCGTCCTCTACGAGCCGTTCTCGGTCCCCACCGACTCGATGACCCCGACACTCGACGTCGGCTCCAAGGTGCTCGCCCAGCGCGTCGACGGAGCGGACGTGAAGCGCGGGGACATCGTCGTCTTCAACGACCCGATGTGGGGCAACGTGCCCATGGTCAAGCGGGTCGTCGGCGTCGGCGGCGACACCGTCGCCTGCTGCGGCACCGGTGGACGGGTCACCGTCAACGGCAAGGAGATCGAGGAACCGTATCTCCGGCCCGGCAAGCTCGCCTCCGCCGTCGAGTTCTCCGCCACCGTCCCCGCCGGAAAGCTCTTCCTCCTCGGCGACGAGCGGCACAACTCCCTGGACTCCCGCGCCCACCTCCAGGAAGCCGGCCACGGCTCCGTGCCCGCCTCCGCCGTCATCGGCCGCGTCGACGCCGTCGCCTGGCCCGCCAAGGGCGTGGTGGAGCGCCCCGCGAACTTCGCCGCCCTGCCCGGCGGCATCTCCGGCCCCGGCCCCGTCGCGCCCCTCTTCTACGCGATCGTCGCCGGGTGTGTACTGATCCTGGCCGGGGCCGCGTACGGGCCGCTCGCCCGGGCAATGGCACCGAAGAAGCCCGCGGCCGCGGCGACGGGCCGGACCGAGGGCAGGGTGAACGCATGACGGAAGCGGCGAGGACGGCGAGGACGGGAGCGGCCGCGGAGCGCGCCGACGGCACGGCTGGAGACATCGGAACGGCCGCTCTCGCGACGGCGGCTTCCACCACTGCGGCGGCTCCCACCACCGCAGCGGCTTCCACCACGGCGGCGGCCCCTGCGGCGGCGACCCCCGCCGGAGCCGGAGCCGCGGCGGCGGCCCCCGCGGCAGCTCCGGCCGTGGCCCGGCGCGTGGCACGGGTCGTCCTGCTCGACCCGGACGACCGCATCCTCCTCCTGCACGGCTACGAGCCCGACGACCCCGCCCAGACCTGGTGGTTCACCCCCGGCGGCGGCCTGGAGGGCGACGAGAGCCGGGAGGAGGCCGCGCTGCGCGAGCTCGCCGAGGAGACCGGCATCACCGACGTCGACCTCGGGCCCGTGCTGTGGCAGCGCTACTGCTCCTTCCCCTTCGACGGCCGCCGCTGGGACCAGGACGAGTGGTACTACCTGGCCCGCACCACACAGACCGCCACCGCTCCCGGCGGGCTCACCGAGCTGGAGGCCCGCAGTGTCGCCGGCCTGAGGTGGTGGACCTCCGCCGAACTGTCGGCGGCGCGTGAGACGGTGTACCCCAACAGACTGGCCGAGCTGCTCCGCACGCTGCTCGACGAAGGACCCCCGAGCGCGCCGCTCGTTCTCGCCCCGGAAATCGTCTAGGGGCCCGGACGACTGGCGCACAATAGGGGGACGCACGGCTGAAGGGGAACATGCCATGAGCGCCGAGGACCTCGAGAAGTACGAGACCGAGATGGAGCTGAAGCTCTACCGGGAGTACCGCGACGTCGTCGGGCTGTTCAAATACGTGATCGAGACCGAGCGGCGCTTCTACCTCACCAACGACTACGAGATGCAGGTGCACTCGGTCCAGGGCGAGGTGTTCTTCGAGGTCTCCATGGCCGACGCCTGGGTCTGGGACATGTACCGGCCCGCCCGCTTCGTCAAGCAGGTCCGCGTCCTCACCTTCAAGGACGTGAACATCGAGGAGCTCAACAAGAGCGACCTGGAGCTCCCCGGCAGCTGAGACCACCCGTGAGGGTGGCCCGGTTTTCCACAAGGAGCCGCCTGTCCACAGCGCCGCACACGCGGCGTCACGATGCGTCACATTCGGTGCCGGAGGTGGTACCGAATGAACGCAACCCGCGCCCTCGGGCGATACGGCGAAGAGCTCGCCGCCCGCCTGCTCACCACGACCGGACTCCAGATCCTCGCCCGGAACTGGCGCTGCGGCCGCACCGGAGAGATCGACATCGTCGCCCGCGACGGCGACACCCTCGTCATCTGCGAGGTCAAGACCCGCCGTGAAGGCGCCTTCGAGCACCCCATGGCCGCCGTCACCCCCCGCAAGGCCGCCCGGCTGCGCCGACTCGCCGCCTGCTGGCTCGACCGGCACGGCCGCCCACCCGGCGGCGGCGTCCGCATCGACCTCGTCGGCGTCGTCCTGCCCCGCCGCGGCGCAGCCCTCGTCACCCACGCCCAGGGGGTGGCCTGATGGGATTCGCCCGCACCTGCTCCGTCGCCCTCGTCGGCGTCGAAGGCGTCCTCGTCGAGGTCCAGGCCGACCTCGAAGCCGGAGTCGCCGCCTTCACCCTCGTCGGACTCCCCGACAAGAGCCTCACCGAAAGCCGCGACCGCGTCCGCGCCGCCATCGCCAACTCCGGCGCCGAGTGGCCCCAGAAGAAGCTCACCGTCGGCCTCAGCCCCGCCTCCGTCCCCAAAGGAGGCTCCGGCTTCGACCTCGCCGTAGCCGCCGCGGTCCTCGGCGCCGCCGAACGCATCGACCCCCGCGCCATCGCCGACCTCGTCCTCATCGGAGAACTCGGCCTCGACGGACGCGTCCGCCCGGTACGAGGCGTCCTGCCCGCCGTCCTCGCCGCCGCCGACGCCGGATACCGGCAGGTCGTCGTCCCCGAACAGACCGCCGGCGAAGCCGCCCTCGTCCCCGGCGTCTCCGTCCTCGGCGTCCGCACCCTGCGCCAGCTCATCGCCGTCCTCGCCGACGAGCCCGTCCCCCAGGAAGAACCCGACGAGGACGGCCGCCCCGACCCCATGCTCGCCGGCCTCCTCGTCCCCGGCGCCGGAGTCGGCACCGGACTCGCCGCCGACCCGGCCGACGGACCCGACCTCGCCGACGTCGCCGGACAGCACACCGCCCGCCGCGCCCTCGAAGTCGCCGCCGCCGGCGCCCACCACCTGCTGCTCTCCGGACCACCCGGCGCCGGCAAGACCATGCTCGCCGAACGCCTCCCCGGCATCCTGCCGCCCCTCACCCGCCAGGAATCCCTCGAAGTCACCGCCGTCCACTCGGTCGCCGGCATCCTCCCGCCCGGCGAACCCCTCGTCCACCGCGCGCCCTACTGCGCACCCCACCACTCCGCGACCATGCAGTCCCTCATCGGCGGCGGCAACGGACTGCCCCGCCCCGGCGCCGTCTCCCTCGCCCACCGCGGCGTCCTCTTCCTCGACGAAGCCCCCGAATTCACCACCAAAGCCCTCGACGCCCTCCGCCAGCCCCTCGAATCCGGCCACGTCGTCGTCGCCCGCGCCGCCGGCGTCGTCCGCCTCCCCGCCCGCTTCCTCCTCGCCCTCGCCGCCAACCCCTGCCCCTGCGGACGCCACACCCTCCACGGCACCGGCTGCGAATGCCCCTCCTCCCTCATCCGCCGCTACCAGGCCCGCCTCTCCGGCCCCCTCCTCGACCGCGTCGACCTACGCGTCGAAGTCGAACCCGTGACCCGCGAGGACCTCCTCGGCCCCGGCGGCCGAGGCGAACCCAGCACCACCGTCGCCGACCGGGTCCGAGAAGCCCGCGCCCGCGCCGCCGCCCGCCTCGACGGCACCCCCTGGACCGTCAACAGCGAAATCCCCGGCCACGAACTCCGCACCCGCTACACCGCCGCACCCGGAGCCCTCGCCGCCGCCGAACGCGACATCGAACGCGGCCTCCTCACCGCCCGCGGCCTCGACCGCGTCCTCCGCGTCGCCTGGACCGCCGCCGACCTCGCCGGCCACGACCGACCCGACGCCGAGGACCTCGCCCTCGCCCTCGAACTCCGCACCGGCATCGCCCGAGGCGTCCCCGTCGCCGCGGGGGAGTGGCCATGACACCGACCGACGACGAGCGCCTCGCCCGAGCCGCCCTCACCCACATCGTCGAACCCGGCGACGAACACGCCGGCCGAGCCGTCCGCCGCCACGGAGCCACCACCTTCCTGCAACTGCTGAAGGAGCCGGACGACGACGCGGCACTGTTCCCCGCCCCCAGGACATCCCCCAAGGACGGCGACCGCCGGGCCCCCACCCGCGCCCCCGAGACACCGCCCGGCATCGGCGAGCGGCGCCTCGCCAACTGGCGGCGCCGCGCCCGAACCGCCACACCCGAACGCGACCTCGACCACGTCGCCCGACTCGGCGGACGCTTCCTCGTCCCCGGCGACCCCGCATGGCCCCGGCAGCTCGACGACCTCGGCGACGCCCGCCCCCTCGGCCTCTGGTGCCGCGGCCCCGCCGACCTCCGCGGCTGGGCCCTCCGCTCCGTCGCCGTCGTCGGCGCCCGCGCCTGCACCCCCTACGGCGCCCACACCGCCGCCACCCTCGCCGCCGGACTCGCCGAACGCGGCTGGGTCGTCGTCTCCGGCGCCGCCTTCGGCATCGACGGCGCCGCCCACCGCGGCGCCCTCGCCGGCGGCGGCGCCACCATCGCCGTCCTCGCCTGCGGAGTCGACGGCGCCTACCCACCCGGCCACGCCGCCCTCATCAACCGCATCGCCGAACAAGGCCTCCTCATCGGCGAACTGCCCCCCGGCGCTCACCCCACCCGCAGCCGCTTCATCCTCCGCAACCGGGTCATCGCCGCCCTCACCCGGGGAACCGTCGTCGTCGAAGCCGAACACCGCAGCGGCTCCCTCGTCACCGCCCGCGCCGCCGCCCGCCTCGGCCGCCACACCATGGGCGTCCCCGGCCCCGTCACCAGCGGCCTCTCCGCCGGAGTCCACGAACTGCTCCGCGGCGAAGCCACCCTCGTCACCGACGCCGCCGAGATCGTCGAACTCGTCGGCGCCATCGGCCAGCTCGCCCCACCCCGCCGCGGCCCCGTCCTGCCCCGCGACCTCCTCGCCCCCGACACCGCCCGCGTCCTCGAAGCCCTCCCCGGCCGCGGCCCCGCCCCCCTCGCCGACATCGCCGCCCGCGCCGGCACCCACCCCGACCACACCCTCGCCAAGCTGTACGAACTCCACTCCCTCGGGTTCGTCGAGCGACAACAGGACGACTGGAGGTTGACGAACAGGCGCACAGAACCGTCGAACGCCCGGCATGGCGGTACTTGACCCGGAGCATTCGGGTGAAATGGTGAAGCCGATGAGCAAGCGAGTTCTCTCGGCCGCACCCGAGGGGCCGACCCGCGCCACGGCCCCTGTTCGAAGACCCCGGCGACGGCGGCCACCCCGACCGGCGCCATCCCTCGTCGTTCGCGCACCGCGACAGCCCACTCACGCTACGCTCACGTGGATCCCCCACCCGACAACAGGAACGACGCCTCCTTCGCACCCGACAGCAGAACGGCACAAGTCAACGCATGCCCCAGCACACCTCCGGGTCTGACCGCGCCGCGGTGCCCCCAGCAGCCCGGGGCACCGTGCGACCACCCGCACCCACCTCGCTCGACGAGCTGTGGCGCTCCTACAAGGACACGGGCGACGAGCGGCTGCGGGAACAGCTGATCCTGCACTACTCGCCCCTCGTCAAATACGTCGCGGGACGCGTCAGCGTCGGCCTCCCGTCCAACGTGGAACAGGCCGACTTCGTCTCCTCCGGAGTCTTCGGACTCATCGACGCCATCGAGAAGTTCGACGTCGAGCGGGCCATCAAGTTCGAGACCTACGCCATCACCCGCATCCGCGGCGCCATGATCGACGAACTCCGCGCCCTCGACTGGATCCCCCGCTCCGTCCGCCAGAAGGCCCGCAACGTCGAACGCGCCTACGCCACCCTCGAAGCCCAACTGCGCCGCACCCCCACCGAGGCCGAGGTCGCCGACGAGATGGGCGTCACCCTCGAAGAACTCCACTCCGTCTTCAGCCAGTTGTCCCTGGCCAACGTCGTCGCCCTGGAAGAACTCCTGCACGTCGGCGGAGAAGGCGGCGACCGGCTCTCCCTCATGGACACCCTCGAGGACACCGCCGCCGACAACCCCGTCGAGGTCGCCGAGGACCGCGAACTGCGCCGGCTGCTCGCCCGCGCCATCAACACGCTCCCCGAGCGCGAGAAGACCGTCGTCACCCTCTACTACTACGAGGGCCTCACCCTCGCCGAGATCGGCCACGTCCTCGGCGTCACCGAGAGCCGGGTCAGCCAGATCCACACCAAGTCCGTCCTCCAGCTGCGCGCCAAACTGGCCGACGTAGGTCGCTGACCGAGCCGGGCCCGCTCGCCGTACAGTGGAGCCGTGCCCAGGATTCGAGCGGCCTCCGTGGCCGAGCACCGGACCATGCAGCGCGGCGCCCTGCTCGACGCCGCGCGTTCCCTGTTGTCCGAAGGCGGGACGGAGGCGCTGACCTTCCCCGCCCTCGCCGAGCGCACCGGCCTGGCCCGCTCCTCGGTCTACGAGTACTTCCGCTCCCGCGCGGCCGTGGTCGAGGAACTCTGCGCCGTCGACTTCCCCCTGTGGGCCGCCGAGGTCGAGGCGGCCATGGCCGCCGCCGACACCGCGGAGGGCAAGGTCGAGGCGTACGTCCGCAGCCAGCTGGAGCTCGTCGGGGACCGGCGCCACCGCGCGGTCGTCGCGATCTCCGCGAGCGAGCTCGACGACGGCGCCCGCGAGAAGATCCGAGCCGCCCACGGCGGCCTCGTCACCATGATCGTCGAAGCCCTCACCGCTCTCGGCCGGCCCCAGCCACGCCTGGAGGCGATGCTCCTCCAGGGCGTCGTCGACGCCGCCGTCCGCCGCATCGAACTCGGCGCGGCCGAAGACCCCGCCACCATCGCCGACGCGGCCGTCTCCATGGCCCTGGGCGGAGTCTGCGGGGCTTGAGCCCCGGCACCGACTCCGGGGCTTGAGCCCCGGCCTCCGTCCCCGGGGCTTGATCGCCGGTCCCCGCCTCCGGGGGCCCTCCCCCTCCCCCCGTCCCCTCCCTCCCCCCACCCCTCCCCTCCCTTCCCGCCCCCGTCTCGTGTCTCAGTCCGGCACCCCCCGTACCGGCAGCAGCCGGGACGGGCCCGTGCGCATCAGGGTCAGGGGATTCAGGTAGGTGTCGCCGCGGAGGAGGCCCCAGTGGAGGCAGGACTCCGGGCAGTGGCCGCCGGGGGCGACGCGGGCCAGGACGTCGCCGGGGCGGACCGGGGTGCCTGCCGGTACCAGGGGGTCGACCGGGCCGTAGGTGGTGCGGAGCGGCGGGGCGCCCGTACCCGACAGGGTGACGACCAGGACGCCGCGACCGCCGACGGGGCCCGCGAAGGTGACCGTGCCGGCTGCGGGGGCCAGGACCGGGGTGCCCGGTGGGGCGGCGAGGTCGACGCCGCGGTGGCCCGCTGCGTAGGGGCCGGGCGGTGGTTGCCAGCCGCGCAGGATGTCCGGGCGGGGCGGCCCGAGGGGCCAGACCGCGGTGATCAGGGTCAGCAGGATCAGGGTGACGTGGTGCATGGGACGAGGCTGCCCGGCCGGGGTGGGCGATGACCGGCATCAGCGGAATCTGTGGACAACGGCCCGGTTGTGGACAGTCCCGTCACCCGGTGCCTCCGGGGTCCCGTACACTTTCCATGGCGACCCGGGTCACCGGGTCGACTTCGCACGCCCCGCCACCGGTCTCCGCGGCAGGTGGCAGCGCCTTTCGGTCCCTCGTGGCACGGCGCGCCGGGGCGTCAGGAACACAACCGAGAACCCAAGGAGATACGGCCATGGCCGTCGTCACGATGCGGGAGCTGCTGGAGAGCGGCGTCCACTTCGGTCACCAGACCCGTCGCTGGAACCCGAAGATGAAGCGCTTCATCTTCACCGAGCGCAACGGCATCTACATCATCGACCTGCTCCAGTCGCTGTCGTACATCGACCGCGCCTACGAGTTCGTCAAGGAGACCGTCGCGCACGGCGGCTCCATCATGTTCGTCGGTACGAAGAAGCAGGCCCAGGAGGCCATCGCCGAGCAGGCGACCCGCGTCGGCATGCCGTACGTCAACCAGCGCTGGCTGGGCGGCATGCTCACCAACTTCTCGACCGTCTACAAGCGTCTGCAGCGCCTCAAGGAGCTCGAGCAGATCGACTTCGAGGACGTGGCCGCCTCCGGCCTCACCAAGAAGGAGCTCCTGGTCCTCTCCCGCGAGAAGGCCAAGCTGGAGAAGACCCTCGGCGGCATCCGCGAGATGCAGAAGGTGCCGAGCGCCGTCTGGATCGTCGACACCAAGAAGGAGCACATCGCCGTCGGTGAGGCGCGCAAGCTCCACATCCCGGTCGTCGCGATCCTCGACACCAACTGCGACCCCGACGAGGTCGACTACAAGATCCCGGGCAACGACGACGCGATCCGCTCCGTCACCCTGCTCACCCGCGTGATCGCCGACGCCGTCGCCGAGGGCCTCATCGCCCGCTCCGGCGCCGCGACCGGCGACTCGAAGCCGGGCGAGAAGGCCGCGGGCGAGCCGCTCGCCGAGTGGGAGCGCGACCTCCTCGAGGGCGAGAAGAAGGCTGACGAGGCTCCGGCCGCCGAGGCTCCGGCCGCGGACGCCGCCGAGGCTCCGGCTGCGGAGGCCGCCGAGGCTCCGGCCGCCGACGCCGAGCAGGCCTGACCCTTCCGGTCCCTCAGGACCTTCGGGTGACGACGGCGGGGGCCCACGAAGCCCCCGCCGTCCACCCGTGGACCCGCCCGATCTTTCAGACTTCGAAAGAGAAAAAGACTCATGGCGAACTACACCGCCGCTGACGTCAAGAAGCTCCGCGAGCTCACCGGCGCCGGCATGATGGACTGCAAGAAGGCCCTGGACGAGGCCGACGGCGACGTCGACAAGGCCGTCGAGGCCCTGCGCATCAAGGGCCAGAAGGGTGTCGCCAAGCGCGAGGGCCGCTCCGCCGAGAACGGTGCCGTGGTCTCCCTCATCGCCGACGACAACACCTCCGGTGTCCTGGTCGAGCTGAAGTGCGAGACGGACTTCGTCGCCAAGGGCGACAAGTTCCTCGCCGTCGCCAACGCGCTCGCCGCCCACGTCGCCGCCACCTCCCCGGCCGACCTGGAGGCCCTGCTCGCCTCCGAGATCGAGGCCGGCAAGACCGTGCAGGCGTACGTCGACGAGGCCAACGCCAACCTCGGCGAGAAGATCGTCCTCGACCGCTTCGCGCAGTACAACGACGGTTTCGTCTTCGCGTACATGCACCGCACCATGCCCGACCTGCCGCCGCAGATCGGTGTCCTGGTCGAGCTGGACAAGGAGAACGCCGAGGTCGCGAAGGGTGTCGCGCAGCACATCGCCGCGTTCGCCCCGAAGTACCTGACCCGCGAGGACGTCCCGGCCGAGGTCGTCGAGTCCGAGCGTCGCATCGCCGAGGAGACCACCCGCGCCGAGGGCAAGCCCGAGGCCGCGATCGCCAAGATCGTCGAGGGTCGCGTCAACGGCTTCTTCAAGGACGCCACGCTGCTCGGCCAGCCGTACGCCCTTGACAACAAGAAGTCCGTCCAGCAGATCCTGGACGAGGCCGGTGTCACCCTGAAGCGCTTCACCCGCATCAAGGTCGGCATCTGAGTCCGTACGCAACGGACACCGGACCCCGGTAGGGTCTGAGGCAGTCGTCCGCGCACGCGTGGGACGACCGCAGATCTGACGAGGAGGCCATTGCCGTACGGGAAACCGCAAGGACCCACGGGCAATGGCCTTCTTCGTATGTGCACGAGGAGATCTCCATGAATCAGGGCGCCGCACAGGGCGACGACAACAACGGCAAAAAGGCCGGCCGCTACATGCTGAAACTGTCCGGAGAAGCCTTCTCCGGCGGTACCGGCCTCGGGGTCGATCCGGACGTCGTGCACGCCATCGCGCGCGAGATCGCCGCCGTCGTCCGCGACGGCGCGGAGATCGCGATCGTGATCGGCGGCGGCAACTTCTTCCGCGGCGCCGAGCTCCAGCAGCGTGGCATGGACCGGGCCCGCTCCGACTACATGGGCATGCTCGGCACCGTGATGAACTGCCTCGCCCTCCAGGACTTCCTGGAGAAGGAGGGCATCGACTCCCGCGTCCAGACCGCCATCACCATGGGCCAGGTCGCCGAGCCGTACATCCCGCTGCGCGCCGTGCGCCACCTGGAGAAGGGCCGTGTGGTCATCTTCGGCGCCGGTATGGGCATGCCCTACTTCTCCACCGACACGACCGCCGCGCAGCGTGCTCTCGAGATCGACGCCGAGGCCCTGCTCATGGGCAAGAACGGTGTCGACGGGGTCTACGACTCCGACCCGAAGACCAACCCGGACGCGGTCAAGTTCGACGCACTCGAGTACGGCGAGGTGCTCTCCCGCGACCTCAAGGTCGCCGACGCCACCGCCATCACCCTGTGCCGCGACAACAACCTGCCGATCCTCGTCTTCGAACTGCTCGCCGAGGGCAATATCGCGCGCGCGGTGAAGGGTGAGAAGATCGGCACTCTCGTGAGCGACCAGGGCACCCGGGCCTGACCCGAACCGGGAACCGCCCCGCGAGGGGGATGGACAGAGCCCTGCCGGTCGTACACCGTGCAGGACACAACGCGACGACACGCAGGAGCAAGTGGTGATCGAAGAGACCCTCCTCGAGGCCGAGGAGAAGATGGAGAAGGCCGTCGTGGTCGCCAAGGAGGACTTCGCCGCGATCCGCACGGGCCGTGCGCACCCGGCGATGTTCAACAAGATCGTGGCGGACTACTACGGTGCCATCACCCCCATCAACCAGCTGGCGTCGTTCTCGGTGCCGGAGCCGCGCATGGCCGTGGTGACCCCGTTCGACAAGAGCGCGCTGCGCAACATCGAGCAGGCCATCCGCGACTCGGACCTCGGCGTCAACCCGAGCAACGACGGCAACATCATCCGTGTGGTGTTCCCGGAGCTGACCGAGGAGCGCCGCCGCGAGTACATCAAGGTCGCCAAGGGCAAGGCCGAGGACTCCAAGATCTCGATCCGCTCCGTGCGCCGCAAGGCCAAGGAGACCATCGACAAGTTCGTCAAGGACGGCGAGGTCGGCGAGGACGAGGGCCGCCGTGCCGAGAAGGAGCTCGACGACACCACCGCGAAGTACGTGGCGCAGGTGGACGAGCTGCTGAAGCACAAGGAAGCCGAGCTGCTCGAGGTCTGATGAACGACTCTTCCTGGGGGGCCCCGGCCGGAACCGGCTTCGGGGGACCCGACCAGGGGCCTGCCCCGGCGGGTCCCGCCTACGAAGGGCGGCAGGCGGCGCAGACTCGGCCCATGCCCATCGTGTCCGACGTTCCCGCCGGCGACAACCAGGACGATCACGACCGGGGGGCCGCTCAGCCGAGTGGTCCCCTGTTCCGTGACGAGACGCCGCACGAGCACCCGCAGGAGCCCATGTCCAGCCCGTCCCAGCCCGCGCCTTCGCCTCGGCAGAAGCCTCGGCAGAAGAAGAGCGCGGGTCGTGACCTGGGCGCGGCGATAGGGGTCGGCCTGGGGCTCGGCGCCGTCATCATCGCGTCGTTGTTCATCTGGAAGCCCGCGTTCGTCGGTGTCATCGCGGTCGCCGTGGTCGTCGGCCTGTGGGAGCTCACGTCCCGTCTCCAGGAGCGCAAGGGGATCAAGGCTCCGCTGGTGCCGCTCGCGGTCGGTGGCGCGGCGATGGTGGTCGCCGGTTACGTGCGGGGCGCGGAGGGCGCGTGGGTGGCGATGGCGCTCACGGCGCTCGCGGTGCTCGTGTGGCGTATGACGGAGCCGCCCGAGGGCTATCTGAAGGACGTAACGGCGGGTGTCTTCGCCGCGTTCTACGTGCCGTTCCTGGCGACCTTCGTGGCGATGCTGCTGACGGCCGACGACGGTCCGGAGCGGGTGCTGACCTTCCTGGTGCTGACGGTGGTCAGCGACACGGGGGCGTACGCGGTGGGCTGGCGTTTCGGCAAGCACAAGCTGGCGCCGCGGATCAGCCCCGGCAAGACGCGGGAGGGCCTGGTCGGCGCGGTGGCGTTCGCGATGGCGGCGGGTGCGCTGTGCATGGAGTTCCTGATCGACGACGGCAGCTGGTGGCAGGGCCTCCTGCTGGGTCTCGCGGTCGCGGCCAGCGCGACCCTGGGTGACCTGGGCGAGTCGATGATCAAGCGTGATCTCGGCATCAAGGACATGGGCACGCTGCTGCCGGGCCACGGCGGCATCATGGACCGGCTGGACTCGTTGCTGCCGACGGCGCCGGTGGTGTGGCTGCTGCTGGTGGCGTTCGTGGGCAGCGGCTGAGCGGATCTCCCGGTTGCACGGAAGGGCCCCCGGCCCGGCACGTCAGGTGCCGGCCCGGGGGCCCTTTCCCGTTCCGCCCGGCGGGTCAGCGGTCGGGGTTGATCCAGGTTCGAGTGAGTCGCCGATCGGCCGATCCGGCGGGCGCGCCTTTCCCGGAGGCGGGGTCTGCCCGGCGGGGCAGGACGTCGCGCCGTCGGGCGAGCCGCCGCCGGTCGCCAGGGCCTCCGGCTTCGCGGCCCTTGCCGGCCCCTCCCGGTCGGCGGATCGTGGAAAGGGCAGAGCCCGCGGCGGAGTCACCGAGCCGTCTCCGGGCTGTCCGAAGTGACCTGAGACGCGCCCGAGCGGCGGTAACGGACACCTCACAAGCTTCTGCCCCGGCCCACCGGCTTCCGTCTGCGACACTGGTAGCACCATGCCCAAGCCCGGAGAACTCACTTTCGTCGCCCCGCGCGGAGCCAAGCAGCCGCCGCGGCACCTCGCCGACCTCTCGCCCGCCGAGCGCAAGGAGGCGGTCGCCGCGATCGGCGAGAAGCCGTTTCGCGCCAAGCAGCTGTCCACGCACTACTTCGCGCGGTACGCGCACGACCCCGCGGAGTGGACCGACATCCCGGCCGCCTCGCGCGAGAAGCTCGCGGGGGAGCTGCTGCCCGATCTGATGTCGGTGGTGCGGCACGTCTCCTGTGACGACGACACCACCCGCAAGACGCTGTGGCGGCTGCACGACGGCACCCTCGTGGAGTCGGTGCTCATGCGCTACCCGGACCGGGTGACCATGTGCATCTCCTCGCAGGCGGGCTGCGGCATGAACTGTCCGTTCTGCGCCACCGGGCAGGCCGGGCTCGACCGGAACCTGTCGACCGCCGAGATCGTGCACCAGATCGTCGACGGCATGCGTGCCCTGCGGGACGGCGAGGTGCCCGGCGGGCCCGCGCGGCTGTCCAACATCGTCTTCATGGGCATGGGCGAGCCGCTCGCCAACTACAAGCGGGTCGTCGGCGCGATCCGGCGGCTGACGGACCCCGAGCCGGACGGGCTCGGTCTGTCGCAGCGCGGCATCACCGTGTCCACGGTCGGTCTGGTGCCGGCGATGCTGCGGTTCGCCGACGAGGGCTTCAAGTGCCGGCTCGCCGTCTCGCTGCACGCGCCGGACGACGAGCTGCGGGACACGCTGGTGCCGGTGAACACGCGCTGGAAGGTCCGCGAGGTCCTCGACGCGGCCTGGGAGTACGCGGAGAAGTCGGGCCGCCGGATCTCCATCGAGTACGCCCTGATCCGCGACATCAACGACCAGGCCTGGCGCGGGGACCTCCTCGGCCGGCTGCTCAAGGGCAAGCGGGTGCACGTCAACCTGATCCCGCTGAACCCGACGCCCGGCTCCAAGTGGACCGCGTCCCGTCCCGAGGACGAGAAGGCGTTCGTCGAGGCCATCGCCGCCCACGGCGTGCCCGTCACCGTCCGCGACACCCGCGGCCAGGAGATCGACGGCGCCTGTGGACAGCTGGCCGCCGCCGAACGCTGACCTTGTAGTCTGAGCTCGAACACATCTGCATATTCCGACAGGGGAGCGCCACAGCGCTGAGAGTGCGGCACCGTCAGGCCGCAGACCCTCTGAACCTCGCCCAGGTCATTCTGGGTAGGAAGTTCGGTCGTACCTCGAGCTGTTGCGCCCTGCCCGCGTCCGCCGCCCGGACGCGGGCAGGGCCGCGTCTCTTCCTGGTCACACCCAGGAGGAAGTCCACGTGACCACCAAGAAGGCCGCCGCCGCCGCGCTCGTCGCGGCGCTCGGCGTCACCACCCTCGCCGCCTGCGGCGGCGGGAACGGCGGCAAGGACAAGGCCGACGGCGCGTCGCCCGCGCCGAAGACCGTGACCCTGGTCAGCCACGACTCCTTCAACGCCTCCAAGGAGGTGCTGGCGGAGTTCACCCGGCAGACCGGCTTCACGGTCAAGGTCCTCAAGAGCGGCGACGCCGGCGAGGCCGTCAACAAGGAGATCCTGACCAAGGGCTCCCCGCAGGGCGACGTCTTCTTCGGCGTCGACAACACCCTGCTGTCCCGCGCCCTCGACAACGGCATCTTCACGCCGTACGAGGCCAAGGGCCTGGAGCGGGTGCCGGCGGCGCTGCAGCTCGACAAGGAGCACCGGGTCACCCCGATCGACACCGGCGACATCTGCGTCAACTACGACAAGAAGTACTTCGCCGACAAGAAGCTGGCCCCGCCGCAGACCTTCGACGACCTGGCCGAGCCGGCGTACAAGGATCTGCTCGTCGTCGAGAACCCCGAGCGTTCCTCCCCGGGCCTGGGCTTCCTGCTGGGTACGGCCGCGAAGTACGGCGACGCCGGCTGGCCGGACTACTGGAAGAAGCTCAAGGCCAACGGCGTGAAGACCGTCGACAGCTGGGAGCTCGCCTACAACCAGGAGTTCTCCGGGTCGGCCGGCGGCAAGCAGGCCAAGGGCGACCGTCCGCTCGTCGTCTCGTACGCCTCCTCCCCGCCGGTCGAGGTGCTCTACGCGCAGCCGCAGCCCAAGGTGGCCCCGACCGGTGTGTCCACCGGCACCTGCTTCCGGCAGACCGAGTTCGCCGGCCTCCTGAACGGGGCGAAGAACCCCGAGGGCGGCAAGGCGCTGATCGACTTCCTGATCTCCAAGAAGTTCCAGGACGACATGCCGCTGCAGATGTTCGTCAACCCGGTCGCCAACGACGCCACCCTGCCGGAGCTGTTCACCAAGCACGGCGTGGTGATCGACAAGCCGGAGACCATGGCGCCCGACAAGATCGCCCAGAACCGCGACCAGTGGATCGAGCAGTGGACCTCGCTCGTCCTGAAGTAGGCCGGGAAGGCACCCCGGCGGTCCGCGTCCGCGCGGACCGCCGGGGTGCGGTGGCGCGGCCGGCCCTCATGGTGCTGCCGGTCGCGTTCTTCGCGGTCTTCTTCGCCTGGCCCGTCGTCTCGATCGTCGAGCGCGGGCTCAGGCCGGAGGGGCACTGGGAGCTCGGCCGTTTCGGCGAGACGCTGACCCGGCCGGACATCCTCGACGTGCTGTGGTTCACGCTGTGGCAGGCGCTCGCCTCCACGGCGCTGACCCTGCTCGTGGCCCTGCCCGGCGCGTACGTCTTCGCCCGTCTCGACTTCCCCGGGAAGCGGATCCTGCGGGCCGTCGTCACCGTGCCGTTCGTGCTGCCCACGGTCATGGTCGGCACGGCGTTCCTCGCCCTCGTCGGGCGGCGCGGGCTGCTCGACGCGTGGTGGGGCGTGCGGCTCGACACCACGGTGTGGGCCATCCTCATCGCCCATGTCTTCTTCAACTACGCCGTCGTCGTGCGCACCGTCGGCGGCCTGTGGTCCCAGCTCGACCCACGCCAGGAAGAGGCCGCGCGGGTGCTCGGCGCCTCCCGCTGGCGGGCCTGGCGCACGGTGACGCTGCCCGCGCTCGGTCCGGCCGTCGCGGCCGCGGCGCTCATGGTGTTCCTGTTCACCGCGAGCTCCTTCGGCATCGTGCAGATCCTCGGCGGCCCCGCGTACTCCACCCTGGAGACGGAGATCTACCGGCAGACCGCCGACCGGCTCCAGCTGTCCACGGCCGCCGTCCTCACGATGGTGCAGTTCGTCGCGGTCGGCGTGATCCTCGCCGTGCACGCGCGGACCGTACGGCGCCGGGAGACCGCCCTGAAGCTGGTCCCGGCCGAGCGCACCGCCCGCCGGCCGCGCGGCGCCGGTCAGTGGGCGCTCCTCGGGGCCGTGCTGCTGTCGATCGCGCTGCTGATCCTGGCCCCGCTGGGGGTCCTCGTCGAGCGCTCCTTCGCCACCCCGGCCGGCTACGGCCTCGACTACTACCGGGCGCTGCAGCACGTCGACGACAACGGCACCTTCCTCGTGCCGATGACCGACACCATCGTCAACTCCCTCCAGTACGCCCTGGCCGCGACCGCCGTCGCCGTCGTCGTCGGAGGACTCGCCGCCGCGGCCCTCACCCGGCGCGCCGGGCGGCTGGTCCGCGGCTTCGACGCGCTGCTGATGCTGCCGCTCGGGGTGTCCGCCGTCACCGTCGGCTTCGGCTTCCTCATCACCCTCGACGAGCCGCCGCTGGACCTGCGCGCCAGCTGGATCCTCGTCCCTCTCGCGCAGGCGCTGGTCGGCGTCCCCTTCGTCGTGCGGACCATGCTGCCCGTGCTGCGCGCCGTCGACGAACGGCTCCGGGAGGCCGCCGCCGTCCTCGGTGCCTCGCCCTGGCGGGCCTGGCGCGAGGTCGACCTGCCGCTCGTGCGGCGGGCGCTGCTCATCGCCGCCGGCTTCGCCTTCGCCGTGTCCCTCGGCGAGTTCGGGGCGACCGTGTTCATCGCCCGTCCCGACAACCCGACCCTGCCGGTCGCCGTGGCCCGGCTCCTCAACCGGCCCGGCGAGCTCAACTACGGCCAGGCCATGGCCCTTTCGACGATTCTCATGGTGGTGTGCGCGGTGTCCCTGCTGCTGCTCGAACGCCTGCGCACCGACCGCACCTCGGGGGAGTTCTGATGCTGACGCTCGACCGGGCGACCGTACGCTTCGGCGACCGCGCCGTCCTGGACGCGGTGGACCTCGACGTCGCCGACCACGAGATCGTGTGCGTGCTCGGTCCCAGCGGCAGCGGCAAGTCCACCCTGCTGCGGGCGGTCGCCGGACTCCAGCCGCTGTCGGCCGGCCGGGTGCTGCTCGGCGGCGCCGACCAGGGCGGGGTGCCCGTGCACCGGCGCGGGGTCGGCCTCATGTTCCAGGACCACCAGCTCTTCCCGCAGCGGGACGTCGCCGGCAACGTCGCCTTCGGCCTGCGCATGCACGGCGTGCCGAAGGCCGAACAGGGCGCCCGCGTCGAGGAGTTGCTGGACCTCGTCGGCCTGCCCGGGGCCGGCCGCCGGGCCGTCTCGGCCCTCTCCGGCGGGGAGCAGCAGCGCGTCGCCCTGGCCCGGGCGCTCGCGCCCCGCCCCCGGCTGCTGATGCTCGACGAGCCCCTCGGCCAGCTCGACCGCGGCCTGCGGGAGCGCCTCGTCGTCGAACTCCGGCAGTTGTTCGCGCGGTTGGGTACGACGGTGCTGGCCGTCACCCACGACCAGGGCGAGGCCTTCGCCCTCGCCGACCGGGTCGTCGTGATGAACGACGGGCGGATCGCCCAGACCGGCACGCCCCTCGACGTGTGGCGCCGCCCGGCCTCCGAGTTCGTCGCCCGGTTCCTCGGCTTCGACAACGTCGTGCCCGCCACCGTCACCGGCGCCGCCGCCGACACCCCGTGGGGCAAGGTCCCCGTCCCCGACGGCTCCCCCCAGGGCGACCGCCGCCTCCTCGTCCGTCCCGCCGGCGTCCGCCTCGTCACCCCCGGCGAGGGCCTGAGCTGCCGGGTCGAGACCCGCACCTTCCGCGGCGACCACGTGGCCGCCACCCTCCGCCCCGCCGAAGGCCCTCCGCTGGAGGCCGAGTTCGCCCCCAGGGACGCGCCGGAGCAGGGCGCGCGGGTGGACGTCGAGTTCCTCGCGGAGGACGTGGTCGTCCTCGACGCCTCCTAAGGCCTGTCGTCGAACTCCCGTCGTGGCCCGGGGGGATGGCGGGAGTTCGACGACAGGGCCTGGGGCGCGTCCGCGAAGTCCCGCCTGGCTCGCCGGGCGGACGACGTCACTTTCCGGACGCGCCCCAGGCGTGTCCTCCGGATCGTGCCGGGCTCGCCCTAGAGGCCGTCCCTCAGTCGGGCCAAGGCCTCCTGGGCCTCGTCGATCGTGTCGACCAGGGCGATGCGGGCACGCATCGAGCGGTCGGACGCCAGGGCCTGGAGGAGGGGCCAGGCGGGGAGGTGCGTGGTCCAGTGGACGCGGTTCACGAGGACCATCGGGGTGGGGGCGCCGCGGGAGGCGTAGTAGTTCGGGGTCGCGTTGTCGAAGATCTCCTGCACCGTGCCCGCCGCGCCGGGCAGGAAGACCACGCCGGCGGTGGAGCGGGCGAGCAGGCCGTCCTCGCGGGTGGCGTTGGCGAAGTACTTGCCGATGTGGGTCGCGAAGGCGTTCGGGGGCTCGTGGCCGTAGAACCAGGTGGGGATGCCGACCGAGTCGCCGCCGCGCGGCCAGCGGGACCGCACCTCGAAGGCGGCGCGGGCCCAGTCCGTGACCGACGGGGTGAAGGAGGGCGCCTTCGCCAGGAGTTCCAGGGCCTCGTCGAGGGCGGCGTCCGGCAGCGGGGCGGCGTAGGCGCCGAGGTTGGCGGCCTCCATGGCACCCGGGCCGCCGCCGGTCACGACCGTCAGGCCCGAGCGGGTCAGGGACCGGCCGAGCCGCGCGGCGCCCGCGTAGGCGTCGGTGCCGCGGCCCATCCGGTGCCCGCCCATCACGCCGACGACCGGCGCTCCCCGGAGGTGTTCGTCCAGCGCGTCCGAGAGGGCGTCGTCGTGGAGGGCGCGGAGCATCGAGGAGAAGATGTCGCCGTCCGCCCTGGTCCGCCGGAACCAGGCGTAGGCGCGGGCGTCCGGGGTCTCCTCGTACGGGTGCTCCGCGATGCCCTCGAACAGTTCGCCGGGGGAGTAGAGCCGGGCCCGGTACGGGTCGAACGGCAGGTCGGGAACGGGCGGGAAGACCAGCGCCCCGTCCGCGCGCACCTTGGTCGCGGCCTCCGGCTGCATCGCGCAGCCCAGGAAGACGGCGTCGCCGGCCGGGAAGGACAGCAGCGCGAAGGTGCGGTCGGTGAGGTCCACGGACTGGATCCGGAAGCCGGCGAGGGAGGTGCCCGAGCCGAGCGCCGCGTCGAACTCGTCGAGCGAGTGGATCTCCCGGTCGTGCCGCTGCGTCGCCATGCGCCCACGATAGGCGCGCCGACCTCCGGCCGCGTCTGCGTCCGTCAGCCCCGGAGCGGGATCGCCGCCAGGGCGCCCACCACCCAGGTGAGGGGGACGAAGACGGCGAGGAGAACGCCCGCGCGGAGCAGGGCCGTGGTGCGCAGGACGGTGGGCGGGGCGCCGAGGCGGAGGAGGGCCTCGGTGGTGTGGGTGCGGGCCTGCTTCGACTCCAGGGCGGCGGTGAGCAGGGTCGCCGTGGTGCAGCCGACGACGAGGAGCGCGCCCAGCCAGGTCAGCGGGCCGAGGACCGTGCCGCCGTGGAGCGACAGGGCCGCCACGGCGCCGGAGCCGACGGCGCAGACCACGCCGAGCGGGCGGCCGATGCGGCGGGCCTCGTCCATCAGGACCCGGCCCGCGAGGAGGCGTACGGCGCCGGGGCGGATCATCTGGAGCAGGCGGCCGCACCAGTGCGTCAGGCCCGGGCCGGTCATCGCGAGGCCGACGGCGGTGAGGATCCAGCCGGCGAGGACGCCGCCGCCGTCGCCGCGGGCCGTGTACGTCTCCACGGCCAGGCCGAGGGCGACGAGCGCGACGCCCCAGGGCAGGCCGGAGGGCACGCCCGGCTGCTCCTCGCGTGCCTTCCTCGGGCGCAGGGCGAGGCCCGCCGCCGTGCCGCCGGCGACCGGGACGATCGCGAGGAGGGTGAGGGCCGCCGCGAGCGGCACGGGCTGGTCGGCGGCGAGCAGCTCGGCGGCCGCGCCGTCGAAGGGGAGGCCGGTGATGTCACCGCGCAGGTGCAGGTAGAACAGCAGCGCGACGGCGGAGCCGAGGGTGCAGGCGACGGCGGTGGAGGCCGCGGCGATCGCGGTCAGCCGGGCCGGGCCGAGGCCGATCGCGGAGAGGCCGGGGCGCGGCCGGGTGCTGGGGTCGGTGCGGGCCACGGCCACCGCGAACTGCACCGTCGCGGCGAGCGGGAGCACGCACCACAGCAGGCGCAGCACCGCGGCGGGGTCCGCGGGGTGGCCGACGGCGTAGCCGAGGGCGCACAGCAGCAGGAAGCCCACTCCGGCGGCCGCCGCCGCGACGAGGAGGCGGCGGAGCTGCACGACGGGGTGGGTCCCGCGGACTAGACGGAGAGCGAGCACGCGGCGACGCCCTCCGCCCCGGTGGCCGGCGGTACGGAGCCCACCCGGCGTCCGTCGAGGAGCGTGACCGTGCGGTCGGCCAGCGCCGCGACCTCGGCGTCGTGCGTCGCGAGAACCACCGTGATGCGGTGCGAGCGGGCCGCGGCGGTCAGGGTGCGCAGCACCTGCGCGCCGTCGGCGCGGTGCAGGGTGGCGGTCGGCTCGTCGGCGAAGAGCACGGAGGGCGTGGTGACCAGGGCGCGCGCGATGGCGATGCGCTGGCGCTGCGACTGGGTGAGGGCGTGCGGGCGCTTACGGGCGCACGCGCCGATGTCGAGGCGCTCCAGCCATTCGCCGGCGGCGGTCTTGGCCGCCCGGTGGGACACCCCGCGCAGCAGGAGTGGGAGGGCGGCGTTCTCCCAGCCGGTGAGCTCGGGGACGAGCCCCGGCTCGGGGTCGATCCAGCCGAAGCGGTCGCGGCGGAGGCGTTCGCGCTGCGTCCCGGTCAGGGTGTGGACGGGGGCGCTGTTGAACCAGACCTCGCCCTGGTCGGCGACGAGCTGGCCGGAGAGGCAGCGCATGAGCGTGGTCTTGCCGCTGCCGCGGGGGCCGACGAGGGCGAGGATCTCGCCTTCGCGTACGCCGACGGACACGCCGGTCAGTACGTCCGAGCCGCCCAGGGCGCAGCGCAGGGAACGCGCCCAGAGCACGTCGTTGTCCGGTGGGGCCATCGCGTACACCTCGATGTCGAAGCCAGTCCGTGGTCGTTCCCCCGGACGGGGGAACGAATGGGCGGGCCGGTCGGTCACTGGGGTCTTCCCGGCACCGTAAGGATTTCCATCGGTTTGTACGGACAGCACGCGGCCCGGGCCGCCGCCATCCACTCGGATGGCGGCATGCCCGGGCCGGGGTCACGCCGTGAGGGCGGCGTGAGGTCCTACGGGATCAGAGCTTCGTCCAGGCCTCGGTGAGGGTGGCGCGGAGGATCTGCTCGATCTCGTCGAACGTGGACTGGTCCGAGATCAGCGGCGGAGCCAGCTGGATGACCGGGTCGCCACGGTCGTCGGCACGGCAGTACAGGCCGTTGTCGAAGAGCGCCTTGGAGAGGAAGCCGTAGAGCACGCGCTCGGTCTCCTCGTCGTTGAAGGACTCCTTGGTGGCCTTGTCCTTGACGAGCTCGATGCCGTAGAAGAAGCCGTTGCCGCGGACGTCGCCGACGATCGGCAGGTCGTGCAGCTTCTGCAGCGTGGAGAGGAAGTTGCCCTCGTTGTCCAGCACGTGCTGGTTGAGCTTCTCCTTCTCGAAGATGTCGAGGTTGGCGAGGCCCACGGCCGCGGAGACCGGGTGGCCGCCGAAGGTGTAGCCGTGCAGGAAGGTGTTGTCGCCCTTGTAGAACGGCTCGGCGATCCGGTCGGAGACGATGCAGGCACCGATCGGGGAGTAGCCGGACGTCATGCCCTTCGCGCAGGTGATCATGTCCGGCACGTAGCCGAACTTGTCGCAGGCGAAGGTGGTGCCGAGGCGGCCGAAGGCGCAGATGACCTCGTCGGAGACGAGCAGCACGTCGTACTGGTCACAGATCTCGCGGACCCGCTGGAAGTAGCCGGGCGGCGGCGGGAAGCAGCCACCGGCGTTCTGCACCGGCTCCAGGAAGACGGCGGCGACGGTGTCGGGGCCCTCGAAGAGGATCTGCTGCTCGATCTGGTCGGCGGCCCAGCGGCCGAAGGCCTCCGGGTCGTCGCCGAAGAGCGGCGCGCGGTAGATGTTGGTGTTCGGCACCTTGTGCGCGCCGGGGACCAGCGGCTCGAAGGGGGCCTTCAGGCCGGGCAGGCCGGTGATGGACAGGGCGCCCTGCGGGGTGCCGTGGTAGGCGACCGCGCGGGAGATGACCTTGTACTTGGTGGGCTTGCCGATGAGCTTGAAGTACTGCTTGGCGAGCTTCCAGGCGGTCTCGACGGCCTCGCCGCCACCGGTGGTGAAGAAGACCTTGTTGAGGTCGCCGGGGGCCTCGTTGGCGAGGCGCTCGGCCAGCTCGACGGCCTTCGGGTGGGCGTAGGACCACACGGGGAAGAAGGCGAGCTCCTGGGCCTGCTTGGCGGCCGTCTCGGCGAGCTCGGTACGGCCGTGTCCGGCCTGCACCACGAACAGGCCGGCGAGGCCGTCGAGGTACTTCCTGCCCTTGTCGTCGAAGATGTACGTGCCCTCACCGCGGACGATGGTGGGGACGGGGTTGTTCTCGTACGACGACATGCGGGTGAAGTGCATCCACAGGTGGTCGTAGGCGGACTTGGAGAGGTCGCTGCGGGAGTTGCTCACGGCTATCGGGTTCCCCACATATAGGTCTGCTTCTTGAGCTTCAGGTAGACGAAGCTCTCGGTGGAGCGCACCCCGGGGAGGGTGCGGATGCGCTTGTTGATCACATCCAGGAGGTGGTCGTCGTCCTCGCAGACGACTTCCACCATGAGGTCGAACGAGCCCGCGGTCATCACCACGTACTCGCACTCGGCCATGGCCGTCAGAGCGTCCGCGACCGGATCAAGGTCACCCTCGACGTTGATGCCGACCATCGCCTGCCGCCGGAATCCCACGGTGAGCGGGTCGGTGACGGCGACGATCTGCATGACGCCCTGGTCGAGCAGCTTCTGGACGCGCTGTCTCACAGCGGCTTCGGAGAGGCCGACGGCCTTGCCTATCGCCGCGTAGGGACGGCGACCGTCCTCTTGGAGCTGTTCGATGATCGCCAGGGAGACGGCATCGATCGTCGGGGACGAACCGGATGCGGTCCTGGACTCTGTGCTTCGACTGGCCACAACCTCACTGTGCACCGAACCTCGTCCGTCTTGCAACCCCAGAGTGATGAAATTCGTTGTTGAGGCCTTCTGATCTTACTGAATTCGAAGTTCCGGGGGGTCGGGCCTGTTGAAAGCGTCAGTGAACCGATTACCCTGGGGTGTCTCGCCCATCGGGACACCGCACGACGAAGTGCGGAGACAGAACGTGACAGGAGGGGTGGCAAGTGACCACCGAGCTGCGCCGGCTGCGCAACTACATCAACGGGGAGTTCCGGGACGCGGCCGACGGCCGCACGATCGACGTGATCAACCCCGCCACCGGTGAGGTGTACGCCACCTCCCCGCTGTCCGGCCAGGCCGACGTCGACGCCGCCATGGAGGCCGCCGCGGCCGCCTTCCCCGCCTGGCGTGACACCACGCCCGCGGAGCGCCAGAAGGTCCTCCTCAAGATCGCGGACGCCTTCGAGGAGCGCGCCGAGGACCTGATCGCCGCGGAGGTGGAGAACACCGGCAAGCCGGTGGCGCTCACCGCGAGCGAGGAGATCCCGCCGATGGTGGACCAGATCCGCTTCTTCGCGGGTGCCGCCCGGATGCTCGAGGGCAAGTCCGCCGGCGAGTACATGGAGGGCATGACCTCGATCATCCGCCGCGAGCCGGTGGGTGTCTGTGCCCAGGTCGCGCCGTGGAACTACCCGATGATGATGGCCGTGTGGAAGTTCGCCCCGGCCCTCGCCGCGGGCAACACCGTCGTCCTCAAGCCCTCGGACACCACCCCGGCGTCCACCGTGCTGATGGCCGAGATCATCGGCGCGATCGTCCCCAAGGGCGTCTTCAACGTCATCTGCGGCGACCGGGAGACCGGCCGCGCCATGGTCGAGCACCCGACCCCGGCGATGGCCTCGATCACCGGCTCGGTCCGTGCCGGCATGCAGGTCGCGGAGTCGGCGTCCAAGGACGTCAAGCGCGTCCACCTGGAGCTGGGCGGCAAGGCGCCCGTCGTGGTCTTCGAGGACACCGACATCGCCAAGGCCGTCGAGGACATCGCCGTCGCCGGCTACTTCAACGCCGGCCAGGACTGTACCGCCGCCACCCGCGTGCTGGTCCACGAGTCCATCCACGACGAGTTCGTCGCCGCGCTCGCCAAGGCCGCGTCCGAGACCAGGACCGGTCAGCCGGACGACGAGGACGTGCTCTACGGCCCGCTGAACAACGCCAACCAGCTCAACCAGGTCAGCGGCTTCATCGACCGCCTCCCGGCGCACGCCAAGGTGGAGGCCGGTGGCCACCGGGTCGGCGACAAGGGCTACTTCTACGCCCCGACCGTCGTCTCCGGCCTCAAGCAGGACGACGAGATCGTCCAGAACGAGGTCTTCGGCCCGGTCATCACGGTCCAGTCCTTCACCGACGAGGCCCAGGCCCTGGAGTTCGCCAACGGCGTCGAGTACGCCCTGGCCTCCTCCGTCTGGACCAAGGACCACGCCCGCGCGATGCGCATGTCCAAGTCCCTCGACTTCGGCTGTGTGTGGATCAACACCCACATCCCGCTGGTCGCCGAGATGCCGCACGGCGGTTACAAGAAGTCCGGCTACGGCAAGGACCTCTCCGCCTACGGCTTCGAGGACTACACGCGCATCAAGCACGTGATGACCTCCCTGGGCTGACCCGCCCGGCCCGCGGCCCCGGCACCCATGATCGACAGGGTGTCGGGGCCGCGGCGTCCCCGTCGACGGAGCGTCCATTGCCGCACGCCGTGGCCCGCGGTGATGCTGCTCGGGTGACAGCGAGAGCGAGAGTCCCCGCCAGGAAGACCATGTCCCGCCGTGCCCTGCTGCGGGGGATCGGCGGCACCGGCGCCGCGGCCCTGCTCGCCGGCTGCGGGGTGCCCCCCGCGTACGTCGACCCCGGGGACCGGGCCGGTCGCGACCTGTCCGCCCGGGACCGGGTGCTCGACTTCGCCAACTGGCCGCTCTACATCGACACCGACGACGCCGACACGTCCAGGCGCCCCACCCTGGACGCCTTCCGGAAGCGCACCGGCGTGGCCGTGCGCTACACCGAGGAGATCAACGACAACGACGAGTTCTTCGGCAAGATCGGCCCGGCCCTCATGAACCACCAGGAGACCGGCCGGGACCTCGTCGTCGTCAGCGACTGGATGGCCGCCCGCTTCGTCCGCCTCGGCTGGGTGCAGGAGATGGACCGCGCCCGGCAGCCGAACGTCGCCCGCCACCTGGACCCGCTGCTGCGCTCGCCCGCCTTCGACCGCGGCCGGCTGCACTCGGTGCCCTGGCAGTCCGGCATCACCGGCATCGCCTACGACCGCAGGCGGCTCGGCCGGGAGATCCGCTCGACCAAGGAGCTGTGGGCCGACGACCTGCGCGGCCGGGTCACCCTGCTGTCCGGGCTCGACGAGTCCTTCGCCCTGCTCATGCAGGGCAACGGCGTCGACGTCACCCGGTGGACCGCGGACGACTTCCACGCCCTGTGCGAGCAGATCGAGGGGCTCGTACGGAAGCGGCACATCCGCCGCTTCACCGGCAACGACTACATCAAGGACCTGTCGACCGGCGACGTGCTCGCCTGCCAGGCCTACTCGGGCGACGTCGTCCAGCTCCAGGCCGACAACCCGGACATCGAGTTCGTCGTGCCCGAGGAGGGCGCGGAACTGTGGGCCGAGTCCCTCATGATCCCCAACCTGGCCCGGCACAAGACCAGCGCCGAGCGGCTCGTCGACTACTACTACGAGCCCGAGGTCGCCGCCGAACTCGCCAGCTGGGTCAACTACGTGTGCCCCGTGCCGGCCGCCCGCGACGTCCTCGCCGACTCGGGCGACGAGGAGCTCGCCGCGCTCGCCGAGGACCCGCTGATCTTCCCCGACGACGCGATGCGCGCGCGGCTCGCGATCGCCCGGGACGTCACGGCCGAGGAGCGCACCGAGTTCGCCCAGCGCTGGAACTCCCTCGTCGGTCTGTGAGTTGGCACGGTGTGACAGCGACCCTGAACCCCCTCGCCACCTACGGCCTGTTCGCCGCCTGGGCGATCCACGACTGCGAGGAGCTGGCCTTCGGGCCGCGCTGGACGAGGGAGAACCTGCCGCGGCTGCGCGAGCGGTTCCCCGGCGTCCCGGAGGCCGTGTGGAAGGCCGTCGAGGCCGTCGACGAGCGTGAGTTCGCCCTCGCCGTCGGGGCGATGGCGGCGATCGTCGGCTCGGCGGCCGTGGCCGGAGGCCGGTCCGAGGGGCGGTCGGCCTTCTTCCAGGGGGCGTTGAACGGCTTCGGCCTGCACGGCCTGGTGCACCTCGCACAGGCGGCGGCCGTCCGCGGCTGGACCCCGGGCTCGGCCACCTCGCCGCTGGTCGTCATCCCCTTCACCCTCTGGGCGCGGGGGCGGCTGCGGCGGGCCGGGGTGCTGCGGCCCACCCGGGCCCGGGACGTGGCCGTCGGGCTCGCGGTGGCGGCCGGTGCCACGGTCGTCTCGCACGCCGTGGCGCGCACGGTCGCACCCCGGTTTTGAACGCGTTCATGAGGGGCGTACGCTGCCCTCATGAGCGACACGAACGGGCCGAGAGCCCTCCTCAAGCGCATCCGCGTCTGGCTGGTCGTCTTCATCGTCTGTCTGGTGCTCAGCGGGGCCACCGCGTTCCCGCTGGTCACCGAACTCCGCCTGGCCGACGGCGCCCTGAACTCCTGGGCCGCGCCCCTCGCCGACGCCTTCCCCGGACTCGCCGAGTGGATCGCCCGGGTGCGGACCGGGCTCGAAGGGGCCGACGCGCAGGCCCCGTACCTGCTCTACGGCACCGACTGGCTGGCCTTCGCCCACCTCGTCATCGCCGTCGCCTTCCTCGGGCCCTACCGCGAACCGGTGCGCAACATCTGGGTGATCGAGTTCGGCATGATCGCCTGCGTCGGCATCGTCCCCCTCGCCCTGATCTGCGGACCGGTGCGCGGCATCCCCTTCTGGTGGTCGGTGATCGACATGTCCTTCGGCGTCTTCGGCATCCTGCCGCTGCTCGTCGTGCACCGGCTGATCAAGCGCCTCGAAGCGCTGGAGGCCGCGCCGGTGCTCACTTCGACGGCAGGCCGTACGTCGCCAGCATGATCTTCATGGCGACCTTGTTCATGTCCTGGCCCTTGGCGTCCGTGGAGTTGACGCTGTAGACCAGGGTCCGCTCGCCGCGGCGGGTCGAGGCGATGGCCGTGTTGTAGCCCCAGCGGCCGCCCGTCTTGCCCCACACCTCGCGCCCGCCCAGCTTCTTCATCGACAGGCCCACCGAGTACGCGGCCGGGGCGCCGGTCGTGAGGTCCGCGACCTTCGGCAGCGTGAACATCTCCTCCAGGAGCGGTCCGCGCACCACCCGGCCGGCGAACAGCGCCGTCGTGAACCGCTCCAGGTCCGCGGTGGTGGAGATCAGGTCGCCGGCCGCCCAGCCGTCCGTGGTGCCCCACACGCTGACGTCACGCAGACCGGTCGTCCCGTCCTCCAGCCGCATCCACTGGTAGCCGTGGTTGTACCGGCCCTCGATCCGGGGGTTCGCGCCGGGGAGGTACGTGTCGCGCAGGCCGAGCGGCCGCAGCACCCGCGCCGCCACCTGGTGCTCGTACGAGTCGCCCGTGACGCGCTCGACGATCAGGCCGGCGATCGTGTAGCCGATGTTCAGGTAGTGCTGCTTCTCGCCGGGGGCGAACTCGCGCGGCCGCGCGGTCGCCGAGCGCACCAGGTCACGCGGGTCGTACGTGACGAAGCGGCGCGCGTACCACTCCTCGACCGTCTCGCCCGGCAGGTCCGCCGCCGGGATGCCGTGGGTGTGGTCGAGCAGCTGGCGCACCGTGACCCCGCCGTACGCCGCCGGGATCAGCTCCGGCAGGTACGAGCGGGCCGGGCGGTCCAGGTCGATCCGGCCCTCGCCCGCCAGCTGCAGCACGACCGCCGCGGTGAACACCTTGGTCACCGAACCGGCCCGGAAGCGGGCACCGGCGTCCGCCGGCCGCCCGGTCCGCAGGTCGTGGACGCCCGCGCTGCCCTGCCAGACGCCCTCCGAGCCGCCGACCCGGACCAGGGCCGCCGTCGCGTCCTTCGACGGGAGACCGGCCACCGCCGCCTCCAGATCCGCGAACGAGGCCCCGGACGCGGTGGCGGCCGGGGCCGCGACGGGGGCGGCGGCGCCGGCCGGCAGCACCGCCGGGCCCGCGGCGACCCCCAGGACCAGGGCGGCGGCCAGCAGGGTGCGGGTGGTGTTCCTCATGGTCAACTCCGTGGGTGTGAGCCGTTGTTCTCGCTGACTCCATCCTGCTGACCTGCGGCGATCCGCGGATCGCCCGCACCGGCGGTCTTCGCCGGACTAGTTCCTCGCCCACCCGGGGGAGGTGCCCGCGCCGGCGCCTCCCCCGCCCGGGGGACCGCCCGCCGCGACCAGGCCCGTCTCGTAGGCGCAGATCACCGCCTGGATCCGGTCGCGCAGCCCCAGCTTGGCGAGCACCTTCCCCACATGTGTCTTCACGGTGTGGTCGCTCACCACGAGCTCCGCGGCGATCTCCGCGTTCGACAGGCCCCGCGCGAGCAGCAGCAGCGTCTCCCGCTCCCGCGCCGTCAGCACGTCCAGGCGCGGATCGGCCCGCCGCGGACCGCCCGAGGTGTACTGCTCCACGAGCCGCCGCGCCACCGACGGGGCGAGCAGCGCCTCGCCCTCCGCCACCACCCGCACCGCGTGCACCAGGTCGTCCCGGCGCACGTCCTTCAGGAGGAAGCCGCTGGCGCCCGCGTGCAGCGCCTCGTACACGTACTCGTCCGAGTCGAAGGTCGTCAGCATCACCGTCCGGCACGAGGACTCCGCGGAGATGATCCGGCACGCCTCGATCCCGTCCATCCGGGGCATCCGGATGTCCAGGAGCGCCACGTCGGGCCGGTGCCGGCGCACCGCCTCCACCGCCTCCGCGCCGTCCGCGGCCTCCGCGACCACCTCGATGTCCGCCTGGACGTCCAGGATCAGCGCGAAACCGCTGCGCACCAGCTCCTGGTCGTCCGCCACCACCACGCGCAGCGTCATCCCCGCACCTCCCGCTCGTCCAGCGGGAGCACCGCCCGCAGTTCGAAACCTCGCCCGCCCGGGCCGGGCCCGGCCGAGGCCGTGCCGCCGTGGGCGGCCGCGCGCTCACGCACCCCGACCAGGCCGTGGCCGCCGGAGCCGCCGGGCCGCGGCCCGCGCCCGTCGTCCGTCACCCGTACCTCCACCTCGCCCTTCCGGTAGCCGAGGCGCACCGACACCGAGCCGGCCCGCGCGTGCCTGACCACGTTCGTCAGCGCCTCCTGCACGATCCGGAAGACGGTCGCCCCCGTCGCCGCGGGCAGCGGCCGCACGGCGCCCTCCGTCGTGTACCGCACGTCGAGCCCGCCGCCCCGCACCCGCTCGACGAGCCCGGGCAGTTCCCCGATGCCCGGCTGCGGGTCCCGGGGCGCGTCGGACGTGCCCTCGTCCCGCAACAGGCCCAGCATCCGGCGCAGTTGCACCATGGCGTCCCGGCCCGTCGCGGAGATCGCCTCGAACGCGGCCTCCGCCCGCTCGGGCGCCGCCCGCACGGCCAGTGGACCCGCCTCCGCCTGCACGATCATCAGGCTCACCGCGTGCGACAGGATGTCGTGCATCTCCCGGGCGATCCGGGCCCGTTCGCGGGACGCCGCCTGCTCCGCCTCGATCCGGTGCGCCGTCTGGCGGGCGTCCGTGAGCCGTCCGAAGGCGTACGCGGCGCCGAAGACGAAGAGGGAGAAGGCCAGTTCCCGTGCCGACCGGGTGTTGAGCCAGACCGAGACCGGCACCGCGACCAGCATCAGCAGACCGGTCACCAGCCGCTTCCACGCCGACGACAGCACGGCGATCGTGTAGACGCTCACCAGGCCCGGGTACGGCAGCGGCTGACCCGGCCCCTCCAGGGCGAGCCGGTACAGCGCACTGGCCGCCAGGATCGCGAGCAGCACCGCCATCGGCGCCCGCCGCCGCCACACCAGCGGCACCACCATGAGCGTGGTGAGCCCGTACGCCGGCCAGGTCGCGGGCTCCAGCTCCGGCGGCCGCGGCACCACGAACGGGATGGTCATGGCCGCCTGCACGAGCAGCGCGAGCCCGATGTCCACGGCCCACGGATTGGCCGCGGCCCAGCCGCGGATCTCCTGGATCCGCTCTCTCCCCCCGGCGCCCATTACGGCTTGCGGCCCACCGCGCCGAACTGCGCCACCTCGGCCGCCTCCGGGGCGCGCCAGCGCGCGCACGACACGATGCCCGGCTCCAGGACGTCGAGCCCCTCCAGGAAGCCGGCGAACTCCGCCCGGCCGCGCGCCGTGATCGGCGGCGTCGCGTGGGCGTTCCAGAACTCCATGGCCGCCACGTTCGCCTCCCCGCCCAGGTCGGCGTCGTAGGTCGGGTGGGTCAGCACCAGGTGGCTGCCCGACGGGACCGCGTCCATCAGGGTCCGTACGATCGCCCGGGCCTCGTCGGTGTCCAGGACGAAGTTGAGGATGCCCAGCATCAGGACCGCCACCGGGCGCGTGAGGTCGAGCGTCCTGGCGGCCGCCGCCAGGATCTTCTCCGGGTCGCGGGCGTCGGCGTCCACGTACTCCGTGGCGCCCTCCGCCGAGCCGGTGAGCAGGGCCCGGGCGTGGGTCAGGACGATGGGGTCGTTGTCCACGTAGACGATCCGCGCGTCCGGCGCGATCCGCTGCGCCACCTCGTGGGTGTTGTCGGCCGTCGGCAGCCCCGTGCCGATGTCCAGGAACTGACGCAGCCCCGCCTCGGCCGTCAGATGGGTCACCGCCCGGCCCAGGAAGGCCCGGTCCGCGCGGGCCACCGCACCGATGCTCGGATGGAACGACGTCACCTGGTCGCCGACGGCCCGGTCCACCGGGTAGTAGTCCTTGCCGCCCAGCCAGTAGTTCCACACACGGGCGTTGTGCGCGATGTCGGTGCGGATCCTGTCGGTCATGCGCGGACCTTTCGCAGTACGGCGGTCAGCGCGTCGACCCGGTTGGTCGTGATCGAGTCGACGCCGTTCCTGATCAGCTTACGCATGGTGCGTTTCGTGTCCGGGGTCCAGACCGAGACCAGCAGGCCGTCCCGGTGCACCCGCTCCACCAGCTGCCGACTCGCCAGCCCGAAGCGGTAGTTGAGCCACCGCGGCCGCACCGCGTCGAGCAGGACGGGGCGGGGCGGGGCCACGCTGTTCCAGGTCAGCGCGATCTCCGCGGACGGGTCCGCCGCCCGCACGTGCAGCATGGCCGTGCCCCCCGCGCAGTAGTAGACGCGCTCGCCCGCGCCGCACTCGCGGACCGTGCCCACGACCGTGCGGACCGACTCCGCGTTCCCGCCCGGCAGATCCAGCATCAGGCGCTTCGTGCCGACGGCCATCAGGGTCTCGCGCAGGGTCGGCACCCCGCCGTCGGTCAGCTCCGCCAGCTGCGACACCGTGAGCGAGGTGAGCGGCCGGTCGTGGCCCCACAGGCGTTTCAGGGTGTCGTCGTGCAGCAGGACCGGGACGCCGTCCTTGGTGAGCCGGACGTCGACCTCCACCGCGTCCGCGCCCTGCGCGATCGCCGACAGGACCGAGGAGAGGGTGTTCTCGCGGAGGCGGTAGGGGTCGCCGCGGTGGGCTACGACAGTCAGAGGGGCCATGCCCTCATTCTGCTGAGGATCAGCGCGCCAGCCACTGCTCCGTGTACGTGTCGATCTCCTCGGTGATCCGCGCCTTGCCGGCCTCGTCCAGGAAGGAGGCCTCGACCGCGTTCTTCGCGAGGGCGGCCAGGCCGCGCTCGTCCAGGTCCAGGAGCCGGGCGGCGACCGCGTACTCGTTGTTCAGGTCCGAGCCGAACATCGGCGGGTCGTCGCTGTTGATCGTCACCAGCACGCCGGCCTCCACCATCTGCTTGAGCGGGTGGTCCTCCAGGCGCTCCACCGCGCGGGTGGCGATGTTCGAGGTCGGGCAGACCTCCAGGGCGATCCGGTGCTCGGCCAGGTGCTTCAGGAGCTCCGGATCCTGGACCGAGCTGGTGCCGTGACCGATGCGCTCCGCGCCCAGGTCGTTCAGGGCGTCCCAGATCGTCTGCGGGCCCGTGGTCTCGCCCGCGTGCGGGACGGAGCGCAGGCCGGCCGCGCGCGCCCGGTCGAAGTACGGCTTGAACTGGGGGCGCGGCACACCGATCTCCGGGCCGCCGAGGCCGAACGAGACCAGGCCCTCCGGGCGCAGGTCGACCGCCAGGCGCGCGGTCTCCTCCGCGGCCTCCAGACCCGCCTCGCCGGGGATGTCGAAGCACCAGCGGAGGATCACGCCGAGCTCGTTCTCCGCCGCCACGCGGGCATCCTCGATGGCCGCCATGAAGGCGTGCTCGTCGATGCCGCGACGCGTGGAGCTGTACGGGGTGACGGTCAGCTCCGCGTAGCGGATGTTCTGCCGGGCCATGTCCCGCGCGACCTCGTACGTCAGCAGCCGCACGTCCTCCGGGGTGCGGACCAGGTCCACGACGGAGAGGTAGACCTCGATGAAGTGCGCGAAGTCGGTGAAGGTGAAGTAGTCGGCGAGGGCCTCGGGGTCCGTCGGGACCTTGGAGTCCGGGTGCCGGGCGGCGAGCTCGGAGACGATCCGGGGCGAGGCGGAGCCCACGTGATGGACGTGCAACTCGGCCTTGGGAAGCCCGGCGATGAAGGAATGCAGGTCGGTCATCACGTCATCGTAGGCCGGGACCTTCCCCCGTAAGAGCGAGGTCGTAGCATGGCGTGACCACGATGGGGGAGGCCCATGTCCGAGAACAACGACCAGCCGGTGGACCCGTGGGCGCCGCCGAACCAGGACGGCGTCGAACTGAGCAAGTCCGCTGACACCCCCGGCGCGGCCGTGCCGCCGCCGGTGCACAACCAGCCGACCGTGGCCTCGATGCCGGGCGCCGACCTCCCGCCGCCGCCGGCGGCACCGGGGGGCGGCTTCGGCCAGCCGGCCGCGCCGCAGCAGCCGGGCTACGGGTATCCGGCGCCGGCGCCCGCGTACCCGGGCCCGGGATACGGGGCGGGCTATCCCGGCGGCTACGGCCAGCCGGGCTGGGCGCCGGGCCCGTCGAACGGCATGGGCACCGCGGCGATGGTGCTCGGCATCCTGGCCGTGGTCCTCGCCTTCTGCAGCTACGGCGTCCTCGGCCTGATCCTGGGCGGCGTGGCGCTGGGCCTCGGCATAGCGGCGAAGAAGAAGTCCGACCGGGGCGAGGCCACGAACCGGGGCCAGGCCATCGCGGGCATCACGCTCGGCTCGATCGGCCTCGTGCTCGGCGTGGCCGGCATCGCGCTGATCGTCTACCTGGTCGCCCACGCCGACGAGTGGGACAAGGGCGGGTCCTCCTCCGACGAGGACCCCTGGTCCACCAGCCTGACCGTGGCCTCCGCGCCGCGCTGACCGCGGAAGGCACCACGCCCGGCCGGCATCGTGCCGCCCGGGCGTGGTCCCGTCCGGCTCACCGCAGCCTCTTCCGCGCCTCCATCAGCGCGAAGCCCAGCAGGTTCAGGCCCCGCCAGCGGTCGGGGTCCCTTGCCTCCGGTGCGTCCGCCGCCAGGCCGATGCCCCAGATCCGGTCGACGGGACTCGCCTCCACCAGGACCCGGGAGCCGGTGCCGAGCAGATAGCCGCGCAGGGCGTCGTCCGAGGCGAACTTGTGCACGCTGCCGGCCACGACGACGTCGTAGCGCCGCTCCGTCCACCGGCCCTCGTCGAATCCGCGGACCAGGCGGCCGGCCGCCTTCGCCGCCGCGGGCGACCGCGCGGACAGCGCCGCCGCCTCCGCCTCCGCGTCGCCGAAGAGCCGCGCCTTCTCGGCCATCATCCAGTGCTCGGCCGTCGCGTACCGCACCCCCTCCACCACGAAGGGTGAGGGCCACCACTGGCTGAGACAGCTCGCCGAGAGCCGCCCGTCCGGGTGCGGACGATGGCCCCAGAAGTGCAGCCATTTCACCCTCTTCCCGGCCCTGACCTGCTGCTTCAACTCCTCGAGATCCGTCATGCACGCCAGCTTCGCACCCGCCACGGACACTCCGTACGCCAATTTCCCGCCGCCCTCGACACATGGTCGACCGATTCCGTCGCGTAACCAAAAGGCAACAACGGAATCACTTGTTGGACGTGGTGGCCTCTGTCAGGATCGGCACTCAACTCGAGCTGGAACAACGGAGAGCGTCATGGGCAACCGCTTCCAGGTGTCGGACCGCTTCGCGGACGGCGCGCAGTACATCGGGGGGCGGCTCCGCCCCGGAACCTCGGAGGACCGGCACAGCGTCGTCGACCCGGCGACGGGCGAGAGCGTCCACACCTACACGCTGGCCTCCACGGACGATGTCGACGCGGCGGTCGCCGCCGCCAAGGAGGCGTTCCCCGGCTGGGCGGGCGCCACCCCCGGCGAGCGGTCCGAGGCGCTGCACCGGTTCGCCGGCGTGCTGGCCGAGCGGGCGGAGGACTTCGCCCGGGTGGAGTCCCTCCAGTGCGGCAAGCCCATCAAGCTGACGACCGAGTTCGACGTGCCGGGCACCGTGGACAACACCGCCTTCTTCGCGGGCGCCGCCCGGCACCTGCAGGGGCAGTCGGCAGGCGAGTACAGCGGCGACCACACCTCCTACGTCCGGCGCGAGGCGATCGGCGTGGTCGGCTCCATCGCGCCGTGGAACTACCCGCTGCAGATGGCGGCCTGGAAGATCCTCCCGGCGATCGCCGCGGGCAACACCGTCGTCCTCAAGCCGGCCGAGCTGACGCCGCTGACCTCGCTGATGTTCGCGCAGGCCGCGGCCGACGCCGGCATCCCCGACGGGGTGGTCAACGTGGTCACCGGCGCCGGCCGGGTCGCCGGCGAGCACCTGGTGGGCCACCCGGACGTCGGCATGACCTCGTTCACCGGGTCCACGCCGGTCGGCAAGCGGGTCGCGGAGATCGCGACCTCCACCGTGAAGCGGCTCCACCTGGAGCTGGGCGGCAAGGCGCCGTTCGTCGTCTTCGACGACGCCGACCTGGAGGCCGCCGCCCACGGCGCCGTCGCCGCCTCGCTCATCAACAGCGGGCAGGACTGCACCGCCGCGACCCGGGCCTACGTGCAGCGGCCGCTGTTCGACGCCTTCGTGGCACGGGTCGCCGAGCTCATGGAGACGGTCCGGCTCGGAGACCCGTTCGACCCGGCCACCGACCTCGGCCCCCTCATCAGCCACGCCCAGCGCGACCGGGTGGCCGGCTTCGTGGAGCGGGCCCGCGGCTACGCCACCGTCGTCACCGGCGGCGAAGCCCCTGGTGGCGAGCTCAAGAACGGCGCATACTATCGGCCCACCCTGATCACCGGCGCCCCGCAGGACAGCGAGGTCGTGCAGTCGGAGATCTTCGGACCGGTCCTGGTGGCCCTGCCCTTCGACGGCGACGACGAGGGCATCCGGCTCGCCAACGACACCCCGTACGGGCTCGCCGCCTCCGCCTGGAGCCGTGACGTCTACCGGGCGAACAGGGCCACCCGCGAGATCAAGGCCGGTTGCGTCTGGGTCAACGACCACATCCCGATCATCAGCGAGATGCCGCACGGGGGCTACAAGGCCTCCGGCTTCGGAAAGGACATGTCGGCGTACTCCTTCGAGGAGTACACCCAGGTCAAGCACGTGATGTACGACAACACGGCGGTGCCCGCCAAGGACTGGCACCGCACGATCTTCGGGGACCGATAGCAGCCAGCCGTCCGACCAGCGGCGAACCCATCCCGAAAGGGCACAGCGCATGGAGCAGTACGAGTCCGACAGCCTGTCGGCCGCGCAGACAGCGGCGATGCGGCGCAGCCTCACGAGCGGCCGGGGCGCGCTCACCCGCCGCTCGATGCTGCGGGCCGGCGGCGTCGGCGCGCTCACCGTCGGCGGCCTCGCGTCCCTCAGCGCCTGCGGCATCCCGCCGGCCAAGCGGGAGGGCCAGGGCCCGGCCTCCACGGACTTCTCGGCCAAGGAGAAGACGCTCAGCTTCTCCAACTGGACCGAGTACATGGACGTCAGCGAGGACGAGAAGTCCCGGCCGAGCCTGGAGGCCTTCGCCAAACGGACCGGCATCAAGGTCAAGTACACCGAGGACATCAACGACAACGTCGAGTTCTTCGGCAAGATCAAGCCGCAGCTCGCGGCCGGTCAGGACACCGGCCGTGACCTGATCTGCGTGACCGACTGGCTCGCCGCCCGCATCATCCGGCTGGGATGGGCGCAGAAGCTGGACCCGGCGCACCTGCCGAACGCGTACGCCAACCTGTCCCCGCAGTTCCGCCGGCCCGACTGGGACCCGGGCCGCGCCTACTCGTACCCCTGGACCGGCATCTCCACGGTCATCGCCTACAACGCCAAGGCGACCGGCGGCAGGAAGGTCGACTCCGTCACGCAGCTGCTCGACGACCCGGCGCTCAAGGGCCGCGTCGGCTTCCTCACCGAGATGCGCGACTCGGTCGGCATGACGCTGATCGACATGGGCAAGGACCCGGGGAAGTTCACCGACGCCGACTTCGACGCCGCGATCGGGCGGCTGCAGAAGGGCGTCGACAAGAAGCAGATCCGGCGCTTCACCGGCAACGACTACACCTCAGACCTGGACAAGGGCGACCTGGCGGCCTGTCTGGCGTGGGCCGGAGACGTGATCCAGCTCCAGGCCGACAACCCGGACATCAAGTTCGCCATCCCGTCCGCCGGCTACATCACGTCCAGCGACAACCTGCTCGTCCCGGCGAACTCCCGGCACAAGACCAACGCCGAGAAGCTCATCGACTACTACTACGAGCTCCCGGTGGCCGCGCAGCTCGCCGCGTACATCAACTACGTCTGCCCGGTCGACGGGGTGAAGGACGAGCTCGCCAAGATCGACCCCGAGCTCGCGAACAACACCTTGATCCTCCCGGACAAGGCGATGGCGGCGAAGTCGCGCGCCTTCCGTTCGCTCAGCAGCGCGGAGGAGACGGCGTACGAGGAGAAGTTCGCCAAGCTCATCGGTGCCTGAGGCCGTCGTCCGTTCCTTCACGAATACCGGGATCCCCTCCATGACTGACAAGACTGCTCACACTGGCAAGAACACGGGCGGCGGCGACGTCCGTCTCTCCGGCATCAGCAAGACCTACGGTTCCTTCACCGCCGTCCACCCGCTCGACCTGACGATCCCCCAGGGCTCCTTCTTCGCCCTGCTCGGCGCCTCCGGCTGCGGCAAGACGACGACGCTGCGCATGATCGCCGGCCTGGAGGACCCGACCACGGGCACCGTCCACCTCGGCGACCAGGACGTCACCGACCTTCCGCCGTACAAGCGGCCGGTGAACACCGTCTTCCAGTCCTACGCGCTCTTCCCGCACATGGACATCTCCGAGAACATCGCCTTCGGTCTGCGCCGGCGCGGCGTCAAGTCGGTGAAGAAGCAGGTCGACGACATGCTGGAGCTCGTCCAGCTCGGCGACAAGGCCCGGCACAAGCCGCACCAGCTCTCCGGCGGCCAGCAGCAGCGCGTCGCCGTGGCCCGCGCGCTCATCAACCACCCCCAGGTCCTGCTGCTCGACGAGCCGCTCGGCGCGCTCGACCTCAAGCTGCGCCGCCAGATGCAGCTGGAGCTCAAGCGCATCCAGACCGAGGTGGGCATCACCTTCGTGCACGTCACCCACGACCAGGAGGAGGCCATGACCATGGCCGACCAGGTCGCGGTGATGAACGGCGGCCGCGTCGAGCAGCTGGGCGCGCCCGCCGACCTGTACGAGAACCCGCAGACCACCTTCGTCGCGAACTTCCTCGGCACCTCCAACCTGATCGAGGCCGAGGTCGTCGAGACCGGCGGCGACGTCCTCGTCACCGCCGGGGGCGGCAAGCTCCGGGTGCCCGGCGACCGCTGTACCTCCGCCGTGCGCGTGGGCGGCGGGGTGCTGGTCGGCGTGCGGCCCGAGAAGATCTCGCTGACGCACGCCGACGACGCCGGCGAGATCGCGGACGGCCGCAACCGGGTGACCGGGCGGATCGCCGACTCCTCGTTCATCGGCGTCTCCACCCAGTACGTGGTGAACTCGCCGGCCGGCGCCGAGCTCCAGGTCTACGAGCAGAACATCGAGCGGGACAGCCGTCTGGTGCCCGGTGCCGAGGTCGTCCTGCACTGGAACCCGGCCCACACCTTCGGCCTCGACGCCGCCCAGGACATCGACGCGGGCGTGGAGACGGTGGAGGACTCCCTGTGAGCGACGCACGCGAGGCCACCGCCCAGCAGCCGACGACGACGCCCGAGCCGCTCAGCCTCGTGGGCGGAGAAGCGAACGAAGGAGACGAGGCATGAGCGCCACCCTGGTCAAGGAGGCCCCGCCCATAGAGGAGCCGGTGCTGCGCAAGCCCTCCGCCCGCAAGCGGCTCGTGCCGTACTGGCTGCTGCTGCCCGGCATCGTGTGGCTGCTGGTCTTCTTCGCGCTGCCGATGGTCTACCAGGCCTCGACCTCGGTGCAGACCGGCTCCCTGGAGAAGGGTTTCGAGGTCACCTGGCACTTCCAGACCTACTGGGACGCCTTCCAGGAGTACTGGCCGCAGTTCGTCCGCTCGCTGCTCTACGCGGGCACGGCCACCCTGCTGTGCCTGCTGCTCGGCTACCCGCTGGCGTACCTCATCGCCTTCAAGGCCGGACGCTGGCGCAACCTGCTCCTGGTGCTCGTCATCGCGCCGTTCTTCACCAGCTTCCTGATCCGGACGCTGGCGTGGAAGACGATCCTCGCCGACGACAGCCTGGTCGTCGACGCGCTGAACGCGCTGCACGTCCTCGACGTGACCAGCTGGCTGGGCTGGACCGAGGGCGACCGGGTGCTCGCCACCCCGATGGCGGTGGTCTGCGGTCTCACGTACAACTTCCTGCCGTTCATGATCCTGCCGCTCTACACCTCGCTGGAGCGGATCGACGGGCGGCTGCACGAGGCCGCGCAGGACCTGTACGCCTCGCCGGCGACCACCTTCCGCAAGGTGACCTTCCCGCTCTCCATGCCGGGCGTCGTCTCCGGCACGCTGCTCACCTTCATCCCGGCGAGCGGTGACTACGTCAACGCCGAGCTCCTCGGCTCGACCGACACCAAGATGGTCGGCAACGTCATCCAGTCGCAGTTCCTGCGGGTCCTGGACTATCCGACGGCCGCCGCCCTGTCCTTCATCCTCATGGCGATCGTGCTGCTCATGGTCACCGTCTACATCCGCCGTGCGGGAACGGAGGACCTGGTCTGATGCGCTGGATCCGACAGCACCTCGTCGCCATCGCGGGCCTGCTCACGCTCGCGTACATGATCCTGCCGAACGTCGTGGTCATGGCGTTCTCGTTCAACAAGCCGAACGGGCGCTTCAACTACGCGTGGCAGCAGTTCTCGCTGGACGCCTGGAAGGACCCCTGCGGCGTCGCCGACATGTGCGAGTCGCTCACGCTCTCGCTCCAGCTCGCCGCCTGGGCGACGGTCGGCGCGGTGGTCCTCGGCACGATGATCGCCTTCGCGCTGGTCCGCTACCGCTTCCGGGCGCGCGGCGCGGTCAACTCGCTGATCTTCCTGCCGATGGCGATGCCCGAGGTCGTCATGGCCGCCTCGCTGCTCACCCTGTTCCTCAACATGGGCGCGGAGCTGGGCTTCTGGACGGTTCTCATCGCCCACATCATGTTCTGTCTGTCGTTCGTCGTGACCGCGGTCAAGGCGCGCGTGATGTCCATGGACCCGCGCCTGGAGGAGGCCGCGCGCGACCTCTACGCGGGGCCGACGCAGACCTTCCTGCGGGTCACGCTGCCGATCGCGGCGCCCGGCATCGCGGCGGGCGCGCTGCTCGCCTTCGCCCTGTCGTTCGACGACTTCATCATCACCAACTTCAACGCGGGCTCGACCGTGACCTTCCCCATGTTCGTCTGGGGCTCGGCACAGCGAGGAACCCCCGTTCAGATCAACGTCATCGGCACCGCGATGTTCGTCCTCGCGGTACTGGTGGTCGTGGCCGGGCAGATCATCACGAACCGGCGCAAGAAAACAGCAACGGCCTGACCGGCAGCCGGTCAGGCACCGAAGGAGTTGGAAACCATGGCCCCAGTCGCCATGCGTCTCGCTGCACAATCTCTCTCCGACGCCCAGCCCGTCCCCTTCTGGCTGGAAGACCCCGGCAAGCCCGGAGCCCTGCCCGCCCTCGCCGGCCCCGAGCGGTGCGACCTGCTCGTGGTGGGCGGCGGCTACAGCGGACTGTGGACCGCGCTCCTCGCCAAGGAGCGCGACCCCTCCCGGGATGTCGTACTGCTCGAAGGCCGTGAGGTGGGCTGGGCCGCCTCGGGCCGCAACGGCGGCTTCTGTGCCGCTTCTCTGACGCACGGCTTCGGCAACGGACTCGCCCGTTGGCCGGACGAGCTCGCGAAGCTGGAGCAACTGGGCGAGCGGAACCTCGACGCCATCGAGGAGACCGTCGCCCGCTACTCCCTGGACTGCGACTTCGAGCGTACCGGCGAGATCGACGTGGCCACCGAGGCCTATCAGGTCGACGAGCTGCACGCGTGGTACGAGGAGGCCGACCGGCTCGGGCTGGCCGGCGGCCTGGAGCTCCTCGACCGTGACGCGCTGCGCGCCGAGGTCGACTCGCCGACCTTCGAGGGCGGTCTGTGGGACCGCCGCGGCGTCGCCATGCTGAACCCCGCGAAGCTGGCCTGGGGGCTCAAGCGGGCCTGCCAGGAGCTGGGGGTGCGGATCTACGAGAACACCCCGGCGCTCGACCTGGTCCCGGCGGGCGGCGGCATGGCCGTGCGCACCCCGTACGGCCGGGTCGCGGCCCGACGGGTCGCCCTCGGCACCAACGTGTTCCCGTCGCTGGTCAAGCGGGTGCGGCACTACACCGTCCCGGTGTACGACTACGCGCTGATGACGGAGCCGCTGAGCGCGGAGCAGCTGGCCGCGGTCGGCTGGAAGAACCGGCAGGGCCTCGGCGACTCCGCCAACCAGTTCCACTACTTCCGGATCACGGCCGACCACCGCATCCTGTGGGGCGGCTACGACGCCGTCTACCGCTTCGGCGGCAAGGTGGCGGCGGAGATGGACAACCGCCCGGAGACGTACCTCAAGCTGGCCCAGCACTTCTTCACCTGCTTCCCGCAGTTGGAGGGCCTGCGCTTCAGCCACGCCTGGGGCGGTGCGATCGACACCTGCTCGCGCTTCTCCGCCTTCTTCGGCACGGCGCACCAGGGCAAGGTGGCGTACGCGGCCGGCTACACGGGTCTCGGCGTGGGCGCGACGCGCTTCGGCGCGGACGTCATGCTGGACCTGCTGGCGGGGGAGCGGACCGAGCGGACCGAGCTGCGGATGGTGCGGTCCAAGCCGCTGCCGTTCCCGCCGGAGCCGATCGCCTGGGCCGGCATCGGGCTCACCAAGTGGTCGCTGGCGCGCGCCGACGAGAACGGCGGCCGGCGGAACCTGTGGCTGAAGACGATGGACCGGCTGGGCCTGGGCTTCGACAGCTGACCCACCCGTGATGTGATGCAGGTCACACCTTGCGGGTGAGGAACCCGCGTCATAGTCGCGAGCGAGCGCCCTCTCTCCGTGTGGACACCGCAGCCGGCGGGTCCCTGCGGAGAGAGGGCTTTCGTGATGACGGGTGCGAGGACGGGGACCGGGGCGGGGGCGGGTGCGGGTTCCGGCTCGGGAGGCGGCGGGCCGGCGGCCAGGGCCGTGGTGGAGTGGCTCGCCTCGGTCGCGCCGGACCCCGAGGCCTGCCGCTGGGAGTGGGAGCGCAACCCGCACGGGATCACGCTGCTGCCCGCCGGGCGCCGCTGGGACGTGCTGATCCTGTCGGCCGAGCTCGGCTATCCCACGCTCGACGTGCTGAACCGGCTCGTGGACCGGCCGGGCCCGGTCCTCGCGGACTTCGGCGACGCCCGGATGGGCTTCTTCGTACCCCCGGGCACCGCCGCCCGCTGGCTCGGCACCGGGGTGCGCAGCGCGGGCGCCGGAACCTGGATCGTCGTCCCGTACCCGGGGCGCGCGACGGGCGGGGTGCGCTGGCTGGTGACCCCGGACGCGTCCGGCACGCTCACCGACGCCGCGCTGCTCGAACTGGCGATGCACGAGGCCGCGGGCCAACTGGCCCGCGGCGCAGGGGGGATCGGCCGGGTCTGACCGCGCGCACCTTCCGTACAGAGGTCTTGACCACTCGATTGGTCTGGACCATGCTGTGGCGCGCTCCACCACCCCGATTCCCCCACATCCGGAGGCAGTTGTGGACCGCACCAGACCCCTGACCCTCACCCTGGCGGGCGTGCTCGCCGCCGGCGGACTCGTGGCGCTGACCCCCGCGGCCCACGCCGCCGACACCGAACTCGCCCGCAACGGCGGCTTCGAGTCCGGCCTGGACGGCTGGAGCTGTACGGCCGGCAGCGGGACCGCGGTCACCACCCCCGTGCACACGGGGACCAGGGCCCTGCAGGCCACCCCGGCCGGCAGCGACAACGCCCGGTGCTCCCAGACCGTCACCGTCCGGCCGAACTCCACGTACACCCTGAGCGGCTGGGTCCGCGGCAGCTACGTCTACCTCGGCGCCTCCGGCACCGGCACCACCGACGTCTCCAGCTGGACCCAGTCGGCCCCCGACTGGCAGAAGCTCGGCTCCACCTTCACGACGGGCGCCTCGACGACCTCGGTCACGCTCTACACCCACGGCTGGTACGGCACCGGCGCCTACGTCGCCGACGACCTCTCACTGCTCGGACCCGGCGGCGACCCGGTCGGGATCCCGGCCACGCCCACCGGCCTCTCGGCGGCCCCGCCCACCTCCACCTCGGTGACCCTGACCTGGCCGGCCGTCCCCGGCGCCACCTCGTACCGGGTGTACCGCGACGGCGTCCTCGCCGCCACCGTCACCGGCACCACCTACACCGCCACCGGCCTCACGCCCGCCACCTCGTACGGCTTCCAGGTCTCGGCGGCCAACAGCGCCGGCGAGTCGGCCAAGTCGCCGGCCGTCACCGTCACCACGACCTCCGGAGGCGGCGGCGACCCCGGCGGGCAACTGCCCGCCCACGCCCTCGTCGGCTACCTCCACGCGAGCTTCGCCAACGGCTCCGGCTACACCCGCATGGCCGACGTCCCCGACTCCTGGGACGTCATCAACCTGGCCTTCGGCGAGCCCACCTCGGTCACCTCGGGCGACATCCGCTTCAGGCTGTGCCCGGTGACCGAGTGCCCGAACGTCGAGTCGGAGGCGGACTTCAAGGCCGCCGTCAAGGCCAAGCAGGCCGCCGGCAAGAAGGTCCTCATCTCCATCGGCGGCCAGAACGGGCAGGTCCAGCTCGCCACCACCGCCGCCCGCGACACCTTCGTCGCCTCGGTCTCGAAGATCATCGACACCTACGGCCTCGACGGCCTGGACATCGACTTCGAGGGCCACTCCCTCTCGCTCCAGACCGGCGACACCGACTTCCGCAACCCCACCAGCCCGGTCGTCGTCAACCTGATCTCGGCGGTCAAGGCCCTCAAGGCCAAATACGGACCGGCGTTCGTCCTGACCATGGCCCCGGAGACCTTCTTCGTCCAGCTCGGTTACCAGTACTACGGCTCGGGCCCCTGGGGCGGCCAGGACCCGCGCGCCGGCGCCTACCTCCCGGTCATCCACGCCCTGCGCGACGACCTCACCCTGCTGCACGTCCAGGACTACAACTCCGGCTCCGTCATGGGCCTCGACAACCAGTACCACTCCATGGGCGGCGCCGACTTCCACATCGCCATGACCGACATGCTGCTCACCGGCTTCCCGGTCGCCGGCAACACCGACCGCGTCTTCCCGGCCCTGCGCCCCGACCAGGTCGCCATCGGCCTCCCCGCCTCCACCCAGGCCGGCAACGGCCACACCACCCCGGCCGAGGTGAACAAGGCCCTCGACTGCCTCACCAGGAAGACGAACTGCGGCACCTACCAGACCCACGGAACCTGGCCCGCCCTGCGCGGCCTGATGACCTGGTCGATCAACTGGGACCGCTACAACCAGTTCGAGTTCAGCCGCAACTTCGACGCCTACCGCTGGAGCTGACGCTCCGCCGGCTCCAGCCCGGCCCGCCGCAGCGCCCGGACCATCGCCGGATGGTCCGGGTCGCCGCGGTCCTCCGCCACGACGTGCGCCGCCAGCAACTCCGGCGTGAGCCGGCGCCCTTCGGCCGCCGTCATCAGGATCTCCGCCGCCGGACGGTCGTACGCCACGAGGTCCGCCAGCAGGCCCAGCGCCTCGCCCCGGTCGACGAACCGGCTCATCCCGCAGTCGAGTCCGTCGTCGTCCAGGTCCTCGGGGTAGCCGGCCCGGGCCCAGGCGCCGTTCTCGTACCAGTACACACAGCCCAGCTCGTTCCCCGCGAGCCGGTCGCGCAGCTCCTCGTACGGCAGCCAGTCCGGGCCGCCCGCCAGCATGTCCACCGGCGGCTCGTGCCACTTGCAGCCGCTCGACTCGTCCTCGCCGTACAGCACGTAACGGCCCTCGGCGATCCGGGAGAACGTCCACCAGGTGCAGCCGCAGTCGTCGAGGTGCAATCCCTCTTCGTCGATCCAGACACCGGTCCGGTGGACCCTGTCCCCCTCCTTCGCGGTCGTCGCCCGGACCACCGCGTTCAGGGCCCAGCGCGCCCACAGGAGTTCGGGGTCGGGCAGGTCGCTCGGCAGTCCTGGCCGGTGGATCGTCATCGGTGCTCCGGTTCGTCCGCTCGGGTACGGGCGACGCGACCGTACCGCGCCGCGTACACCGGCCAGCGCAGCAGGGGCAGGCAGAGCGCGACGGACGCCAGCACGTCCAGCGGCCAGTGGAAGCCGCGGAGGATCAGCCCGGCGGCCGTGACGGCGGTCAGCAGGACGGCCACCGGGAGCAGGCGCCGCGAGACCAGGAGGGCCGCGCCGGCGTACGCGACCATCGCCGTGGCCGTGTGGCCCGAGGGGTAGTAGCCGTGCGCCCACGGTTCCAGGGGGCCGGGGCGGCCCGTCCAGATCTTCAGGGGGAGGACCAGCAGCGGGACGAGGGCCATCGCCAGGCCCGCGAGGAGGGCGGCGGCGCGGTGGCCGCGCCGGGCCGCGTACGCCATGGCGCAGGCCAGCACCGGCAGGGCGACGCTCATGTTGCCGAGATCGGCGGCGGATTCGCTCAGGCCGCGCGGGACGGTGTCCACCAGGGCGCGGGAGAGGCGTTCGTCGAGGCGGGCGAGCGGGCCGTGGACCAGCACCTGCCAGGTGACGACGGCGAGGGTGACGATCGCCCAGAGAACAGCCGACCGCCCCGGAACAGGGGGGGTGGTTCCGGAGCGGTCGCCTGGACCGGGCTGCCGCGCGCCCCGGGGGGTGTGGGGCGGGCGGCCATCCGATCGGTGAGGAGTTCCGGAGCCCAGGGCACCGGCGGTGTGCGCGATGGCACGGTGTGGGCGGGGCTGGGGAGGCTCCGCCCGGGGTGTTTCTCTCATCTGCAGAAACCGTACGGCACGAAACAGGGGACCGACAGCCGGATCGCCATCCCGCCATCGGCCCCCCACAGCTTCTTCACACGGAGTGTCAGAAGTCGCTGTCCGGCCGTCAGAACCGGTCGGATCGTCAGATCTGCGCGAGCGCGGCCTCGATGACGTCCAGACCCTCGTTGAGCAGGTCCTCGCCGATGACCAGCGGCGGCAGGAAGCGCAGCACGTTGCCGTAGGTGCCGCAGGTGAGGACCAGGACGCCCTCGTTGTGGCAGTACTTGGCGAGCGCGGCGGCGGCCTCGGCGAACGGCTCCTTCGTCGCCGGGTCCTTCACCAGCTCGATGGCGATCATGGCGCCACGGCCGCGGATGTCGCCGATGACCGGGAACTTCTCCTGCATGGCGGTGAGGCGGTCCTTCATGACCTCCTCGATGCGCTTGGCCTTGCCGTTGAGGTCGAGCTCCTTCATGGTCTCGATGGCGCCCAGCGCACCGGCGCACGCGACCGGGTTGCCGCCGTAGGTGCCGCCGAGGCCGCCACCGTGCACGGAGTCCATGATCTCGGCGCGGCCGGTCACGGCGGCGAGCGGCAGACCGCCCGCGATGCCCTTGGCGGTGGTGATGAGGTCCGGGACGATGCCCTCGTCCTCGCAGGCGAACCACTGGCCGGTGCGGCAGAAGCCGGCCTGGATCTCGTCCGCGACGAAGACGATGCCGTTGTCGTTGGCGAACTTCACGATCGCCGGGAGGAAGCCCTTGGCCGGCTCGATGAAGCCGCCCTCGCCGAGCACCGGCTCGATGACGATCGCGGCGACGTTCTCGGGGCCGATCTGCTTGGTGATGTTGTCGATCGCCTGCGCGGCGGCCTCGGGGCCGCAGTTCTCGGCACCGGTGGGCCAGCGGTAGCCGTAGGCGACCGGCACGCGGTAGACCTCGGGCGCGAACGGGCCGAAGCCCTGCTTGTACGGCATGTTCTTCGCCGTCATGCCCATGGTGAGGTTGGTACGGCCGTGGTAGCCGTGGTCGAAGACGACGACGGCCTGGCGCTTGGTGTACGAACGGGCGATCTTGACGGCGTTCTCGACGGCCTCGGCGCCCGAGTTGAACAGCGCGGACTTCTTGGCGTGGTCGCCCGGGGTCAGCTCGGCGAGGGCCTCGCAGACCTCCACGTAACCCTCGTACGGCGTCACCATGAAACAGGTGTGGGTGAAGTCCTGCAGCTGCGCGGAGGCGCGGCGCACGACGGCCTCGGCGGAGGCGCCCACGGAGGTCACGGCGATGCCGGAACCGAAGTCGATCAGCAGGTTGCCGTCGACGTCCTCGATGATGCCGCCACCCGCGCGCTTGGTGAAGACGGGCAGCGTGGAGCCCACGCCACCGGCGACCGCGTCGAGGCGACGGGCCTGAAGCTCCTGCGACTTCGGGCCGGGGATGGCGGTGACGACGCGCCGCTCCTGCGGGACAGCGTTCATGCGGGGCTCCTGGGGGTGTTCTGGACGCACTTGCGGGTTTCCTCCGCAGGCTAGGCGCGGCCGGGGACCCGGCGCATGCTACGGATGGGAGTGGTCCCGGCGTGTCCTTGTCCGTATCGGCCATACGCGCTGTTGTCCGGACCGTCTCCACGTCATCGGCCTGATCGGGGGCGTGATCCACGCGCGAGGCCCTAGATTGGGGCGTCGGACGCGGCACGGTGCGCGGCAGAGTGAAGGGGCCAGGGGGCAGGGGTCATGGAGTTCGAGGGCACGCAGGGCTCGCGGGGGACGCACGACGGCCGCCCCCGCGCCGACCAGGTCCCCCGCCCGGCCGGCCCACCACCGATGCCGACGGCTCCGCCTGGGGCGGTGCCCCCGGCCGCACCGACGGGGGGTGGGGCGCCGACCGCGCCCACCGGTCCGGTGGGCGGGGGCCTCGCGGCACCCGGCGCGCCCGCGCACGCGGCCTCGACCGGTCCCGGCGCGCCTGGCGCACCCGGGCCCGCGGTCTCCGCTTCCTCCTCCACCTCCTCCACCTCCGCCGGGCTCTCCCTCGCCGAGTGGCTGCGGACCCCCCGGCCCGCCGCCGGGCCCGGGGTATGGCGGTACGGGCATGTCCCCCGGCCCGACCAGGAGCCCAGCGAGACGCCGCTGCGGGCCGTGCTCTCCGGTGCGGTGATCTCGTTCCTCGCCTGCGTCCTGCTCTGGTCCCTGCTGCGCAACGGCTACATCCCCTACTGGAGCGTCCCGCTCAAGCTGTTCACCCCCGACGACTGGTGGCACCCGCTCGGCGGCGGGCCGCAGGCCGGGACCGGCGGGGTGCTCGCGCTCGCCGTCTACGAGCTGGTCGTCTTCGCCGGCGTCTTCTACGGGCTCGGCCGCTTCGGCCGCTGGCCGTACGCGTGGCGCCGGGTCACCGAGGCGCGCGGCCGCGCGGCCCAGATCGTGCTCGCCGTCGTCGTCGGGCTCGTGGCCGTCGCCCTCGTCCGAGGCGGCTGGATCCCCGTCAAGGGAGTCGTCTACGCGCTGCTCCCGTACGAGCGGGGTACGCCCACGGCCGCGTACGCCAACCAGGACATGGTCGAGACGGCCGACCTGTTCGTCACCGTCGCCGCCGCCCTGCCCTTCGTCTGGCTCGCGCTGCGCCGCACCGGCCGCCCCGAGGCCACCACCGCGCCGGCGGCGGCGGTCGCCGACCCGGACGCACCCGATCCGGCCGACTGGCCGGAGCTGCGGGCCGCCGGTCTTGCCGAGGCCGCCGACCGGCTCGCCGCCGAGGGCGCCGCCGGGCGCATGAACGACGTCGACCACACCCGTATCCGCGCCGCCTGGGACACCGCCCGCACCGGCCCGGACCGGCAGGCCGCCTTCGTCCGGGACGTGCACGCGCGCGGCGCCGCCGCCTTCCTGCACCCGTCCGGGGCCCGCCAGCTGCCCGGCCGGGCAGCGGCGCACGACCTCAGCCTCCGGCAGGTCAGGCTGGGCACCGTCGCCGACGTCCCGCGCAACCCCTACCCCCGCCGCGGCACCGGCCTCGCCCTCGACCCCGCCGTCCTGGGCACCTCCATGCTCGTCGTCGGCCCCTCCGGCAGCGGGAAGACCACCCGGCTGATGCGCCCGGTCGTCGAGTCCCTCGCCCTGCAGGCGCTCGCGGGGCAGGCCGCCGTCGTCGCCGTCGGCCCCGCCGGCGCGCCGCTCGGCCCGGACGAGGCGTACGACGTCGTCATCCGCATCGGCGACCCGGCCTCCCCGCACGACCTCGACCTCTACGGCGGCACCGGCGACCCCGACCAGGCCGCCGCCCTCCTCGCCGACGTCCTCGCCGACGACACCACCGACCCCCGGCGGGCCGCGACCGCGCTCGCCCAGCTCCTCGGCCCCTTCCACGCGGTCCACGGGCGCTTCCCGTCGGTTCCCGAACTCCGCGAACTCCTCGACGGGGCGCCCGGGCCGCGCCAGGATCTCCGCGCGGCCCTGGAGCGGGACGGCCACGCCTCGCTCGTCCGCGAACTCGACGCCCGCGAGCGGCAGCAGGGCGCCGCGGGCGACCCCGCCACCGCCCTCGCCGACCGGGTGGCGCTGCTCGACCGGCCCGCGTTCGCCGGTTTCTTCGACACGTCGGGCCACGGGCAGCCGTTCACCATGCGCGCGCTCGAACATCCCGTACGGGTCCGGATCGACCTGCCGGAGACGGGCCACGCCGAGGCCTCCCGGCTGCTGGCCCGGCTCGTCCTCGCGCAGTTCCTCGCCCGGGCCGTGACCCGCACGGACCGGTCCCGCTTCGCCTGCCTCGTCCTCGACGACGCCGCCCACACCCTCACCGCGGGGACCGTGCGCGGGCTGCAGCGGCTGCGCTCCGCGCACGCCGGTGTCGTGCTCGGGCTGCGGAGCCTCGACGACGTCCCCGAGCACCTGCGCACCCCGCTGCTCGGGGCGGTCGGCTGCCGGGTCGCGCTGGCCGGCGTCACCACCTGGGACGGCAAGCGGTTCGCCGAGACGTGGGGCACCGAGTGGGTCGAGACGCGGGACGTCACCAGCCGGACCGTGCTCGCCGACGAGCCGCTCACCCGGGTGATGCACACCCTGCGCAAGCTGGTCACCGGGCGGGCCGTCACGACGGACGCCGTGACGGTGCGCGAGGTCGAACGCGAACGCTGGTCCGCCTCCGACCTGGCCCACGCCGTGCCGCCCGGCCACGCGGTCCTGTCCCTCACCCACGTACGCGGCGAGCACACGCCGCCCCTCCTGGTGGACCTGCGCGGCTGACACCGAGCCACGGGCTCACGCCGACCGGAATCCTCCGCCGACCTGCGAGGCCCTCGTCGACCTGCGAGGCTGGGGGCGGGCCCCGGAACGGGCTGGCACAATCGGGGGCGCGCCGCCCGTCGGGCAGCGTGGCCTCCGCTTTCCTCCCCCCACGCGCCCCCTCCCCCCAGAACCTCAAAGGTCCGACGGTCCCCAATGCCGCCCACCCTCGCCTCGCTCGTCCAGCACTCGGCGCTCAAACTCACCGTCCGCGCCGGTGAGGACCGCCTCGACACCCCCGTGCGCTGGGCCCACGTCAGCGAGCTCGCCGACCCCGTCCCGTACATGGAGGGCGGCGAACTGCTGCTCACCACCGCGCTCACCCTCGACGCCGAGGACCCCGACGCGATGCGGCGCTATGTGCGGCGGCTGCTCGGCGCGGGCGTCGTCGGGCTCGGCTTCGCCGTCGGCGTCAACTACGAGGACATCCCGGCGGCGCTGCTCGACGCGGCCCGCGAGGAGCAGCTGCCGCTGCTCGAAGTGCCCCGGCGCACCCCGTTCCTCGCCATCAGCAAGGCCGTGTCCGCGGCCATCGCCGCCGACCAGTACCGGGCCGTGACCGCCGGTTTCGAGGCCCAGCGCGAGCTGACCCGGGCCGCGCTCGCCGAGGGCCCGGACGCGGTCGTCGCCCGGCTCGCGGCGCACGTCGACGGCTGGGCCGCGCTGTACGACACCTCGGGCACCGTGCTCGCCGCCTCGCCCGAATGGGCCGCGCGCCGGGCCGCCCGGCTCACCCCCGACGTGGAGCGCCTCCGGGAGCGCCCCGCGCCCGCCAGCGCGGTCGTCGGCGGCACCGACGACCGGGTGGAGCTCCAGTCGCTCGGCACCGGGCGCCGCGTTCGCGGGGCGCTCGCGGTCGGCACCGGCGCGCCGCTCGGCACGGCGGAGCGGTACGCGGTGCACTCCGCCATCGCCCTGCTGACCCTCACGACGGAACGCTCCCGCTCCCTCCAGGCCGCCGAACAGCGGCTCGGCGCGGCGGTGCTGCGGATGCTGCTCGCCGGGCAGCCGGACCACGCCCGTGGCGTCGCCGGTGATCTGTACGGCGGGCTCCTCGACGCCCCGTTCCGGCTGCTCATCGCCGAGCCGGTGGCGACGGCCGAGACGAAGGAGAACGGCGAGACGCCGCTCGCCGCGTTCGTCGAGACCCTGGAGGCCGCGGCCGCCCGGGCGGGCGAGTCGGTCCTGACCGTGCCCGAGGGCCCGGAGGGCGGCGAACGGTTCGTCGTCCTGGCCGGCGACGGGGGAGCGGTCGTCACCGTCTGCGAGGGCTACGCGACGCGGGAGGCGGAGGACGCCGGGCTCGTCGTCGGCCTCTCCGCCCCCACCGGCCCGATCGCCGCGGCCGCCGCCTACAAGCAGGCCGAGCAGGCGCTGTCCGTCGCCCGGCGACGCGGCCGGGCGCTGGTCGAGCACGAGGAACTCGCGGCCGGCTCGGTCCTGCCCCTGCTCGCCGACGACGCCGTCCGCGCCTTCGCCGACGGCCTGCTGCGCGCCCTGTACGAACACGACGCCACCGGCCGCGGCGACCTGGTCGCGTCCCTCCGCGCCTGGCTCTCCCGGCACGGCCAGTGGGACGCCGCCGCCGCCGACCTGGGCGTCCACCGGCACACCCTCCGCTACCGGATGCGCCGCGTGGAGGAGATCCTCGGCCGTTCCCTGGACGACGCGGACGTCCGCATGGAGCTGTGGCTGGCCCTGAAGGCCACGGGCGACGGCGGCGCCACGACCCCGCCCCCGAGCCCCGGACCCGCCTCCGCAGGGCCGGCACCGGCGGGGGACTGACGGCGGCGGGGGACCGGCGGCGGCGGGGGACCGACGGCGGCGGGGGACTGACGTCGGCGGGGGACCGACGGCGCTGGGGGACTGGCGGCGGCCCGCGCGGGCGCCGCACACCCGGGGCGGCGAGCCGCGCCTTCCCGCCCGCCCGCCGCCCGTTTCCCCCCGGCGCCTTCGAAAGTCCCGCCACCCTGCCCGATCGCGGGCAAATTTCTGGCCCAGGCGCCGCTTGCTCCGTAATCTCCTGGGCATGACAAGCCCCGCCGTCGAACCGGCCGCCTCCCAGGTCCCGTCCGTCCCGGCCCCCGCCCCGCGGCGCATACCCGTCGCCGTCTGGGCCGCGCTCGCGATCGTGTACGTCGTGTGGGGGTCCACGTACCTCGGGATCCGGATCGTCGTCGAGACGCTGCCGCCCTTCCTCTCCGCGGGGACCCGGTTCATCACGGCCGGGCTGCTGCTCGCCGGGATCATCGCCTGGCGGCAGGGGCCGGCCGCGCTCAAGGTGAGCCCGCGGCAGCTGCTCTCGGCGGTCGGCGTCGGCCTGCTGCTCATCCTCGGCGGCAACGGGCTCGTCGTGCTCGCCGAGACCTCCGTGCCGTCCGGCCTCACCGCGCTGCTGATCGCCGTCGTCCCGGCCTGGGTGGTGCTGCTCAAGGCGGGTGCGGGGGAGCGGCCGAGCGCGGGCGGGATCGTCGGGGTGCTGCTCGGACTGGCCGGGCTCGCCGTGCTGACGCTGCCCGGCCTCAGCGGCGAGGTGCACGTCGGCGGCGTCCTGCTCGTGATCGCCGCGACCGTCTGCTGGTCGGTCGGTTCCTTCTCCTCCTCGCGGATCCCGATGCCCGGCAATCCGTTCACCGCGAGCGCGTACGAGATGCTGGCCGGTGGTCTCGCGGGCGTCGGCGTCGGGCTGGTCCGGGGCGAGCAGCACGGCCTCGACCTCACGGCCGTGTCGGGGCGTTCCTGGACCGCCCTCGCGTACCTCGTCGTCTTCGGCTCGCTGATCGCCTTCACCGCGTACGCCTGGCTCCTCCAGGCCGCGCCCCTCTCGCTGGTGGCGACCTACGCGTACGTCAACCCGGTCGTCGCCGTCGCCCTCGGCGCCCTGGTCCTCGGCGAGGCCCTGTCCTGGCCCATCGTGCTCGGCGGCGCGATCGTCGTGGGCGGCGTCTGCCTGATCGTCTCGACCGAGCGGCGCGGGTGATCATCCTCGCCTACCCTGACAGGGCTTCGAACGATGCGAGCCAGGGGTGGGGAAACGCATGGCCACGAACACGACCGATGCCGCGCGCCCGAGGCGGCGGCCGACGCGCTGGGCGCTCGGCATCCTGATCGGCGTCGGCGTACCGTTCGCCCTCGTCGGCGGCATCGCCTCCTGCGTCGCCCATGAGAAGGGCAAGCTCCCGGGCGACTCCATGGAGCGGGCCTGGGACACGCCCTTCGACAACAACGCCGCCGAGCACGGAAACGCCGCCTGGGTCGTCGGCGACAGCGTGGTCCGCAGCCGCTACGACGCCGTCACCGCCTTCGACGCCGCCGACGGCCACCGCCGCTGGGAGTACGTCGTGCCGGGCCGCGCCGAGATCTGCGACGTCAGCCGCCCGGACGGCGGCCCGGTCGCCCTGGTCGTGTACGGCGAGAAGGGTGAGGAGTACGGCGAGCCGGCCAAGGACAAGGGCTGCCGCACCGTCGCCGCGATCGACCTCGCGGACGGCCGCGAGCTGTGGCGCACCGGCCGCCTGCCCGCCGACGCCGCTCTGAAGGCCGGGGGCGGCCTGGTCGCCACCGGCGGGGGGCTCGCCGTGCTGCTCGACGCCGACGACGACTGGGGACATGAGCCGTACTCGAGCGAGCCGCCGGTCCTGCCGGGCGACCAGGCGCTGCGCGCCCTCGACCTGCGCACCGGCGCACCGCGCTGGAAGGCCGCCGTGCCGAAGGGCTGCTTCCCCTCCGCGGCCGCGGCCACCGAGCGGCAGGTGCTGGCGGTGCTCGCCTGCGACCGCACCGAGCTCAAGCTCGCCGCGTTCGAACCGGCCGCCGGCAAGCAGCGCTGGATGGTTCCGCTCGGCACTCGCCGGGCCGTCGCCCCGGACGCGGTGGTGACCTTCCTGTCAGCCGACCCGCTGGTGATCGCGGTCGCGGAGCCCGAGGAGCGCGGCGTGCACGGCTTCCTCTCCTTCGGCCAGGACGGGCGACCGCAGGGCCTGATCGAGGCCAAGGGCCCGTACGGCGACATCGCGCTCGACGAGCCGGCCCGGTGGTCCGTCGCCGACGGGATGTTCTACGCCGCCGCCGAGGGCAGCGGCCTCTCCGGCGAGCAGATCGTCGCCTTCTCCGTGGCGGGCGGCGGCGAACGGTGGCGGTCGGAACGGTTCGCCTACTCCAAGGACGTCACCGGCCTCCATGCCGAGGGCGGCCGCGTGTGGGCCGTGGTGCGTTCCTCGAAGGAGAACGACAGGCTGTACGCCTACGACGCGGCCTCCGGCGCGGAGCGGGACGTGCGCACCTTCGCCGAGGAGGTCGACAAGGGCAAGGGTCGGATCGCCGGTCTTCTCCGGCACGGCGACCACCTCATCGCCGCGCGCTGGGGCGAGGGCGTCCAGCCCTTCTCCGCGTACCGCCCCTGGTGAGGCCCTGGGTGGGGTCTTGGCCCAAGGCCTCACTTCCGCGGGATCTTCCGCGGGCGTCTCCCGCAGGGTTTGCCGCGAGGTCCCGCGCGGGCGCTCCCGTGGAGCCGCCGCGAGGCCCCCCGCCGGCGCTTCCCCAAGGTCCGCCCCTGGGCCCCCGCCCGACTTCCGGCCGGTTCCGCCAAAGCGGACAGAAGGCCCTTCGCACCACTCCACCACGGACAAGCGCCCCTCCGCCCGCTTCGCCCTAACGTGGCACAAGAGCGCGAGAGCACCCCCTCGCACCACCCCGAAACGGAAAGGGCCGGTACGCAATGACGACCACCCACGCCTTCTGGCTCGCCGGCCGCGAGGCCACCGGCGAGGCCACCTTCGACGTCACGAACTCGTACGACGGACGTCTGGTCGGCAAGGTCAGCGTGCCCACCGAGGCCCAGGTCGAGGAGGCCGTCGCCGCCGCCCACGCGGTCGTCGACGAGTTCGCCGCCACCCCGGCGCACGTCCGCGCCGCCGCCCTCGACCACGTGTCGAAGCGGCTCGCCGAGCGCACCGAGGAGATCGCCCAGCTGATCTCCGCCGAGAACGGCAAGCCCATCAAGTGGGCCCGCGGTGAGGTCGGCCGTGCCGTCTCCGTGTTCCGTTTCGCCGCCGAGGAGGCCCGCCGCTGGAACGCCGGCGAGGCCCAGCGCCTGGACACCGAGGCCGGCGGCGCGGGCCGCCTCGCGCTCACCCGCCGCATCCCCAAGGGCGTCGTGCTCGGCATCGCGCCGTTCAACTTCCCGCTGAACCTCAGCGCCCACAAGGTCGCCCCGGCCATCGCCGTCGGCGCCCCGATCATCCTCAAGCCGGCCCCGGCCACCCCGATCTCCTCCCTGATCCTGGGCGAGATCCTGGCCGAGACCGACCTGCCGGCCGGCTCCTGGTCGATCCTCACCGTGCCGAACGACCGCATGCCCGCCCTGGTCCAGGACGAGCGCCTCCCGGTCATCTCCTTCACCGGCTCCGACAAGGTCGGCTACGCCATCCAGCAGTCCGTGCCGCACAAGCACTGCACCCTGGAGCTCGGCGGCAACGCCGCCGCCGTCGTCCTGCCCGACTGGTCCTCCGAGGCCGACCTGGACTGGGCCGCGAGCCGCATCGCGACCTTCTCCAACTACCAGGGCGGCCAGTCCTGCATCTCCGTGCAGCGCGTGATCGCCGACGCCTCCGTCTACGACCGCCTGCTGCCGAAGATCGTCGCGGCCGTCGAGGCCCAGGTCACCGGTGACCCGGCGGACGACGCCACCGACGTCGGCCCCCTGGTCGACGAGGCCGCCGCCCAGCGCGTCGAGGCCTGGGTGGACGAGGCCGTCGCGGCCGGCGCCAAGCTGCTCGCCGGCGGCAAGCGCGAGGGCGCCACCTACGCCCCGACCGTGCTCGCCGACCTCCCGGCCGACGTCACCCTGGCCCGCGCCGAGGTCTTCGGCCCGGTCCTGACCGTCGCCAAGGTCGACGGCGAGGCCGAGGCCTTCGCCGCGGTCAACGACTCGGACTTCGGCCTCCAGGCCGGTGTCTTCACCCGCGACCTGCAGGCCGCCTTCCGCGCCCACCGGGCCCTGGAGGTCGGCGGCGTGATCGTCGGCGACGTCCCGTCCTACCGCGCCGACCAGATGCCGTACGGCGGCGCCAAGCGCTCCGGCGTCGGCCGCGAGGGCGTCAGGTTCGCCATGGACGACTACACCTACGAGCGCGTCCTGGTCCTCACGGGCCTGGCGCTCTAGGCAACCCGTACGGACCAACACGTCCGTACGCACCAGACCGACGGTCCGGGCCCACTGTGCGGGGGCCCGGGCCGTCCTCTTTCCTCCCCGCCCGTCCCGAACGGGCGCCGCGGCCGTTTCCGAAAGCGCCGATTTCGGGTACGACGGACGAGTAGCCATCCGGCACCCGACGACGAGCGGCGAGGTGAGCCCCTCATGTCCGCACCCACCCAGCGGCCGCCCAAGGTCACCGAACGCGAGGCCCGGCAGGTCGCCGAGGCGGCCCGCCAGCAGGACTGGCACAAGCCGAGCTTCGCCAAGGAACTCTTCCTCGGCCGCTTCCGACTCGACCTCATCCATCCGCACCCGCTGCCCGCCGACGAGGACGTCCGGCGCGGCGAGGCCTTCCTCGCCAAGCTCCGCACGTTCTGCGAGACACGGGTCGACGGCGCCCGCATCGAACGCGAGGCCCGCATCCCCGACGAGACCGTCACCGGCCTCAAGGAGCTCGGCGCGCTCGGCATGAAGATCGACCCCAAGTACGGCGGTCTCGGTCTCACCCAGCTCTACTACAACCGGGCGCTGGCCCTGGTCGGCTCGGTCAGCCCGGCGCTCGGGGCGCTGCTCTCGGCCCACCAGTCGATCGGCGTCCCGCAGCCGCTGAAGCTCTTCGGGACCCAGGAGCAGAAGGACGCCTTCCTGCCCCGGCTCGCCCGCAGCGACATCTCCGCCTTCCTCCTCACCGAGCCCGACGTCGGCTCCGACCCGGCCCGGCTCGCCACCACCGCCGTGCCCGACGGCGACGACTACGTCCTCGACGGCGTGAAGCTGTGGACCACCAACGGCGTCGTCGCCGACCTCCTGGTCGTCATGGCCCGGGTCCCCGCCTCCGACGGGCACCGCGGCGGCATCACCGCCTTCGTCGTCGAGGGCGACTCGCCCGGCATCACCGTCGAGCACCGCAACGCCTTCATGGGCCTGCGCGGCCTGGAGAACGGCGTCACCCGCTTCCACCAGGTGCGGGTCCCGGCCGCGAACCGCATCGGCCCCGAGGGCTCCGGCCTCAAGATCGCCCTCACCACCCTCAACACCGGCCGGCTCTCGCTGCCCGCCGCCTGCGCCGGCGCCGGCAAGTGGTGTCTGAAGATCTCCCGCGAATGGGCCGCCGAACGCGAGCAGTGGGGCAAGCCGGTCGCGCACCACGAGGCCGTCGGCACCAAGATCTCCTTCATCGCCGCCACCGCCTTCGCCCTGGAGGCCGTCGTCGACCTCGCCTCCCAGATGGCCGACGAGGACCGCAACGACATCCGCATCGAGGCCGCCCTCGCCAAGCTGTACGGCTCCGAGATGTCCTGGCGGATGGCCGACGAGCTGGTCCAGATCCGTGGCGGCCGCGGCTACGAGACGGCCGACTCGCTCGCCGCCCGCGGCGAACGCGCCGTCCCGGCAGAACAGCTGTTGCGCGATCTCCGCATCAACCGGATCTTCGAGGGCTCCACCGAGATCATGCACCTGCTGATCGCCCGCGAGGCGGTCGACGCCCACCTCGCCGTGGCCGGCGACATCATCGACCCCGACAAGGCCTTCGCCGACAAGGCCAAGGCGGGCGCCCGGGCCGGCGGCTTCTACGCCCGCTGGCTGCCGAAACTCGTCGCCGGGCAGGGCCAGCTCCCCGGCGCGTACGCGGAGTTCGGCGAGCTCGCGACCCATCTGCGGTACGTCGAGCGCACCTCCCGCAAGCTCGCCCGCTCCACCTTCTACGCCATGTCGCGCTGGCAGGGGAAGATGGAGCTCAAGCAGGCCTTCCTCGGCCGGATCGTCGACATCGGCGCCGAACTCTTCGCCATGAGCGCCGCCTGCGTACGGGCCGAACTCCTGCGCACCACCGGCGAGCACGGCCGCGAGGCGCAGCAGCTCGCCGACGCCTTCTGCCGCCAGGCGCGGCTCCGGGTCGCCGAGCTCTTCGGCCGTCTCTGGAGCAACACCGACGACCTGGACCGCAAGGTCGTCGACGGCGTCCTGGCGGGCAAGTACACCTGGCTGGAGGAGGGCATCCTCGACCCCAGCGACGACGGCCCCTGGATCGCCGACACCCCCCACGGCCCGTCGGACCACCCCAACGTCCACCGCAAGATCCCGTAGGGGACCGGAGCCGAGCCGAGCCGAGGCGACCCGACCCGACCCGAGCCGAGCCGAGGCGGCCCGACCCGACCCGAGCCGAGCCGACCCGAGCCGAGCCGACCCGAGCCGAGGCGACCCGAGCCGAGCCTTGCCGAGCCGAATGGGCCGGGGGCTCGGCTCGGTGGGGCCGAGTCCCTTCCCGTCCCCCTTGCCCGACATCCCCTCGGCCCGGACGGAGTTCCGAGCCGACCGTCCCGAGTGACCGCCCCTGGCCGCCCCGGTCGCACCGGCCGCACCGGCCGGTCCGAGCCGATCGCCTGCGTCCGCTCCGACCGGCCGTCCGCCCCGCCTCGCCCCGTCGCCCCACCCCCCAGTCCACCCTCCGGACGCCGCCGCCAGAAGGTCGGTGGGTCGCGGCAGGATGGGGGTCGTGACCGTCATCGACATTCCCGGCTCCAAGTCCGTCACCGCCCGCGCCCTGTTCCTCGCGGCCGCCGCCGAAGGCACCACCACGCTGCTCCGGCCGCTGCGCTCCGACGACACCGAGGGCTTTGCCGAGGGTCTGCGGGTCCTCGGCTACACCGTGCGGCAGGAGCCGGGCGCCTGGCACATCGAGGGGCGGCCGGCCGGGCCCGGGGTCGAGGCGGCCGACGTGTACTGCCGGGACGGCGCTACCACCGCCCGCTTCCTGCCCGCGCTCGCCGCCGCCGGGCACGGCACCTTCCGCTTCGACGCCTCCGCCCAGATGCGCCGCCGCCCCCTCGGCCCCCTCACCACCGCCCTGCGCGAGCTCGGCGTCGAGCTGGCGCACGGCGAGCGCGAGGGGCGCCACCCGCTCACCGTCACCGGCCGCGGCATCAAGGGCGGGGCGATCCGCCTCGACGCCGGTCAGTCGTCCCAGTACCTGACCGCGCTGCTGATGCTCGGCCCGCTCACCGCCGAGGGCCTGTCGATCACCGTCACGGACCTGGTCTCGGAGCCGTACGTCGAGATCACCCTCGCGATGATGCGGAGCTTCGGCGCGGAGATCGCCCGGGCGGACGGTCCCGAGGGCCGTACGTACACCGTCGCCCCGACCGGCTACCGGGCCACCACCTACGCGATCGAGCCCGACGCCTCCACCTCCAGCTACTTCTTCGCCGCGGCCGCCCTCACCCCCGGCGCCGCCGTCACCGTCCCCGGTCTCGGCACCGGCGCCCTCCAGGGCGACCTCGGCTTCGTCGAGGTGCTGCGCCGCATGGGCGCCGAGGTCGAGATCACCGACCGGGGCACGACCGTCCGGTCGACCGGGTCCCTGCGCGGCCTCACCGTCAACATGCGCGACATCTCCGACACCATGCCGACGCTCGCCGCGATCGCCCCCTTCGCCGACGGCCCGGTCCGCATCGAGGACGTCGCCAACACCCGGGTCAAGGAGTGCGACCGGCTCGACGCCTGCGCCGAGAACCTGCGCCGGCTCGGGATCGACGTGGCCACCGGACCCGACTGGATCGAGATCCGCCCCGGCAGCCCCGCCGGCCCGGCCGAGATCGCCACCCACGGCGACCACCGCATCGTGATGTCCTTCGCGGTCACCGCCCTGCGCACCCCGGGCGTCACCTTCGACGACCCGGGCTGCGTCCGGAAGACCTTCCCGGACTTCCACACCGTTTTCGAGGCGTTTCGAACGGCGCTGTGAGGCAGGCGGTGTGAAGGGCGCACAGCCTTTGCGGCAAGAATGGGGGGCATGAGCGACCGCCCCTCTCCTCTCGCCGACCCGCACATCGCCTTCGACGTCACCGAAGGGCGCCGGGACATCGTCGTCCTCGGCTCGACCGGGTCCATCGGCACCCAGGCCATCGACCTGGTCCTGCGCAACCCCGACCGGTTCCGGGTCACCGCCCTCGCCGCCTCCGGCGGCCGCGTCGGACTGCTCGCCGAGCAGGCGCACCGGCTGCGGGTCGGCACGGTCGCCGTCGCCCGCGAGGACGTGGTGGAGGAGCTCCGTACGGCGCTGAAGGCGCGGTACGGCTCCGAGCCGCTGCCCGAGATCCTCGCCGGCCCCGACGCCGCCACCCGGCTCGCGGCCTCGCCGTGCCACACGGTCCTCAACGGCATCACCGGCTCCATCGGCCTGGCCCCCACCCTCGCCGCCCTGGAGGCCGGCCGCACCCTCGCGCTCGCCAACAAGGAGTCGCTGATCGTCGGCGGCCCGCTGGTGAAGGCGCTGGCGAAGCCGGGCCAGATCATCCCGGTCGACTCCGAGCACGCGGCGCTGTTCCAGGCCCTGGCGGCCGGCACCCGCGCCGACGTCCGCAAGCTGGTCGTCACCGCCTCCGGCGGCCCCTTCCGCGGCCGTACCCGCGAGGAGCTGGCGGACGTCACGCGCGAGGACGCGCTCGCGCACCCGACCTGGGCGATGGGCCCGGTCATCACGGTGAACAGCGCGACCCTGGTGAACAAGGGCCTGGAGGTCATCGAGGCCCACCTGCTCTACGACATCCCGTTCGACCGCATCGAGGTCGTCGTCCACCCGCAGTCGTACGTGCACTCCATGGTCGAGTTCACCGACGGCTCGACCCTCGCCCAGGCCACCCCGCCGGACATGCGCGGCCCGATCGCCATCGGCATCGGCTGGCCCGAGCGGGTCCCGGACGCGGCCCCCGCCTTCGACTGGACCAAGGCCTCCACGTGGGAGTTCTTCCCGCTCGACGACGAGGCCTTCCCGTCGGTGAACCTCGCCCGGCACGTCGGCACCCTCGGCGGCACCGCGCCCGCCGTCTTCAACGCCGCCAACGAGGAGTGCGTGGACGCCTTCCTCGCCGGAAGGCTGCCGTTCAACGGAATCATGGATACCGTCACCGCAGTCGTCACCGAGCACGGGGACCCCGGCCGGGGAACCTCGCTCACGGTGTCGGACGTCCTGGAAGCGGAGACCTGGGCACGTGCCCGGGCCCGGGAACTCGCGGCGAAGGCAATCGCGGAGGCGCGCGCATGACCATTCTCCTGACCGTCCTCGGCATCGTGCTGTTCGCGGTGGGGCTGCTCGTCTCCATCGCGTGGCACGAGCTGGGCCACCTCTCGACGGCCAAGCTCTTCGGCATCCGCGTGCCGCAGTACATGGTGGGCTTCGGCCCGACCATCTGGTCGCGCAGGAAGGGCGAGACGGAGTACGGCATCAAGGCCATCCCGGCCGGCGGCTACATCCGCATGATCGGCATGTTCCCGCCCGGCAAGGACGGCCGGATCGAGGCCCGCTCGACCTCCCCGTGGCGCTCCATGATCGAGGACGCCCGCGAGGCCTCCTTCGAGGAGCTCCAGCCCGGCGACGAGGAGCGGCTCTTCTACACGCGCAAGCCGTGGAAGCGCGTCATCGTCATGTTCGCCGGCCCGTTCATGAACCTGGTGCTCGCCGTCGTGCTGTTCTTCGGCAGCGCCATGGCCATCGGCTTCGAGACCCAGACCACCAAGGTCGCCGGCGTCACCAACTGCGTCATCGACCAGAGCGAGAAGCGCGACACCTGCAAGCCCAGCGACCGCCCGTCCCCCGCGAAGGCGGCCGGGCTCCTCAAGGGCGACCGGATCGTGGCCTTCAACGGCGAGCGCGTCTCCGACTGGAACACCCTCTCCGACCGCATCCGCGCCACCACCGGCCCGGTCACCGTCACCGTCCGGCGCGACGGCGAGGAGCTGGTCCTGCACGCGACGCTCCTGGAGAACAAGGTCCTCAAGAAGGACGCGGACGGCCGGGTCGTCCAGCCCGCCCAGTACGTCTCCGCCGGCTACCTCGGCTTCGAGTCCGGCCGCGAGGTCGTGCCGCTCACCTTCGGCCAGTCCGCCGACCGCATGACCGAGCAGCTCCAGGCCGGCGTCGAGTCCGTCCTCGCCCTGCCGAGCAAGATCCCCGCCCTGTGGGACGCCGCCTTCGGCGACGGCGAGCGCAAGCAGGACTCCCCGGTCGGCGTCGTCGGCGCCGCCCGGCTCAGCGGCGAGCTGATGAGCGTCGAGGCACCGCCGCAGACCCGGCTGGTGTTCTTCCTCCAGCTGGTCGTCATGTTCAACGTGTCGCTGTTCCTGTTCAACATGCTCCCGCTGCTCCCGCTCGACGGCGGCCACATCGCCGGCGCCGTGTGGGAGGCGATCCGCCGCCACACCGCCCGGATCTTCAAGCGGCCCGACCCGGGCCCGTTCGACGTGGCGAAGCTGATGCCGGCCGCCTACGTGGTGGCGGGCGTGTTCGTCTGCTTCACGCTGCTCGTCCTCGTCGCCGACATCGTCAACCCGGTGAAGCTGACCTAGGACCCGTCGGCGGATCCCCGGCCGGCCCGCGACGGCCCGATCCGCCGGACCCGCCCCGGCGCGCATTCGGCCGGACACCCCCTGCGGTGTCCGGCCGCCCGCCCCCGGGGCGGTAATCTCGAAGACCTGAGCCCGATGAACCACACCTTGGGGTTGTACAGCTGATGACCGCGATCTCTCTCGGTATCCCGACCGTTCCGACCCGGCTCGCCGAACGGCGCAAGAGCCGCCAGATCCAGGTCGGATCGGTGGCCGTCGGCGGCGACGCCCCGGTGTCGGTGCAGTCGATGACCACCACCCGCACCTCCGACATCGGCGCCACGCTCCAGCAGATCGCCGAGCTGACCGCGTCCGGCTGCCAGATCGTGCGCGTGGCCTGCCCCACCCAGGACGACGCCGACGCCCTCGCCACCATCGCGAGGAAGTCGCAGATTCCGGTCATCGCCGACATCCACTTCCAGCCGAAGTACGTGTTCGCCGCCATCGACGCCGGCTGCGCCGCGGTGCGCGTCAACCCGGGCAACATCAAGCAGTTCGACGACAAGGTCAAGGAGATCGCCAAGGCGGCCTCCGCGGCCGGCACCCCGATCCGGATCGGCGTCAACGCCGGTTCGCTCGACGCCCGCCTGCTCGCGAAGTACGGCAAGGCCACCCCCGAGGCGCTCGTCGAGTCCGCCCTCTGGGAGGCCTCCCTCTTCGAGGAGCACGGCTTCCACGACATCAAGATCTCGGTCAAGCACAACGACCCGGTCGTGATGGTCAACGCCTACCGCCAGCTCGCCGCCCAGTGCGACTACCCGCTGCACCTCGGCGTCACCGAGGCCGGCCCCGCCTTCCAGGGCACCATCAAGTCCGCCGTCGCCTTCGGCGCCCTGCTCTCCGAGGGCATCGGCGACACGATCCGGGTCTCCCTCTCCGCCCCGCCGGCCGAGGAGATCAAGGTCGGCATCCAGATCCTGGAGTCGCTCAACCTGCGCCAGCGCCGCCTGGAGATCGTCTCCTGCCCGTCCTGCGGCCGCGCCCAGGTCGACGTCTACAAGCTCGCCGAGGAGGTGACCGCCGGCCTGGAGGGCATGGAGGTCCCGCTCCGCGTCGCCGTCATGGGCTGCGTCGTCAACGGCCCCGGCGAGGCCCGCGAGGCCGACCTCGGCGTCGCCTCCGGCAACGGCAAGGGCCAGATCTTCGTCAAGGGCGAGGTCATCAAGACCGTGCCCGAGTCGAAGATCGTCGAGACCCTCATCGACGAGGCGATGAAGATCGCCGAGCAGATGGAGAAGGACGGCGTCATGAGCGGCGAGCCCACGGTCTCCGTCGCCGGCTGATTCCCGGCCGCGCACCCGAGCCCCTCCGGCCACGTGCGGACGGAGGGGCTTTCGCGCACCCCCGTCCCGGCGGGAACGGGGGTACAGTGCCAGGACCAGCAGAACCGTACGGTGAGGCCCCACGTGTTGACGCAATCATCGACGCGGGTCCTCGAACCCGCCGACCTCGGCGCCGCGCTCGCCGTCCTGGACAGCGCTCCCGTCGAGAACGCCTTCGTCACCGCCCGGGTCCAGCTCGCCGGGCTCGACCCCTGGCGTCTCGGCGGCGAGATGTGGGGCTGGTACACCGACGGACACCTCACCTCGCTGTGCTACTCCGGCGCCAACCTCGTGCCCATCTGCGCCACCCCCGAGGCCGTCCGCGCCTTCGCCGACCGGGCCCGCCGCACCGGCCGCCGCTGCTCCTCCATCGTCGGCCCCGCCGCCCCCACCGCCGAACTGTGGCGGCTCCTCGAACCCAGCTGGGGGCCCGCCCGCGACATCCGCGCCCACCAGCCGCTGATGGTCGCCGAGGAGCCGTCGGCCACCGTCGCGCCCGACCCGCTGGTGCGCCGGGTCCGCAAGGACGAGATGGAGGTGATCATGCCCGCGTGCGTGGCCATGTTCACCGAGGAGGTCGGGGTCTCCCCGCTCGCCGGGGACGGCGGACTCCTCTACCAGGCCCGGGTCGCCGAGCTCGTCGGTTCGGGACGCTCCTTCGCCCGCATCGAGGACGGCAAGGTCGTCTTCAAGGCCGAGATCGGCGCCGCCACCCGCCAGGCCTGCCAGATCCAGGGCGTCTGGGTCGACCCCGAGTACCGCGGCCGCGGCCTGTCCGAGACCGGCATGGCCGCCGTCCTCGCCTACGCGCTCGCCGAGGTCGCCCCCGTCGTCAGCCTCTACGTCAACGACTACAACGCGCCCGCCCGGGCCGCGTACCGCCGCGTCGGCTTCCAGGAGGTCGGCGCCTTCATGAGCGTGCTGTTCTGACCGGCTTGTAGGGTGCGGCGCATGGATGACACCGAGGTCGTGATCGCGCCGGTCAATCTCGCCGCCCGGGTCGACGAGGCCCTCGCCGTCCAGGCCGTCGCCTTCGGCCTCGACGCCGGCGAGGTCGCCGTGCGCCGGCACATCGTGCTGCGCCACCTCCTCAGCCCCGGCGCCCGCGCCTACGGTGCGACGACCCCCGACGGGCGGCTCGTCGGCTTCGTCTACGGGATGCCCAACGACCGCTCCCACTGGTGGTCGACGATCGTGGAGCCGTACCTGCGCGCCCAGGGCAACGTCGAGTGGCTCGACGACTCCTTCGTCATCACCGAACTGCACGTCCACCCCGCCTTCCAGGGCCGCGGCGTGGGCCGCGAGCTGATCACCACCATCACCGACGGCTCGGACCTGCCGCGTTCGATCCTCTCCGCCATCGACACCGAGAGCCCCGCCCGCGGCCTCTACCGCTCGCTCGGCTACGCCGACCTCGCCCGTCAGGTGCTCTTCCCGAGCGCCCCCCGGCCGTACGCGGTGATGGGCGCGCCGCTGCCGCTCAAGCGCCGGTAGCCGGCGGGTTACTGATTTCACCGAGCAGGGCCCGCCCGGCTAACCTCGGGGCCATCACCTATCTCTGCAGGAGTACGAGAACCATGGCCAACGCACCGGTCCAGCGCATGTCCCAGTTGATGGCGAAGACGCTGCGCGACGACCCGGCGGACGCCGAGGTCCTCAGCCACAAGCTCCTCGTCCGCGCCGGCTACGTCCGCCGCACCGCCGCCGGTATCTGGAGCTGGCTGCCCCTCGGCAAGAAGGTGCTCGCGAACGTCGAGCGCATCGTCCGCGAGGAGATGGACGCCATCGGCGCCCAGGAGGTCTCCCTGCCGGCCCTGCTGCCCAGGGAGCCGTACGAGGCCACCGGCCGCTGGGAGGAGTACGGCGCCGAGCTGTTCCGCCTCCAGGACCGCAAGGGCGGCGACTACCTCCTCGGCCCGACCCACGAGGAGATCTTCACCCTCCTGGTGAAGGACCAGTGCTCGTCCTACAAGGACCTGCCGGTCATCCTGTACCAGATCCAGACCAAGTTCCGTGACGAGGCCCGTCCGCGGGCCGGCATCCTGCGCGGCCGCGAGTTCCTCATGAAGGACTCGTACTCCTTCGACCTCGAGGACGAGGGCCTCGCCCAGTCCTACGCCCTGCACCGCCAGGCCTACCAGCGCGTCTTCGAGCGCCTGGGCCTCGACTACCGCATCTGCGCCGCGACCGCGGGCGCCATGGGCGGCTCGAAGTCCGAGGAGTTCCTCGCCCCGGCCGAGGCCGGCGAGGACACCTTCGCCGACTGCCCGAACTGCGACTTCGCCGCGAACACCGAGGCGGTCGCGTACGAGCTGAAGGCCGTCGACGGCTCCGCGGTGCCGGCCGCCGAGGACATCCCGACGCCCGACACCCCGACCATCGAGTCCCTGGCCGCGTTCCTCGGCGTCCCGGCCTCCGCCACGCTGAAGAACCTGCTCGTGAAGGTCGACGGCGAGATCGTCGCCGTGGGCGTTCCCGGCGACCGCGAGGTCGACCTCGACAAGGTGGAGGCGCACTTCGCCCCCGCCGCCGTCGAACTGGTCACCGAGACCGACTTCGCCGAGCGCTCCGACCTGGTCCGCGGCTACGTCGGCCCGCAGGGCCTCGACAAGGTGAAGTACCTCGCCGACCCGCGCGTCGCACCGGGCACCGCCTGGATCACCGGCGCCAACCGGGAGGGCGTGCACGCGAAGAACGTCGTCGCGGGCCGTGACTTCGAGGTCGACGAGTACGTCGACGTCGTCGTCGTGCAGGAGGGCGACCCGTGCCCGAAGTGCGGCACCGGCCTGAAGCTGGACCGCGCCATCGAGATCGGCCACATCTTCCAGCTGGGCCGCAAGTACGCCGACGCCCTCAAGCTCGACGTCCTCGGCCAGAACGGCAAGCCCGTCCGCGTCACCATGGGCTCGTACGGCATCGGCGTCTCCCGCGCCGTCGCCGCCCTCGCCGAGCAGTCCGCCGACGACAAGGGCCTGTGCTGGCCCGCCGAGGTCGCCCCGGCCGACGTGCACGTCGTCGCCGCCGGCAAGGCCCTCCAGACGGAGCTGGCCCTGGAGGTCTCCGACAAGCTGTCCGCGGCCGGCCTGCGGGTCCTGGTCGACGACCGCGCCGGGGTCTCCCCGGGCGTCAAGTTCACCGACGCCGAGCTCATCGGCGTCCCGAAGATCCTCGTCGCCGGCCGCCGCTCGGGCGAGGGCGTCGTCGAGCTGAAGGACCGCCGCACGGGCGAGCGCGAGGAGCTCACCGTCGACGAGGCGATCGCCCGCCTCACCGCGTAACCGATCGCACGGCACGAACGGCACGGAGGGGTGGGGGGGCCGGCGGGCCCCCCCCCCCCCCCCCGCCCCCCCCCCCCCCCCGCCCCCGCGCGCGGGGGGGGGGGGGGGCCCCCCCCCCCCCCCACCCCTCCGGCGTCTCCTCCGGCGTCCCTGTCAGGGCCCCTCGTCCTGCCGCGGCGCCGGCTCCACCGACGCGCCGGTCAGGTCCTCGATCGCCTCCACCGCGTCCGCGCGGCCCGCGAGATACGCCTCGGACGGGGCGTCCGGAGGCACCGGCGGCGGTTCGGGGGTCGGCACCAGGCCGTGCGGGGGCTCGTGGGACACCGTCGCGGGCCCATGGGGGGACGGCGGCGTCGGGGCGGCGCGCTCCAGGAAGCGCAGCAGCTCGACCGGGATCGGCAGCACCAGCGTCGAGTTCTTCTCCGCCGCCACGGCCATCACGGTCTGCAGCAGCCGCAGCTGCAGCGCCGACGGAGCCTCCGCCATCTGGTGCGCCGCCTCCGCCAGCTTCTTCGAGGCCTGCAGCTCCGCGTCCGCGTTGATCAGCCGCGCCCGCCGCTCGCGGTCGGCCTCCGCCTGGCGGGCCATCGACCGTTTCATGGTCTCCGGCAGCGAGACGTCCTTGATCTCGACCCGGTCGATCTGCACGCCCCAGCCGATCGCCGGCGAGTCCAGCATCAGCTCCAGGCCCTGGTTCAGCTTCTCCCGGTTCGACAGCAGGTCGTCGAGGTCGCTCTTGCCGATGATCGACCGCAGCGAGGTCTGCGCCATCTGCGAGACGGCGAACTTGTAGTCCTCCACCCGCACCAGCGCCTCGGCCGCGTCGACGACCTTGAAGTAGACGACCGCGTCCACCCGCACCGTCACGTTGTCCCGGGTGATGCCCTCCTGGGCCGGCACCGGCATCGTCACGATCTGCATGTTCACCTTGTGGAGGCGGTCCACGCCCGGGATGATCATCGTGAATCCGGGCGTGCGCACGGCACCGCGCAGCCGCCCGAAGCGGAAGACCACGCCGCGCTCGTACTGCTTCACGACGCGCGCCGCAGCGCCCGCGTACACCGCGGCCGCCACGCACACTCCAGCGGCCGCCATCAACAGGTCTTCGATCATCACGGCCCCCTAAGGGTTACAAAAAGGGTATTCCCTTCCGCCGTGTCATGGACTCACAGCCAGCCCGCGAACTCCAGCAGCAGCTCCGCGTCCGCCCGCCGCCCGGCGCTCAGCGCGCGGGTGGCGGACTCGACCGCCCGGAACAGCGTCCAGCCGCGCAGCCGCTCCCGGTCGAGCTCCAGGGAGTCCGCCAGCTTGTTCACCCGGCGCCGGGCCGCCGACGCGCCCGCCGACGCGGCCACCAGGTCCTCGACCCGGTCCCGCACCAGCCGCGCCAGGTCGTAGGCCCGCTCGCCGACCAGCGGCTCGGGCCCGACCGCGAGCCACGGGGCCCGGTCGCCGGCCAGGACCTTGCCCTGCCGGAAGTTGCCGTGCAGCAGCAGGGCCTCCGCGGGCCCGGCCACCAGCTCCTCGCGCGCCGCCAGGGCCGCCGACACCAGGGCGCCGGTCCCGTCGTCCTCGGAGCCGTACCGGGCCATGCCCTCCGCCTGGCGGCCCGTGCGCTCGGCCACCGACTCGAAGCCGTGCCCGGCCGGCGGCTCCACCCACAGCTTGCGCACCGTCCCGGCCGCCTCCAGGAGCGCCTTCGCCTCCGGCAGGGAGCGCAGGGACACCTCGGGCTGCAGCCGCTCCAGGACCAGCGCGCCCTCCCCGGTCTCCGCGAGGAGCCGGGCCGCGCCCCAGCCGTTCCAGTGCGCGAGCGCGTCCCGCTCCAGGTCCGGACGGGTGAATCCGGGCGCGATCTTCACGACGGCGTCGGGGGCGAGGACGACGAGACTGCTGCGCCCGCCCGGGGCCACCGCCCGCTCGGCGACCAGGCCGGCGTGCTCCAGCGCGTCCTGGGCGAGCTCGGGGAGCTTCCCGAGCCACTCGGCCGCGGCAGCGTCCCCGTACGTCTCGCCGAGAGCCCGCACCAGTCGCTGCGGCGGTTCGAAACCCATGCGTGCGTTGTTCCTTCGTTCGGCTCAGGCCCGTTCGGCGAGCCCAGGAAAGGTTACGTCGCTGCCGCGCCAGCGGACCGCCCGCACCGCCGCCTCGCGCAGCGCCGCCGCCGCGTCCCGGCGCAGCGGGCCGTCGGCGGCCCGGACGAGGTCGGAGCAGACCCCGGCGACCCGCTCCTCCAGGACGGCCGCGAGGCGCACGGCGGCCGCCTCGTCGGGCACCGCGAACGGCAGCTCGTACCCGGCGGCCGCGGCGACCGGCTCGCCGCCCAGGTCCCGCACGGTCCGGCGCAGCGCGTCGCGGCGGGCCCGGTGGGCCTCGTAGGCGGCGGTGGCCTCGGCGCGCCGGGCCTCGCCGACCCGGGCGCCGACCACCCCGTAGCCGTACACGGCGGCGTGCTCGGCGGCGAGTGCGGCCTGGGCCGCGACGAGCGCGGTCATCCGCGGCCCCCTTCGGTCAGCAGATAGGCGTGGGCGGCGCCGGAGGCGGCGACGGAGGCGAGCAGCCGGGCGTACTCGGGCGGCGCGGTCAGCAGCGCGGCCGTATGGGTGTCGGCGGTCGCCCGGGCCGCGGCGGCCAGGTCCCGGAGCGCGGCGGCGGGGTCGGCCGGAACCCGGACGAAGGCGAGGGACCGGGTGGGAGAGGGGGTGGGGGAGGGGGAGGCTGACGCGTCGGGGCCGGCGGCGGGCGCCGTGCCCCCTTCGGCCAGCGCCTTCACCTGGGCCGCCACGGACGCCCGCAGCGGCGCGAGCCGCGCGGCGAGCGCCGGGTGCCCGTCGACGACCGCGTCGTAGCGCAGCAGCAGCTCACGGCTGGTGGTCGCCGACCGGGCGCGCAGGGCCGCCTCCGCGGCCGCCGCCCGTTCCGCGGCGGTCGGCTTCCTGGGGCCCTCGTCCCCGCCGGACGTGCAGCCGGCGAGGGCCGTCGCCGCCCCGGCCGCGCCCGCCGTCAGGAGCGCGCGTCTGCCCACGGTCGTCACGCTGTCTCCCTCGCGTTCACGTTTTCGAAGATTCGAAGATCACCGCAGGCGAGCGTACCCGCGGCCCCCGGCCCGGTGGACGGCAACACCCTCCGGGACCGGATACCCTTTGATCTGACACGCGACGAACCCACAACAGCACACGCGGCCGAGGAGTCACCCGGATGAGCACCACCCAGAGCGAACGGCTGCGCGGTCTTCTGGAGCCGCTCGTCCACGCGAAGGACCTCGACCTCGAGGAGATCGAGGTGTCCCGGGCCGGCCGCCGCGGACTGCTGAGGATCGTCGTCGATTCGGACGAGGGCGTCGAGCTGGACGCCTGCGCCGAGCTGAGCCGCGTCATCTCCGAGAAGCTCGACGAGACGGACGCGATGGGCGAGGGCGAGTACGTCCTCGAAGTCAGCTCCCCGGGCGCCGACCGCCCGCTCACCCAGCACCGCCACTACGTGCGCGCCACCGGCCGCCTGGTCAAGCTGCAGCTGACCTCCGAGGCGGGCGGCGGCGAGGTCGTCACCCGCATCCTGGCCGTGGACGAGAACGGTCTGGACACCGAGGTGCCGGGCGTGAAGGGCCGCAAGGCCACCGCCCGCCGGGTGGAGTTCGCCGAGATCGCCAAGGCGCGTGTCGAGATCGAGTTCAACCGCAAGGACAAGAAGGAAGAGGAGGCGTAGCCGTGGACATCGACGTGAAGCTCCTGAAGGGCTTGGCACAGGAGAAGGAAATCTCCTTCGAGATGCTGGTCGAGGCGATCGAGTCGGCCCTCCTCATCGCCTACCACCGCACTCCCTCCGCCCGGCGCCACGCGCGCGTGGAGCTGGACCGGCACACCGGTCACGTGACGGTCTGGGCGAAGGAAGACCCCGCCGACCTCGAGGAGGGGCAGCAGCCGAAGGAGTTCGACGACACGCCGTCGGACTTCGGCCGGATCGCGGCGAGCACCGCCCGCCAGGTCATCCAGCAGCGGCTGCGGGACGCCGAGAACGACGTCACCTTCGGCGAGTACGCGCGCCGCGAGGGCGACATCGTGGCCGGCCAGGTGCAGCAGGGCAAGGACCCGAAGAACGTCCTCGTCAAGCTGGACGACAAGCTGGAGGCCATCCTTCCGGTGCAGGAGCAGGTGCCGGGCGAGGAGTACACGCACGGTCTGCGGCTGCGCACGTACGTCGTCCGGGTGGCGAAGGGTGTCCGCGGTCCGTCCGTCACCCTGTCGCGTACGCACCCCAATCTGGTGAAGAAGCTGTTCGCCCTGGAGGTGCCGGAGATCGCCGACGGTTCCGTCGAGATCGCCGCCATCGCCCGTGAGGCCGGCCACCGCACCAAGATCGCCGTCCGGTCCACCCGTTCGGGCCTGAACGCCAAGGGCGCCTGCATCGGTCCCATGGGCGGCCGGGTGCGCAACGTGATGGCGGAGCTGCTCGGCGAGAAGATCGACATCGTCGACTGGTCGGACGACCCGGCCGAGATGGTGGCGAACGCGCTCTCCCCGGCCCGGGTCTCCAAGGTCGAGATCGTCGACCTGGCCGCCCGGTCCGCCCGGGTGACGGTGCCCGACTACCAGCTGTCGCTCGCGATCGGCAAGGAGGGGCAGAACGCCCGTCTGGCCGCACGCCTCACCGGCTGGCGGATCGACATCCGCCCGGACACCGAGCAGCAGGGCGACGCCCAGTAACACGGCTGCCCGGTCCCGTACCGGCACTGATCCTTTTTGGCCAACGACTGTTCGATTTTTGCCCCAAACGGGTGAGGTCGGTACGGGGAGGTAGACTTAAGCGTGTCTGGCCGGACGCATGCCCGCGTATGCCCTGAGCGAACCTGTGTGGGATGCCGGGAGCGAGCGGCCAAGAGCGATCTGCTGCGGATCGTGATGAATAAGGACGAGTGCGTTCCGGATCATCGCGGTACGCTGCCCGGCCGGGGTGCGTACCTGCACCCCGCCTCGGTCTGTCTCGACCTGGCGGTGCGTCGCCGGGCGTTCCCGAGGGCCTTCAAGGTCCAGGGGCCGCTCGACACGGCGACGCTTCGCGCATCCGTCGAGCAGAGCGCACCGTAGAGAAGTACGGCACAAAAGATGTACGGCACGGAGTCCCGTGCGGTCAGGTACCTCGCGAGTTGGAAGTAGGTCGAGATTGCGATGAGCACTCGATGAGTACGCGATGAGTACGCCCATGAAGTAGCGACGGTCCGGCGGTAACCGGACCTAAAAGGAGCGAAGTGGCTAAGGTCCGGGTATACGAACTCGCCAAGGAGTTCGGTGTGGAGAGCAAGGTCGTCATGGCCAAGCTCCAAGAACTCGGTGAATTCGTCCGTTCGGCGTCCTCGACGATCGAGGCGCCGGTCGTGCGCAAGTTGACTGACGCTTTGCAGGGTCCCGGCGGTGGCGCCGGGAAGTCCGCTGCGAAGCCCGGAGCGCCCCGCAAGGCGGCGCCCGCCCCCAAGCCCGCGGCACCGGCTCCGGCCGCCGCGGCCCGTCCCGCTGCCCCCAAGCCCGGCGCCCCGGCCCCCAAGCCGGCCCCCGCCGCGCCTGCGGCCCCGGTCACCCCGGCGCCCGCGAGCAGCACCCCGGCTCCGGCTCCGGCCGCGTCGGGTCCCCGTCCGGGGCCGAAGCCCGCGCCGAAGCCGGCTCCGGCCGCCCCGGCGCCGACCACCCCGGAGTTCACCGCGCCTCCGTCGGCCCCGGCCGCCGGTCAGCGCCCCGGTGGTGCCGCCCCCGGCCCGCGTCCGGCCGGTGCCCGTCCGGGCCAGCAGGCGCCGCGCCCGGGTCAGCAGGCTCCCCGTCCCGGCCAGCAGGCCCCGCGTCCGGGCGGTCGTCCGGCCGGCCCGCGTCCGGGCAACAACCCCTTCACGTCCGGTGGCTCGACCGGCATGGCGCGCCCGCAGGCTCCCCGCCCGCAGGGTGGCGCGCCGCGTCCCGGCGGCCCCGGTGCCCCGGGTGCCCCGCGCCCGCAGGGTCCGGGCGGCGTGCCCGGCGCCCCGCGTCCCCAGGGCGGCGCTCCGCGCCCGACCCCGGGTGGCATGCCCCGTCCGCAGGCTCCCCGTCCGGGCGGCGCGCCCGGCGGTAACCGTCCGAACCCGGGCATGATGCCGCAGCGTCCCGCTGCCGGCCCGCGTCCGGGCCCCGGCGGCCGTGGCCCGGGTGGCCCCGGCGGTCGTCCCGGCGGTGGCGGTGGCGGCGGCGGTCGTCCCGGATTCGCCGGTCGTCCGGCCGGTCCCGGCGGCGGTGGCGGCGGTTTCGCCGGCCGTCCCGGCGGTCCCGGTGGCGGCGGCGGTCGTCCGGGTGGTCCCGGCGGCGGTGGCGGCGGCTTCGGCGGTCGTCCCGGCGGCTTCGGTGGCCGTCCCGGCGGTCCGGGTGGCCGTGGTGGCACGCAGGGCGCCTTCGGTCGTCCCGGCGGTCCCGCGCGTCGCGGTCGCAAGTCGAAGCGTCAGAGGCGCCAGGAGTACGAGGCCATGCAGGCCCCGTCCGTGGGCGGCGTGATGCTGCCTCGCGGCAACGGCGAGACCATTCGCCTGTCGCGCGGTGCGTCCCTCACCGACTTCGCGGAGAAGATCGGCGCCAACCCGGCGTCGCTCGTCGCGGTCATGATGAACCTCGGCGAGATGGTCACGGCCACGCAGTCCGTCTCCGACGACACGCTGGTCATGCTGGCCGAGGAGATGAACTACGTCGTCCAGGTCGTCAGCCCGGAGGAGGAGGACCGCGAGCTTCTCGAGTCCTTCGACATCGAGTTCGGTGAGGACGAGGGCGGCGAAGAGGCCCTGGTCTCCCGTCCGCCGGTCGTGACCGTCATGGGTCACGTCGACCACGGTAAGACCCGCCTCCTCGACGCCATCCGCAAGACCAACGTGGTCGCCGGCGAGGCCGGTGGCATCACCCAGCACATCGGTGCCTACCAGGTCGGTACCGAGGTCAACGGCGAAGAGCGTCGCATCACCTTCATCGACACCCCGGGTCACGAGGCGTTCACCGCCATGCGTGCCCGTGGTGCGAAGTCGACCGACATCGCGATCCTCGTGGTCGCGGCCAACGACGGCGTCATGCCGCAGACGATCGAGGCGCTCAACCACGCCAAGGCCGCCGGCGTCCCGATCGTCGTCGCGGTCAACAAGATCGACGTCGAGGGCGCGGACCCGGTCAAGGTCCGTGGCCAGCTGACCGAGTTCGGTCTGGTGGCCGAGGAGTACGGCGGCGACACGATGTTCGTCGACATCTCCGCCAAGCAGGGTCTGCACATCGACTCCCTGCTGGAGGCCGTCGTCCTCACCGCCGACGCCTCGCTCGACCTGCGGGCCAACCCCGACCAGGACGCGCAGGGTATTGCGATCGAGTCCCACCTCGACCGCGGTCGCGGTGCCGTCTCGACCGTCCTCGTCCAGCGCGGAACGCTGCGCATCGGCGACACGATGGTCGTCGGCGACGCGTACGGCCGCGTCCGGGCCATGCTCGACGACAAGGGCAACAACGTCGAGGAGGCGACCCCGTCGACTCCGGTCCTGGTTCTCGGTCTGACCAACGTTCCGGGCGCCGGCGACAACTTCCTCGTCGTCGACGAGGACCGTACGGCCCGCCAGATCGCCGAGAAGCGCGCCGCGCGTGAGCGCAACGCCGCCTTCGCCAAGCGCGTCCGCCGGGTGTCCCTCGAGGACCTCGACAAGGTGCTCAAGGCCGGTCAGATCCAGGAACTCAACCTCATCATCAAGGGCGACGCGTCCGGTGCGGTCGAGGCTCTCGAGTCCTCGCTGCTCCAGCTCGACGTCGGTGAAGAGGTCGACATCCGTGTCCTGCACCGCGGTGTGGGTGCGGTCACCGAGTCCGACATCGACCTGGCCATGGGCTCCGACGCCATCGTCATCGGCTACAACGTCCGTGCGGCCGGCCGTGCCGCGCAGATGGCGGAGCGCGAGGGCGTCGACGTCCGGTACTACTCGGTCATCTACCAGGCGATCGAGGAGATCGAGGCGGCGCTCAAGGGCCTCCTCAAGCCGGAGTACGAAGAGGTCGAGCTCGGTACGGCGGAGATCCGCGAGGTCTTCCGCTCGTCCAAGCTGGGCAACATCGCCGGTGTCCTCATCCGCTCCGGCGAGGTCAAGCGCAACACCAAGGCGCGCCTCATCCGCGACGGCAAGGTCGTGGCCGAGAACCTCAACATCGAGGGTCTGCGCCGCTTCAAGGACGACGTCACCGAGATCCGCGAGGGCTTCGAGGGTGGTATCAACCTCGGAAACTTCAACGACATCAAGATCGACGACGTCATCGCGACGTACGAGATGCGCGAGAAGCCGCGCGCGTAGCGCACAGCGCTGAGACCGGGGCCGGTCGGCGGGAAGGTATTTCCGTCGATCGGCCCCGGCCGTTGCGTGTACGGTTTTGATGTTCCTGCCGGGCGAGCGCCCGGCAGGCCGTCGAACCCGAACCGGCGGGACATCCGGCACCGCATGTACGTGGGGACTCTGTCCTTCGATCTGCTCCTCGGCGACGTTCATTCGTTGAAGGAGAAACGCTCCGTCGTCCGGCCCGTCGTCGCCGAGCTCCAGCGCAAGTTCTCCGTGAGCGCGGCCGAGGTGGGCGACCAGGACCTTCACCGCAGGGCCCGTATCGGGGTCGCTCTGGTGTCCGGGGACGCGGGGTTCGTGTCGGACGTGCTGGACCGCTGCGAGCGGCTGGTCGCGGCCCGGCCCGAGGTGGAGCTGCTGTCGGTGCGACGCAGGCTCCACACTGATGAAGACTGAATGAGCAAGGCAAAGAAGGAGAAGGACCAGTGGCCGACAACGCGCGGGCGAAGAAGCTGGCGGACCTCATCCGGGAGGTGGTCGCCGAGAAGCTGCAGCGCGGCATCAAGGACCCGCGCCTGGGTACGCACGTGACCATCACGGACACCCGCGTCACCGGTGACCTGCGGGAGGCCACGGTCTTCTACACGGTCTACGGCGACGAGGAGGAGCGCGCGAGCGCCGCCGCCGGCCTGGAGAGCGCCAAGGGCATCCTGCGCTCGGCCGTCGGCAGGGCCGCGGGCACCAAGTTCACCCCGACGCTCACCTTCGTGGCGGACGCCCTTCCGGAGACCGCCAAGAACATCGAGGACCTCCTCGACCGGGCGCGGGCCTCCGACGCCGCGGTGCGCGAGGCGTCCTCGGGCGCCACGTTCGCCGGTGAGGCCGACCCGTACAAGAAGCCGGGCGAGGACGAAGCCGCCGAATGAGCACCGCAGCAAAGACGCCCGACGGGCTTGTCATCGTCGACAAGCCGTCGGGCTTCACCTCTCACGACGTCGTGGCCAAGATGCGCGGGATCGCCAGGACCCGCCGGGTCGGCCACGCCGGCACGCTCGACCCCATGGCCACGGGCGTCCTCGTCCTCGGCGTGGAGCGGGCCACCAAGCTGCTCGGTCACCTCGCGCTGACCGAGAAGGAGTACCTGGGCACCATCCGCCTGGGCCAGACCACCGTCACGGACGACGCCGAGGGCGAGATCACGGCGTCGGTCGACGCGTCGAAGGTCACCCGCGAGCAGATCGACGCGGGCGTGGCCGAGCTCACCGGCGAGATCATGCAGGTGCCGTCGAAGGTCTCCGCGATCAAGATCGACGGCAAGCGGTCCTACGCGCGGGTGCGCGGCGGCGAGGAGTTCGAGATCCCGGCCCGGCCGGTCACCGTCTCCTCCTTCCGGGTGTACGACGTGCGCGAGGCCACCGCGGAGGACGGCACCCCGGTCGTGGACCTGGTGGTCTCCGTCGTCTGCTCCTCCGGCACGTACATCCGGGCGCTCGCCCGGGACCTGGGCGCCGGGCTGGGCGTGGGCGGGCATCTGACCGCCCTGCGCCGCACCCGGGTCGGCCCGTACAAGCTGGACAGCGCCAGGACCCTGGACCAGCTCCAGGAGGACCTGACGGTCATGCCGGTCGCCGAGGCGGCCGCGGCGGCGTTCCCGCGCTGGGACGTCGACGAGAAGCGGGCCCGGCTGCTGCTCAACGGCGTGCGCCTGGAGATGCCGGAGTATCCGGCGGGCCCGGTCGCGGTCTTCGGACCGGCCGGGCGGCTGCTCGCGCTGGTCGAGGTCCACCGGGGCAAGGCGAAGAGCCTGGCCGTCTTCGGCTGAGACGCCCGGAGCCGGGACGGTCCCGGCATCGCGTCATGGTGGGGCGGGCACGCGTGCGTGCCCGCCCCACGATCCCCCTCCGGGGAAGGTCTGTCCCCGCGACGATCACCCATTCACCCCTTCGGGTAGGCGCTCGGAGTGAACGGGGGGAGTGCGAGGGGGCGCTTTTCCTGCACGGCTTCTCCCGCTGATCACCGTCGACCTACCGTCGACCCATGGGGAGCGGGGACCGGGCGACGCTGGTACGGATCGAGGATCCGGCCGGCCGGCCCGTCGGGACCGGATTCCTCGCCGACCACCGCGGCACCCTCCTCACCGGCCACGAAGTCGTCGCCGGCCACCCCGCCCTCCGACTGGCCACCCCCGACGGGCACACCTGGCGCGTCACCGCCGCCGACATCACCCCGCTGCCCGAGACCGGACTCGCGCTCGTCCGCACCCAGGGCCTGGGCGCCCGACCGCTGCCCCTCGCGGCCCGGCAGGCCATCGAACCCGGCACGTACGTACGGATCGCCGCCCACGGCTGGCGCGAGGCGCGCGTGCTCGGCGCCACCGCGGGACCCGCCCTCGAACTCGCCATCGGCACCGAGGGCGCCGAAGCCCTGCACGGCGGCGGACCCGCCGCCGGAGGCCCCGTCCTCGACCCCGTCACCGGCGCCGTCCTCGGCGTCCTGGGCACCGCCGCGCACGGCGACCGGCGCGCCGCGGGACACGCCCTGCCGCTCCCGCCCCGCGGCCCACTCGCCGCGCTGCTCCGCCGCAACGGCGCCACCGTCCCCTGCTACGGGCAGGACCTCAACCTGGCCGGCGTCCTGGAGCTCACCGCCACCACGACCGGAACGCCCGAGGACCCGCCCGCCCCCCGGATCCTGGACGACGGCACCGCGCCCGTCCTCGCCGTCGTCGGCGTCCCCGGCACCGGCCGCACCACCGCCCTCGCGGGCCTCGCCGCCGGGCGCGCCCGCGGGCCCGCCCCCGCGCCCACCGTCTGGCTGCGCGGCGCCGACCTGCGCGCCGACGACCGGTCCCTCGCCGACGCCGTCGGCCGCGCCCTGCGCCGCGCCGGGCGCGTCGCCGCCGCCTCCGGCACCCCCGGCGACCCCGCCGCCGTGACCCCGGAGCAGGCCGCCGCCCTGGCCGGAGCCGCGGGCCGGCCGCTGCTCGTGCTCCTCGACGGCCCCGAGGAGATGCCCCCGGTCCTCGCCCACCGGCTCGCCGCCTGGACCGGCGCCACCGAGGAGTGGCTCACCGCCCACGGCGCCCGCCTGGCCGTCGCCTGCCGCCCCGAGCACGCGGAGCAGGCACTCGGCCTGTACGCCACCGAGCCGGCCGTCGTCCTTCTCGGCGACCTCACCGAGGAGGAGGCGGCGGAGGCGCGCCGCCGGCACGGCGTCCCCGACGACGCCGTCGCCGCGCCGGACGCCCGGCACCCGCTCGCGCTGCGGCTGCTCGGCGAGGTCCGGGCGGCGGCCCGCGGCGAACTGCCGGGCCGCCCCGACCGGGACGCCGTCTTCCAGGCCCATCTGGACCTCATGTGCCTGCGGATCGCGGTACGGATCGCCGCCGCCGGCCGTCCCGTCCTGCGCGGCACCGCCGTCCGCCGCCTCGCCGCCCGGGTGAGCGGCCGGGTCCACGAGGCCGCCCGCCGCTGCCTCGGACCCGGCCAGGGCGAACTCGACCGCGAGTCCTTCGAGGAGCTCTTCCCCTGGCGCACCGGCTGGGCCTCCGCCGTCCTCACCGAGGCCCTGCTCGTCCCCGCGGGCGGCGGCTACCGCTTCGCCCACGAGGAGCTCGCCGACTGGCTCCAGGGCGCCCACCTCGACATCGACCGCGCCCTCGACACCCTGATCCACCACCCCACGCCGCTCCCCGTCCCGCGCCACCGCATCGGCCCCGTCCTCCAGGCCCTCCGCCACCTCCACCGCGACCACGGCCCGACCGCCCTGACCCCGAGACTGACGGCCCTGACGGACGCGCTGGCGGCGTTCGCGGACGGGGAGACGGGCGTGGACCGGGAGACGGGAGCGGACGGGCAGACGGGCGAGGGGAGGGGGCCGGGGGCCGGGGGAGCGGGAGGCTGTGCGTGGGCGGGCGGTTCGGGCGCGGAGGGTTCAACGGACGGGCCGTTGGCAGACCCAGGCGGCGCGGCGGACGTGGCCTGGGCGGACGGCCCGGGCGCGGGTCCGGGTGACGCGGCGGGCGGTTCGGGCGCGGGTACGGAGGGTCCAACGGACGGGCCGTGGGCGGGTGGGGGCGGCGCGGCGGGCGGGGCCTGGGCGGTTGCCCCGGGCGCGGGCCCGGGGGCCCCGGCGGATGGCCCCGGCGTGGGCCCGGGGGCCCCGGCGGACGGTCGTCCGTGGGCGGGCCCCGGCGGCGCGGGCCTGGGCGGCGCGACGGAGGGGCCGTGGGCGGACTCGGGAAGCGCGGCGGACCGGCCCTGGGCGGATGGCCTGGGCGCGGGTTCGGTTGGCGCGGCGGGCGGTTCGTGGCCGGGCGGTTCGGGCGCGGGTGCGGAGGGTCCAACGGACGGGCCGTGGGCGGGCCTGGGCGGCGCGACGGACGGTGTCTGGGCGGGCCCGGGCGGCGCAACGGACGGTGCGTGGGCGGGCCTGGGCGGCCCGGCGGACGGTGCGTGGGCGCACCCGGGGAGCCCGGCGGACGGGCTGTGGGCGGATCCGGGGGGCTCGGGCGCGGGCTGCAGCGGCGCGGGCTCCGGCGTCTCTGGCGCGGTCGGCTTCGGCGCGGATGCGGCGGTGGACGGCTCGGCGGGCCGGGACGTGCTCGCCGTCGCCCCCGGGGCCGAGGAAGGCGTCTGGTGGGCCTCGCGGCTGCTCGCCGGGGTCCTGGAGGGGATGGCCGATCTCCGGCCGTACCTGGGGGTGCTGCGGCGGCTCGCCGACCACATCGGGGCGCGGCCCGGGGCGCGGGCGGCGTTCGCCCGCTTCGGGGTGGACTTCTGGGACCGGCTCGCCGTGGCCGAGGGGGAGGGCATGGACCTGCTGCGGCGGCTCGTGCCCGCCGACCCGGTGCCCGGAGGCCCCCGGCCCCGGTTCCTCGACCTCGTCGCCGCGCGGCTCACGGCGGACCCGCGCGGGGTGCAGCCGCTGCTCTGCCGCTGGTTCGGCGACGAGCGGCCGCTGGCCGGGGCGCCCGGGGCCACCGTCGGCACGGCCGCCCAGGCGCTGCTCCACACCCATCGGGCGCTCGCCCTGGACGACCTGTGCGAGGCGTTGGTCGCGACCGCGCACCCGCTCGCGGAGGGCCTGCTCGCCGTGCTCGCCGAGGACGAACCGGCCGCGCTGTGCCGGGCCGTGGACCGCTGGGCGCACGACGACGGGCGCCCCGAACGGCGCGCCGCGGCCGCCGCGTACGGGCAGCTCGTCGCCCCGCACGTCAGGACCGCGGACGACCGCGGCACCCTCCGCTACGCCGCCCTCGCCCTGCTCGCCCGGCCCGGCGACCGGACGTTGCACGGCGCGGCCGTCGGACTGCTCGTACGGGACCCGGCCTCGCGTGCGCGGTTCCTGCCGCGCGCGCTCGCCGAACCGGCCGTACCCGTGGACGCCCTGGTCGCCGCGCTCGCCACCCACCCGGAGCCGGTCCTCGCGGCCCTCCGCGCCCGGCTCCTCGGCGCGGAACCCGCGCCCGTCCTGCGGGCGCTCGCCCGGGTCGACACGCCCCGCCTCGCGCGGCGCGCGGCCGCGCTCGTCGGCGAGTACGCCCAGCGGCACCCCGAAGGCGCCCCGCTGGTCGCCGCCTTCGTCGACACGCGCCTGGAGGAGGGGCCGGTCGTGCGCTGCGTGCTGCACCCCCTGGTCAGGCACCTGCTCGCGCTTCCCGCCCCGCGCGCGGCGCTCGCCCCGGTGCTGTCCGCGCCCGGCACCGGAGCCTCCCGCTTCCTGCGCGCGGAGCTCCGAGACATGGCGCACACCATGCCGATGCCTCCGGAGACTCACGCGCATGGCAGTCTTAGACCTGCGCCAACAGGCGTACACGCGGACATGGGTACAGGCGGACGAGGAGCGGTCACAGTGCAGCGCTGGCGTGGCTTGGAGGACATCCCCCAGGACTGGGGGCGCAGCGTCGTCACCATCGGCTCCTACGACGGAGTGCACCGCGGGCACCAGCTGATCATCGGGCGGGCCGTGGAGCGCGCCCGCGAGCTCGGCGTCCCGTCGGTCGTCGTCACCTTCGACCCGCACCCCTCCGAGGTCGTGCGCCCGGGCAGCCACCCGCCGCTGCTCGCCCCGCACCACCGGCGCGCGGAGCTCATGGCCGAGCTCGGCGTGGACGCGGTGCTGATCCTGCCGTTCACGGCCGAGTTCTCGCAGCTGTCCCCGGCGGACTTCATCGTGAAGGTCCTCGTCGACAAGCTGCACGCGAAGCGCGTCATCGAGGGCCCCAACTTCCGCTTCGGGCACCGGGCGGCCGGCAACGTCGCGTACCTCGCCGAGCTCGGCGCCACCTACGACTACGAGGTCGAGGTCATCGACCTGCGCGTGTCCGGCGCCGCGGGCGGCGGCGAGCCGTTCTCGTCGACGCTGACCCGCCGACTGGTCGCCGAGGGCGACATGGCGGGCGCCGCCGAGATCCTGGGCCGCCCGCACCGCGTCGAGGGCATCGTGGTGCGCGGCGCCCAGCGCGGCCGCGAGCTCGGCTTCCCGACGGCCAACGTCGAGACGCTGCCGCACACCGCGATCCCGGCCGACGGCGTCTACGCGGGCTGGCTGACGGCCGCCGGCGAGCGGATGCCCGCGGCGATCTCGGTGGGCACCAATCCGCAGTTCGACGGCACCGAGCGGACCGTCGAGGCGTACGCGATCGACCGCGAGGGCCTGGACCTGTACGGCCTCCACGTCACCGTCGACTTCCTCGCCTACGTGCGGGGGATGCTCAAGTTCGACACGCTGGACGACCTGCTCGCGGCGATGGCCGAGGACGTCAAGACGTGCCGCGAGCTGACCACCGCCTACGACGAGGCGTAATCCCACCCCCCACCCCGTGTCCCGGGCCGGGGCCGCCCGTGCGGGGCGGCGCGGTGGCGGTGGGGTCAGTCTCGGGGCGGTGACCAGTGGCAGGCCGCCGTCGCTCGTCGCGCGCCGCCGTGGAGGATCGGGAGGTCCTCCGTGCGGCAGCGGTCGGCCACCTCGGCCGCCTCGCCGGAGGCGAGGACCTGGCAGCGGGCGTGGAAGCGGCAGCCCGAGGGGATGCGGGCCGGGTCGGGGGGCTCGCCGGTCAGCACCACCGGTTCGCCGCCCGATTCGGGGAGCACCGACAACAGGGCCCGGGTGTAGGGGTGCTGAGGGCGGGTCAGGACCGATTCCACCGGGCCCGTCTCCACGATCCGGCCCAGGTACATGACCGCCACCCGGTCCGCGATGTTCCACGCCAGACCCAGGTCGTGCGTCACGACCAGGGCCGACAGGCCCAGTTCCTCGCGCAGGCGCAGCAGCAGGGCCAGGATCTCCCCGCGTACCGACGCGTCGAGCGAGGCCACCGGCTCGTCCGCCACGATCAGCTCGGGCTCCAGGACCAGCGCGCCCGCGATCACCACGCGCTGCCGCTGCCCGCCGGACAGCTCGTGCGGATAGCGCAGGAAGAAGCGCTCGGGCGGGCGCAGTCCGGCCCGGGACAGCGCCTCGGCGACGGCCGCGCGCTCGTCCCCGGCGTACCCGTGGATCCGCAGCCCCTCCGCCACCGCCTCGTACACCGTGTGCCGCGGGTTCAGCGAGCCGCTCGGGTCCTGCAGGACCAGCTGGGCCCGTTTCCGGTACGCCTTCAGGGACCGGCCCGCGTACGACAGCGGCCGCCCCGCGAAACGCACCTCGCCCCCGCTCGGCCGCACCAGGCCGAGCAGCGAGCGGGCGAGCGTCGTCTTGCCGCAGCCGGACTCGCCGACCAGGGCCACGATCTCGCCCGCGCCGATGTCCAGGTCCACCCCGTCCACGGCCCGGGCGGCCGGTGCGCCCCGACGCCCCGGGAACACCACCCGCAGGTCCTTCGCCGACAGCAGCGGCGCCCCCGGATCCCCGTTCATCCCGTCCGTCCCTTCACGAGGCACTTCCCACGTGTACGCAGGCCGCGCGGCGCCCCGCGCCGGCGTCCCGCAGTTCCTGGTCCTCCTCCGCGCACCCCTCGACCGCCACCGGGCAGCGCGGGTGGAAGGCGCAGCCGCCCGGCAGGGCCGCCGGGTCCGGCGGGTCGCCCGGCAGACCGCGCGGGGCCCGCCGCGAGGCCGGGTCGCCGATCCGCGGGAACGCCGAGGACAGCGCCCGCCCGTACGGGTGCGCGGCGGCCTCGTACACCGCCTTCGCCGGCCCCTCCTCGACCACCCGTCCCGCGTACATCACGGCCAGCCGGTCGCAGGTGTCGGCGAGCACCGCCAGGTCGTGGCTGATCATCAGCAGTCCGATGTCCTGCCGGGCGACCAGCTGCTCGATGAGCCGCAGGATCTGCGCCTGGATCATCACGTCCAGCGCGGTGGTCGGCTCGTCCGCCACGATCAGCCGCGGATCGCAGGCGAGCGCCATCGCGATCATCACGCGCTGCCGCTGCCCGCCGGACAGCTCGTGCGGATACGCGTCCGCCCGCGCGGCCGGCAGCCCGACCTGCTCCAGGAGCTCCCCGGCCCGGCGACGGGCGGCCGCCGGGGTGGCCCGGCCGTGCACGAGCAGCGGTTCGGCGATCTGGTCGCCGATCCGCCGCACCGCGTTCAGCGAGTGCATCGCGCCCTGGAAGACGATCGACGCGCCCGCCCAGCGCACCGCCCGGAGCCGCCCCCACTTCATGGTGAGGACGTCCTCGCCGTCGAGCAGGATCTCCCCGGTCGTCCGCGCCGAGGCCGGCAGCAGCCGGAGCAGGGCCAGCGCCATCGTCGACTTGCCGCAGCCGGACTCGCCGGCGACGCCGAGCTTCCGCCCGGCGGGCAGGCTGAGGTCCACCCCGCGTACGGCGGGGACGGCGGCCGCCCCCGACCCGTACGTCACGCTCAGGTTCCGTACTTCGAGCAGGCCCGGCGTGCTCATCGGCTCACCCCCAGCTTCGGGTTGAGGACGGACTCGACGGCCCGTCCGCACAGCGTGAACGCGAGCGCGACCAGCGCGATGGCGATCCCGGGCGGCGCCAGGTACCACCAGTGCCCCGACGAGACCGCGCCCGCCTCCCGGGCGTCCTGGAGCATCCCGCCCCACGAGACCACGGTCGGATCGCCGAGCCCCAGGAAGGCGAGGGTCGCCTCGGTGAGGATCGCCGTCGAGATGCCGAGGGTGGTCTGGGCGAGCACGAGCGGCATGACGTTGGGCAGCACGTGCCGGGTCATGACGTGCCCGTGCCCGCCGCCCAGCGCGGTCGCCCGCTCGATGTACGGCCGGGACTCGACCGCGATCGTCTGCGCCCGCACCAGCCGGGCGGTGGTCGGCCAGCTGGTGACGCCGATCGCGATGATCACCGTCCACATCGACCGGGACATGACGGTCGCGAGCACGATCGCCAGGACCAGCGTCGGCATCACCAGGAACCAGTCGGTGATCCGCATGACGACCGTGGAGAACCAGCCGCCGTAGTGCCCGGCGACGATCCCCACCAGGGTGCCGATGGCCACCGACAGGGCCGCCGCGAGCAGCCCCACCAGGAGCGAGATCCGCGCCCCCCAGATCAGCAGCCCGAGCAGCGAGCGCCCGAACTGGTCGGTGCCCAGCGGGAATTCGGCGCTCGGCGACTCCAGGGCGGTGCCCGGCGCGTCCGTCACCGACTGCACGTCCGCGCCGACGGTCAGCGGTGCCGTGAGCGCGAGCAGCCCGATGAGGGCGAGCCCGGCCAGGCCCCACAGCCCGGCGCGGTGGCCGCGGTACTGCTTCCAGAAACGGGTGGCGGTGCCGCGGCGCCGCTCCCAGGTCAGTGACGTCATCGGCCCACCCGGGGGTCGAGCAGCGGATAGAGCAGGTCGGCGATCAGGTTCATCACGATCATCGCGCCGGCGAACACCACGAACAGGCCCTGCACCAGCGGCAGATCGGGCACGCTGAGCGCCTGGTAGAAGAGCCCGCCGAGGCCCGGCCAGGAGAAGACCGTCTCCACCAGGATCGAACCGGCCGCCACATGGCCGAGGTTGATGAAGACCATCGTCACCGTCGGCAGCAGCGCGTTCGGGACCGCGTGCCGGCGCCGTACGCTGTCGTCGCGCAGCCCCTTCGCGCGGGCGGTGGTCAGATAGTCGCTGCCCATCTCGTCGAGCAGCGAGGACCGCATGACGAGCAGGGTCTGCGCGTAGCCGACCGCGACCAGGGTGAGGACGGGCAGGACCATGTGGTGGGCCACGTCGAGGGCGTACCCGAAACCCGTCTCGCCCGTGCCGGACTCCATGCCGCCGGTCGGGAAGAGGCCCGGGACCGGCCCCACCCCCACCGAGAACACGATGATCAGCAGCAGGCCCAGCCAGAACGACGGCACGGACCACAGGGTGAGGGCCACGCCCGTGTTCAGCCGGTCGCCGAGGCTGCCGTGCCGCCACGCCGAGCGGGTGCCCAGCCACAGCCCGAGCGCCGAGTAGAGCACCACGGCCGTGCCCGTGAGCAGCAGCGTCGCCGGCAGCTTCTGCGCGATGAGGTCGCCGACCGGGGCGCGGAACTGGTAGGAGGTGCCGAGGTCGCCGCTGAGCGCCTTCCCGCAGTAGTCGGTGAACTGCTGCCACAGCGGCAGGTCGAGACCGAACTGGCGGCGCAGCGTGGCGAGTTGCTCGGCGGTGGTGGGCATGCCGTGGGTCATCGTCTTCACCGGGTCGCCGGGGATGATCCGGAACAGGAAGAAGCTGGTGACCAGGACGGCGAGGAGCGAGACGGCCGCGCCGGCGACCTTCGTCGCCGCGTGCCGCAGATAGGGCAGGGCCGTACGGGTGCGGGGGGCGCCGCCCTCCGTGGTGCGGGCCGCGTCGGCCCGGACCACGGAGGAGGCGGGAGTGCTCGCGCTCGTCACGGGGCTACTCGCGGTCGTCGGCGGTGGAGCGGCGGCGCATCAGCAGGAGGACGCCGGCGCCGGCGACCAGCACGACGGCCACGCCGATCCCGGCGACCACGCCGGTGGACGAACCGCCGCCGTCGGACTCCGCGCCGGCCGCCCGCGCGGCGGGCGTGGCCGACCACCAGCTCCAGTAGCCGTCCTGCCCGTACAGGTTGCCGGCCGCCTCGGGCATCGTGGTGATGGAGCCGATCTGGTCGGTGCGGTAGGCCTCCAGGGCGTTCGGGTAGGCGATGACGTTCATATACCCGGTGTCGTACAGCCGTGACTGCATCTGCTTGACCAGGCCGGCCCGCTTCCCGGCGTCGTACTCCACGGCCTGCTGCGCGTACAGCGCGTCGAACCGCGGGTCGCAGATGAAGTTGTCGGTGGCGCCGGTGTCCTTGGGCGTCGCGGGCAGCGTGCCGCAGGTGTGGATCGACAGCACGTAGTCCGGGTCGGGGTTGACCGACCAGCCGTCGAAGGCGAGGTCGTAGTCCCCCTTCACCCACGGGTCGGAGACGCTGTCCAGGCACTCGACCTCGAGCCCGATGCCGAGCTTGCCCCACCACTCCTGGAGGTACTTGCCGATCGCCTTGTCGTTGGGGTCGGTGGCGTGGCACAGGATGCGGAAGTCCAGCGGCCTGCCGTCCTTGCCGATCCGCTTGCCCGCGGCGTTCTTCCGGTACCCGGCGGCGTCCAGGACCTGTGCGGCCCTGCCCGGGTCGTAGGAGCGCTTCTGCGTGCCGTCGGGCCGCCAGAAGTACGAGCCGAAGCGCGGCGGGATGTAGCCCTCGCCCTCGACGGCGTGGCCCTGGTAGACCTTGTCGACCAGGGTGGCGCGGTCGACGGCGAGGAAGAGCGCCTTGCGCACCTCGGGGTCGAGCAGGGCCTTGTGCCCGTTGCCGAAGGTCTTCCCGTCCTGGGCGCGCGCGCCGGGGTTGGTGGCGAGGGCGAAGAAGCGGCGGCCGGGGGCGTCGTTGACCTTGATGTTCTTCTGGGTCTTCAGGGCGGCCGCCTGGGCGGGCGTCAGGTTCGGGACGAAGGACACCTCGCCCTTCTGGAGGGCGGCGACGGCCGCGTCACCGTCCTTGTAGTACTTGAAGATGAGCTCGTCGAACTTGGGCGCCCCGCGCCAGAAGGTCTTGTTCGGCTTCAGCTTGATGTACTGGTCGACCTTGAAGTCCGTGATGACGAAGGGCCCGTTGCCCACGATCGGGAACTGCCGGTCGTTGTTGAACTTCGAGAAGTCGCCGACCTTCTCCCAGACGTGCTTGGGCACGATCGGCACGTCGAGCGCCGTCATCGTCGCCTGGGGCTTCTTCAGCTCGATGACCAGGGTCTGCGGATCGGGCGCGGTGACCTTCCGGAAGTTGGCCGTGAAGCTGCCGTTGGCGGTGGCCGCGTTCGGGTCGGTCATCATCTTGTTGAAGGTCCAGGCCGCGTCCTCGGCGGTGGCCGGCTGCCCGTCGGACCACAGCGAGTTCTTGCGGATCGTGTACGTCCAGGTCAGCTTGTCCGGCGAGGGCTTCCACGCGGTCGCGAGGCCCGGGATCGGGTGCGCGTCCTTCGGGTCGTAGTTCGTCAGGTACTCGTAGGCCAGCCGGTGGATGCTGGTGGAGACGAGCTTCTGGGCGAGGAACGGCGAGAGCGAGTCGACGCTCTGCGAGACGGCGACCGTGAGCGTCGTGCCGCCGTCCGCCTTGCCGTCCGCCCGGGCGGTCACCGCCTGGGCCTGCGGGACGGCCACGAGGGAGGCGGCCGTGACACCCGCCGCGGCCAGCAGGCGGAGGGCTCTGTGGGTGGGTGCCGGACGGGGTGGAACCTTCGTGACCATGACCATGGGACGTGACCTCGCGTCGGGGATGCGTGCGTCGGTGAGCTGCCGTGGATCTTGGGCTGACGATGGATGAAGCGAAGGTGTATCAGCGGTGGTCTGCCGTCGTCAACGATGTCTCAAACACCGTGTGGGCTGCGGGAATGCCGAAAGGCCCCGTACCGGAACACCGGTACGGGGCCTCATTGGTCTACTCCTGTGACGCCCTACTGCTGAGGGGCTGGCGGAGCCTGCGGAGGCTGCTGAGGGGCCTGCTGCTGCCAGTTGGGCGGCGGAACCTGTCCCTGAGCCTGCGCCTGCGGATCCGCCTGCGGCGGCAGCGGCTGCGCCGGGGCCTGCTGCCATCCCTGCGGCACACCCGGCTGAGCGGGCTGCGCCCCGTACGGATGTCCGGGCGCGGGCTGTGCTCCGTACGGCTGACCGCCGGGCTGGCCCGGCGCCGGCTGTGGCGGATAGCCCTGCGGCGGGTACGGCTGCCCCGGCGCGGGCTGCCCGGGCACGGGCTGCTGCGGCGGATAGGGCTGACCGGGCGCCGGCGGCTGGGGGGCGTACGGCTGCCCGGGCATCGGCTGCCCCGGCACCTGCTGACCCGGCATCGGCTGGGGGGCGCCCTGTCCCGGCATGGGCGGGGCCAGGTGCGGGGGCATCGCGCCCTGTCCGTCGGCGGTCCACAGGCCCTGCGCCTGCTGCGCCCGTACGAAGTCCTCGGCCACCATCGCCGACAGGTTGAAGTACGCCTCGCGGGTCTTCGGCCGCATCATGTCGAGGTCGACCTCGGCGCCGGCCGCGAGGTGCTCGTCGAAGGGCACCACGACCACACCGCGGCAGCGCGTCTGGAAGTGCTGCACGATGTCCTCGACCTTGATCATCTTGCCGGTCTCGCGGACCCCCGAGATGACCGTGATCGACCGCTGCACCAGCTCCGCGTACCCGTGCGCCGACAGCCAGTCCAGGGTCGTCGAGGCGCTGGAGGCGCCGTCCACGGACGGGGTGGAGATGATGATCAGCTGATCGGCCAGGTCGAGCACCCCGCGCATCGCGCTGTAGAGCAGACCCGTGCCGGAGTCCGTCAGGATGACCGGGTACTGCTTGCCCAGGACGTCGATCGCCCGCCGGTAGTCCTCGTCGTTGAAGGTCGTCGAGACGGCCGGGTCCACGTCGTTGGCGAGGATCTCGAGACCGGACGGCGCCTGCGAGGTGAACCGGCGGATGTCCATGTACGAGTTGAGGTACGGGATCGCCTGCACCAGGTCGCGGATGGTCGCCCCGGTCTCGCGCCGCACCCGGCGGCCGAGCGTGCCGGCGTCCGGGTTGGCGTCGATCGCCAGGATCTTGTCCTGCCGCTCGGTGGCCAGGGTCGCGCCCAGCGCGGTGGTCGTCGTGGTCTTGCCGACACCGCCCTTGAGGGAGATGACCGCGATCCGGTAGCAGGAGAGCACCGGCGTCCGGATGAGCTCCAGCTTCCGCTGCCGCTCCGCCTCCTCCTTCTTGCCGCCCAGCTTGAACCGCGCCGAAGCGCCGGGGTTCCGGCTGGACTTGGGCTTCTGCTTGTTGTTGCGCAGCAGCCGGTCGGACGACAGCTCGACGGCCGCGGTGTACCCGAGCGGCGCCCCCGGCACGGACCGCTCCCGCTGGTCGTGCGTCACGGCGGAGGGCCACGCGGCGCCGGTGCGGGGGTCGATGGGGCCGGCCGGGCCGGCGGGCGCGGGCTGCCCCGGCTGGGCGTCCTGACCCGGGTGCGGGAACCCGTAGCCGGCCTGGGGCGGCTGCGGGACCTGCGGGGGTACGGGCGCGGGGGCGCCGGGCTGAGGCTGCGGCTGACCGGGCTGGGCGTCCTGACCCGGGTGCGGGAAGCCGTAGCCGCCCTGGGGGGCGGGAGGCTGCCCGGGCTGTCCCGGCTGCGGGAAGCCGTATCCGCCCTGCGGCGGCAGGGGCGGCTGTCCGGGCTGCGGGACGGCCTGAACGGGCTGGTCCTGCTGACCCGGCTGACCAGGCTGCATCGGCTGGCCCGGATGCGGGAAGCCGTATCCGCCCTGCGGCGGCAGGGGCGGCTGTGCGTGCTGCGGGGCGGCCTGTACGGGCTGGTCCTGCTGACCCGGCTGCACCGGCTGGCCCGGATGCGGGAAGCCGTATCCGCCCTGCGGCGGCAGGGGCGGCTGTCCGGGCTGCGGGGCGGGCTGACCCGGCTGGCCGCCGGGGTGCGGGAAGCCGTATCCGCCCTGCGGCGGCTGCGGGGCCTGCGGCGGTACGGGTCCCGGGGCGCCCGGCGTCGCGGGCGCGGGCCAGGATCCGGCCGGGGGCAGCGGCGCGGCCTGCGGCACCGGCTGGTCGCCGGGAGCGGCCTGGGCCGGCCACTGAGGCGCGGGCGCGGGCGTCGCGGGCTGGAACGACGGCGGCAGCGGCGGCAGTCCGGCACCCTGCCCCGGAATCTGCCCCGCGACCGGCGGGAGGGCGCCGGGCACGGCGTCCTGCGGTTCGGCGGAGGCGGTGGCGGCGGGCGGCGTGAGCGGAGCACCGGCGGGACCGTCCGTACCGGGGGCCGGCACGGACGGAACGCCCGCGTCGGCGGCGGCGGGGGAGGCGCCGGGGGCGCTGTCGAAACCGGGCGCCGGCCCAGCGGGAGTCGCGGCCTCGGCGGCACCGGGGGTGCCGTCGACGCCGGGCGCGCCAGCGGCCGGGTCGGACGCGGCGGGAGCGGTGTCGGGGGCGATGCCCGTGACGGCGTCCGTGGCGGAGGCCGGGACCGCGTGCGGCGTGGAGTCCGTGGCCGTGTCGGGCGTGGTGACGTCGCCGGCCGGGGCGCTGTCGGGCGTGCCCGCCGCCGGGACGGGGGCGTCCGAGGCCTCGTCGGCCGTGCCGCCGGCGTCGACGGCCGCCGGGGCCGCGTCCGCGTCCGCGTCGGCGTCGGCGGACGGCGCGGCGCTGTCGTGGGCGCTCCCGGCGCCGGAGCCTGACATCCAGGCCGGGGCCGCGTCGGACCCGCCGTCCGCCACGGCCGCGCCGGTGACGACCGGCGCGGCCTGCGCCGGCTCGTCGGCGTCACCCGCGTCGCTCGCGGGCGGGACGGCCTGGGCGTCGCTCCCCGCGGGCGTCTCGGCCGCCTCGCCCGCCGGCGCGACGGCACCGGTCGTGTCCAACGGCGCGGGCGCGGCAGGCGCGTCACTCGCGGCGGGCGCCGCGGGCGCGTCACCCGCGGGCGTCCCCTGCTCCGCCAGCTCCGCCATCTCGCGCTTCAGCGCGGCGGGGGAGAAGCGCATGGTCGCACCGCTCTCCACGTCCCCGCCGCCGAACGGCGTCGCCGCGGCGGGAGCGGGAGCGGCGGGAGCGGGCGGGACGGGCGCGGCCGGGGCCGGAGCGGCAGGCGCGGGCGGGACCGGGGCCGCCGCCGCGGGCGGGGGAGGCGGCGAGGCCGGGGCGCCCCAGCTCGGCTCGAAGCCGCCGCTCGGCGGCAGCCCGGGCACGGCGACCGGCGCGCCGGTCGGCGGCGGAGGCGTGGGCGCCCCGCCGCCCGTGCCGCCGGACGCGTTCTGCGTGTACCAGGCCGGAGGGGTGTAGTCGATGGTGAACTCACCCGTCATCTCGGCGGGGTCTGCGTCGGACTGATCGTCGACGGGTGGGTTCCAGCCCCCGTGGCTCTCGTCCCGATCGCGGTTCACTTTGCCTCCTGGTGTGGTCGCGCACCCTTGTGCCGTCGTGGGCGGGCACATCCCACCCTAAACGCCAACCGTGTCGGCCGGGCAGGGCCGACGGCCCGCCGCTGCCCGCCGTGAGGACCGGTCGCGTCCCCAAGTGACCCACGGGTACCGGAGAGTGAAACCCTCGGTTCTCCAAACCTGTACAAAGAGGGACAGGTTCGGTGCTCTCCGCGGTCGCCGTTCCCGCTCAGTCCATGCGGCGGGCGCTGCCCAACAATCCGGTCTCGGCGTCCGTGGCCTGCGTCATCACGAACTGCCGGTCGCCCGGGGTGCACCACAGGGTCACCCCGTCGGCCAGCGTCGACAACGCCTCCCACTCCGCGCGCTGGAGACCCATGATGCGGCCGATCTGCGCGGCCTCGTCGGGTGAGACCCGCTGCACGCCGACGAGCGAGGACTTCTCCAACAGGCGCGGCGCCACGGGGCTCAGATAGGGGAGGAGCGTCAGGACCGACTGCCAGGGTCCCGAGACGACCCGGCCGCGCGGCGGCCGCATGCCGCAGTCGCGGACCACGACCACCGGGCTGCCCGCGGACGCGCCCTGGGGCGGCACCCGGCCCACGTCGTGCAGCGTGATGCAGGGCTGGCCGCCGCCGGCCGCCTGGGCGAGCGCCGTCCAGGCCTGGGCGCGGCCGGTCTCCACGGCCACGCGGGCACCGGTGGCCGCCGCGCGCAGCGCGAGGACCTGCGCGGTCCACAGGCCGCCGATGAGCGTGACGTCGTACGGGCTGGGTCGGTTGATGCCGAGCACGGCCGGCCGGCCCTCGGCGTCCACGCCGACGACCATGCCGTCGTCGCCCACCGGCAGGGCCAGCGCGCCGAGTTGGTCCACGGGCACGGAGTGGCGGTCGCGGCGCGGGCCGATGAGCCCGAAGCCGAAGCGGGGCTTCGAGCCCCGCCCCGTACGCCGGTCGCCGCGTCCGCCGCCCGCGGTCCGGGCGGCGGCCCGCCGCCCGGGAACGCCACCGGTCACCCCGCCGGGCGCCGCGGCGCCGAAGGGCGCGGCACCTCCCGGCGCCGGACCACCGGCCGCGGCGCCCGCGGGGGCGAGACCCCCGCTGGAGACCGGACCGCCGCCCGTACCAGGGCCACCCGTTCCAGGGCCGCCGGCACCCGGTCCCATGCCCGGATTGCCCGGGTGCACAGGATGCCCGGGATTCCCCGGGTGCACCGGATGCCCGGGATTCCCCGGCCCCGACGGGTAAGCCGCCCCCGTAGGAGTCGTCATCAGCGCGCACCCCCCAGCGGCAGCGTCGCCAGCATGCCCGGGCCCTGCTCGCGGTCGAGCCGCACCAGACCCGTCTTCACGCCGCGCGCCGCGCGCTCCAGTTCGTGCCGGGCGGCCACCAGCTCCTCGTCGCTGCGCCCGGTGATCCGTACATGTCCGGTGACCGTCACCTCCTGGCGGTCACCACCGCTCAGGGTCAGGCTGAAGGTCGTCGCGAGCGCCGGCAGCGAGGTGAGCAGCGCCACCAGCTGCGGCATCGACGCCCCCGCGCCGCCCGCGCCGCCCAACTGGGGCCAGCGGCCCACCCAGTAGGTCGTGTGGCGCCGGTCGTCGACCCGCCAGGTGCGGGCGGTCTCCTGGGTACGGCGGCTCTGCGCCTGCCCCCGGCCCGCCTGCGCTATCGCCATCGGGCTGGCGCACGTGGAGGTCGCGAGGGCCGAGACGAGCTCCTGCTCGGTGAGGACCGTGGCCCGGAACCCGGCGCCCGCGAGCCGGCTCGCCAGCTGGTCCGCCGCCCGCACGAGACACTTCTGCGCGCCCTCCAGACCGCCGCCGCGCGCCTCGACGGCCTCCGGGCACAGCTCGGGGTCGAGCTTGAGCGCGATCCAGGTGATGCGGACCGCGGGCGAACCCGTCTGGGCCTGCAGCGGGCCGTAGTTGCGGGCCGCCATCGACTGCGCGGGCAGGTGCGGCGCGGGCGCGGGCTGGGTGTGCTGCACGACCTGCGCGGACTCCAGCCGGATGCCGTCCACGGAGAGGACGTCCTGGATCAGCCCGACGGGCAGCGGGCGCGCGCCGCGGTCGGGGCGCAGCGCCGTGGCCTCGGACTCGATCCGTACGACCGCGGTGAGGAAGGTGCCGTCGCCGATCATCCCGATCGGGCGCCGGTCGCGGTCGCTGTAGGCGTACGTGCGCAGCGCCGGGTCGCACTCCACGACCGGGGCGAGCCCCGGCTCCGTGCCTTCCGGCAGCGTGAAGGAGGCGGCCCGGCGGGTGCGGGCGCGCAGCGCGAGGAAGGTGGAGAGCCATTCGGGCAGCGAGCGCCGGTGCCGGCGCACCACCGCGAGCAGCACGAGCAGCGCCGCGGCCACGCCGGCGGGGACGAGCATCAGCTTGTCGACGACCGCGGCGACGAGCAGCAGCGCCGCCGCCACCTCGATCAGCACCAGTTGTTGCAATCGGAACGCCCCGAAGTGTCCCGGACGCGCCTGGAGTCTCGGGGAGACCGAGGACGCGACCGGCGAACCGGGCCCCGCGGAGGGGGAGGCGGAGGGCGCGGAAGGCGCGGCGACCGCCGTGGGCCGCGTCCGCGTCGCGGAAGCCATGATGGAGAATCCCCCTCAATTCGTCCCGATCACCGTGGCCCGCCAGGCCTTTGGCGGCTGGATCACCCTACCCGCCCCACGCGCACCGGTGGACAGCAGGCATAGTAGGGGGCCGGTCCGACAGGCCGGGGGCCGGGCGCCATGCTCCCCGGACTCCCGCGCGGAGACTGCGCCAGACGAAAATGGGGACTCATGGCATCACGGCGGGACGAGCTCAACGCGTACACCTTTGCGAAGAAGCGCACGGTCGCGGCATTCCTCCAACCCTCTCCCTCGGGTACGGAGGAGGGGGCGCCCAAGCCGCTGCGCGCGGTCGTCCCCGGCCTGGTCATCGGCGCGCTGGTGATCGCGGGCTTCGGCGCGTGGGGCATGTTCAGGCCGACCGCGCCCAAGGGTTGGGACGATCCCGGCACCAAGGTGATCGTCGGCAAGCAGTCCACCACCCGGTACGTGGTCCTCACCACCGGCAAGGGCAAGGACAGGAAGACCCTGCTCCACCCGGTGCTCAACCTGGCCTCCGCCCGGCTCCTGCTCAACCCGGACAAGTTCGAGGTCATCCAGGTCGACGACAAGATGCTCGACGAGGGCAAGCCGCCGCGCGGCCCGATCCTGGGCATCCCGTACGCCCCCGACCGGCTCCCCGCCCCCGACGACGCCGGCCGGCAGAAGCGCTGGGCCGTGTGCGAACAGCCCGGCGGCGGCAGCGGCGGCAGCGTCCAGAAGGCGACGTTCCTGTTCGCGCAGCGGGACTTCAAGCGCACGGACGACAAGAACAAGCTGAGCGCCGGCCAGACGCTGTACGTCAAGGGGCAGAAGGACAGCGCCCAGTACCTCGTCGACCACACCGGCACCAAGTACCGGGTCAACGAGAAGTCCCCGAACCTCACCACGGCCCTCTTCGGCGTCAACCGGCAGCCCCAGCAGGTCACCGACGACTGGCTGGCCACCCTGAAGACCGGTGAGCCCGTCGACTTCCCGCAGATCCCCGGCGCGGTCGGCAGCAGGGCCGGCGCGAGCGCCGAACTCAGCCAGACCGAGGACCGGGTCGGCATGGTGCTGCTCGCCCAGACCGGCTCCGGCCCCCAGCACTACGTCGTGCTCCCGGGCAAGGTGCAGCCGGTCTCCCCCTTCACCGCCTGGCTGCTCATCAACTCCCCGAAGACCGTGACCCTCGACATGGACGGCAAGCCGCGCCCCGTCGACGCGGCCTCCGTCGCGAACGCCTCCCCCGAGGCCTTCGAGGGCACCCGCCGCTGGCCGCAGCGGCAGTCCGTGCAGATCAACTCCGTCGGCGGCGAGGACGCGCGCGACACCATCTGCTCGGTCCTGGTGAAGGTCGGAGAGAAGGGCGAGACGACCCTGTCGACCTGGGCGGGCCCGAAGTACCCGGCCGACATCACGGCCGGCGGCACCAGCACCTACGTCACCCCCGGCACCGGCCTCCTCTACACCCAGACCCAGGGCAGGCAGTCCAAGCCCGACGGCTCCCTCTTCCTCGTCACCGACACCGGCCTGCGCTACGCGGTTCAGGCCAACGGCGACAGTGACTCCGGACGTTCGGAGATCGGCGCCGGGGAGCAGAAGCAGCCGGACGGGCGCCCGGAACCCAGCGACGCCCAGAAGCGCCTCGGCTACGAGAAGGTCGTGCCCGTCCTCGTACCGATGGAGTGGTCGGAGTTCCTGTCCAAGGGCCCGCGCCTGGACACCAACAGCGCGCGCCAGCCCCAGGGTTCGTGAGAAGGGCGGCACAGGTGACGACAGCGACACGCAGGAGCGCGGCCCTGCTGGCGGCCGCGACCCTCACGGCCCTGCTGGCGGCCTCCCCGGCGGCGGCCAGGCCGGCCGAGACCCCGGGCCCGGTGGACATAGACGGCAGTGGCGAGTGCACCTTTCCGATGAAGGAGCAGATCGAGGGCATTCCCTGGTCGCTCCAGCGGGTGCTGCTCGACGAGCTGTGGCAGGACACCAAGGGCAAGGGCGTCCGGGTCGCGGTCATCGACACCGGCGTGGACGACGTCAACCCGCAGCTGAAGGCCGCGGTGGACGCCAAGGCGGGCAAGGACTACCTGAAGCCCGACAAGGAGAGCCCGGGCGGCGGCGACGACCAGCGCGGCAAGACCGACGGCACCGTCGACCTGGTCGGCCACGGCACCAAGGTGGCCGGCATCATCGCCGCCCGCCCCCGCAAGGGCACCGGCTTCGTGGGCCTGGCGCCCGAGGCGACGATCATCCCGATCCGCCAGAACGACGAGAAGAACAGTGGCAAGTCCGACTCGATGGCGGAGGCCGTCAAGCACGCGGTCGCCAAGGGCGCGGACGTCATCAACATCTCGCAGGACACCACCCAGCCCCTCAGCCCGCAGTCCTCGCTGGGCAGGGCGGTGGCCGAGGCCATCGACGCGGGCGTGGTCGTGGTCGCCTCCGCCGGCAACGACGGCATGGACGGCAAACTGAAGGACACCTACCCGGCGGCCTTCCCGGGCGTGCTCGCCGTGGCCTCCTCCGACCGCAACAACGAACGCGCCGCGTTCTCCCAGGCGGGCACCTTCGTCGGCGTCGCCGCCCCCGGCGTGGACATCGTCTCCACGGTGCCGGGCGGAGGCCAGTGCGTGGACAACGGCACCAGCTTCTCCGCCCCGTACGTGGCGGGCGTGGCGGCGCTGCTGAAGGCCAAGTACCCCGACTGGAAGCCGGCCCAGATCGTCACGAGGATCGAGCAGACGGCGATCCGCTCGATCAACGGACGTGACAACTACGTGGGTTGGGGAGTGGTCGACCCCGTACGCGCCCTCGCCGACGGCCCGGTCCCGCCCCTGACGGGCCCCACCCCGGACCCGGGGCCCCCCAAGCCGCCGGCCCCCGAACCGGCCCACCTGGCCCTGTCGGAGACCCCCCAGGAGCGCGCCGAACGCCTGGCCACGTACGCGCTGGGGATCGGTGCGGTGCTGGTCGCGGTGGTCGCCGGCGTGGCGGTCGTGATCCGCGACAGCAGGCGCCGCCGCGGCACCGCCTGACGAGCCGTCGAATGAGTAGGAATACCTAGGTAGCTTTGCAGTTGGAACTGTCGTACCGAGTGGTTAGAGTGGGCGAGTTCGTGCATGTGACGAGGGGGAACTGAAGTGGCAGGGCCGAACGGGGACGGTGGCAAGAAGGACCTGGAAGTCGAGGACGTCACGCTCCAGACCTTCCAGACGCGTATGCAGAAGATCGTCGACGACTTGAAGGGCTCGCCCGCCGAGCACAAGAAGATCGGCGAGCAGAAGGTCACGGCCGCCTCGTACGGAACGGGCTTCGCCGCGGCGTCGGACCTGCACGGGGCGTACGAGAAGGTGCGCACCCGGCTCGAGGAACTGACCAAGATCTTCGGCGAGACGATCGAGGCCATGGGGATCCGGGCCCAGATCGCCGACAAGGGTTACGCGGGCGTGGACGAGGACGAGCGACGGCGCTTCGCGGAGATCCAGAAGCTCACCAAGGAAGACTACGAGAAGCGCCACAGCGGCACGGAGCAGCCGGCGACCGGATCCACCCAGCCGACGGCCAAGCCGACCACGAACACCGGCGATTCCGGCGGATTCAGCTAAGCGGGGGAGTACAACACGATGTCTGGAGAGTTCGAGGGCAAGTCCCTGGACGCTTTGTACGCGATGATCGCGTCCGCCAAGCCGGAGGACATCACGAGCGCCGGCGACGCGCTCGCGGCGGCGGTGCCGAAGATCCTCGACATCGCCGCGGACCTGCGGCACTACATCTCCCGCGTCCAGTGGGAGGGCGAGGGCGCCGAGGCCTTCCGCACGTGGGGTGCGGGCATGGTCTCGGAGACGCTCGTCCTCGGCGACTTCACCAAGGTCGTGTCCGAGCAGATGAAGCACGCCGGCGGGGCGCTCAAGGTGGCGCAGACGTCCGTGCCGAAGCCGGCGGGCATGTGCTTCGCGGACCCGGAGAAGGAGAAGGCCCGCATCGAGGCCGAGACCGGCCCGAAGCTCCAGGAAGCGGTCAGCGCGATGGAACGGCTGGCGTCGTTCTACGACACGTCGAAGAACCGGATCACTTCGGAGAAGCAGCCGGACTTCAAGCCGATGACTGACGGCGGCGTCACCGATGGAGAGCGGGAGTACGGCACGGGCAGTGGTACCGGCTCTGGGACGTACTCGAGCACGGGTACGGGCACCACGCAGACGGGTCACACGACTGTTCAGCGTGCCGACGTATCGACTCCGAGCGGCACCGACCGGCAGATCCCTGACAACCGGGTCATCCAGCCGCCGACCACGCCGACCCGGCCGGACACCGACGTGGACACCAACCTGGACTCCGTGATCACGCCGGAGAAGCCGACCCGGCCCACGGTGCAGCCCCCGACCCAGCAGCCGCCGACGACGACCGGTCCGACGCCTGTTCCGTCGCTGCCGAACGTGCCGCCGCCGCTCGTCTCTCAGCCGGGCCTCCCCCGTACGAGCCCCCGCATGCCTGGCATGCCGGGCCTGCCGGGACCCGGCACGCGCACCGACCTGAGGATGCCGGGCCCGATGGGTACGGGTCCGCGGCCCGAGGGCATCACGGGCGGCCGCCAGGTGCAGATGCCCGGTCGCCCGGGCGGACCGGGGCAGCGGGTGCCCCAGGCGACCGTCATCGGCGAGGAGAGGGCTGCCTCCCAGTACGGGCGTGGCGCCGGCGGCATGCACGGCCCCGGTGCCGGCGGACCTGGCGGCACCGGTTCGGCACGCGGTTCCGGCCGTCGACTGGCGATGCAGCCGGGTGGAACCGTGGGGACTCCTTCGGCGTCCGGTGTGAGTGGACGCTCGGCCTTCACTCCCGGTGGTACGGGTCTCGTGCGTCCGCCGGCTTCGACGCAGCCGGGCGAGGAGGAGCGGCAGCAGCCGCGCCACCGTCCCGACTACCTGTCCGAGGACGAAGAGACGTGGACCTCGGGCCAGCGCCAGATCGTCCCGCCCGTCATCGACTAGGAGCTATCCCTGATGTCCCCCCTCACCCGGGTCGCTCGCAACCGAGCGGTCGGCCTGCTCGGCGCCATGGCAGCCGTCGTCGCGACGTGGACCGTCGCGGCGCCGGCCGCCCAGGCGGACGACATGCGGTCGCGTCAGTGGTACCTGGACGCGATGAAGGCCGACGAGCTGTGGAAGGTGGCCACGGGCAAGGGCATCACCGTCGCTGTCATCGACACCGGTGTCGACTCGACGTTGCCGGAGCTCCGCGGAAAGGTCCTGCCTGGCCGCAACTTCGACACGGGGGGCCTGGGCCGGGTGGACGACAAGGACACCGACCGCCATGGCACGAACATGGCCCTCGCTATCGCTGGTAGCGGAGCCGGCGGCGGGGTGAAGGGCATCGCCCCCGATGCGACGATCCTTCCCGTAAAGACGGGTGCCTTCTGGCAGGGAGGATCGGAAACCAAGTTCAAGGGCATCCGCTACGCCGTGGACAACGGCGCTCGCGTCATCAACATCTCGTTGGCCGGTTTCGCGAACGAGACGACGACAGCCGGATGGCGCGAGGTGGTCGACTACGCCAACAAGAAGGGTGCGTTGGTGTTCGCCGGGGCCGGCAACGACGGCAGCGGAGGCCCGGTCTATCCGGCCGCCATCCCCGGCGTGATCGCCGTCGGAGCTCTCGACACCGAGGGTAAGGTCGCCAAGTTCTCCAATTACGGTCCTCACCTCGCCCTCGCAGCCCCCGGCGTAGAGATTCCAGGGCGCTGCACCAGCGACAAGAACAAGTACTGCGCTCAACAGGGCACCAGCCAGGCCACCGCCATCGCCTCCGGCACCGCCGCCCTCATCTGGTCCGCTCATCCCGACTGGACCGGGAACCAGGTCCTCCGGGTCATGATGGAGACCGCCGGCCACAACGGCCCGGTGCCCAGCAAGTACATCGGCTACGGATCCGTGCGTCCCGCCCAGGTCCTGCTGGAAGGCAAGGGGAACCCGGGCGACCCCGACGTCAACCCGCTGCTCGCCGCCCAGAAGGTGAGCGCGTCGCCGACAACATCCCAGACCTCCCCCTCTCCTGAGAACACGGGGGCAAGCGGTAGCGGCCAGGCCAAGGACAAGAACCTGGACCAGGCCGCAGGCTCCGAGGACGGCGGATTCCCGCTGTGGGCCATCGCCGCTGGTGCCGTCGCCGTCGTCGCCGTCATCGGCCTCGTCGTAGCGGCGGGAGTACGCAGGAGAGCGTCGACAGACGCATGAAACACGCCATCGACAACAACGAGGAGCTTCACAATGGGTACTCCCGCAGGTGGGTTCGGACTCGCAGACGATCCGATCGTCAAGGCGAAGAACAAGATCACGGAGACCGGCGAGGCCGTCTCCAAGCAGGCTCGTGAGCTCGCCAACATCCTCGAGACCTGCAGCGCCGGCTGGACCGGTGTCGGTGCCGCGGGCTTCAAGACGGCCCAGACGCTGCTCAACGAGGACCACGACACCATCCGGCGACTGCTGAACGTCCTGCTCCACGCGGTCGGCGAGACGAAGAACCTCAGCAACGCGAACGACGACGAGGTGCGCGCCACCTTCGCCGCCGTCAACCACTCCTCGCTCAACAACATCTGACGTAAAGGGGGATCAGAATGTCTGTCGACAACGCCGGTACCAAGGTCCGGTACGAGTCCGTCCAGGAGATGGCGAACCGTATCCGTACGGTCTCGCAGAACATCATCAAGGACATCGCGGAGATGGACGCCGCCCTGCGGGTCGTCACCGACACGTGGGACGGTGACGCGCACCACGAGTACGAGCTCCTTCAGGGCAAGTACAAGAAGCGCGCCGAGGACATGAAGGACCGCCTCGAGAAGACGGCCAAGATCATCGAGCAGGGCAAGGACAGCTACCGCTCCACCGACGTCAAGGCTTCGCGTCTGTTCACCGAGGCCTTCTGACTCCGACCCGGGCCTTGGCTCAGGGGTACACGAGAAGGGGCCCGCTCCGTCCGGAGCGGGCCCCTTCTCGCCGTCTGCTGCTGTTCCCCTAGCGCAGGTCGAACTCGCCGTCCTTCGCGCCGAGGACGAAGGCATCCCACTCGGCCTTCGTGTACCGCAGCACGGTGTCGTGGTCGAGGGAGGACCGCATCGCGACGCCGCCGCCCGGCAGGTGGGCGATCTCCACGCGCTCCTCGTCGGGGCTGGTACCGGGGGCGCCCTCCCACGTGACGCCGCTGATGTCGAGCGCGTACAGCTCGTCCTTCTCCTGCTGGGTGCCCATGTGGCTCTGCTCCTTCATACGGCGGCGGAACACGCGTCGTTGCAGGTCAATCATGGGTGCCTTGGGGTCCGGCTGTCAGCCGGACCCCGGAATCGGCCCCGCCGGTTCACTCCGCCTGCGCGGCGAAGGTCTTCGCGAGCTTGAGGACCTGCTCCGGCGTCAGCGAGGTCTTCCCGGAGCCGTCCTTCTCGGCGGTCAGCACCAGGGCGACGTCGCCCTGGCCGCCGGAGTCGAGCCGGACCGTGACGACGTTCCCACCCTTGGTGGGTACGGCCTCGCCGGCCTTCGCCTTCGCGGCCTTGTCGGTGTAGGCCTGCAGTTCCTCAACGCTCAGGCCACCGGCACTCTGGATGAGAGGTGCCTGAAGGTACACCGCGTTCCCCTCGGCCGTGGCACCGGTGTGGACGTCCACGTCATCCGCGCCCGCGTGGTACGAGCAGGTGACGAGCGCACCGGTTGTGCCCTGCCAGGGCGACTGCGGATCGGTCGTCTTCCCGCCACTCGCGGAGGCCTTGGGGTCGTCGGACTCCCCGCCGGCAGCGCCCGGCTCGAGACCAGGGTCGTCGAGCTCGGCGGCGTCGGCCGCCTCCTTGAGGTCGTACGGCAGCGGACAGCTGTCGGATCCGTCCTTCTTGACCTTCTCCGCGAGCTCGACGACACGGTCGACGCTCAGGGAGCCCGCGGCTCCCGCCCCGCTCCCGCACCCGACGAGCACGGACAGCAGCACCGCCCCCACAACCGCTTGCCCCCCGCGCCCCACGACGCCCTTCACGACGCACTCCCCCCGGCGACCGCCTTCACGACCGGATCCTTCTCCAACGGCTTGTTCTCGCAGCCCAGAACCTCGGTGGCCTTGCGCGTCATGCGGTAGACGAAGTCCATCTGCTGGTCCTGGGTGTGGTGATCGTGAACGGGACCCAGATTCACCGTGAACGCGGCACCTGTGTGAAGGAGGACCTTCCTCGACGGCTCCTTCAGCTCACCTGGCATGAGGCACTGGACGTACAGATCCGTCGTGACATCATCGGATCTTCCGGTTGCGCCATTCAATCGGTATTCCCGGGTGTCCTTTTCGGCGGGCTTCTTCTTCGCGTCATCGAGGGTTACCCACTCGAAGTCGATCGTGGCGCGGCCGACGTCTGCTTGACCTGTCGGTACGTAGGAGCATGCCGTGACGGCGTAGGTCGCGGCTGGGTCTGCGATGTTGTGGAGGTTCTCCTCCATCCTCTCGACGAAGCGCTGGTCGCGAGGGAGGTGTGAGTCAGTCCTATAGCTCTTCGTCCGGATGACGGTGTGCAGCAACTCTTCCTCGACAGAACTCGCCGAGATTTTGCAGAGCCTGTTTTCAGGAGGGGCCGCAGGCTTGGAAGTGCAGGAGGTCATGACGACCGCGGAAATGGCTGCGAGCAGGAGCCGAGAGCGGCGATTCAAGGTATTCATCCCAGATGGCGCCTGGCCTCGTTGATGCCGCTGGTGTGACCGTTGTAGGCAGAATCCCGTGCGGCATGGAACGGCCCGGAGTCCAGGTGATTCTGCTCCTGCCATTGGTTGAAGATCTTGGTCATGCCTTGCTTGCCGGAGGCGAAGTTGCTGCTGACTTGCTTGTCCCGCTGTTCTTCTGCGAGGTCGGTGACGTCCTTCACCCATTCGTACTTGACGGAATCGATGATCGAACCTCCCGCGGTGCCGACCACCGGGATCTCTCCGATCATTCCGTTGGCCGCCGCTGCCGTGTGCTCGGAGGTTCCCTCGGCCCACTTCACCTTGTCATCCGCCCTGTCCATGTAGACATCGGCGCCGATTTCGTTGAGTGCGCCCATCGCCATTCCGATTTGACGTGACCGGTGGTTCCAGTCCGCGCTGTCAGAATGGGTGGGATCACCATGGAATCCCGGGGCCTCGCCAAGCAGGTGGGCGGAATAGGAGCGTTCCGCCTCGTAGAGGAGAGCATACGAGGGACCGTCTTCGGCGATGCCACGCATCACGCGAACGAGGCTTCCCTGACCCACGGCAATGTTCGAGGTGTCACCCTTTCCCTCCCGAGTGGTGATGTCGTCCTTGCCGTCGACCTCCCCGTACGCCGACTCTTCCCCTGTGAGGGTGAGGTGCGTATCGGCGACGTAGTCCGCCAAGGCCCTTGCCATGGGTTGCCGGAGGTTGGCCAGGTCTTCGGGGAACTCGGCGCCGCCTTGGTCATCGTCGAGGAATTTGATCGCGTTGTGCATGACCCGCGCCTGGCCCTCGGTGTGCAGGGCGACCGGGCCGAGCTTCTCGCCGGGCTCGTGCCCCGTCGCCGCTGCCTGAATGGCATTCCCGAGGCCCGTGGCCTTCAAGGGGTCGTCCATGAACTGGGGAGTTCCATAGAGGTTGTTCAGCCCCTCCTTCGGCCACTCCCGCTCTGTGAGGAGGAACTTCAGGTGACCGTTCTCGTTCCCCGGAGCCTTGGGGTCGAGGAAGTACTCGGCATCCCCCGGGTCCTTGCTCATGATGTCGAGCAGCCCGTCCAGCGGGTCGGCAGCGATGTTGGGACGCAGGACGTCCCTGAAGTGCTGCCAGTGGTCTGGTTCCTTCTTCTCGATCTCGATCATGTCGTGACCGAGCTCGTTGAGGAACTCCTTGCCGTAGCCGTCCGGGTTCCCCTGGTTCATGAGGGTGACGAGGACCTGGTACCCCTGTGTCGGGACGTTGTCGCCGAAGGGGCCGGTCTCGTCTGTGACGACCTTGCCACCGAGCTCCTTCAGCCCGTCCACGAACGGCCGGTACGCGTAGCTGTTCGGGTCCTTCGTGCCGGAGGCGATCGTGTCCGCCAGGCCGGCCTGGATCGACTCGTAGAGCTTCTTCTGGTCGGCCGGAATGCCCCGCTCGTTCGCGGCCAGGTTCATCCTGTCGGCGATCGTCAGCGTGTCCTTGGCGCCGAGGCCGTTCAGGTACGCCTCGCTGAAGTGCTTGTCGTCGGAGTTCTGCTTCAGCAGGTCGCGGTAGTGCTCCAGCTCCGCCTTCGACGCCTTGCCCTCGCGGACCTTCTCCGACAGGGCGAGCGCCTCGACGGCCTCGACGTCGTCGACCGGCTTCGAGTTGAAGCCGAACATGGCCGTGCCGTCGGCGCCGGAGGCGTTGAGCAGAGCGACCTTGACGTCCGCATCGAACTCCGTGACCGCCTTGACCGCGTCGTTGATCTTGCGGGTGTACGACATCTCCACCTCCCGCAGATCCGGGTCATGGCGGATGGCGTTCGCCTCCTGGGCGCTGACCTTGCTGAAGTCGTAGCTCGCGCTGCCGGACTCGGAGACCTTCATGCCGGCCGCGACCGCCTCGTCGACCGCCGCCTTCACCCGCCCCTTGAGCTCGGTGAACGTGCCGTGGGCGTCCCGGAGCAGCGACTCCATGGCGAGCGCTTCCTTCTGGGCCGCGTCGAGCTCGTTGCGCGTGATCCCGAAGTTCTGCGCGCTGAACTGCTGGGCCTGGCCCATCCACAGCGGGTTCTTGGTGGCGACGCTCTGGACCTCCTTCTCGTAGAGGTCCTCGACCTTCTTCAGCTTCTCCGCCATGCTCTTCCAGCCGTCGGCGGCGGTGCTCAGCTTGCCGAGGTCGGTCTGCACGATCTCCTGGTACGTCGGCACCGCGATTCCCCCTAGATTCCCGAGACCTTGGACTGCGTCGGCGCGAAGCTGTATCCCGTCGTCAGGTCGTTGTTCTGGAACAGCGTCGACGTGTTCCGCAGCGCGCTCTTCTCCGATTCGAGGCGCGCGTTCAGCCGCTTCACCTGGCTGTCCCAGTGCTCGTGGGCCTTCTTCAGGCCGGCGGACGTGTCCCAGCCCTTGAACTCCGTCACCGCGCCGTCGGTGCCCTCGTCCGCCGCGTCCGCGGCCGACTTCAGGTTCGGCTGGATCTGGGTCTCGATGGTGTTGGCGGCGGCCTTCTTCCTGGCGGGCGACGTCGCGAGGTCCGGGCTGCCGGAGCCGCCGCCGGGGTCCGCGGGCAGCTGGTTCAGCCGCATGTCCGACGCCTGCGTCCGCGGCGTCCTCGCGTTGTCCTTGTCCTGAGCCCACTCGTCGTCGAACGACACGGGTTCCCCCTTCGCTGAGTTACGGCGATGTTTGCAGTTCTGAAGTGCTCACGTCCAACCATGGCCAACGGCAGGGTCACGGTCCGGTGTCGAAACCGGAACCGCAACCCTGCCGCGGGCCCCCAGGAAGGGATGGACCTCACCTCTCCGGCAAACGCCCCGTCTGCACCAGCGAAGCCGCCCCCCGTCGCGAGACGAAGTAGCCCCGGCCCGGCGGCATCGGCCGCGGCCGAACGTTGCCGAGCAGGTCGCCCTCCTGCGGGTCGCCGGACAGGACCACGCCCTGCGCGCCCAGCTCCTTGATGCGCTGCATGAACGTCTCGTACATGGAACGCGAGGCGCCCGCGCTGTTGCGCGCGATGATGAAGCGCACGCCCGTGTCACGGGCGAAGGGCAGGAACTCCGCGAGCGGCGCCAGCGGGTTGCCGCCGCTCGTCGCCACCAGGTCGTAGTCGTCGACGATGATGAAGACCTGCGGGCCCGACCACCAGCTGCGGTCCCGCAGCTGCTGCGGCGTCACGTCCTGCGGCGGCTGGCGCCGCGAGAACACTCCGGACAGCGCCTCCATGTGCATCTGCATGGAGCTCGCCATCGGCGCGTACTCCAGCAGGTGCTCCTCCGGCAGGCTGCCGAGCAGCGCGCGGCGGTAGTCGCCGACGACCAGCTTCGCCTCGTCGGGGGAGTACCGCTCGCCGATCTGCTTGGCGATCAGCCGCAGCAGGTTCGTCTTGCCCGACTCGCTCTCACCGAAGATGAGGAAGAACGGATCGGTGTCGAAGTTGACGAACACCGGCTCCAGACGCGTCTCGTCGATGCCGATCGCGATGCCGTGCTGCGGGAACTCGAAGCCCTTCGGCAGCTGGTCGGCGGCCAGCTTGTGCGGCAGCAGCCGGACCGCCGGCGCCGGGGGACCCTGCCAGGCACCGCGAACGGCCTCCACGAAGGCCGCCGTGCCCGTCGCCAGGTCCTGCGCCGAACTCGAGCCGTCGATCCGCGGCAGCGCCCCCATGAAGTGCAGCTTCTCCGGCACCTGACCCCGCCCGGGCACGCCCGTCGGCACGTTCGCCGCGACCTTGCGGTCGAACTCGGAGTCCATGACGTCACCGAGCCGCAGCTCCAGCCGGCCCAGCATCTGGTCCTTGAGCGCCGCCCGCACCTCCATGTAACGGGCCGCGGTGATCACCACGTGGATGCCGTAACCGAGACCGCGCGCCGCCAGGTCGGCGACCGTGGACTCGAGCCCCTCGTACTCGTTGCGGAAACCGCCCCAGCCGTCGATGACCAGGAACACGTCGCCCCAGGCCTCGCCCGCCAGTTCACCCGCCGCCCGCTTGCGCCGGTAGGTGGTCATGGAGTCGATGTTGTGCGAACGGAAGAACTCCTCGCGCCGGTTGAGCACGCCGAGCACCTCGGCGACCGTGCGCCGCACCCGCTCCGGGTCCAGCCGGGACGCGACCCCGCCGACATGCGGCAGCTCGGCCAGCGACGACATGCCGCCGCCACCGAAGTCCAGGCAGTAGAACTGCACCTCGGCCGGCGTGTGGGTGAGCGCGAACGACGAGATCAGCGTGCGCATCAGCGTCGACTTGCCCGACTGCGGACCGCCGACCACCATCATGTGGCCCGCCGCCCCCGAGAAGTCCCGGTACAGCACCTCGCGCCGCTGCTCGAAGGGCTTGTCGATGAGGCCGAGCGGCACCGTGAGCCCGCCCGGGCGGGTGTACTCGGTCGCCGTGAGCCCCCGGTCCGCGGTCTGCGCCAGCCCCGGCAGCAGCTGGTCGAGCGACGGCGCCTGGTCGAGCGGCGGCAGCCACACCTGATGGGCCGGCACGCCCTGACCCTCCAGCCGCCGCACGATCACGTCGAGGACGGTGTCCGCGAGCGCGTCGTCCTCCTCGCCGCGCTGCGCCGTCAGGTACGCCGGGTCCGGCGCGGCGTACACCACCGGCACCGGCGAGGCCGTGAACACCGCGGGCCGCCGCTCGATCTGCAGGTTCCCCGCCTCCAGGCGCGGACCACCGGTCCGGTACGTGCCCGAGACGTACGCCGCCTTGAAGCGGGTCATCTCGTCCGTGCCGAACTTCAGATAGCCCGAACCCGGCACCGACGGCAGGTGGTACGCGTCCGGCACGCCGATCGCCGTGCGCGACTCGGCCGCCGAGAAGGTCCGCAGACCGATCCGGTACGACAGGTACGTGTCCAGGCCGCGCAGCTTGCCCTCCTCCAGGCGCTGCGAGGCGAGCAGCAGATGCACACCCAGCGAGCGGCCGATGCGGCCGATCTGGATGAACATGTCGATGAAGTCGGGCTTGGCCGTCAGCAGCTCGCTGAACTCGTCGATGACGAGGACCAGCGAGGCCAGCGGCTCCAGGGGAGCACCGGCCGCCCGCGCCTTCTCGTAGTCGTGGATGTTGGCGTAGTTGCCCGCGGAACGCAGCAGCTCCTGGCGCCGCTGCAGCTCACCGCGGATCGCGTCGCCCATGCGGTCGACCAGCGTCAGGTCGTCCGCCAGGTTGGTGATGACGGCGGCCACGTGCGGCATCTGCGACATGCCCGCGAACGTGGCACCGCCCTTGAAGTCCGCGAGGACGAAGTTCAGCGTCTCCGAGGAGTGCGTGACGGCCAGACCGAGCACCAGCGTGCGCAGCAGCTCCGACTTTCCGGAGCCGGTCGCGCCCACGCACAGACCGTGCGGGCCCATGCCCTCCTGCGCGGCCTCCTTCAGGTCCAGCATGACCGGCGAGCCGTCCTCGCCGACACCGATCGGCACGCGCAGCCGCTCCGCCACCGACCGCGGCCGCCAGGTGCGGGCCACGTCCACCGAGGCGGCGTCGCCCAGGTTCAGCAGATCCGTGAAGTCCAGGTTGGCGAGCAGCGGTTCGTCGTCGTCCCCGCCGCCCATCCGCAGCGGCGCCAGCTGCCGGGCCAGCGCCTCCGCCGCCGGCAGCGACATGACGTCCGGCACGCCCTCGTACGCGAAACCGCCGCCCGACTCCAGGCGCAGCCGCCCCGGCCGCACGACCACGGACAGACCGCCGCGCGGCTCGTCCAGCTCGCCGGAGACCACCTCGACGATGGTCACGCCCTGCAGCCCCTCGGCCGCCGCGAACAGCGAGTCCGGCGGCACCATCCCGCCGTCCAGGATCACCACGACGTGCGGCTGGTCCAGGACCGGCTGGTTGTCCCGGCTGAACCGCGGCCGGCCGTCGAGCCGGTTGCGGATGAGCTGCTCCAGCTCGCCCAGGTCGTCGCCGAACAGACGCTTCGTGCCGGCCCCGTCGACGGTCCCCTGCACCTGGCTGTGCGGCAGCCACTTGGTCCAGTCCCAGCGCTCCTGCGCGCCCCGGGCCGCGACCACGGCCAGCATCAGGTCGTCGGGGGAGTGCAGCGTCACCAGCTGCGCCACCAGACCGCGCGCGGCCGACTGCGCCGCCTCCGGGTCGCCCGACACCGTCACGTGGTAGAACGCCCGCAGCGAGACCGCCATCGGCAGTCCGTCCAACGTGCCGTGCACCGCCAGGAACTGCTGCATGGCGCCCGCGCACAGCGGCTCCAGCTCGTCCACCGGCGCCGTGTCCGGCGCCACCAGCGGAGTCGCCAACTGCTGGGCGCCCAGGCCGATCCGCGCCTGCGCGAAGTCGTGGTCGCCCACCCGGCGCTCCCACAGCCGCGAACCCTCGGCGACCACCGACCACAACTGCTCGGGCGCCGGGTGCAGATACAGCTGAGCGTCCCGCTGCTTGCGCGCCGTGCGCCGCACCGTACGCCGGGTCTGCGCGAGGTATTTGAGGTAGTCCCGCCGCACATCGGCCATTTGCCCCTGCGACCCGCGACGGAATCTGACGAACTGGGCGATGGCCATGCCGACCGTCGACGCCAGCATCAGCGTGCCCATGATGCGCATGATCGGAGACGGCGTCATGAAGAAGAACACCACGGACGAACCCATGCCGAGCATCGGCAGGAGCTGCATCAACGCGGACTCCTGCTGCCCCCGCGGCAGTTCGGGCGGAGACTCCAGGACCAGTTCCTCGCTGGGTACTTCCGGAGGAAGGGACCTCGGCGGGCGTTTGACGACGATCTGGCTCACCGGCGCATCAATCCCTCGTTACGAGCGGGCTGGTGCGGGAACCTTCCGCTCCGGCGCCCCCGTCGGCTGTGTTCAAAGCGGACTCCCCCACAAGACGGCGATCCTACTTGCCACCACCGTCACCACTCCCCGGTAGGGTGTCGCCGCACCGTGCGCAACCGCGAATCAGGGGGTCCAGACACGTGAGTACGACCGCAACGACCGGCTTCTGCCGCGTCACCGTCGTGGCGCCGGACAGCCGCATCGACGTCGCACTCCCCGAGGACATCGCCGTCGCCGACGTCTACCCGGAGATCCTCCGGCTGACCGGACAGACCCAGCCGGCCGGCGCCCCCACCGGCTACCACCTCGTCCGCCGCGACGGCACCGTCCTCGACGGCGCGCGCAGCCTCGCCGCCCAGCAGGTCCTCGACGGCGAGGTGCTCTCGCTGCGGCCCTTCGCGCAGTCCCTGCCGCCCGCCGTCTTCGACGACGTGTCCGACGCCGTCGCCTCCGCCGTCACCCGCGACCGGCACCTGTGGAGCGACGAACTGCTGCGCGGCGCCGGCCTCGTCGGCGGCGTGCTGCTGCTCGTCCTCATGGGCTTCGTGCTCTGGTTCGCCGACCCGGTCCGCCACGACATGCACAGCCTGCCGGGCGTCATCGCCGGCGCCGCGGGCGTGCTGCTCACCGCCTTCGCCGGTGTCCGCGCCCGCGTGTACGGCGACCGCGCCACCGCCGTCGCCCTCGGCCTGGGCGCGCTTCCGCTGCTGCTCATCGCCGGCTCCGGCATCGTCGCGCCCGACGCGGGGCAGGGCCCGGGCCGGCTCCAGTTCCTGCTGGGCTGCGTCACCGTCCTGGTCGCCGCCGTCGCGCTCGTCGCCCTCACCCCGAGCGGCGACGCCCCGTTCGTCGCCGCGACCTTCCTGGCCACCGTCGGCACCCTCGCCACCTTCGTCGCGATCCTGACCGAGGCCACGGCCACCGGCACCGCCGCCGTGTGCGTGCCCGTCGCCATCGGCCTGGTCGCCTTCCTGCCCGGCCTCTCGGCCCGCTTCGCCCGGCTGCCCATCGGCTACGCCTCCCCGCGCAGCGCCGCCGACGACGAGTTCCTCGCCGACCCGCACCAGGCCGCCCACGCCGAGGCGCAGCCCGTCGACGGCGAGCGCATCGCCCTGCAGGCCCGCCGCGGCCACGAGATGCTGCTCGGCCTGGTCGGCGGCTGCGCGGCCGTCGTCGTCGGCTCCTGCGCGGTGCTCGGCTTCGCCGGCAACACCTGGGGCCAGCTCCTGGCCCTCGCCGCGGGCCTCGCGATGCTGCTGCGCGCCCGGCTCTTCCGCTACACCTCGCAGGTCGCCTGCGTCCTGGTGGCCGGCCTCGCCGCCATCGCCCTGCTGGTCCTCGGCCTCTCCCTGAACCCGCCGGTCGACCTCGTGAAGGACCTCCTCATGTACGGGGACCGGGGCGGCCTGGACATCCGTACGATCTGGCTGAGCGCGGCCGTCGCCGCGGGCGCCGCCCTGGTCACCGCGATCGGCCTGATCATCCCGAGGAAGGGCCTCTCGCCCTTCTGGGGCCGGCTGCTCGACCTCACGGAGGGCTTCGTCCTGCTCTCCCTGGTCCCGCTGTGCCTCGCCGTCCTCGACGTCTTCATGCGGGCCCGCTCGCTGACCGGCTGACCGGCCGGCCGGCCGGCCGGTCAGCGGAACCGCCGACCCGCCGACCCGCCGACCGCCCGCCCCGCCCGCTGACCCGTCCGCCCCGCCCGCCGACCCGTCCGGCCCAGTCCGGCCGAACGGGTCGGCCCCGGGACTCCCGGAACCCGCTCCAGGTCGCCTCGGCCGAGCTGGTACGCTGTGTGACGGCCGTTTGTGTACGCGCTCCCGGAAGCCTCGAGCATCGGGGAGCAGCGCTCATCGGACCTTCGCTCCCGAGTCATGGAAGCTTCCCCTGAGACCTAGACCAGGGGCACTCGTGGGCGCACGAACCAGAGGAGATCCGCGTGGCTCTCGACGCCGCCGTCAAGAAGCAGATCATGGCCGAGTTCGGCACCAAGGAGGGCGACACCGGCTCCCCCGAGGTCCAGGTCGCCATGCTGTCCCGCCGCATCTCGGACCTGACCGAGCACCTCAAGACCCACAAGCACGACCACCACTCCCGTCGTGGTCTGCTCATCCTGGTCGGTCAGCGCCGCCGTCTGCTGCAGTACCTGGCCAAGAAGGACATCCAGCGCTTCCGTACGCTGGTCGACCGCCTCGGCATCCGCCGCGGTGCGGCCGGCGGCGCCAAGTAAGACGCCGTGAAGGGAGCGGTTCCCACTTTCAGGGGGCCGCTCCCTTTGCTGTACGTGCGCGATGTACCCACCGGCAATTAGTCTGGTCACACAACGCCACATCCACGCGCGAGAAGCAGCCGGCACGCCGCCGGTCCTCGGTAGTGGCCCCCGGGCATCGGCCCCGGGAGCTTCGATCGAAGACCGGCCCGCCACGACAGCGCTTCTCCCGCACCGCCCCTGGCCACACGGGCCCGCGGGCGCAAAGACGAAACGTAGGAGAAACCGCTAGTGGAGAACGAGACCCACTACGCCGAGGCCGTCATCGACAACGGCTCCTTCGGCACCCGCACCATCCGCTTCGAGACGGGCCGTCTGGCCCGCCAGGCCGCCGGCTCCGCCGTCGCCTACCTGGACGACGACACGATGGTCCTCTCCGCGACCACCGCGTCGAAGAAGCCCAAGGACCAGCTCGACTTCTTCCCCCTCACGGTGGACGTCGAGGAGCGGATGTACGCCGCCGGCAAGATCCCCGGCTCCTTCTTCCGCCGGGAGGGCCGCCCCTCCGAGGACGCGATCCTCACCTGTCGCCTGATCGACCGCCCGCTGCGCCCGTCCTTCAAGAAGGGCCTGCGCAACGAGATCCAGGTCGTCGCCACCGTCATGGCGCTGAACCCGGACCACCTGTACGACGTCGTCGCGATCAACGCCGCGTCCGCGTCTACCCAGCTGGCCGGCCTGCCCTTCTCCGGCCCGATCGGCGGCGTCCGCGTCGCGCTGATCAAGGGCCAGTGGGTCGCCTTCCCGACGCACACCGAGCTCGAGGACGCCGTCTTCGACATGGTCGTCGCGGGCCGCGTCCTGGAGGACGGCGACGTCGCGATCATGATGGTCGAGGCCGAGGCCACCGAGAAGACCATCGCCCTCGTCAAGGGCGGCGCCGAGGCGCCGACCGAGGAGGTCGTCGCCGCCGGTCTCGAGGCCGCGAAGCCGTTCATCAAGGTCCTCTGCAAGGCCCAGTCGGACCTGGCCGCCAAGGCCGCCAAGCCCGAGGGCGAGTTCCCGGTCTTCCTGGACTACCAGGACGACGTGTACGAGGCCCTCGCGGCCGCCGTCAAGGGCGAGCTCTCCCAGGCGCTGACCATCGCGGGCAAGCAGGACCGCGAGGCCGAGCTGGACCGCGTCAAGGAGATCGCCGCCGAGAAGCTCCTCCCGGCCTTCGAGGGCCGCGAGAAGGAGATCTCCGCCGCCTACCGCAGCCTGACCAAGGCCCTGGTGCGCGAGCGCGTCATCAAGGACAAGGTCCGCATCGACGGCCGCGGCGTCACGGACATCCGTACGCTGGCCGCCGAGGTCGAGGCGATCCCGCGCGTGCACGGCTCCGCCCTGTTCGAGCGTGGCGAGACCCAGATCCTGGGCATCACCACCCTCAACATGCTCCGCATGGAGCAGCAGCTGGACACCCTCTCCCCGGTGACCCGCAAGCGCTACATGCACAACTACAACTTCCCGCCGTACTCCGTCGGTGAGACCGGCCGCGTCGGTTCGCCGAAGCGCCGCGAGATCGGCCACGGCGCGCTCGCCGAGCGCGCGATCGTGCCGGTCCTGCCGAGCCGCGAGGAGTTCCCGTACGCGATCCGCCAGGTGTCCGAGGCCCTCGGCTCCAACGGCTCGACGTCCATGGGCTCGGTCTGCGCCTCCACCATGTCGCTGCTGAACGCCGGTGTGCCCCTCAAGGCCCCCGTCGCCGGTATCGCCATGGGTCTGATCTCCCAGGAGATCAACGGCGAGACGCACTACGTCGCCCTCACCGACATCCTCGGTGCGGAGGACGCCTTCGGCGACATGGACTTCAAGGTCGCCGGCACCAAGGAGTTCGTCACCGCCCTCCAGCTCGACACCAAGCTGGACGGCATCCCGGCCTCCGTCCTGGCCGCGGCCCTCAAGCAGGCCCGCGACGCCCGCCTCCACATCCTCGACGTGATGATGGAAGCGATCGACACCCCGGACGAGATGTCCCCCAACGCCCCGCGGATCATCACCGTCAAGATCCCCGTGGACAAGATCGGCGAGGTCATCGGCCCCAAGGGCAAGATGATCAACCAGATCCAGGAGGACACCGGCGCCGAGATCACGATCGAGGACGACGGCACCATCTACATCGGTGCCGCCGACGGCCCGGCCGCCGAGGCCGCGCGCGCCACGATCAACGGCATCGCCAACCCGACCATGCCGGAGGTCGGCGAGCGGTACCTGGGCACGGTCGTCAAGACCACCACCTTCGGTGCCTTCGTCTCCCTGCTCCCGGGCAAGGACGGCCTGCTGCACATCTCGCAGATCCGCAAGCTCGCCGGCGGCAAGCGCGTGGAGAACGTCGAGGACGTGCTCGCGATCGGCTCGAAGGTCCAGGTCGAGATCGCCGAGATCGACCAGCGCGGCAAGCTCTCCCTGATCCCCGTGATCGAGGGCGAGGACGAGGCGAAGGACGACACCGACCAGTGACGTCCCGCAGTTCCGCGACGACGGCCCGCCCCTCTTCCGAGGGGCGGGCCGTCGCCCGTACCCAAACGCTTCTCCCGGGCAAGGACGGCATCGGCACGGTCCGTCGCACCACCCTTCCCGGCGGCCTCCGCATCGTCACCGAGACCCTGCCCTCGGTGCGCTCCGCCACCTTCGGCATCTGGGCGCACGTCGGCTCCCGGGACGAGACCCCGGCCCTCAACGGCGCCACCCACTACCTGGAGCACCTCCTCTTCAAGGGCACCCACAAGCGGTCCGCCCTCGACATCTCCGCCGCGCTCGACGCGGTCGGCGGCGAGATGAACGCCTTCACGGCGAAGGAGTACACCTGCTACTACGCCCGGGTCCTCGACACCGACCTGCCGCTGGCGATCGACGTCGTCTGCGACATGCTCACGGGCTCGCTCATCCTCGACTCCGACGTGGACGCCGAACGCGGCGTCATCCTCGAGGAGATCGCGATGACCGAGGACGACCCCGGCGACGTGGTGCACGACCTGTTCGCGCAGACGATGTTCGGCGACACCCCGCTGGGCCGCCCGGTCCTCGGCACCGTCGACACCATCAACGCGCTCACCCGGGACCAGGTCGCCCGCTTCTACAAGAAGCACTACGACCCCACCCACCTGGTCGTCGCCGCCGCCGGCAACGTCGACCACGCCACGGTGGTACGGCAGGTCCGCCGCGCCTTCGAGAAGGCCGGCGCCCTCGGCCGTCCGGACGCCCGCCCGGTCGCCCCGCGCGACGGGAAGCGCACCATCCGCACCGCGGGCCGGGTCGAGCTGCTCGGCCGCAAGACCGAGCAGGCCCACGTGGTCCTCGGCATGCCGGGCCTGGCCCGCACCGACGAGCGCCGCTGGGCCCTCGGCGTGCTGAACACGGCCCTCGGCGGCGGCATGTCCTCCCGCCTCTTCCAGGAGGTCCGGGAGAAGCGCGGCCTCGCCTACAGCGTGTACTCGTACACCTCCGGATTCGCCGACTGCGGCCTCTTCGGCGTGTACGCGGGCTGCCGGCCCAGCCAGATACACGACGTGCTGCGGATCTGCCGGGACGAGCTCGACAAGGTCGCCTCGGACGGACTCACCGACGACGAGATCGCCCGCGCCATCGGTCAGCTCTCCGGCTCGACCGTCCTCGGCCTGGAGGACACCGGCGCGCTGATGAACCGCATCGGCAAGAGCGAGCTGTGCTGGGGCACCCAGATGTCGGTCGACGACATGCTGGCCCGGATCGCGGCCGTCACCCCCGACGACGTACGGGAAGTGGCCCGCGATGTACTGGAGCAGCGGCCCTCGCTCTCGGTGATAGGCCCGCTGAAGGACAAGCAGGCGAGCCGCCTCCACGAAGCGGTCTCCTGACCCCCGAGTCCCCCGAGTACGAGTAAGGAAGAGCAATGAGCAAGCTGCGCGTGGCGGTCCTCGGAGCCCAGGGCCGGATCGGCTCCGAGGCGGTCAAGGCCGTCGAGGCCGCCGAGGACATGGAACTGGTCGCGGCCCTCGGCCGCGGCGACAAGCTGGAGACGCTCGTCGAGGCGGAGGCCCAGGTCGCCGTCGAGCTGACCACCCCGGCCTCGGTCATGGGCAACCTCGACTTCTGCGTGCGCCACGGCATCCACGCGGTCGTCGGGACCACCGGCTGGACCGAGGAGCGCCTCGCGCAGCTCAAGGGCTGGCTCGCCCAGTCCCCGGAGACCGGCGTCCTGATCGCCCCGAACTTCTCCATCGGCGCGGTCCTCACCATGAAGTTCGCGCAGATCGCGGCTCCCTACTTCGAGTCCGTCGAGGTCGTCGAGCTGCACCACCCGCACAAGGTGGACGCCCCCTCCGGCACCGCCACCCGCACCGCCCAGCTGATCGCCGCCGCCCGCGCCGAGGCCGGCCTCGGCGCCCAGCCGGACGCCACGGCGACCGCCCTGGAGGGGGCGCGCGGCGCGGACGTGGACGGCGTCCGGGTGCACGCGGTACGGCTCATGGGCCTGCTCGCCCACCAGGAGGTGCTGCTCGGCGGCGAGGGCGAGACCCTCACCGTCCGGCACGACTCCCTGCACCACTCCAGCTTCATGCCGGGCATCCTTCTGGGCGCCCGCCGTGTCGTGACCACCCCGGGCCTCACCTTCGGCCTGGAGCACTTCCTGGACCTGGGCTGACGGTCATGGGCGGAAAGATCACGTACGTCTTCCTCTCCACCGTCCTCGTCCTCGTCTTCGGCGTGGTGGGGATGGAGGGGGTCCTGCTCCTGCTGACCGGCGAGCCTGCGGCCATGGGCATGGGCGCGGTCGCGTTCCTGCTGCCGCTGGTCGGCGGCTGGTTCCTGTGGAAGAACACCAGCTTCGCGCGCCGGGCGAATCGCCTGGCCGCGGAGCTGGAGGCCGAGGGCGGACTGCCCGTCGACGAGCTGAGGCGCACCGAGGGCGGCCGGATCGACCGCGACTCGGCCGACGAGGTCTTCGCCCGGCGCAAGGCCGAGACGGAGGACTCGCCGGACGACTGGCGCTGCTGGTTCCGCCTCGCGGTGGCGTACCACGACGCCCGCGACACCCCGCGCGCCCGCAAGGCGATGCAGCGCGCGATCACGCTGCACGCGGCGCGCTGACGCTGTACGCGGCGGACTGACGCGCCCGGCGCGCTCAGTGCGCGCCGGCGTACTCCGCGTTCCAGGCCTCGATCGTGTCCGCCGCGCGGTCGAAGGCCTCGACGCGGGACAGGAAGTCGGCGTTGTGGTCGGTGAGCAGCGGCGCCTGCTCACCGTCCCGCCGTACGAGCACCAGGGCCTGGCCCTGGACCGTGCGGGGGAGTCCCAGCCAGCGCACCGGCTGCTGGGTGGTGCGTACGGCGGCGGCCTGGGCCCACGGCACGGTCCGGGTCGAGAAGAACGAGACGTGCCGCAGACCGGCCCGGCTCACCCACACGCCCATGCGCAGCACGCGCAGCGCGGCGCCGATGACCAGCGCGGCGACACCGAAGGTGAACAGGGCCCCGCCGGTCGCGCCGGCCACGGTGACGATGACGGCCGCCAGCAGCACGAACGAGGCGAGCAGCAGCGCGAGCGCGGCGATTCCCACCCGCCACGGCCCGGGCCGGTACGGGCGACGCCACTGGTCGTGGTCGTCGAACGGCAGCGCGATGTCGTCGTCCGCCTCGAAATCGTGGTCGGCCGTCAGAAAGGGCAGGGGCACGACAGGTCCTCACTCACAAGCACGTTCGGTGGGCTGTGCCCGGTGAGGCTACCTCAGCGCCCGTGGGAAGCCTCGGACTGCTGCCGTCCCCCCGCGTCCCCGGACTGGAGGGAGGGCATGCCGAGCACGAGCGACCCGACGAGCCCCGCGACGACGGTCAGCCCGATCAGCGTACGGCCGAGGACCTCGGAGGGCCTGAGACGCTCCCGGGGAGGCGGAGTGACGTTACTGCGGAAGCGGTCGGACTCCGCGACGAACGCGAACGGTACGGCCTCTCGCCGGCGGAACATCAGGGCCACTCTCCTCGAATCGGTGGTGTGCGTGTCTGTCACAGGTACAGACGAGCGAACCGGCGCTTTGGTGCCGTTTTTTCATCAAAGCGGCCGAATCTCATCCTCCGGGAGGACCTGGCTAGAGTGGGCGACTGCAATGAGCCCCGCCGGGAAGGACCGCTGGTGACCGACACCCCCTCCGAGCACGACGCGAAGATCGACATCCGGAGCGACGTCACCGTCGACCTGGTACGGAGCGCCGCCACCGACTCCGACGTCCTCTGGGCGGCGCGCGTGTCCACCGCGGGCGAGCAGTCCCTCGAAGAGCTCCAGAAGGACCCGGAGCGCTCCAAGGGCCTCATCAACTTCCTGATGCGGGACCGCCACGGCAGCCCCTTCGAGCACAACTCGATGACCTTCTTCATCAGCGCCCCGATCTTCGTGTTCCGCGAGTTCATGCGGCACCGGGTGGGCTGGTCGTACAACGAGGAATCGGGCCGCTACAGGGAGCTGCAGCCCGTCTTCTACGTGCCGGACGCCTCCCGCAAGCTGGTCCAGCAGGGCCGCCCCGGCAAGTACGTCTTCGTCGAGGGCACCGAGGAGCAGCATCAGCTGGTCAGCCGGACCATGGAGGACTCGTACCGCCAGGCGTACGCCACGTACCAGGAGATGCTGGCGGCCGGCGTCGCCCGCGAGGTCGCCCGTTCGGTCCTGCCGGTCGGCCTTTTCTCCTCCATGTACGCCACCTGCAACGCCCGCTCGCTGATGCACTTCCTCGGCCTGCGCACCCAGCACGAGCTCGCCGCGGTGCCGTCCTTCCCGCAGCGGGAGATCGAGATGGTCGGCGAGAAGATGGAGGCCCACTGGGCCCGGCTGATGCCGCTGACCTACGAGGCCTTCAACAAGAACGGCCGTGTGGCGCCGTAGCGCACGGGCCGTATGCACATAAGTACGAACTTCACGCACGAAGTGTCCGTATTGCGACGTTTCACGAAGTTCATCTAGGCTGATCAAACGGACCCGGCACTGCTTGAACCCCCGAGCAGGCAGTGCCGGGCTCCCCTTATCACGTCCCCCGAGGGGGCACCCGGCGCTGAGCAGCGAGTAGCGTGTTACCCATGGCTCCGATCTCCACTCCGCAGACCCCCTTCGGGCGGGTCCTCACCGCCATGGTCACGCCGTTCACGGCGGACGGCGCACTCGACCTCGACGGTGCCCAGCGACTCGCCTCCCACCTCGTCGACGCGGGCAACGACGGCCTGATCGTCAACGGCACCACCGGCGAGTCCCCCACCACCACCGACGCGGAGAAATCGCAGCTGGTACGGGCGGTACTGGAGGCGGTCGGCGACCGCGCACACGTCGTCGCCGGCATCGGAACCAACGACACCCACCACAGCCTCGAGCTCGCCCGCGTCGCCGAGCGCGACGGCGCGCACGGCCTGCTCGCCGTCACGCCGTACTACAACAAGCCCCCGCAGGAGGGCCTGTACCGGCACTTCTCGGCCATCGCCGACGCCACCGAGCTCCCGGTGATGCTCTACGACATCCCCGGCCGCAGCGGCGTCCCGATCGACACCGAGACCATCGTCCGGCTCGCCGAGCACCCCCGGATCGTCGCCAACAAGGACGCCAAGGGCGACCTCGGCCGCGCCAGCTGGGCCATCGCCCGCTCCGGCCTCGCCTGGTACTCCGGCGACGACATGCTCAACCTGCCGCTGCTCTCCGTGGGCGCCTGCGGCTTCGTCTCCGTGGTCGGCCACGTCGTCGCCCCGGAGCTCCGCGCCATGCTCGAGGCCTACCTGGCCGGCGACGTCCAGAAGGCCACCGAGATCCACCAGCGGCTGCTCCCGGTCTTCACCGGCATGTTCCGCACCCAGGGCGTCATGACCACCAAGGCCGCCCTCGCCCTCCAGGGCCTCCCGGCCGGCCCCCTGCGCCTGCCCCTCGTCGAGCTCTCCCCCGAGGAGACCGCCCAGCTCAAGGTCGATCTGGCCGCCGGCGGGGTACAGCTCTGACAACAGACTTCACAACTGAAGATCCGTAACTGAATGACGACAGCAAGTGCACGAATGTCATGCGCGCCACGTGCCGAGCCGGTACGTGGCGCGCATGGTGAGGAGAGACTTTTGAGCCATCCGCATCCTGAACTCGGCGCCCCGCCGAAGCTGCCCAAGGGCGGCCTGCGCGTCACCCCGCTCGGTGGCCTCGGCGAGATCGGCCGGAACATGACGGTCTTCGAGTTCGACGGCCGCCTTCTCATCGTCGACTGCGGCGTCCTCTTCCCCGAGGAGGAGCAGCCCGGCGTCGACCTGATCCTGCCGGACTTCACCACCATCCAGGACCGCCTCGACGACATCGAGGGCATCGTCCTGACCCACGGCCACGAGGACCACATCGGTGGCGTGCCGTACCTGCTCCGCATGAAGCAGGACATCCCGCTCATCGGCTCCAAGCTGACCCTCGCCCTGATCGAGGCCAAGCTCCAGGAGCACCGCATCCGCCCCTACACCCTTGAGGTGGCCGAGGGGAACCGCGAGCGGTTCGGCCCCTTCGACTGCGAGTTCATCGCCGTCAACCACTCCATCCCCGACGCCCTGGCCGTCGCCGTCCGCACCCCCGCGGGCATGGTCGTCCACACCGGCGACTTCAAGATGGACCAGCTGCCGCTGGACAACCGCCTCACGGACCTGCACGCCTTCGCGCGCCTGAGCGAGGAGGGCATCGACCTCCTGCTCACGGACTCGACGAACGCCGAGGTCCCGGGCTTCACGGCGCACGAGCGCGACATCTCCAACGTCCTGCGCAACGTCTTCGCCAACGCCCAGAAGCGCATCATCGTGGCCAGCTTCGCCAGCCACGTGCACCGCATCCAGCAGATCCTGGACGCCGCCCACGAGTACGGCCGCCGGGTCGCCTTCGTCGGCCGCTCCATGGTCCGCAACATGGGCATCGCCCGTGACCTCGGCTATCTGCGGGTCCCGGCCGGTCTGGTCGTCGACGTGAAGACGCTGGACGACCTCCCGGACGACGAGGTCGTGCTGGTCTGCACGGGCTCCCAGGGCGAGCCCATGGCCGCCCTGTCCCGGATGGCCAACCGTGACCACCAGATCCGGATCGTCCCCGGAGACACGGTCATCCTGGCCTCGTCCCTGATCCCGGGCAACGAGAACGCGGTCTACCGCGTGATCAACGGCCTGACCCGCTGGGGCGCCAACGTCGTCCACAAGGGCAACGCCAAGGTCCACGTCTCGGGCCACGCCTCGGCCGGCGAGCTGCTGTACTTCTACAACATCTGCAAGCCGCGGAACCTCATGCCGGTCCACGGCGAATGGCGCCACCTGCGCGCCAACGCCGAGCTCGGCGCGATGACGGGCATCCCCAAGGACCACATCGTCATCGCCGAGGACGGCGTCGTCGTCGACCTGGTCGACGGTCGCGCCCGCATCACCGGCAAGGTCCAGGCCGGCTACGTCTACGTGGACGGCCTCTCGGTCGGCGACGTCACCGAGTCCTCCCTCAAGGACCGCCGGATCCTCGGCGAGGAGGGCATCATCTCGGTCTACGTGGTCGTGGACGCCTCCAGCGGCAAGATCGTGGGCGGCCCGCACGTCCACGCCCGCGGCTCCGGCATCGAGGACTCCGCCTTCGACGCGGTGCTCCCGAAGATCGACCAGGCCCTGAACAAGTCCGCCCAGGACGGCGTGGTCGAGCCGCACCAGCTCCAGCAGCTGATCCGCCGCACGGTCGGCAAGTGGGTCTCCGACACCTACCGCCGCCGCCCGATGATCCTCCCGGTGGTCGTGGAGGTCTGACGGACCGTCTCGTACGGCGGAGGGGGGCGCCTCGATTTGCATCGGGGCGCCCCCCTCCAGTACGTTTACGGCTCCGCCAGAGGGAACCACCCGGGCACCGCTGTGTGCCGGGAGGGTGAACCGGGAGGCGGGAAATCCGACTCAGAACCTCTGATAAAGTCGGAACGCGCCGGAAGGCCTCGGAAAGAAGACGAAAGTCGGAAAGCCGGGACCGGAAAGCACCGAGAAAATCGGATCGAAAAGATCTGATAAGCTCGAAACCGCCGGAAGGGCCCGGAGCGAAAGCGAAAGGGACCGGAAAGCACCGAGGAAATCGGATCGGAAAGATCTGATAGAGTCGGAAACGAAGGAAG